>NZ_BLJF01000002.1 GCF_009932335.1 Pseudomonas asiatica
AACTAGGCAAAATGGCACCGTAACTTCGGGAGAAGGTGCGCCGGCGAGGGTGAAGGACTTGCTCCGTAAGCCCATGCCGGTCGAAGATACCAGGCCGCTGCGACTGTTTATTAAAAACACAGCACTCTGCAAACACGAAAGTGGACGTATAGGGTGTGACGCCTGCCCGGTGCCGGAAGGTTAATTGATGGGGTTAGCGCAAGCGAAGCTCTTGATCGAAGCCCCGGTAAACGGCGGCCGTAACTATAACGGTCCTAAGGTAGCGAAATTCCTTGTCGGGTAAGTTCCGACCTGCACGAATGGCGTAACGATGGCGGCGCTGTCTCCACCCGAGACTCAGTGAAATTGAAATCGCTGTGAAGATGCAGTGTATCCGCGGCTAGACGGAAAGACCCCGTGAACCTTTACTATAGCTTTGCACTGGACTTTGAATTTGCTTGTGTAGGATAGGTGGGAGGCTTTGAAGTGGGGACGCCAGTTCTCATGGAGCCATCCTTGAAATACCACCCTGGCAACTTTGAGGTTCTAACTCAGGTCCGTTATCCGGATCGAGGACAGTGTATGGTGGGTAGTTTGACTGGGGCGGTCTCCTCCCAAAGAGTAACGGAGGAGTACGAAGGTGCGCTCAGACCGGTCGGAAATCGGTCGTAGAGTATAAAGGCAAAAGCGCGCTTGACTGCGAGACAAACACGTCGAGCAGGTACGAAAGTAGGTCTTAGTGATCCGGTGGTTCTGTATGGAAGGGCCATCGCTCAACGGATAAAAGGTACTCCGGGGATAACAGGCTGATACCGCCCAAGAGTTCATATCGACGGCGGTGTTTGGCACCTCGATGTCGGCTCATCACATCCTGGGGCTGAAGCCGGTCCCAAGGGTATGGCTGTTCGCCATTTAAAGTGGTACGCGAGCTGGGTTTAGAACGTCGTGAGACAGTTCGGTCCCTATCTGCCGTGGACGTTTGAGATTTGAGAGGGGCTGCTCCTAGTACGAGAGGACCGGAGTGGACGAACCTCTGGTGTTCCGGTTGTCACGCCAGTGGCATTGCCGGGTAGCTATGTTCGGAAGAGATAACCGCTGAAAGCATCTAAGCGGGAAACTTGCCTCAAGATGAGATCTCACTGGGATCTTGAATCCCCTAAAGGGCCGTCGAAGACTACGACGTTGATAGGTTGGGTGTGTAAGCGCTGTGAGGCGTTGAGCTAACTAATACTAATTGCCCGTGAGGCTTGACCATATAACACCCAAGCAATTTGCTAGCGCAGATTGCGGTGGTGAAGACGAAACAACCGAAAGTTCGCAACATCACAAATATCGCATATCCGAATTCGCTGGGCTGTCCATCTGGACATTCTGGCAACAGAATTTCTTGACGACCATAGAGCATTGGAACCACCTGATCCCATCCCGAACTCAGCAGTGAAACGATGCATCGCCGATGGTAGTGTGGGGTTTCCCCATGTGAGAGTAGGTCATCGTCAAGATTCATTTCGCAAAACCCCTATCTGCACATGCAGGTAGGGGTTTTGTCTTTAAGTAGGAACTACAGAGATTCGCAGGTACGTCCGAGGGACGGGCCAGCACACAGAATTTCTTGACGACCATAGAGCATTGGAACCACCTGATCCCATCCCGAACTCAGCAGTGAAACGATGCATCGCCGATGGTAGTGTGGGGCTTCCCCATGTGAGAGTAGGACATCGTCAAGATTCAAATCCAAAGCCCCTGTCTGCGATGCAGACAGGGGCTTTGTCTTTCAGGGCCCAAAGACCCCAGGGCTTGTGTGCGTCGCAATCAGCTCAGAACTGATAGCTGACCGTGGCACTGACATTGCGCTCTTCACCCATGTAGCAGTAGTTCAAGCTGGCACACGAAGTGATGTAGCTTTCATTGGTAAGGTTGTTGGCGTTCAAGCGCACATCCATCCCCCGCAGCCCGACCTTGCCCAGGTCATAGCCGATCGAGGCGTCGAACAGGGTATAGGAGGGCACCTTCATACTGTTTTCCGCATCCACCCAGCTGTACCCCACATACCGCACCCCACCACCCAAGCGCATGCCATCCAGGGCCCCCTGGTGGAAGTTGTAGTCAGCCCAAAGCGAGAACATCTGTTTCGGTGCCTGGGTTGGCGAATTGCCCTTGTTATCCAGATTGCCGGACACCAGGCTGGGCATCGACTTTGCGTACTCGATATCGGTAAAGGTATAGCCGCCCAGCAGCTTCAAGCTGTCGGTCAGTTGCACATGGGCCTCCAGTTCAAGCCCTTGTGAGCGAACTTGCCCTACAGGGCGATAGAAGTCCTCGTCAGGCTGCTTCGAGGCCAGGTTCTCTTGCTCGATGCGGAACACCGATGCGGTGAACAGATTGTCGCTACCCGGCGGCTGATACTTGATGCCAGCCTCCCATTGAGTGCCTTCGGTCGGTGCCAGAGGGCGTCCTTCCTGGTCGGACACGGTATTGGGGTTGAACGACTCCGAGTAGCTGAAATAGGGCGCAATGCCGTTCTCGAACAGGTAGAGCACCCCTGCGCGGGTAGTGAACCTGGAGCGCTGGTCACTGACCTTTGTGTTGCTGTCGCGATTTTCCTCGGACACCTTCACCCAGTCCTGGCGCAGCCCCAACGAGAAGCGCCATTGGTCCAGCTCCACCAGGTCCTGCAGGTAAACGCCCGTTTGCTGCAAGCGCCGCTGGTAGCGGTTCTCGCCCAGCACCTGAAGGTTGCCGTTGCCGTACTGCGGGTTGCCTGCATCCAGCGGATCGACTGTGCCATAACGCCAGGCCACGTCAGCCTTGCGTCGCTGGTAGTCGGTGCCCAGCAGCAAGGTGTGTTTGGCGGCCCCGGTGAAGAATTCCGCCTGCAGCATGTTGTCGATGATGTACGAATGCAGGCGTTCGTCGCCGCCGGTATAGGCGCAGTTGAGGATATTGCTGTCGGCATCCGCCCAGCCGGCGGAATACACCTGGTCCATCGACACGTCGGAATCCTGATAGCGGAAGTTCTGGCGTGCCGTGAACACATCGTTGAAGCGATGCTCGAACTGATAGCTGAAGGACTGTTGGGTACGCTCGTAGTTGTCGATACCCGGCTCGCCTTCGAAGAAATGGTCCGAAAGGCGCAAGCCGTTGCGCTTGTGCAGCATGCCATCTGCGGGGTTACCGCCGTGATAGCCGCCGTTGGGGTCATGTTGCAGGTAGGCCTGCAGGGTCAGCGAAGTGTCTTCGCTGAAGTCGATGCTGACGGCCGGCGCGATGGCATAGCGTTCTTCCTTGTTGTGGTCGAACTGCGTGTCGGAAGCATCCGCCAGGCCTGTCAGGCGATAAGCGATACGCTTGTCGTCATCCACGGGGCCGCTGAAATCGAAACCCATGCCGCGCTGGCCTTGGGTACCGAGGGTGGCCTGGACTTGATGGTAGGGGGTGAACAGCGGCTTCTTGGTGGTCAGTGCCACCAGGCCTCCTGGCGAGCTACGGCCATACAGTACCGAAGACGGTCCCTTGAGGATATCGATGCGCTCCAGGAAGTACGGGTCCACCTGCATGGTGCTGTAGGTGCCGTTGTCTCCCATCGACTTGAGCCCGTCGACGTAGATGTTGTCTACCGAGCCGTCGTTGAAGCCACGCATGGCCACATAGTCATAACGATGGGTCGCCCCGTAGGGGTTGGTCAGTACCCCAGGTGTGTAGCGCATGGCTTGGGCAACCGTTTGTGAGCCTTGGTCGTCCATCTGCTGTCGGGTAACCACCGAGACCGATTGTGATGTCTCTACCAGCGGCATGCTGGTCTTGGTCGCCACCTGGCTGTGGGTAGCGTTGTAACCCTCCATGCTGCCCAATGCATTGCCAAGTGTGAAGCTACGGACATCGGTGTCTGGCAATGACAATGCAGCGCCTTGGGGTTGTACCTGCAGCACGTAGCTGCGGCCGTTCTGGTTAACGGCTCCCAGGCCGCTGCCATTTAGCAACTGGCGCAGTGCCTGATCGGTAGAGTACTGCCCCTGCAGACCATTCGACTGCAAGCCTTGGGTGAGCTGGGGTGTGCTCGACAGGGTGATGCCAGCCTGGCGGGCGAACTGGTTGAGCACATCATCCAACTGGCCGGCCGGGATCGCGTAGTGGTGGCTTACCTGGGCCGTTTCTGCTGCTATGGACAGTGGTGTGACGGCTGTCAGGCCCAAGGAGGTGCCAAACAGGGCAGCCCGGACTGCATTGCGTAAATATACTGAGTGCAAGACAGGTCGAAAATCATTCGCGTTAAATGTGCGCATATGCGCGGGAGCGGTAGGCATGAGGGGTCCGTTGAAGTGAGAGGGCAGGAGGTGTCGCTTACTGTCCTAGCCGGACCGACATTCAAAACCCGTCAAAAAAGTTATTGGGGCCGCCACGCGCCCCATCGCCGGCAAGCCAGCTCCCACAGGTATTGCATAGCCCTCAGGCCTTTTGCGATCTCTGTGGGAGCTGGCTTGCCGGCGATGGGCTGCATAGCAGCCCTGAACGCAAAAGCCGCCGTCAGTTCAGGCCAGCCCCTCCACGCGCACCCACCAGCGTGTACGTTGGCGAAGCCGTACGGGTAGCGTCCGTGGTATCAGCTGTAGCAGTTGCTCCGGGTCTTCGAGGCGAAATACACCCGACAGGCGCAAATCGGCAATGTCGTCGCTACAGCCCAGGTAACCATGGCGATAACGGCTGACCTGCGCAAGGAAGTCGAACAGGCGCATGTCCCGGGTGACGATCAGGCCTTCTGTCCAGGCCATCGCATCCATGTCCACCTGTTCGAGCTGGTGTGTGCCTAGCGCATCCAGGCGCCAGTTCTGGCCGCTTTCGATCCATTGCAGCTGGCCATTGTCAGGCCGGTGTATCGCCACCCTGCCATGGCTGACACTGACCTGCGTGCAGTCGCTGTCCTGACGTGCCACAAAGCGTCCTTCGAACCCTTCCAGTAACGCGTCACGAGTTTCTACAAGCAAGGAACGCTGCGGGTTGCAGGCAATCATCAATTCCCCCTGCTTCAGGCGGACCAGGCGCTGCTGGTCATTGAAGGCCAGGTCGACGGTACTGCGGGTGTTGAGTTGCATCTGCGAGCCATCGGGAAGCGCAAAGCTGCGTCGTTCGCCCGTGCCGGTGGCGTAGTCTGATGTCCAGGCGTTGACCGCATCGAGGTCTTTTCCCAGCCATGCCGCCGTCCCTACCATGGCAACGCCGCCAAGCAGTTTCAGCGCCTGCCGACGATGCAGGCGGCGCTGGCTGGTCTCCAGGGTTTGCAAAGCCAGCCCGGCACCGGGTATGGCACGCAGGTCGAGGTCCTGATGCAGGTGAATTACTCGTTGCCAAGCCTGCTCGTGTTCGTGGTGGGCAGTGCGCCATTGCCTGCACTCTTGTTGCAGGGCAGGGGCATGCCCGCTCTCGCGCAGCCTCAGCATCAACTGGATGGCCTGCTTGACTGCTGTTGCGCCGGGCTGTGAAGCGGTCATTACGTCAACACTCGTCGGCGTAGCGCAGCAAGTAGCAATGGTAGAGCGCGTCGGCGATATAGCGCTCCACGGTACGCACCGAGATCCCCATCTGGTCGGCGATCGCCTGGTGCTTCAGCCCCTCGCATTGGGCAAGCAGGAATGCACGACGTACTTTGGGCTTGAGGCCTTCGAGCATGCGCGCGATGCGCTCCAGCAATTCCAGCAGCAGCTCACGGGTTTCGGCCGAAGGGGCCTGCGCTTCCGGCAACTGTGCCAGTGCTTCGAGATAGGCCCTGTGCAGTTCCTCGCGCCGCCAGTGGTCGATCACGAGCCCACGCGCAACCGTTCTCAGGAAAGCCCGGGGTGTGTTCAGTTGCAGATGTTCGCGACGTTGCAACAGGCGTACGAAGGTGTCCTGAGCCAGGTCTGCGGCATCGGCGGCGTTGCCCAGCTTGCTGCGTAGCCAGGCATGCAACCAACCGTGGTGGTCACTGTAGAGCGTTTGCACGGAATCGTTGCTGGGCATGGGAGGGCGCTGCCACCAATGGACATGAATGATAATTAGTCTCATTGTTGACAAGGGCAGATCAATTTGCAACCTATTCGACCGCACCTTGATGCAGTCACTGCTCGCTAGCGGCTCCGTTGTGTATCCAGGTACTTGCGGATTACCCGCGATGCGTTATTCAGGTGCCGTTCCAGCACCGTTACTGCTTCATCCACCAGCTTGTCGCCAGCCGCATCCGCCAGTGCGTTGTGATCGTCCTGGGTGAGCTTGCCCAGGCCCATGGACGAAAGATGAAACCGCAGGAAGCGCTCTTCCTCGTTCAATTCGTCCTCGATCAGGCGCAGCAGCTTCTTGTTCGGCGCCTTGCTGTACAGCGACATGTGGAACAGGCGATTGAGGCGGCCGATTTCGGCGTGACGGGTTTCGTTTTCCAGTTGCTGGATATACCCGCGGGCACTGGCGATGTCGTTGGCATCGAGCAGCGGAATGGACTGGCGCAGTGCCTCGGTCTCAAGCAGCACGCGCAGGGCATAGGTGTCCACCGCATCCTCGCCGATCAGCGGCGCAACAACCGCCCCCTTGTGCATTTCCACTTTCAGCAGTGATTGCGCTTCCAGCTGGCGCAGGGCTTCGCGAACGGGCATGCGGCTTACACCGAACAAGGTAGCGAGCTCTTGTTGGCGGATGGCAGTACCAGGGGGCAAACGGCCATCAAGAATGGCACTACGCAGGCGTTCTTCGATCACGCCACGGGCCTGGTGCGGCAACAGCTGCTCGCTGGCCAGCACATTGCTCAATTTGATTTTCTCGGCCACGCGACGTCTGCCTCAACGATGACTAAAGTTGGATCCAATGAAGCTAGTAACAGCTCTTGGGGGTGTCAAACCTGTACACCTAATGGAGCAGGCGCCCCCAAAAGCGCGGCTATGGTGGATGAAGTCGAAGGGCAAAGGAAGCGGCCCACACAAGGTTATAACCAGAAAGTGTAGGTCGACTGACCGGCGGGTGCATGATTGCAGGATGCCATTGTCTTTTGCCGTTGCAGGCCGCACCATCGCTGCTTTCGACTGGCCTGAACAGGGCTTGGCAGTGGCGATATCCTGGATGCTCAAAACCGTTGTGCAACGTGTCGGCCTTGCTGCGCTGCTGGGCAGCCTGCTGCTGGGCGGGCTGTACGCGGATTGGGACTTTTCCCAGATCAGCCGCAAGTCGCAGGCCCTGTATGGCCCCTTGGGCGCCGGGCAGGGCCGTATCGATGCCTGGCAGAGCCTGATGGCTACGCAGAAGCAGGGTACGGAGCTTGAGCGATTGCAGGTGGTCAACCGCTTCTTCAACCAGCAATTGCGCTATGTAGAGGACATCGACCTGTGGCACGAGGTCGACTATTGGGCCACGCCGGTGCAGGCGCTGATCAAGGGTGCAGGGGACTGCGAGGACTACGCCATCGCCAAGTATTTCAGCCTGCGGCGCATGGGTATTCCCAGTGAAAAGCTGCGCATTACCTACGTAAAGGCGCTGCGGCAGAACCGGGCGCACATGGTCCTGACCTATTATTCAAGCCCACAGGCTCAACCATTGGTACTCGACAGCCTAATGGATGCCATCAAGCCGGCCAGCCAGCGTACCGACCTGCTGCCGGTGTACGCCTTCAATGGTGAGGGTTTGTGGCTGACGGGCGCCGCAGGCAACAAGAAGGTCGGCGATACCAAGCGGCTGTCACGCTGGCAGGATTTGCTGAAGAAAATGCAGGCCGAAGGGTTCCCGGCCGAGCCGGTTTACTGAAGGAGCACAGATGTCACTGTTCAAACAATTGCTGTTGGCCATTTGCCTCTTCCTGGTGGTCGCCTTCAGTGGCAGTTTCATGGTCAGCCTGGAAAGCTCGCGCAGCCAGTACGTCAACCAGTTGCGCTCGCACGCCCAGGATGCGGCGACAGCGCTGGCGCTGTCGCTGACGCCGAATATCGATGACCCGGCGATGGTCGAGCTGATGGTCAGTTCGATCTTTGACAGTGGTTATTACTCAAGTATCAAGGTTGTCGACCTAGGTTCCAATGCTGTGCTGGTAGAGCGCCACGCCGAGCCGGACCCCGGCGGTGTACCGCGCTGGTTCGTGGGCCTGATCGGCCTGGAAGCTGCCGGCGGCGACGCCATCGTCAGCCGTGGCTGGCAGCAGGCTGCGCGTGTTGAGGTGATCAGCCACCCGATGTTCGCCATTGCCAAGCTCTGGCAAAGCGCCCTGGGCAGCCTGGGTTGGCTGCTGCTGTGTGGCGCGGCCAGCGCCGTACTCGGCGCCTTGCTCCTGCGTCGCCAGTTGCGGCCGCTGGACTACATGGTCGAGCAGTCCCACGCCATTGCCCGCCGCGAATTCCTCAGCCTGCCTGAGTTGCCGCGCACACCGGAGCTGCGCCGGGTAGTGCAGGCGATGAACCAGATGGTCGAGAAGCTCAAGGCACTGTTCACCGAGCAGGCCGAGCGCAGCGAGCGGCTGCGTGCCGAGTCCTATCAGGACAGCCTGACCGGGCTCTCCAACCGCCGTTATTTCGAGATGCAGTTGAACACCCGGGTGAGCAACCTGGAAGAAGCGCGCGCCGGCTACCTGCTGTTGCTGCGGGTCCAGGGGCTGGCGGGGTTGAACGCCCGTCTTGGCGGCCAGCGTACCGACCAGTTGCTACAGGCTGTGGGTGAGCAGTTGCGTCGCACCTGTGCCAGCTACCCGGAAACCAACGACCTGATTTCCCGCAGCCGCGGGGGCGAGTTCGCCGTGTTGGCGCCGGGCATGGTGCATGAAGAGGCGGTACAGCTTGCCCAGGCCTTGGAAGCAACGCTGCACAGCCTGCACGAAACAGGCGCTAGTGATATAGACCCGGTGGCTTGTATCGGCCTGGCGCCGTTCAACCCCGGTGATTCACCACAGGCATTGCTGAAGCTTGCCGACGAGGCGCTGGCACGCGCCGAGAACCAGCCAACACCGGGTTGGGTATGCCTTGAACAAGGTGTGGCCGCAGTTGCTGCGGATAGTCAGCATGTCTGGCATGAGCGGCTGGACCAGGCATTCAATAATGGGCAATTTGAACTGTTCTTCCAGCCAGTCGTAGATTGCGCTTCTGTACAACGGGTACTGCACCACAAGGTGATTTCGCGTTTGCAGGATGGCCAGGGCGAGGCGCTGCCGGCAGGCCGCTTCCTGCCCTGGCTGGAGCGCTTCGGCTGGATGCCGCGGCTTGATGTGCTGGTGTTGGAGAAGGTGCTGGCGCACCTTCGAGGGCATGAACAGGTGTTGGCGCTGAACCTGTCCGCCGCCACCCTGGCCGACCCCAAGGCCCTGCAGCGTGTCTTCGAGCTTCTGGGCCAAAACACGGCGCTTGGTCCGCGGCTGGTTTTCGAAATTGGCGAGGAACAGTTGCCTGAGCAGGCGGTTCTGGAACAACTCACCCGGCGCCTGCACGCGCTTGGCTTCGGCTTGGCGCTGCAACGCTTTGGTGGGCGTTTCAGCATGATCGGCAACCTGGCGCACCTGGGCCTGGCATACCTGAAGATCGATGGCAGCTACATCCGCAACATTGACCAAGAGCAGCACAAGCGGCTGTTCATCGAAGCGGTCCAGCGTGCCGCACACAGTATCGACCTGCCGCTGATTGCCGAGCGGGTCGAGACGGAAGGTGAGCGGTTGGTGTTGCGGGAGATGGGTGTAGGCGGGATTCAGGGGCAGTTGGTTGGTGAGCCTGCCCCCTGGCGCTGAGGGTATGCGGTCCCTTGTAGGAGCGGCCTTGTGTCGCGAAAGGGCTGCACAGCGGCCCCAGGATTTCAGCAAAGACGCAAAAATCGCTGGGGCTGCTGTGCAGCCCTTTCGCGACACAAGGCTGCTCCTACAACGAACACGGTAGGAATGGCGGTCAACGCTCGCGCAACGCCTCCGAACGCGCCTTCATGATCGGCTTGAGCAGGTAGCTCATGATGGTCTTCTTGCCGGTCATGATATCGACCGTCGCCACCATCCCCGGAATGATCAGCAGCGGCTTCTCGTCAGTGCCCAGGTGGCTGCGGTCGGTGCGCAGCTTGATCAGGTAATAGGTGGTCTTCTTGTCTTCATCGGTGATGGTGTCGGCACCGATCTGCTCCAGCTTGGCCTTCAGCCCACCGTAGATGGTGTAGTCATAGGCCGTGAACTTGACCGTCGCTTCCTGACCAGGGTGCAGGAAGGCGATGTCCTTGGGCAGGATCTTCGCCTCGATAACCAGTGAGTCGTCCAGCGGCACGATTTCTATGATATCGCTGCCCGGCTGGATCACCCCGCCAATGGTATTCACCAGCAGTTGCTTGACGATACCGCGTACCGGCGAAGTAACCATGGTGCGGTGCACGCGATCATCCAGCGCCTTGCTGGTTGCCGTGGCTTTGTTCAGCTCTGTGCGCGCTTCGTTCAGCTGGGTCAGCGCTTCGCTACGGAATTTGCCACGGGTCTCTTCGATCTTGCTTTGCACCTCGCGAATGGCCGCCTCGGCACGCGGGATAGCCAGCGCTGTGGAGTCCAGCTGACCGCGGTTCTCCACCTCGGCACGACGCAGGCGCAGCACTTCAACCTGCGAGATTGCGCCGGTTGCCACCAGTGGCTCGGACATGCTGATCTCTTTACGCAACAGTTCCAGGCTGTTGGCGTACTGGGCGCGCTTTGAGCTGAACTCGCGCAGCTCCTGCTGGCGCTGGACCAGTTGTTGCTGCAAGCCACCAATCTCGTCCTGCAGTTGCTGGCGCCGGCTCTGGTACAGCGACTCTTCGCTTGCTGCCTGGCTTGGCGCGGCCTTGCGCAGTTCCTCATCGATCTTCAACGGGGTGTCGCCCACTTCGGCACTCAGGCGCTCGACGCGCAAAGCCATGGCCAGGCGGTCGGCCTCGGTTTCACCCACATTGGAGGCGAATCGGGTTTCATCCAGGCGCAGCAATGGCTGGCCCACTTCGACGATCTGCCCTTCCTTGGCGAAGATCTCGGCGACTATACCCCCCTCCAGGTTCTGAATCTTCTGCACCTTGGACGACGGAATGGCCTTGCCTTCACCCCGCGTAACTTCGTCGATGGGCGCGACGCTGGCCCACACGATCAGGAACACGAAGAACAGGATCACGCCCCAGATGGTCAGCCGCACGACTCGCGGCGCATCCTCGATCAGGGCCTTGTTGACCTCTGGCAGCGGCTGCCCGCCCAGTGAATCGGACCCTTTGAAATAGCGCCGCAGGCCTTCCTTGAACTGCCCTACATCCAGCTTATGCAACACTGATCTGCCCCTTCTTCAGCGCATCCATGACCGCGGCTTTCGGGCCGTCGGCGACAATCTGCCCGCGATCGATCACGATCAGTCGGTCCACCAGTGACAGCAGCGAGGCACGGTGAGTGACCAGCAGCATCGTCTTGCCTTCCACTACCGCCTGCAGCCGCTGCTTGAGGCGTTCTTCGCCGGTGTTGTCCATGGCGCTGGTCGGTTCGTCCAGCAGCAGGATCTGCGGGTTGAGCAACAGCGCGCGGCCCAGGGCGACGTTCTGTCGCTGGCCGCCGGACAGGTTCTGCCCGCGCTCACCCACCTGCAGCTCGTAGCCGTCCGGGTGCAACCGGGCGAATTCATGTACGCCTGCCAGTTCAGCAGCCTGCAGGATCAACTCATCCTCGATGTAGCGGGCCCCGCTGACCAGGTTATCGCGCAGGGTACCGGCCAGCAGCTGAATGTCCTGCGGCACGTAGCCGATGTTGTGGCGCAGTTCGCTGACGTCAATCTGGCGAATGTCCACGCCGTCGACCAGCAGCGAGCCGCTGTCGGCCTCGTACAGGCCGACGATGAGCTTGGCCAACGAGCTCTTGCCCGAGCCACTGCGGCCGATAATGCCCACCTTCTCGCCGGGGCGGATGGTGAGGTTGATGTTCTTCAGGGCCTGGTTCTGTTGGTTCGGATAGGTGAAATCGACCCCGCGGAACTCGACGCTGCCCTGCAGCACCTTGCGGCTCAGCGGGCGTTCTTCGAAGTTGCGCTCTTGCGGTAGTTCCATCATGTGGTCGGTGGAGACCATGGTCACCTTGGCTTGCTGATAGCGGGCGAGCAGGCCGTTGAGCTGGCCCAGCGGCCCGAGGGCGCGGCCGCTGAGCATGTAGCAGGCTACCAGGCCGCCCATGCTCAGGTTGCCGTCGATGATCAGGTATACGCCGACGCAGATCATTGCCACGCCTGCCAGTTGCTGGATCAGCAGGGTGATGTTCATCGCCAGGCTCGACAGCACTTTCACCCGCAGTTCCAGGCGGCTGAGGGTACCGAGGGTCTGCTCCCACATGTACTGGCGTTCGCTTTCGGCGTTGTTGACCTTTACCGCATCCAGGCCGGCAAGGGTCTCGATCAGGCTGGACTGGCGCTCCGAAGCCAGGGCCATGGTCCGTTCCATGGTCGCCATCAGTGGCCGTTGCAGTGCGTAGCCGATGCCCAGGGCCAGTGGGAAGGCGATAATCGGGATCCACACCAGGTGCCCGCCAATGATGGCGATGACAATCAGAATAAGGACGGTGAACGGCAGGTCGATCAGGCTGGTCAGGGTCAGCGAAGCGAGGAAGTCCCGCAGGCCCTGGAACTCATGAATGTTCTGGGCAAAGCTGCCGACCCTGGCAGGGCGGTACTTCATCGACATGCCGACGATACGTTCGAACAGCGTTGCCGAAATGATCAGGTCTGTCTTCTTGCCGGCCAGGTCCAGGCACAAGCCGCGCAGGCCCTTGAGGATCAGGTCGAAGATGTAGGCGCCGGCGATGCCGACGGCCAGTACCCAGAGGGTCGAGGTGGCCTGGTTGGGTACCACCCGGTCATATACGTTCATCACGAACAGTGGCGCGGCCAGGGCGATCAGGTTGATCACCAGGCTGGCGGCGATGGCGTCGATATACAGCCATTTGCTGCGCAGCAAGGTATCGCGGAACCACGACTTCGCCCGCGGGATGAGGTTGCCGTGGTTGACGTCGAACTTGTGCTGCGGCTGGGCAAAGAATACCCGACCACTGTAATCGCTCTGCAGGGCTTCGCGGCTGACATGCACCTCGCCGCCATCGCTCTCGCTGAGCAACAGGCGTGCGGTGTCTTCGTTCTCCCAGCCCAGCAGGACGGCGCTGCGGCCTTCCTTGAGCAGCAACATGGCTGGCATGGCGATGCTCGGGATCTGCTCCAGCTTACGCTGCAGCAGGCGCCCCTGCAGGCCGGCCCTGGCTGCAGCGCGGGGCAGCAACTCGGGGCTCAGGCGCTGGGCCGGCAACGGCAGACCGGTGGTCAGCATGACCCGGCTTGCAGGTTTCTGGTGCAGGACACACAGGCTCAACAGACTATCCAGCAGGGGATCGTCATGCTGACTGCGTGGATCGTGGCTGAGTTGGACTCGACTGACTTCGGATTCCACGCGGCGCTCTCTTCATCCTTGTGGTGGGTGGGGTGGGTGTGCCGCCGTTCAGGCTGGCTCACCCGTGCTGCCAGGCAGTGGTCATGAGGCTACGGCACCCTGGCGCTTGGGCAACCGGCTAATGGTCGCCTTGAATCGGTATTGAGTAAACAGTTCTGCGGTCTTCATTCCTGGCAGACGGTGCTGGGTGGTGGATGTTTCATTTTTGATCCAGTCAGCATCCAGATCGAATCAGTTTTCAGCATAGCCTGCCATCCAGCTGGCGACAGAGGTGTTGCGGTATCGCTCTGCACCATGGTCAAGAAACAGGCGCTGATTTGTTGACGAACTTGCGCGACTAATTAGGCAAAATTCATCTATTAGAAAAGCGTTCTCTGACAAACCTGGTCTATACAAACGGTGACGCTTTCTCGTATTAGGGCTGGCAGTATTTACGCTGTGGTTCGCTATCTCTTTGATCTGCGGCAAATTGGCACCCTTATTGTGCAACTGTACTGGCTACCGAGAGTCGCGAACTGTCACAAGGCCCAGGTTCTGCGCGGCCTCCAGTCACCGCCGGGCCCCCTTTAGGCAAGGTTTGTGCTTCTGACAAAGCTATTGTTTGAGCGAGCTGAAGGTGATTTGTAAATTGACGCTCGAATTTTGACAATTGCCGATGAAAGGGTGTCCTGACCCATCCGATACCATCACCTAAGCGCCGAGAAAGATGCTCTGAATGTCGCGTTGCGCGCGCTTTAGGTGATGTATGACACTTGTCCCCAGAAAGCACATGGTTAATATGCGAATATCAATGTGACATTACATTGGCGATTGTTTAGGATGGCAGAATGCAGGTCAATAGTTTGGCATTTGGTAAATTTCAATAAGTTATAGACGGAATATTGACGCCGGTAAGCGTCGAAAGATCATCAACATATTTCCGCCTGAAGTGGTCTGCGAGTGCCGCTCTGGCAGGGAAGTACCTATCGGGTCACACGGAGAGTCCAATGAGCAGCGTTGTAGCCATCGTCAAAAGTCTTGTTGGCCAGGTTATTGCGGTATCCCCAGAGGGCATTCGGCGTGTTCTGATCGAAGGGGACCGCCTGCTGGCTGGTGAAGAAGTGCTCACCGGCCCAGGCGGTGCAGTTACTTTGGAGCTGGCCGACGGCCGTTTGCTTGACCTGGGTCGAGACAGCCAGTGGAGCGCTGATGCGCCTGACAGCAGCACCGACCTGAGTCAGGCTACCGCGCAGGCCGCGCCGTCAGTGGAAGAGCTGCAACAGGCGATCGCCGCCGGTGTCGACCCGACTACCGAGCTTGAAGCAACTGCGGCTGGCCCGTCGTCGGCGGGCGGTGGTGGTGCACTTGGCGGTGGCCACAGCTTTGTCATGCTCGAAGAAACCGCAGGCCGGGTCGACCCTACCGTCGGCTTTCCGACTGATGGGCTGGGCTTTGCTGCCGTGCTCGATGGCGAAGAGGTTGGCCAGCTGGATGCCACCAGCAACAACCAGGTGACTACTCCGACGACCGATACCAATGTTGCTACCGACCTGGTTCTGGGCGCTACCTCTTCCATCAGTGAAGCGGGTGGCGTAATCGTTTATACCGCTACGGTTGGCCAGGCGCCGACCACAAACCTGGTGGTCACCCTGTCCAACGGTGCCGTGATTGTCATTCCGGCCGGGCAGACCACTGGGAGCGTAAACGTCGTGGTCCCCGCGAACGATACCCCGTATATCGACGGCGGCCAGATTTCGGCGACCGTAACGGGCACCACCGGGGGCGGCGGGCTGATAGTGACTGTGCCGCAAACACCAGCGGTTACTCAGGTTACCGATACCGTCGACACCACCACCGCGACCCTGACCGCTTCGCCAAGCGTCACCGAAGGCGGGGTGATCACCTACACCGTAACCCTGAGCAACCCGGCTCAGACCCCGGTGACCGTGACCCTGTCCAACGGCCAGACCATCACCGTTGAAGCCGGCAAGACCCAGGGCAGCGTCGACTTCGAAACCCCGGTCAAC
Organism: Pseudomonas asiatica; assembly: GCF_009932335.1. Classification (NCBI taxonomy): domain Bacteria; kingdom Pseudomonadati; phylum Pseudomonadota; class Gammaproteobacteria; order Pseudomonadales; family Pseudomonadaceae; genus Pseudomonas; species Pseudomonas asiatica. The sequence continues at coordinate 15,378 of NZ_BLJF01000002.1, forward strand.
GACGTCTACAACAACGGCTCGACTGTCAGCACCACGATTACCGGTGCGACCGGTGGCAACTTCGAACAGCTGACGCCGAACCCGACCCCGGCCCAGACCACGATCAACGACTCGGTCGACACCACCACTGCGACCCTGACGGCCACTCCGTCGGTGACCGAAGGCGGGGTGATCACCTACACCGTGACCCTGAGCAACCCGGCCCAGACTCCGGTGACCGTGACCCTGTCCAACGGCCAGACCATCACCGTGGAAGCTGGCAAGACCCAGGGCAGCGTCGACTTCGAGACCCCGGCCAACGACGTCTATAACAACGGTTCGACCGTCAGCACCACGATCACCGATGCGACCGGTGGCAACTTCGAACAGCTGACGCCGAACCCGACCCCGGCCCAGACCACGATCAACGACTCGGTCGACACCACCACTGCGACCCTGACGGCCACTCCGTCGGTGACCGAAGGCGGGGTGATCACCTACACCGTAACCCTGAGCAACCCGGCTCAGACCCCGGTGACCGTGACCCTGTCCAACGGCCAGACCATCACCGTTGAAGCCGGCAAGACCCAGGGCAGTGTTGACTTCGAGACCCCGGCGAACGACGTCTACAACAACGGCTCGACCGTTAGCGTGACCATCGAAAGCGCCACCGGCGGCAACTTCGAACAGCTGACGCCGAACCCGACCCCGGCCCAGACCACGATCAACGACTCGGTCGACACCACCACTGCGACCCTGACGGCCACTCCGTCGGTGACCGAAGGCGGGGTGATCACCTACACCGTGACCCTGAGCAACCCGGCCCAGACTCCGGTGACCGTGACCCTGTCCAATGGCCAGACCATCACCGTGGAAGCTGGCAAGACCCAGGGCAGCGTCGACTTCGAGACCCCGGCCAACGACGTCTATAACAACGGTTCGACCGTCAGCACCACGATCACCGATGCGACCGGTGGCAACTTCGAACAGCTGACGCCGAACCCGACCCCGGCCCAGACCACGATCAACGACTCGGTCGACACCACCACTGCGACCCTGACGGCCACTCCGTCGGTGACCGAAGGCGGGGTGATCACCTACACCGTAACCCTGAGCAACCCGGCTCAGACCCCGGTGACCGTGATTCTGTCCAACGGCCAGACCATCACCGTGGAAGCTGGCAAGACCCAGGGCAGCGTCGACTTCGAAACCCCGGCCAATGACGTCTACAACAACGGCTCGACCGTTAGCGTGACCATCGAAAGCGCCACCGGCGGCAACTTCGAACAGCTGACGCCGAACCCGGCCCCGGCCCAGACCACGATCAACGACTCGGTCGACACCACCACTGCGACCCTGACGGCCACTCCGTCGGTGACCGAAGGCGGGGTGATCACCTACACCGTGACCCTGAGCAACCCGGCCCAGACCCCGGTGACCGTGACCCTGTCCAATGGCCAGACCATCACCGTGGAAGCCGGCAAGACCCAGGGCAGCGTCGACTTCGAAACCCCGGCCAACGACGTCTACAACAACGGCTCGACTGTCAGCACCACGATTACCGGTGCGACCGGTGGCAACTTCGAACAGCTGACGCCGAACCCGACCCCGGCGCAGACCACGATCAACGACTCGGTCGATAACACCACCGCGACCCTGACGGCCACTCCGTCGGTGACCGAAGGCGGGGTGATCACCTACACCGTGACCCTGAGCAACCCGGCTCAGACTCCGGTGACCGTGACCCTGTCCAATGGCCAGACCATCACCGTGGAAGCCGGCAAGACCCAGGGCAGCGTCGACTTCGAAACCCCGGCCAATGACGTCTACAACAACGGCTCGACCGTTAGCGTGACCATCGAGAGCGCCACCGGCGGCAACTTCGAGCAACTGACGCCGAACCCGACCCCGGCCCAGACCACGATCAACGACTCGGTCGATAACACCACCGCGACCCTGACGGCGACCCCGTCGGTGACCGAAGGCGGGGTGATCACCTACACCGTAACCCTGAGCAACCCGGCTCAGACCCCGGTGACCGTGACCCTGTCCAACGGCCAGACCATCACCGTTGAAGCCGGCAAGACCCAGGGCAGTGTTGACTTCGAGACCCCGGCGAACGACGTCTACAACAACGGCTCGACCGTTAGCGTGACCATCGAAAGCGCCACCGGCGGCAACTTCGAACAGCTGACGCCGAACCCGACCCCGGCCCAGACCACGATCAACGACTCGGTCGACACCACCACTGCGACCCTGACGGCCACTCCGTCGGTGACCGAAGGCGGGGTGATCACCTACACCGTGACCCTGAGCAACCCGGCCCAGACTCCGGTGACCGTGACCCTGTCCAATGGCCAGACCATCACCGTGGAAGCTGGCAAGACCCAGGGCAGCGTCGACTTCGAGACCCCGGCCAACGACGTCTATAACAACGGTTCGACCGTCAGCACCACGATCACCGATGCGACCGGTGGCAACTTCGAACAGCTGACGCCGAACCCGACCCCGGCCCAGACCACGATCAACGACTCGGTCGACACCACCACTGCGACCCTGACGGCCACTCCGTCGGTGACCGAAGGCGGGGTGATCACCTACACCGTAACCCTGAGCAACCCGGCTCAGACCCCGGTGACCGTGACCCTGTCCAATGGCCAGACCATCACCGTGGAAGCTGGCAAGACCCAGGGCAGCGTCGACTTCGAGACCCCGGCCAACGACGTCTATAACAACGGTTCGACCGTCAGCACCACGATCACCGATGCGACCGGTGGCAACTTCGAACAGCTGACGCCGAACCCGATCCCGGCGCAGACCACGATCAACGACTCGGTCGACACCACCACCGCGACCCTGACGGCCACTCCGTCGGTGACCGAAGGCGGGGTGATCACCTACACCGTAACCCTGAGCAACCCGGCTCAGACCCCGGTGACCGTGACCCTGTCCAACGGCCAGACCATCACCGTTGAAGCCGGCAAGACCCAGGGCAGTGTTGACTTCGAGACCCCGGCGAACGACGTCTACAACAACGGCTCGACCGTTAGCGTGACCATCGAAAGCGCCACCGGCGGCAACTTCGAACAGCTGACGCCGAACCCGACCCCGGCCCAGACCACGATCAACGACTCGGTCGACACCACCACTGCGACCCTGACGGCCACTCCGTCGGTGACCGAAGGCGGGGTGATCACCTACACCGTGACCCTGAGCAACCCGGCTCAGACTCCGGTGACCGTGACCCTGTCCAATGGCCAGACCATCACCGTGGAAGCCGGCAAGACCCAGGGCAGCGTCGACTTCGAAACCCCGGCCAATGACGTCTATAACAACGGCTCGACCGTTAGCGTGACCATCGAAAGCGCCACCGGCGGCAACTTCGAGCAACTGACGCCGAACCCGACCCCGGCCCAGACCACGATCAACGACTCGGTCGACACCACCACTGCGACCCTGACGGCCACTCCGTCGGTGACCGAAGGCGGGGTGATCACCTACACCGTAACCCTGAGCAACCCGGCTCAGACTCCGGTGACCGTGACCCTGTCCAATGGCCAGACCATCACCGTGGAAGCCGGCAAGACCCAGGGCAGCGTCGACTTCGAAACCCCGGCCAATGACGTCTATAACAACGGCTCGACCGTTAGCGTGACCATCGAGAGCGCCACCGGCGGCAACTTCGAACAGCTGACGCCGAACCCGACCCCGGCGCAGACCACGATCAACGACTCGGTCGATAACACCACCGCGACCCTGACGGCGACCCCGTCGGTGACCGAAGGCGGGGTGATCACCTACACCGTGACCCTGAGCAACCCGGCTCAGACTCCGGTGACCGTGACCCTGTCCAATGGCCAGACCATCACCGTGGAAGCCGGCAAGACCCAGGGCAGCGTCGACTTCGAAACGCCGGCCAACGACGTCTACAACAACGGCTCGACCGTTAGCGTGACCATCGAAAGCGCCACCGGCGGCAACTTCGAACAGCTGACGCCGAACCCAACCCCGGCGCAGACCACGATCAACGACTCGGTCGACACCACCACTGCGACCCTGACGGCCACTCCGTCGGTGACCGAAGGCGGGGTGATCACCTACACCGTAACCCTGAGCAACCCGGCTCAGACCCCGGTGACCGTGACCCTGTCCAACGGCCAGACCATCACCGTGGAAGCCGGCAAGACCCAGGGCAGCGTCGACTTCGAAACCCCGGCCAATGACGTCTATAACAACGGCTCGACCGTTAGCGTGACCATCGAGAGCGCCACCGGCGGCAACTTCGAACAGCTGACGCCGAACCCGACCCCGGCGCAGACCACGATCAACGACTCGGTCGATAACACCACCGCGACCCTGACGGCGACCCCGTCGGTGACCGAAGGCGGGGTGATCACCTACACCGTGACCCTGAGCAACCCGGCTCAGACTCCGGTGACCGTGACCCTGTCCAATGGCCAGACCATCACCGTGGAAGCCGGCAAGACCCAGGGCAGCGTCGACTTCGAAACCCCGGCCAATGACGTCTACAACAACGGCTCGACCGTTAGCGTGACCATCGAGAGCGCCACCGGCGGCAACTTCGAGCAACTGACGCCGAACCCGACCCCGGCCCAGACCACGATCAACGACTCGGTCGATAACACCACCGCGACCCTGACGGCGACCCCGTCGGTGACCGAAGGCGGGGTGATCACCTACACCGTGACCCTGAGCAACCCGGCTCAGACCCCGGTGACCGTGACCCTGTCCAACGGCCAGACCATCACCGTGGAAGCCGGCAAGACCCAGGGCAGCGTCGATTTCGAAACCCCGGCGAACGACGTCTATAACAACGGCTCGACTGTCAGCACCACGATTACCGGTGCGACCGGCGGCAACTTCGAACAGCTGACGCCGAACCCGACCCCGGCGCAGACCACGATCAACGACTCGGTCGATAACACCACCGCGACCCTGACGGCCACTCCGTCGGTGACCGAAGGCGGGCTGATCACCTACACCGTAACCCTGAGCAACCCGGCCCAGACCCCGGTGACCGTGACCCTGTCCAATGGCCAGACCATCACCGTGGAAGCCGGCAAGACCCAGGGCAGCGTCGACTTCGAAACCCCGGCCAACGACGTCTACAACAACGGCTCGACTGTCAGCACCACGATTACCGGTGCGACCGGTGGCAACTTCGAACAGCTGACGCCGAACCCGACCCCGGCGCAGACCACGATCAACGACTCGGTCGATAACACCACCGCGACCCTGACGGCGACCCCGTCGGTGACCGAAGGCGGGGTGATCACCTACACCGTGACCCTGAGCAACCCGGCTCAGACCCCGGTGACCGTGACCCTGTCCAACGGTCAGACCATCACCGTGGAAGCCGGCAAGACCCAGGGCAGCGTCGACTTCGAAACCCCGGCCAACGACGTCTACAACAACGGCTCGACCGTTAGCGTGACCATCGAAAGCGCCACCGGCGGCAACTTCGAACAGCTGACGCCGAACCCAACCCCGGCGCAGACCACGATCAACGACTCGGTCGACACCACCACTGCGACCCTGACGGCCACTCCGTCGGTGACCGAAGGCGGGGTGATCACCTACACCGTAACCCTGAGCAACCCGGCTCAGACCCCGGTGACCGTGACCCTGTCCAACGGCCAGACCATCACCGTGGAAGCCGGCAAGACCCAGGGCAGCGTCGACTTCGAAACCCCGGCCAACGACGTCTATAACAACGGTTCGACTGTCAGCACCACGATTACCGGTGCGACCGGCGGCAACTTCGAGCAGCTGACGCCAGACCCGACGCCTGCATCGACTGTCATCAATGACAGTATCGATACCGTCACCGTAAGCATCGTCAGTAATGGCAACGTGACAGAGGACCAGCAGCCGTCCTTTACTGTGAAGGTAAGCCAGGCACTGGACCGTCCGTTGACAGTTACTCTGTCGAACGGCGATACCGTGACCATTGAGGCCGGCAAGACCGAAGTGGAATACAAGACCGCAGCCCAAGGCGATGATGTCATCCAGGATGCCGGCTCCGTCACGCTCAGCGTGACAGATGCCACCGTCTCGGGTGCCACCTTCGAGAAGCTGGCGTTCGGAGGCCCGGCTACCGTTGAGATCTCGGACACCATCAGTGAAGTCGTCGCCAAACTGACCGCTACTGAGTCCGTAACCGAAGGTGGCGAAATTACCTACACCGTCACGCTGACCAGCAAGGATGGACTGCCGCTCAACATCCAATCGCCGCTGTATTTCACTCTCAGCGATGGCAAGACCGTTATTGAGGTACCGGCCAACAGTACAACCGGTTCGATAACCGTTGCCGCGCCGGACAACGTCTACATGGGCGCCAATCCACCGGTAGTCAATGCGATCGATTCGGTCAGCGGTGCTGATGTATGGAAGTTCGAGAAACTGACCTTGGACAAAACCGAGGTCACTACCACCGTGACTGATGAATCCGGCACCCCAGGCTCTGGTGGTGACCTTGTGTGGGTTAGCATCGAGGCCGACCAGGTATCGGTCCTCGAGAACCAGAACCCGACCTTTACCGTGAAGGTCAACACCGTGCTGGCGCACGATCTTGTCGTGACCTTGAGCAACGATGCCCAAGTCACGATCAAGGCGGGAGAAACCAGTGCGCAGTACACCCATGCCGTACAGGGCGACGACGTTTACCAAGACGCCGGCACTATCAGTGTCGGCCTCAAGTCGGCGACCGATACCGCAGGCAGCACCTTCGAGAATCTGCAATTTGGCGGAGCCGCGTCGGTGGGAGTGACTGACACCATCAACGAAGTAGTGGCCAAGCTGACGGCTACCGATTCCGTCACCGAGGGTGGCGAAATTACCTATACCGTCACGCTGACCAGCCAAGACGGCCTGCCGATCAACAACCACTCGCCGCTGTACTTCACCCTCAGCGACGGCAAGACCGTAGTTGTGGTGCCGGCCAACAGCAACACCGGCTCGATCACCGTTACCGCGCCTAATGATGTCTATGTAGGTGCTCAGCCTGTAGTGAATGCGATCGACTCGGTCAGCGGTGCAGATGCCTGGAAGTTTGAAAAGCTGACCCTGGACAAATCGGAAGTCAGCACAACGGTTACTGATGGCCCAGGCTCAGAGGATATTACCTGCCTGACGCTTTCTGCCACACCGACAGTGGCCGAAGGTGGCACGATCACCTACACCGCCACCTTGACCAACAAGGCCGGCACTGACTTGGTCATCAAACTGAGCAACGGCGAAACCATTACCATCGCGGCAGGCCAGAAGGAAGCTTCGATCATCGTCGACGCCCCAGGGGACGATGTGTACATCGATGCCAAAGACCTCAGCGTGACCATCACCGATGCCACGGGTGGCAATTTCGAGAAGCTGGATGTCAGCAGCAAGGCGGCCGTGACCAAAGTCACCGATACCATCGACACTACCACCGTGACCTTGACGGCCACGCAAAGCGTGGTCGAGGGTGGTGTGGTGACCTACACCGCGTCGGTCAACCACAAGGTCACCGGTTCTGACCTGGTGGTGAAATTGGCCAACGGTCAGACCATTACCATTCCGGTGGGTGAGTCGTCGGCGTCGGTGCCCTTCACCGCGCCAGACAATGCCTACAACACTAATCTGGACCTGACCAACAAGATCACCGACATCTCGGGCGGCAATTACGAGAAGACCGTAGCCGTTGGCGAGCCGGTGACGACCGTGACCGACGGACCAGGCACCAAGGACATTACCCACCTTACCCTGAGCGCGACACCGACGGTTGCCGAGGGTGGCAAGATCACTTATACCGCGACCTTGACCAACAAGGCCGGCACCGATCTGGTGATCAAGCTGAGCAACGGTGAAACCATCACCATTGCCGCCGGCTCGAAGGAGGCTTCGGTCATCGTCGACGCCCCAGGCGATGATGTCTACATTGATGCTGAAGTACTGCAGGTCAAAGTGACCGAAACCACGGGTGGTGACTTCGAGAAGCTGAATGTAAACAGCGGCGCAGCCGTGACCAAGGTCACCGATACCATCGACACCACTACCGTGACCCTGACCGCGACCTCGACCGTCGCTGAAGGTGGTGTGGTGACCTACACCGCATCGGTCAATCACAAAGTTACCGGTTCGGACCTGGTGGTAAAACTGGCCAACGGCCAGACCATCACCATTCCGGTGGGCGAGTCGTCGGCGTCGGTGCCGTTCACCGCGCCGAACAACGTCCATAACACCAACCTGGACCTGACCAACAAGATCACCGACATCTCGGGTGGTAACTACGAGAAGACCGTGGCTGTTGGCGAGCCAGTGACCACTGTCACCGACAACCCGGCGACCCCGGACGTCACCACACTCACGCTGACCGCGACAGATACCGTGGCCGAAGGCGGCAAGATCACCTACACCGCAACGCTGTCCAACCCGGCGGGTACTGCGCTGACCGTCAAGCTGAGCAACGGCGAGACCATCACCATCGCGGCGGGTCAGAAAGAAGGTTCGATCACCATCGACGCGCCGAGCGACGATGTGTACATCGATGCGGGTACCGTTCAGGCCAATATCGATAGCACCAACGGCGGCGACTTCGAGAAGCTGGACGTCAGCAGCACTGCGGCTGTGACCAAGGTCACCGATACCATCGACACCACTACCGTGACCCTGACCGCGACCTCGACCGTCGCTGAAGGTGGTGTGGTGACCTACACCGCATCGGTCAATCACAAAGTTACCGGTTCGGACCTGGTGGTAAAACTGGCCAACGGCCAGACCATCACCATTCCGGTGGGCGAGTCGTCGGCGTCGGTGCCGTTCACCGCGCCGAACAACGTCCATAACACCAACCTGGACCTGACCAACAAGATCACCGACATCTCGGGTGGTAACTACGAGAAGACCGTGGCCGTTGGCGAGCCAGTGACCTCTGTCACCGATAATCCGGCGACTCCGGACGTGACCACACTCACGCTGACCGCGACGGATACCGTGGCCGAAGGCGGCAAGATCACCTACACCGCAACGTTGTCCAACCCGGCGGGTACTGCGCTGACCGTCAAGCTGAGCAACGGCGAAGCCATCACCATCGCCGCCGGTTCGAAGGAAGCCTCGATCACCATCGACGCGCCGAGCGACGATGTGTATATCGATGCCGAAGACCTGAGCGTGACCGTTACCGGTACCACCGGTGGTGATTTCGAGAAGCTGGACGTCAGCAGCAAGGCGGCTGTGACCAAGGTCACCGATACCATCGACACCACTACCGTGACCCTGACCGCGACCTCGACCGTCGCTGAAGGTGGTGTGGTGACCTACACCGCATCGGTCAATCACAAAGTTACCGGTTCGGACCTGGTGGTAAAACTGGCCAACGGCCAGACCATCACCATTCCGGTGGGCGAGTCGTCGGCGTCGGTGCCGTTCACCGCGCCGAACAACGTCCATAACACCAACCTGGACCTGACCAACAAGATCACCGACATCTCGGGTGGTAACTACGAGAAGACCGTGGCCGTTGGCGAGCCAGTGACCTCTGTCACCGATAATCCGGCGACTCCGGACGTGACCACACTCACGCTGACCGCGACGGATACCGTGGCCGAAGGCGGCAAGATCACCTACACCGCAACGTTGTCCAACCCGGCGGGTACTGCGCTGACCGTCAAGCTGAGCAACGGCGAAGCCATCACCATCGCCGCCGGTTCGAAGGAAGCCTCGATCACCATCGACGCGCCGAGCGACGATGTGTATATCGATGCCGAAGACCTGAGCGTGACCGTTACCGGTACCACCGGTGGTGATTTCGAGAAGCTGGACGTCAGCAGCAAGGCGGCTGTGACCAAGGTCACCGATACCATCGACACCACTACCGTGACCCTGACCGCGACCTCGACCGTCGCTGAAGGTGGTGTGGTGACCTACACCGCATCGGTCAATCACAAAGTTACCGGTTCGGACCTGGTGGTAAAACTGGCCAACGGCCAGACCATCACCATTCCGGTGGGCGAGTCGTCGGCGTCGGTGCCGTTCACCGCGCCGAACAACGTCCATAACACCAACCTGGACCTGACCAACAAGATCACCGACATCTCGGGTGGTAACTACGAGAAGACCGTGGCCGTTGGCGAGCCAGTGACCACTGTCACCGACAACCCGGCGACCCCGGACGTCACCACGCTCACGCTGACTGCGACAGATACCGTGGCCGAAGGCGGCAAGATCACTTACACCGCAACGTTGTCCAACCCGGCGGGTACTGCGTTGACCGTCAAGCTGAGCAACGGCGAAGCCATCACCATCGCCGCCGGTTCGAAGGAAGCCTCGATCACCATCGACGCGCCGAGCGACGATGTGTATGTCGATGCCGAAGACCTGAGCGTGACCGTTACCGGTACCACCGGTGGTGACTTCGAGAAGCTGGACGTCAGCAGCACTGCGGCTGTGACCAAGGTCACCGATACCATCGACACCACTACCGTGACCCTGACCGCGACCTCGACCGTCGCTGAAGGTGGTGTGGTGACCTACACCGCATCGGTCAATCACAAAGTTACCGGTTCGGACCTGGTGGTAAAACTGGCCAACGGCCAGACCATCACCATTCCGGTGGGCGAGTCGTCGGCGTCGGTGCCGTTCACCGCGCCGAACAACGTCCATAACACCAACCTGGACCTGACCAACAAGATCACCGACATCTCGGGTGGTAACTACGAGAAGACCGTGGCCGTTGGCGAGCCAGTGACTACTGTCGCCGACAACCCGGCGACCCCGGACGTCACCACGCTCACGCTGACTGCGACAGATACCGTGGCCGAAGGCGGCAAGATCACTTACACCGCAACGCTGTCCAACCCGGCGGGTACCGCGCTGAACGTCAAGCTGAGCAACGGCGAGACCATCACCATCGCGGCGGGTCAGAAAGAAGGTTCGATCACCATCGATGCGCCGAGCGACGATGTGTACATTGATGCCGGTACCGTTCAGGCCAAGATCGATGGCACCACTGGCGGCGACTTCGAGCTGCTGGCTACCAGTGGAGCCTATGCGGTAACCAAGGTCAGCGACACCATCGACCACACTGGCCTTAGCCTCAGCGCCACGCCAACCGTCGCAGAAGGTGGCCAGATCACCTACACCGCCACCCTGACCAACAAGGCTGGCACCGACATGACCATCAAGCTGAGCAACGGCGCTGTGATCAGCATCGATGCGGGCAAGCTCTCCGGCTCCGTGACCGTTCCGGCGCCAGCCGATGACGTCTATATCGATGCAGGCAACGTTTCGGCGAAGATCACCGAAACCAGCGGTGGCAACTTCGAGAAATTGAACGTCAGCGATACGGCGGCGGTCACTGCGGTCACGGATACCATCCAGACCACCACCCTGAGCATCAGCGGCACCGCCGCGGTCGCCGAAGGTGGTAATGCCACGTACGTCCTGAACCTGACCAACAAGGCCGAGACCGACGTCACCGTCAAACTGACCTACACCGGCACCGCGGCCGATGGCACGGACTACACCGGCGTGGCTACCGTAGTGATCAAGGCCAACAGCTCGCAGGCAACGTTCACCGTCCCGACCTTCAAGGACAACGCCACCGAGGGTACCGAGCACTTCACGGTCAAGATCGATTCGGCCACTGGCGGTAACTTCGAGAAGCTCGACATCAGCTCCAGCGCCGGCAGCGTGACCACCCAGATATTCGAGCCAGCTCCGGTTCTGGACCTGGATGGCAACGACTCCAGCGGCAAGACCGGAGCCGACTACCAGACCACCTTCACCGAGAACCAGCCAGGCAGTGGTGTGTCGATCGGCGATGTGGACGTCACTATCACCGACTTCGACAGCTCGCAGCTGACGGGCGCGACGGTCACCCTGACCAACCGCCAGCCGGGTGATGCGCTGAACCTAGGCAACAGTGTCAACGGCATCACGATCAACGCCAACAGCACAGACGGCAAGGTAGTCCTGACCCTGAGCGGCGCTGCGTCGCTGGCCGACTATATCCAGGCGATCAAGAACATCACCTTCATCAACAGCAGCGAGAACCCGAGCACCACGCCTCGCATCATCACCGTGACGGTGACCGACGGCGTTAATACCTCGAACACCGCCACGACCACGGTGAATGTGATCGCTGTCAACGACGCACCGGTCGCCACTGGCGGCGCCGTCACTGGCGTCGAAGACACGCCGCTGGTGCTGACCTGGAACGACTTCAACATTTCCGACGTCGACAGCGCCCTGTCGAGCCTGGGTGTGACCTTCACCCAGCTGCCAGCGGGTTCCCTGCAGCTCTTCAACGGCACCGCCTGGGTCAACGTCGCCCAGAACCAGACCGTCAGCCAGGCTGACATCGCTGCCGGCAACCTGCGGTTCGTGCCAAAATCCAACGAGTCGGGTATCGACGGATATGGCGGAACGGGCGTCGGCAACAAGCAGGCCGACTATGCCCAGATCAAGTACAAGCCTACCGACGGTACCGCTGCTGGTGGCGAGGCCACGCTGAAGGTCGATATTGCACCTGTAGCCGACAAGCCTGGCCTGAACATCGGCAGCAACACTCCCGAATCGCTTGGCCTGACCAAGGAAACCTGGAACAGCCTCACGGGCCTGGGCACCAACGGCAACGGCATCAGCGGTACTGCGCTGAAGAACGTGTTCGCCAACTCTGGCAGTGCCAGCAAGACCGAGCAGGTTACCAGCGCCGATTCGGGCGGCAGCGTTGCCGCCGGTACGGGCTCCAAGACCTCCGGCCTGATCTACCTGGAAGCCGGCCAGACCTACACCTTCAGCGGCACCGCCGATGACAGCTTGCAGGTCTATATCGGCAAAACCAGCGTGGTCGGCGCCACCTGGGGGGCGGGCGGTACGATCTCCGGCAGCTTCTCGCCGCCTGTCAGCGGCTACTACACCTTGGAGATCTACCACGCCAACCAGTCCGGCCCGGGCAGCCTGGATATCAACGTCAAGGTCGGTAACGGCCCGGTGACCGACCTGAGCAGCTCGGCCATCCCGATGTACCCGAACGTTGCGGCGATGGGGAGCGCGGGGCTTTCCGTGTCCGATTTCCATGGCAGTGACGGCCAGGGCTACTACGACGGCTACAAGCTCAACGAAGGGCCGGAGAACGGCACCGTCAAGCTGGTCGGCATTTCCACCAACCTGACCGACACCGACGGCTCCGAGAGCCTGAGCGTCAAGCTGGACGGCATTCCGGCAGGTTCGGTGCTCAGCGATGGCGCCGGTCATACCGTAACCGTCGGCGCCACGTCGGTTGACGTCACCGGCTGGAGCCTCAACGGCCTGAGCATCAAGCCGCCGGCGTACTACCAGGGCAGTTTCGATGTGAAGGTCACCTCGACCGCTACCGAAAGCGTGGGCGGCAGCAAAGCCTCCACCGAAGGCACGATCAAGGTAACTGTCTATCCGGACAGCTACACCGCCAGCAACCTGACTACCGACAGCGACAGTTTCACCGGCACCACCACCAGTGACATCATCGTTGCCGACATCAGTGGCCTGCATGTGACGCCGGGTCAGGACTACAACATTGCGTTCATCGTCGATACCTCAGGCAGCATGGGCAGCGCGGTCGATGCCGCGCGCAACTCGCTGAAGTCGGTGTTCGATACGCTGGCCAACAGCGTCAAGGGCGCGCAGTCCGGTACAGTGAACATCCTGCTGGTGGACTTCTCCACCCAGGTGAACAGTACGGTTTCGGTCAACCTGGGCGACAAGAACGCGTTGAGCACGCTCTACACTGCGCTCAATACGCTCTATTCCAGCGGCTCGACCAACTACGAGGATGCCTTCAAGACCACCGCCAACTGGTTCAAGCAATTGATGGACGTGGGCAACACCGGCAGCCGCCAGACGTTCTTCATCACCGACGGCCAGCCGAACGTGTACCAGGCTGGCGAACGTGAGGGCACCTTCAGGAACATCGGCACAACGGTGGATTCCGTGCTCAAGTCGATCGGCTACAAGTTGGGTGACGTGGTCACCAACAAGATGGTGGGCAGCGACAACCGCTTCAGCATCGATGCCAAAGGCAACATGACCGCCGAATACTGGGGCAAAAAGGGCTGGACCAACGACAATGGTGCGTCTGGACAGCTGCATGCCCAAGGTGATGGCACCTTTGAGTTCTCCTACGCTGAAAGCGGTTACTACTATGTGGACTACAACTCGCAACAAAGCTTCCTGTTGCTGTCCAACCTGTCTGGCGTGGAAGCCATCGGCCTGAACAGCGCGGTCAATGTCAACGACCTGAAGCCTTACGACACCGATAGCAAGCCGCAGACCAACATCGACCCGAGCAAACTGGCGGAAGCGATCCTGGGCCACACCGAAGCCACCGTGCCGGGCAATGACACCGTCAACGGTGGTGATGGCAACGACATCATCTTCGGTGACCTGGTGAGCTTCGGTTCGGTCGCCGGCAACGGTGTCGAAGCCATACAGAGCTATGTTGCAGGCCAGCTGGGTGTGGCCCTGGGTGATGTCGACGGTCGCGTGCTGCACAAGTACATCGTCGAGCACGTCAGCGAATTCGATGTCTCGCGCAGCAACGATGGCAATGACATTCTCAACGGTGGCGCGGGCAATGACCTCCTGTTCGGCCAGGGCGGCGACGACACCCTCGACGGTGGCAAGGGCAATGACATCCTGATCGGTGGCCTGGGCAAGGACACTTTGCTCGGTGGTGAAGGCAATGACATCCTGCTTGGCGGCAAGGGCGATGACACCATGACCGGTGGCAGCGGTGCCGACACCTTCGTATGGAAGGCTGGCGATACCGGCAATGACGTGATCAAGGACTTCAAGGTGGCCGAAGGCGACCGCATCGACCTGAAGGACCTGCTCCAGGGCGAGAAGGGCAGCACCATCGACAACTACCTGAAGCTCACCACGGTGGAAGGCACGACGACGCTGCAGGTCAGCAGCGAAGGCAAGCTCAATGCCGCCGGTGGTATCGCCAATGCCGACGTGACCATCAAGCTGGAAGGGGTGAACTGGTCCAACACCACGATCAACTCGTTGATCAGCGGTGCTGACCCGACCATCATCGTCCACAACAAGGACAGCTGATGCGCCAATGGGCTGCCCTGCAGCCCATCGCCATCACCGGCTTCAGGCTGGCGCTGTCCCTGTAGGAGCGGCCTTGTGTCGCGATGGGCTGCAGAGCAGCCCCCAGGTCTCCGGCATTGTTGCCGAAACCGTGGGGCCGCTTTGCGGCCCTGTCGCGACACAAGGCCGCTCCTACAGGACGCGTGCCTGGGCCTTTCCCGCAACTCCATGACAGCGCATACTCTGGCGCCGGGCCTGCGTGCCCGGTGATCTTTGCCTATGCTGCTGTCTACCACCCAGGAACCAATGTGACGAGGGACACCGCCATGTTCTACGTGCAACGCGATGCCGCTGGCCAGTTGCAGCGGGTCGAAGCAGCCGCTTTTGACCAGTTCACCGAAATGCTCCCCGCCGACCATGCCGATATCCAGGAATGGTTTGCCGATGACGTCGTGGAAAACAGCCTCAACCAGCTCAAGCAAAGCGATCTCGACATGATCCGCGTGCTCGAGGACTTGATCGATGTGCTGACTGCCAAGGGTGTGTTCAAGATCACCGACCTGCCCCCCGGTGCGCAGGCCAAGCTGCTCAACCGTTCTACAGCGCGCAAGGCGCTCAGCAGCCTGAACAACCTCATCGATGAGGAAGAGCAGGGCGGGTTGATCTGATTGCGCGCCGCCTCTGACAGCCGTGCTATGGTTATTCTTTATCGGTATTTAAAATAAAACCCTTATGACTTTATAGTCGCTTCCACTGCGTACCCGTCGACCAATCGATGCGCCGCACGACTTGAACCCACACGGGAAATCCCCGTGCGTTTCTGATCGTTGCGCGCCATTGAAGTCGCGCACTGCGTGGGAGTGAAAAATGTCAGCCGCCTCGAACGCCTTGTCGATCATCGACAGCGCACTGCCGCAACGCTTCGAAATCCGCCCTTTTTCCGGTGCTGTAGGTGCCGAGATCATCGGCCTGGACTTGGCCAGGCCGGTCAACGCCGTGGATTTTGCCCGTATCCATCGCGCCCACCTCGACCACCATGTGCTGGTGTTTCGCGACCAACGCATCAGTCCCGACCAGCAGATCGCCTTCAGCCGCCGTTTTGGTCCATTGCAGATCCATGTGCTCAAGCAGTTCCTGCTCGCCGGCCACCCCGAGATCCTGATCGTTTCCAACATCATCGAGAATGGCCAGAACATCGGCCTGGGTGATGCCGGCAAGTTCTGGCACTCGGACCTGTCGTACAAGGAACTGCCCAGCCTCGGTTCCATGCTGCATGCCCAGGAACTGCCCGGCGAGGGCGGCGATACTCTGTTCGCCGACATGCACAAGGCCTGGGACGCTGTACCCGCGGCCCTGCGCAAGGTGGTCGAGGGCCGCAGTGCCGCTCACTCCTACACCGCCCGTTACGCCGAGACCAAGTTCGAAGGCAACTGGCGCCCGACCCTGACCGCCGAGCAGCTGGCGCAGGTACAGGAAGTCATCCATCCGGTGGTGCGTACCCACCCGGAAAACGGCCGCAAGGCGCTGTTCGTCAGCGAAGGCTTCACCACCCGTATCGTCGGCCTGCCAAGTGACGAAAGCCGCGACGTGCTGCAACAGCTGTATGCCCTGAGCGTGCTGGAGCAGAACATCTATCGTCACCAGTGGCAGCCTCACGACCTGGTGTTCTGGGACAACCGCTCGCTGATCCACCTGGCCACTGGCTGCCCCGCACACCTGCGGCGCAAGCTGTATCGCACCACCATCCAGGGCGATGCCCCGTTCTGACGACTGAGGAAACCCATCATGCGTAAATCCATCAGCCGCCTGGCGGCAAGCATCGGCCTGGGCGCAAGCCTTGTCGTCGGCAGCCTGGCGGCCCCCGCCACGGCGCAAGCAGAAGGCAAGATTCGCATCGCCGAACAGTTCGGTATCGTCTACCTGCTGCTGAACGTAGTGCGTGACCAGCATCTGATCGAAAAACATGGCAAGGAGCAGGGCATCGACATCGAAGTCGATTGGGCCCAGCTGTCGGGTGGTTCGGCTATCAACGACGCACTGCTGTCCGGTTCGGTGGACATCGCCGGTGCCGGCGTCGGCCCGCTGTTGACCGTGTGGGACCGTACCAAGGGCCGACAGAACGTCAAGGCCGTGGCCTCGCTGGGCAACTTCCCGTACTACCTGGTCAGCAGCAACCCCAATGTGAAGACCATTGCCGACATCTCCGACAAGGACCGCATCGCCGTACCGGCGGTAGGCGTTTCGGTGCAGTCGCGCTTCCTGCAGTACGCCGCCGCCCAGCAATGGGGCGACAAGGAATACAACCGCCTCGACAAGTACACCCTGGCCGTGCCGCACCCGGATGCCACTGCCGCGCTGCTGGCCGGCGGCACCGAACTCAACGGACACTTCTCCAACCCGCCGTTCCAGGACCAGGTGCTCGCCAACAAGAACGTGCACGTTGTACTCAACAGCTACGACCTGCTCGGCCCCAACTCGCCGACCTTGCTGTTCGCCACTGAAAAATTCCGCAAGGACAACCCCAAGACTTACAAGGCCTTCGTTGATGCGCTGGCCGAAGCCGCGGACTTCGCCCAGAAGGACAAGGCGGCTGCCGCCGACACCTACATCCGCGTGACCAAGGCCAAGATCGACCGCGACACGTTGATCAGGCTGATCGACAACCCGCAGTACGAATTCACCGTCACGCCAAAGAACACCTACAAGTTGGCCGACTTCCTCTATCGGGTAGGCGCCATCAAGCACAAGCCGGAATCGTGGAAGGACTACTTCTTCCAGGATGAACGCCCGCTGCAGGGGAGCTGACCGATCATGACCGCCCCATTGCCAGGCCACACGGCCAGCAACCTGAGCCGTGTCGCAACGCCGCCTTTGCTCAAGGTGAATAACCTCAGCCTCGAATACCGCACCTCGCAACGCGTGGTGCGGGCCACCCATCAGGTCAGCTTCGAAGTCGACCGTGCCGACCGCTTCGTGCTGCTCGGCCCCTCCGGCTGCGGCAAGTCCACCTTGCTCAAGGCCGTGGCCGGGTTTATCTCGCCCCAGGAGGGGCAGATTCTGCTGCAAGGTCAGCCAGTCAGCGGTCCGGGCCCCGACCGCATCGTGGTGTTCCAGGAGTTCGACCAGCTGCCGCCATGGAAGACGGTGAAACAGAACGTCATGTTCCCTCTGCTGGTGTCGGGCCAGCTGAAACGCGCCGAGGCCGAGGAGCGGGCACTGCACTACCTGGAAAAAGTCGGCCTGGCCGCCTTCGCCGATGCCTACCCACACACCCTGTCGGGCGGTATGAAGGCGCGCGTGGCGATTGCCCGGGCCTTGGCCACTCAGCCGAAGATCCTGCTGATGGACGAACCGTTCGCGGCACTTGATGCGCTGACCCGGCGCAAGATGCAGGAAGAACTGCTGCTGCTATGGGAGGAGGTGCGTTTTACCCTGCTGTTCGTTACCCACTCCATCGAAGAAGCGCTGGTGGTCGGCAACCGCATCCTGCTGCTGTCGCCCCACCCGGGGCGGGTGCGTGCCGAAGTGCACAGCCACCAGTACGACTTGGGCAGCCTGGGGGGTAGCGACTTCCAGGCCAGTGCCCGGCGCATCCATCGTTTGCTGTTCGATGGGGTGGATGCCCCCGAACAGCCCGACGATCTTGGTTTCAACGATATCCGTATTGCCTACTGACGGGAGCTTCAGCCATGACCACTACACCTGTACGCCAGGAATACGAGGTGCAGCTGGAGCCTTTGCTCAGTGTGCCTGTGGAGCGCAACCTGCCGTTGGCTCAGCGCCTGTGGCAGCACGGTTGGTTGCGCAAGGCGGTCATCCTGCTGGTGATCGCCGTGCTGTGGGAGGCCATTGCCCGCTACCAGGGCAACGATCTGCTGCTACCGACCTTCCTGCAGACGGCCACGGCGCTGTGGGACGGCATGGTCAGCGGTGAGTTGCCCGCCAAGGTTGGCGTGTCGCTGGTAATTCTGCTCAAGGGTTACCTGCTGGGGATCATCCTGGCCTTCGGCCTCACTAGCTTGGCGGTGTCGACCCAGCTTGGGCGCGATCTGCTGGGCACCCTGACCTCGATGTTCAACCCATTGCCAGCGATTGCCCTGTTGCCGCTCGCTTTGCTGTGGTTCGGGCTGGGCGACAACAGCCTGATCTTCGTGCTGGTGCACTCGGTGCTATGGGCGCTGGCGCTGAATACCTATGCGGGCTTTCTCGGCGTGTCGGAGACCCTGCGCATGGCCGGGCGCAATTACGGCCTGAAAGGGCTGCGGCTGGTGCTGCATATCCTGGTGCCGGCGGCGCTGCCGTCGATCCTGTCGGGGCTGAAGATCGGCTGGGCGTTCGCCTGGCGCACACTGATCGCTGCCGAGCTGGTGTTCGGGGCCAGCAGTGGCAAAGGCGGGCTGGGTTGGTACATCTTCCAGAACCGCAACGAGCTGTACACCGACAAGGTGTTTGCCGGGTTGGCGGTGGTGATCCTGATCGGCTTGCTGGTGGAAGGGCTGGTGTTCAATACCCTGGAGCGGTTGACCGTTCGCCGCTGGGGGATGCAGCGCTGACGCGCATGTGCTTGGTTGGCCCGATCGTCGGCTTGCCGGTGATCGGCCTGATGTTGTCGGCCCAAATGGCGTAGCTCTGAAACACGTTCAAATATTTTCAAGCCGACTTGTCGTATAACTTGTAAGAAAATTCCTAATTTAGCATCGATCTCCGCAGAACGATTGCGTTGGAGTTTTTCCGTGCCTAGCCTGTTCCGCTCAATTGTTTACGAGGAACAGTAACCATGGCTTTCGACGCTTATATTCAAATCGCGGAAATCGCTGGCGAAGCAAAGGACGAGCAATACAGCAACTGGATCGAGATCCTTGGCTACACGTTCGGCAGCAGCCAAAGCGCCTCCGCCACCGCCAGTTCCGCAGGCGGCGCCACTTCCGGGCGTACCACCCTGAGCAACCTCACCTTCACCAAGTACCTGGACAACGCCAGTTGCAAACTGCTCGAAGCCAGTTGCGCCGGGCAGCACCTGAAAGAGGTGAGGCTGGTCGTCTGCCGCGCCGGTGGGGACAAGCTCAAATACTACGAAGTGGTGCTCGAAGAAGTGATCATCGCCGACTATGCACAAAGCGCGCATGCCGGCGTGCCGACTGAAATCATCCAGCTCGACTACGGCCGTATCAAGACCACCTACACCCGGCAGCAACGCGCCGATGGCCGTGCCGGCGGCAATGTGACCGGTGGCTGGGACCGGATTGCCAACAAGAAGTTTGCGTGAGGAACGACCATGTCCGAGGCACGCAGCTTTATAAATCCCAAGGCACAGAATTACGCGACGCTGAAGAACGGTACACCGATGAACGCCAACCAGCAGGCCAAGTTCGATGTGCTCAATGGGCATATCGTCAACACCGTGGTCTTGGCCGGCGAACTGGTGATCGTCGGTGACCCCGATACTTCTTCCTGCACCAGCCATGAAGCCTTTCTCATGGGCAAGGCGGCTGGCATCCACCGCGACATCATGCTCAACGGGGGCGGTGTTGACGGTTTCATGCTGGATAACTTCGAGATGCTGCAAAGTCTACTGGCCCATGCATCGATGGGGGCAGGGGCAGCGAGCGATGGCTGGGCCAGGTATCTGGATGCAATCAAGAAGACGCTGGAACAGATCGAGCTACTGCACCGCGAGCATATGAGTGGTGGTGTGTTCAGGGCGCGGGAAGAGTTCTATGCCAAGCGTGTGGAGCTGTTCAGGACGTTGGACGAACAGCTGGGGAGGACGGCCGCCTATGGCTCGGGTCTACGAAATCAGGGATCGATCAAGCGAATGCTGCAGCTTTCCACCAAGCGTTATCTGAATGCTGGGGAGATATCCGGGTATGCAGAGAAGGTAACGGGAGTGGCGAAGGCTGCGAGTCTGATCAAGAAAGGGGCCTACATCGGGGTTGCGTTGGATGTAGCCGCTACTGGGCTGGAAATTAAAAAAGCTTGTACTCTGGGGCGGGAAAAGGAGTGTGCCAGAGCTAAGTACGTAGAGGGTGGTTCTCTGTTATTAGGTTTGACTGGAAGTAGTATTGTGGGCGCTTATGGCGGTGCAATCGCCACCGGGGCATGCGCGTTTGTGCTAGGAATTACAACAGGTCCTGGCTCTTTGGTTTGCGGAGTGGTCGGCGGGGCGGTTGGGGGAGCAGTCGGCGGCGAGATCTTTGGGGGATGGGGTGAAATTGCAGGTGATTTCCTATATCGCAAGGTTTCAGAATGACTATGTTTGAGCCTGGCCTGATTGTCTTGATGATCTTTGGCTTGGGAGTAATAACTCTGCTTGTCCTGGTTTATGTTGCTTATGCATGTTTAGATAGGGCTGAATCCCTTTTGGAGAAGTCTAGATATATACAGGGCGTTAAGGAAGGCTTTTTTCATGCTGGTATGCCGGGTAAGGTTTTACGTGTGTGCAGTATTGCCTTTCTTTTGACAATGCCAGGCCCCTACGTACAGCGTGGACTAGCAAACTCCGACGAGATAAAGAGATTTCCGAGGTCGCTGAGATTTTTGTTAATTGGGCTATGGCTAGCATTGACGATTGAAGTCTTAGCTATGCTGGCGTTTCAGGCTTGGCTTTATTATGTTTGAATTGCCTTGGGTGGCAGTCGTAAGCTCTTTGGGCCTGAGTGACTTTGTGAGGGGAAAAGGGCTGGTTGATGCTCCAGAGGTACGAGCAGTAACTGAGTACATCGAAAGGCTACTGATTTCGCTGTGGCTCACGAACCTTGTCGTTGTCAGCATTTTGCATGTGGGTAGGGGCTTTACGAAACTGATTGCCAGGTGACCACTCCTACGGTGATTTGCAATAATTTACGGTGAGTAATAAAGCGTGAGCAGTCTTGAGATGAATGTGGTCGCGATTTGTTTTTTCTGCTTGGGTATGGTTGCGCTTTTAGTGAAAATATATGTCGCCATAAGATATCTTGATGAGATTGAAGGTCTGCTATCAAAAAGCAGTTTTGTATCGGGGAATAGGAAGCTTTATTTGCACGCAGGCATCATCGGTAAGATTATGCGTATCTGTACCATATCAACACTTCTGAGCACGCCATACCTATTTGCTCGCAAGGGATTGGTTGACGAGGCGCAACTGCAGAACTTTCCGACGCGTATGAAAAGACTGCTTATAGTAACGTGGTGCACAATGTGTATTTCTTCAGTCGCATTCCTCGCGCTCGGGTCTTTTTAAGAAAGTGTTTGGAGGAAGCGCGCAGGCTGCAGTGTGATGCGCGGTGCTCAATTTCGCCTTGTCTGACGAAGCTTGCCGGGAAGATGGGAGCAACAAGGTTGTTGGTTTGACCCGCTTGGGAGGCGAGTGTGTGGAAAGAGGATTGAATGAAATCGACAGTTGAAGTAATAGGAATGTCCATGTTGTTATTCTGGATAATGATCAGTGTGGGTATTATGATTTACCTAGCCTGCCGATATCTTGATTTGGTTGAATCGAACCTGTCGGGATGCAGTTATGTACGAAGTAATCGGTTAAGTTTCTCATCGGCGGGTTTGCTAGGTAAAGTGTTGCGCATCTGCCTGGCCGCAAATATGCTTATGATGCCCGGTGTCTTTGTTAGCAAAGGTGTTGCGGATGCTTCCGAAATATTGCGCTTTCCAAAGGATCTGAAAATTAAAATTCTAGTTTCGTGGGGAGGGCTAATGACTTCTACGGTTGTTTTTGTTGTTGCCCATAATGTTCTGAAGCTTTTAAGCTTGCCCAGTTGATTATATCGGCTTAATTTATTATTAATCGGAGGGGTAAAGTGCCACTTTGCTATAAGTGGCTTGTGCTCTACTTTCATCTCGCAATTGCAGGCCAGGTTCTTAGCCATGGGAAATCGAGACTTGCTGGTGGGTGAGCCTTAAGCTCAATGGCCATCCTGATACTGTGCCGCCGCTTCAACGAGTGTCCTGGCAATCTCCATGCGTAGCTGGCTGGGCTGTTCGATCACCACGCCTGCTCCCTGGCTCAGCACCCACCAGCGCAACCCCCAGCCATCCTCCACGGTGGCCCGCAGCCGATGGCCCTGCTCCAGCGCTGTCAGCTGCATATCGACACTCAACGGCGCTTCACGCAACTGTCGGGCCAGCAGGTCGCTGACCCAGGCCTGTAGCTCGACCCCTTCACCTTGCGCCGGCTGCAGCGAACCACCGCGCAAAAAACCCTGCAGATCGAAATTCCCACGCAACTCGCCAGCAACGTTCGCCGACCAGTGCCAGCCAAACGGAATGCTCTTGTCATTGCGCTCCAGCGGAAATATCAGCGACAGCTCATTGAGATCACGCTCGACAGTGCGTTTGCTGACGGTGAAGCCCACGTCACGCAGGCGCCAGACCAATTCGGCGCTGGTAATGCCAGGGGAACGGCTGGGCAACTGGCGCAGCAGCGCCCACTGTCGGCTGAGGGTGGCGCGAGTGGTGGCGAACGGCAAAAGATAACGTCCTTGTCTAGGCTTGCCGCAATAGGATGGCGGCAGGCGTGGGTCATGGCAATTGGCCACAGCCTGCTCAGATCAAGGAAGTCGCATTTGGTTGCCTGGTGCCGAATCGTTCGCGACAGGTTTTGACGTTACGTCACGCAGAATCACGCCTCATCACAGCCGAAGGTTGGGGTTGTGTGTCGTTCAATGAGGATGAACATGTCTGCTGCCAGCAATATCCATTCGCTGCTTGCCCGCCTTTTGCCCGAGCGGGTCATTGCCCCACCGGCCGCTGTCGGGAGGCGACAGCGACTGTTTGCCGGGATCGGGTTGCCCAGCCAGCGCTCGCTGCTGGTCAGCCGCCTGGACGAAGCCAGCGACTTGCAGACGGTTTACGTCGACCTGCGCCGCCAGGCCTTGCAAGGCAATGTGGCGGCGCTCAACGACCTTGGCTGGATCTGGCTCAACGGCAAATACTGGCGTGCTGACACCGTGTTGGCCGGCCACCTGTTGCGCATGGCGGCCCTGCAAGGCAATGCCGCGGCGTGGTTCAACCTTGGGCAGCAACATTACTTCGGCAAAGGTATCGAACCCTCTTACCTACAGGCGGCGGAGTGCTACCGGCAGGCTTTCGAGCGGGGCATGCTGCATGCCGCTGCTGCGCTGGGTGACCTGTACGAGGAAGAAGTGTGCGATGGCAGCCTGCAGTGGCAGGTAGACCTGGTACAGGCCTACCAGTGGTTCTTGCGCGGGGCCGAGCATGGCGAGGCACGCTGCCGTTTCGAGGTGGGCTACCGGTTGATGCACGGGCTGTACGTGGAGGCTGATCTCAAGGCCGCACTGTACTGGCTGGAGCTGGCGGCAGCTGCGGGGGTGGTGCAGGCGGCCGAAGAGCTGGCGGTACACTTCAGCAGCCGTGACGAGGGCCGCTACCAGGAGTGGCGTGACCGGGCGGTGCAGATGGGCAGTACATTGGCCTTGACCATGAAGCTGGAAGACCAGATACAGCCCTGAATGCTCTGTTGCCTGTCCGGGCCTCTTCGCGGGTAAACTCGCTCCCACAGGTACCGCGCATGGCTTGAATCCTATGCAGCACCTGTGGGAGCGGGTTTACCCGCGAAGAGGCCGGCACAGGCAGGCCAGAAGCCCCAGCATGAACAACAATTCATCCATCCCCCCGGTTGACGACAGGGGGAGGCACAGGCGTATATTGATAGTTAGCAAACTATGAATATCCTTGGTTCCTGTCATGTCCCTTGATCTCCTGCGCCTGCAAGTCAGCAGTGGCATGGTGGTTGCCGCCCGCCATTGGCGGCGCATCTGCCATACCGCCCTGACCGGTTACGGCATTTCCGAGGCCTGCGCCGCGCCGTTGCTGATGATCGTGCGCCTGGGTGACGGCGTGCATCAGGTGGCCGTGGCCCAGGCCGCCGGCCTGGAAAGCCCGTCGCTGGTGCGCCTGCTCGACCAGCTGTGCAAGGCCGGCCTGGTATGCCGCAGCGAGGACCCGCTGGACCGCCGCGCCAAGGCCCTGAGCCTGACCGCCGCAGGCCGCACGTTGGCCGAGTCCATCGAAGCCGAACTGGTGCGCCTGCGCCGCGAGGTGCTGCATGGCATCGACCAGGCCGACCTGGAAGCCGCCTTGCGCGTGCTGCGTGCCTTCGAAGCCGCCGGCCTGGGCAACACAGGCGGGGCAGCATGAGCGGCTTCTTCAGCTCGGTGCCCCCGGCCCGCGACTGGTTCTATGGCGTGCGAACCTTTGCCGCCTCCATGATCGCCCTGTACATCGCCCTGCTCATGCAGTTGCCGCGCCCCTATTGGGCCATGGCCACGGTGTACATCGTCTCCAGCCCGTTCCTTGGCCCCACCAGCTCCAAGGCCCTGTACCGTGCCGTGGGCACGCTGCTCGGTGCTGGCGGGGCGATTTTCCTGGTACCACCGCTGGTGCAGTCACCGTTGCTGCTGAGCATCGCCATCGCCCTGTGGACCGGCACCTTGCTGTTCCTTTCGCTGAACCTGCGCACCGCCAACAACTATGTGCTGATGCTGGCCGGCTACACCTTGCCGATGATTGCCCTGGCGGTGGTCGACAACCCGCTTGCTGTGTTCGATGTGGCGTCTTCCCGCGCCCAGGAAATCTGCTTGGGGATCGTCTGCGCGGCGGTGGTCGGAGCGATCTTCTGGCCACGCCGGCTGGCGCCAGTTGTAGTCGGTGCCACTGGTAGCTGGTTCACCGAAGCGATCCGCTACAGCGACACCTACCTGGCCCGCCAGGCCAGCGCAGACCAGGTTGGCGGCATGCGCGGGGCGATGGTCGCCACCTTCAACTCGCTGGAGCTGATGATCGGCCAGCTCGGCCATGAAGGTGCCGGTCCGCACACCCTGAAGAATGCCCGCGAGTTGCGCGGGCGCATGATCCACCTGCTGCCCGTGATCGATGCCCTCGACGACGCCTTGGTCGCCCTCGAAGGCCGCGCCCCGGCACAGTTCGCCCAGTTGCAACCGTTGCTCGATGCCGCCCGCGAATGGCTCAAGGGCACTGTCGACAGCGCCTCGGTCGCCCGCTGGACCGCCCTGCACGAACAGATCGAGCGCCTGCAGCCGGGCGCCGCTGCCCTCGACCAGCGCGCCGAACTGCTACTGTCCAACGCTCTGTACCGCCTGACCGAATGGGCCGACCTGTGGCAGGACTGCTGCAGCCTGCAACATGCCCTGCGCAGCGACGATTCCAAACCCTGGCGCGCGGTGTACCGCCACTGGCGCCTGGGCCGCCTGACGGCGTTCTTCGACCGTGGCCTGATGCTGTATTCGGTGGCCTCAACCGTGCTGGCGATCGTTGTAGCCTGCGGCTTGTGGATTGGCCTGGGTTGGAACGACGGCGCCAGCGCAGTGATCCTCGCCGCCGTGTCGTGCAGCTTCTTCGCCGCCATGGACGACCCGGCGCCGCAGATCTACAGGTTCTTCTTCTGGACGCTGATGTCGGTCATCTTCTCCAGCCTGTACCTGTTCCTGGTGCTGCCCAACCTGCACGACTTCCCGATGCTGGTGCTGGCCTTCGCCGTGCCATTCATCTGCGTTGGCACCCTGACCGTGCAGCCGCGCTTCTACCTGGGTACCTTGCTGACCATCGTCAACACCTCGACCTTCATCAGCATCCAGGGTGCCTACGATGCTGACTTCTTCACCTTCCTCAATTCCAACCTGGCCGGCCCCGTGGGTCTGCTGTTCGCCTTCATCTGGACCTTGGTGATGCGCCCGTTCGGCGTGGAGCTGGCAGCCAAGCGCATGACCCGCTTCGCCTGGCGCGACATCGTCGAAATGACCGAGCCGGCTACCCTGGCCGAGCACCGCCAGGTCGGTGTGCAGATGCTCGACCGCCTGATGCAGCACCTGCCGCGCTTGTCGCAAACCGGGCAGGACAGCGGCGTGGCACTGCGCGACCTGCGCGTGGGGTTGAACCTGCTCGACCTGCTGGCCTATATGCCGCGTGCCGGGCAGCAGGCTCGTGAGCGCCTGAACACAGTGGTCGAGGAAGTCGGCGCACACTACGCCGCCTGCCTGCGCGCCGGCGAGCGCCTGCACGCCCCGGCCGCGCTGCTGCGCAACATGGAGCGCGCGCGCCTGGCGCTGAACCTGGATGAGCTGTACGAGCGCGGCGATGCCCGTACCCACCTGCTGCACGCGCTGAGCGGCCTGCGCCTGGCGCTGCTGCCGGGCGTGGAGGTGATGCTCGAGCCAGCCGAACAACCGCAACTGCCCCCCGGCCTCGACGGAGCGCCCCTGTGATTGGTGAACTGGATATCAGCGGGGTATTCCTGCCCACGCTGCTGGTGATGATGTTTGGCACCTACCTGCTGTTCCTCGGGGTGCACGCGGTGCTGGTGCGCCTGCATTTCTACCGCCTGGTCTGGCACCGGGCGTTGTTCAACGTTGCTCTTTATGCCGTGCTGCTTGGTGCGGTGGACCACTTTTGCCGAAACCTGATGCTGCCATGAAAAAACCTTTGCTGACCCTGGGCCGTGTGGTCCTGACCTTGCTGGTAGTGACCTTCGCCGCCGTGCTCGTGTGGCAGATGGTGGTGTACTACATGTTCGCCCCCTGGACCCGCGACGGCCACATCCGCGCCGACGTGATCCAGATTGCCCCGGACGTGTCCGGGCTGATCCAGAAGGTCGAGGTGCGTGACAACCAGACCGTCAAGCGCGGCGATGTGCTGTTTACCATCGACCAGGACCGCTTCACCCTGGCCCTGCGCCAGGCCAAGGCGACCCTGGGTGAGCGCCAGGAAACCCTGGCCCAGGCCTCCCGCGAAGCGCAGCGCAACCGCAAGCTGGGCAACCTGGTGGCCGCCGAACAGCTGGAAGAAAGCCAGTCCCGCGAGGCCCGTGCCCGTTCCGCCGTCAGCGAAGCGCAGGTGGCCGTCGATACCGCCCAGCTCAACCTCGACCGCTCGGTGGTGCGCAGCCCGGTGGACGGTTACCTGAACGACCGAGCACCGCGTAATCACGAATTCGTCACCGCCGGCCGCCCGGTGCTGTCGGTGGTCGACAGCGCCTCGTACCACGTCGATGGCTACTTCGAGGAAACCAAGCTTGGCGGTATCCACATCGGCGATGCCGTGGACATTCGCGTCATGGGCGACAACACCCGCCTGCGTGGCCATGTGCAAAGCTTCGCCGCCGGCATCGAAGACCGTGACCGCAGCAGTGGTGCCAACCTGTTGCCCAACGTCAACCCGGCATTCAGCTGGGTGCGCCTGGCTCAGCGTATTCCGGTGCGCATCGCCTTTGATGAAGTGCCGCAAGACTTCCGCATGATTGCCGGGCGAACCGCCACGGTGTCGATCATCGAGGGCCAGCGCCCATGAAACAGCTGATCCTGGCGGGGCTGTGCCTGTCGTTGGGGGCCTGCATGATGGTCGGCCCCGACTATGAGGTGCCGAAGGACGCGGCGGTGCAACGCAGCGACCTCAACGGCCCGCTGCGCCAGGATGCCGACAGCGTGGTATCGGCACCGGTGCCTGAGGACTGGTGGCAGCTGTATCAGGATCAACGGCTGAACGAGCTGGTGCGCCAGGCCCTGAGTGCCAACACCGACCTGCGCGTGGCTGCCGCCAACATTGCCAAGGCGCGCGCCCAGGTCGAAGTGGCTGAGTCGCAAGGTGGCTTCAACGGCGGCGTCAAGCTTGGCGCCCAGCGCCTGCAGGAATCGGGCGAGGCCTTCCTGCTGCCAGAGAAAGTGCCGGTGGCCAACATCGGCGAAGCCATCATCAGTGCCTCGTACCAGTTCGACCTGTGGGGTACTTTCAAGCGTGGCACCGAGGCGGCCAAGGCCAATGCCGACGCAGTGCAGGCCGCCGCCGATACCGCCCGCATTACCCTGGTGGCGGATGTGGTCAAGGCCTACACCCAGGTGTGCTCGGCCAACGAGGAATACCACATTGCCCGCGAGTCGCTCGACCTGCAGGAGCAGAGCGTGAAGCTCAACCAGCGCCTGCGTGATGCCGGGCGTGGCGACGAAACCCAGGTCACCCGCTCGCAGACCCAGTTCAAATCCTTGCGCGCCGAACTGCCACGCTTCAAGGCAGAGCGCGAGACCGGCATGTACACACTGGCTGCCTTGTTGGCCAAACCGGTCGATCAGCTGCCTGCCGGCACTGCCGATTGTGCCGAGCTGCCGCACCTGAACCAGCTGGTGCCGGTGGGCGATGGCGCGGCGCTGCTCAAGCGCCGTCCAGACGTGCGCCAGGCCGAACGGCAGCTGGCCGCTGCCACTGCCTACATTGGGGTGGCTACCGGCGCCCTGTACCCCGACATCAGCATCGGCGCCCAGGTTGGCACCATTGGTATCCTCGAGAACCTTGGCGAGCCGGCGACCAACCGCTGGGGCTTTGGCCCGCAGATCAGCTGGACCATCCCCACCAACGGCACCCGTGCCCGCATTCGCATGGCCGAAGCCTCGACCCAGGCAGCCCTGGCGAATTTTGATGGGGTAGTGCTGAACGCCATTCGCGAGACCCAGACCCGCCTGGCGCAGTACAGCGCCCTGTTGGACCGGCGTGACGCGCTGGCCGAGGCGGAGAAGTCGGCCAAGGAAGCGGCGGACCAGACGCACCGGTATTACCAGGCGGGGCGTGAATCGTTCCTGGCCGACCTGCAGGCGACGCGTACCTATACCGACATGCGCGCGCAGCTGGCAGCGGCCAATAGCCAAGTGGCTCAGGGGCAGATCGGTGTGTTCCTGGCGTTGGGTGGGGGTTGGAAGGGCACCGCCAAGCCTTGAGGCCAAATCGCCGGCAAGCCAGCTCCCACAGGTACTCCACCGCTTTTGAGGCCTGTGGTGCACCTGTGGTAGCCGGCTTGTACATGCCTCGAAGTTGGTGCATACCCTGTGGGAGCTGGCTTGCCGGCGATCGAGGGCAACGCCCTCGCCTAGGTTCTAGAGCTGTAAGACATTTCCGAACCAGAAACCAACTGCTTCAGTTCGAACGCCCTGTCGAATTATCCTACAGCACCTGTCGGAAGGTGCTGTCTTGGCTGGAAAGTGTTCCCGGAATACTGTCGCGGGGTCGCCTCGCAAGGCGATCGGGATTGAGACCCCCGGACTCACAGAACGCACCGCTTAATGGTGGTCGTGCGCGGGCAGGCTTTCGCCTGGTCGGGTTTTCCTGTGAGCCCGGGTCTCACCCCTCGCACGACTACCACCCAATTCCGTGAGACGAAGAGGATTGCAGTTCATAGTTATTCACAGGGAATGCAATTATGAACAAGCTCGTCCCCGATCCACCAGTTACCGATCTGCTTCTGCTCGACCCTCCCGCACTCTCACTAATCGATCCACTCAGCCCCAAAGACTGCGAAGAGCTGATCAGCGCCATCACCCTGACCATCGACCACACCACCACAGTCCTGCTCGACAACCCTCCCGGCGACATGCGCAATGCCATGGGCATGAATATTCGATTGCTCTGCCGCCTGATCAATGCCGTGTGCGACCGCACCCATGCAACCCGCCACGATCAAGGAGCGACCCGATGAGCGATGATCCAAGAGACTCTGCAACCGCAGGTGTGGAAACCTTCGACTTGTTCCGCCTGCAGCCAAATGTGCCGTTCAGCCATGCTTTCTCGCAGCTATCTGTGCTGCTGGGCTGTATTCGCCACCTGACCACCGAAGCGGAAATGGAAAACGACCGCATTGCCGGTAGCGCTGTGCGGATACTAAGCGAGATGGCCAAGGCCTTGATCGATGATATGGAGCGGGGGATGAACAAGGTTCTTCAATAACCCTAAAGACCCCGGGGCCGCTGTGCGGCCCATCGCCGGCAAGCCAGCTCCCACACCTGTACGTTCACTGCTATCGAGTCCTGTGACTGACCTGTGTGGCTTGCCGGCGATGAGGCCCAGGCAGGTCAGCGCCTGCCACAGGCCTGATGTGTACCCTGTGGGAGCTGGCTTGCCGGCGATAGGGCCCTGACAGGCAAAGCCCCATCAAAGCCAAATTGCATCCCAATGCGGATAATCCCCCACCCTCGCGACCAATCCTGCCCGCTTCGGATTCATGACGATGTACCGCGCCACCGCCTGCACATCCTCCTCCCGGCGCAAGGCCCGGTCATGAAATCCCTTCTGCCAGAGCTGGCCGCTTCGCCCTTGATACCTGTTGATCATCATGGTGCTGCGAGATTTCACCCTGCGCATCAAGCGCTTCAGGCTGCCCGGTCCAAGCTCGACCAGCCAATGAAAATGATCTGGCATCACCACCCAGGCCAGCGATCTGACGGCACCTTCCTCTTCAGCCTGGCGCAACTCGGCAACCAGAAAGCGGGCCGAGTGAAAGTCATTGAATATTGGGGCCCGGTCGAGGGTTGTGCTGGTAAGCAGATACAATCGACTGGTTTCCGAAAAACGGCCAAGCCGTAACTGGTCTGAGTGGGGACGATCCATGTTCCCTGTCTCCTGATGGGTTGCTCCTCAGGCTAGTGGCTATGGATCTGCGAATAACCAATCAATTGGTACCCGGTGTTTCCAGTGACATCGGCGCAACCTTTATCGCCGGCAAGCCAGCTCCCACCTCGACCTCATCTCCCTCAAGCCATGTGCAATACCTGTGGGAGTCTGGCTTGCCAGCGATGAGGCCCGAACCGGCAACACAAGACAGAATCTCCCACAGGTTCAGCGCATTCCCCCTCTTCATCTGATTTGTAGCAAGATTTTTCATGAAATCCGCCCAGCACCCTTGAGTGAAGCAAAGTGGGAGTGAACAATGTTCTCTTTCGCATTCCCTTCGAGACTGGCCATGAAAACCCGTTCCCGTCTGCTTGCCTGGCTGCCGGTTATTTTGCTCGGCCCGGTGCTGGCGCTGTGCAGTACCCTGGCGCTGGCCGAAGCCCCCGCCGAGGCCTCCAAGGCCCTGCACCTGCTGGACTACATTGGCGCCGACTACCCGCCCACCGTGCAAGACGGCAAGGTGATCGACGATGGTGAATACCGCGAGCAGCAGGAGTTCAGCGCGGTATTGGCCGACTTGGTCAAAGGCCTGCCTGCGCATGCTGAACAAGCAGCCCTGGAGCAGGGCGTCCAGGCGCTGCGCCAGGCCATCGACCAGCGCCAGGACGGCCCGGCTGTTGCCAGGCAGGCCCGCCAGCTGGGTGCACGCCTGGCGGTGGCCTACGAGGTCAGCCAGGCTCCGGTGATTACCCCGGACCCGGCCCGTGGCGCTTCGCTGTATGCGCAAAACTGCTCGATCTGCCACGGCGAAACTGGCGCCGGCGACGGCCCGGCCGGCGTGGGCCTGGAGCCTGCACCCGCCAACCTGCGCGATGTTTCGCGCCTCGACCATTTGAGCCTGTTCGACCTCTACAACACCCTGGCCCTGGGCATCGATGGCACCGAGATGCCTTCGTTTGCCGACCAGCTGGACGACCGCCAGCGTTGGGATGTGGCTGCCTACATCGCCAGCTTCACCGCCAAACCAGAAGCCGGCAAAGGCGACAAGACCTGGAACATCGCCGACCTGGCCCGCCAGACCCCGGCCGAAGTCGCCGCCAGCGAAGGTGCCACGGCCGTGGAGGCGTTCCGCGCCCAGCGCGCGCAGCCGCCGCAGGTCAAACGTGGCCCGGCGCAATTGCTCGAATACACCGCCAGCACTCTGGACAAGAGCCTGGCGGCCTACCGCGCAGGTGATCACGACCAGGCCTATGACCTGTCAGTAGCGGCCTACCTGGAAGGCTTCGAGCTGGTGGAAAGCTCGCTGGACAACATCGACACCCAGGCGCGCAAGGACACCGAAAAATCGCTGATGGCCTACCGTCAGTCGCTGCAGGACGGCTTGCCCGTGGCCCAGGCCGAGCAACGCCTGAGCGAAGCCAAGGCCAAGCTCGAGCAGGCTTCCAAACTGCTGGGCAGCGATGGCCTGAGCTGGTCGCTGAGCTTTGTATCCGGCTTGCTGATCCTGCTGCGCGAAGGCCTGGAGGCGATTCTGGTGCTGGCGGCGATCCTGGCCTTCCTGCGCAATACCGGCCAGCAGTCGGCGGTGCGCAGCGTCAACATCGGCTGGGGCCTGGCGCTGGTGGCCGGTTTCGCAACCTGGTCGCTGGCAGCCTACGTGATCGACGTTGGTGGCGCCCAGCGCGAGCTGCTGGAAGGCTGCACGGCGCTTTTCGCCGCGGTGATGGTGCTGTGGCTTGGCGTGTGGATGCACGACCGCCGCCATGCTGCCGCCTGGCAGGATTACATCAAGAGCAGCCTGGTCAGTGGTGGCGGACGTTTCGGTTTTGCCGTGCTGGCGTTCTTCTCGGTTTACCGCGAACTGTTCGAAGTGATCCTGTTCTACGAAACCCTGTGGCTGCAGGCCGGCCCAGCCGGGCACCAGGCGGTGCTGGCGGGTGGCGCCACGGCGCTGGTGCTGCTGGTGGGGTTGGCCTGGGTAATCCTGCGTGGCTCGGCCAAGCTGCCGCTGTCGCTGTTCTTCAGTATCAACGCCGCGCTGCTATGTGCCTTGTCGGTGGTGTTCGCCGGGCATGGCGTGAAGGCGCTGCAAGAGGCCGGGGTACTTGGCACGCGGCCGGTGGCGTTCTTCGAGTTCGACTGGCTGGGGGTTCACGCTGACGCCTACTCGCTTTCGGCGCAGGCGCTGGCCTTGCTGGCCATCGTGTTCCTGTACGGGCGCTCGCGCCTGGCGGAAAGGCGCAGGGCAGCGGCCAACTGATTAGGGCCGCGCTGCGGTCCATCGCCGGCAAGCCAGCTCCCACTCCGACCGCATCGGCTTCAAGCCATTTGCTGTACCTGTGGGAGCCGGCTTGCCGGCGATGGGCTGCAAGGCAGCCCCTGGCATTATCAGTTCAGGCCGGCTGTGGCGCCTTGAGAATGTTCTGCAGCAACTGGACACTTTCGACAGCGTCATGACCCAGGCTGGTCAGATAGCCGCCATCAGGTTGATCGGTCAGCCCCTTTTCATGCAGGCGTTGCGCGGCGGCTACCAGGGCAGGGGAAGCGTTCTTGTGAATCTTGATGCCTTCCTGGCTGCTGTCGTGCTTGAACAGCGAAAGTACTTCCAGTTCAGCAATCAGATCGGGGGTAAAAGGCATGGCGACTCCTGACTTCCAGACAAGGATGACGGCACCGTTCTACGGTGCCTGATCTTCGAGTGTAGCCGGGTTATTCGTCCTCGCCTTGATCCATCTCAGGTGGTAACTCTGGCAGCGCCCGCAGCGCGCTTTCATACCACTCGCTGTTGAACGCGCGGTCTTCCACCAGCATGTTGTCGATCTCGAAGGCCAGCACATGGGCCATCAGGTTGAGAATGTCTTCACGCTCATAGCCAACCAGGGTCAGCTTGTTGAAGGTGGCCTTGGCCGCAGGCGGCTCGCCGCTTTCTATCTGGTTCTCGATAGCCTGGGTCAGCGTTGCCTCGGCGAAGGCTTCGTCGTCGTCATTGTCGATTTCGGTGGGCTCGCTCATGGCGGTACTCCTGTGATGGGATGCACAGTGTGCCACGCCCGTGGCGGCAATGCCCGGGCATTGACAGGGTGCATGACGCTGGTCAGGGGCGGTCGTACGGTCTATAAAAGCCGGGCCAACCCCTTACGGCCTGGAGGCTGTTACCTCATGCTCAAGCTTCATGGATTCTCGGTCAGCAACTACTACAACATGGTCAAGCTGGCCCTGCTGGAAAAAGGCCTGCCCTTCGAAGAAGTCATCTTCTATGGCGGCCAGGCGCCACAGGCGCTGGAAGTGAGCCCGCGAGGCAAGGTGCCGGTGCTGCAGACCGAACACGGCTTCCTCAGCGAAACCAGTGTGATTCTCGACTATATCGAGCAGACCCAGGGCGGCAAGGCGCTGCTGCCTGCCGACCCGTTCGGGCAGGCCAAGGTGCGTGAGCTGCTCAAGGAAATCGAGCTCTACATCGAGCTGCCGGCGCGTACCTGCTATGCCGAGTCTTTCTTTGGCATGCAGGTCGAGCCACTGATAAAGGAAAAAGCTCGCGCGGATCTGCTGGCCGGTTTTGCCACGCTCAAGCGTAACGGCCGCTTCGCCCCCTATGTGGCGGGTGAGCAACTGACCCTGGCAGACCTGATGTTCTGCTTCTCGGTCGACCTGGCCT
Organism: Pseudomonas asiatica; assembly: GCF_009932335.1. Taxonomy (NCBI): domain Bacteria; kingdom Pseudomonadati; phylum Pseudomonadota; class Gammaproteobacteria; order Pseudomonadales; family Pseudomonadaceae; genus Pseudomonas; species Pseudomonas asiatica. The sequence goes on from NZ_BLJF01000002.1 coordinate 50,479, forward strand.
ACGCGGTGGGCAAGAAGGTGCTGAACATCGACTTCCTGGCGGACTTCCCGCAGGCCAAGGCGTTGCTGCAGCTGATGGGCGACAACCCGCACATGGCGCGGATCGTGGCGGACAAGGAGGCGGCGATGCCGGCCTTCATGGAGATGATTCGCAGCGGTAAACGCTAAAAGCTGGGGCTGCTTCGCAGCCCATCGCCGGCAAGCCAGCTCCCACAGTTACAGCGCTTACCTTGAGGGTCACGCCATACCTGTGGGAGCTGGCTTGCCGGCGATCGAGGGCAAAGCCCTCGCCTTGAGGCCTTAACGCGAAGCCAGCAGCGCCTTGCCGCGGGCTACGGCCGCACGCACCTGCGCCGGTGCGGTACCACCAATGTGGTTACGGGCATTCACCGAGCCTTCCAGGGTCAGCACGGCAAACACGTCCTGCTCGATCTGGTCGCTGAACTGGCGCAGTTCGTCCAGGCTCATTTCGGCCAGGTCCTTGCCGGTTTCCACGCCATACTTCACCGCGTGACCCACGATCTCATGGCAGTCACGGAACGGCAGGCCACGGCGTACCAGGTAGTCGGCCAGGTCGGTGGCAGTGGAGAAACCGCGCAGGGCCGCTTCACGCATGATGGCGTGCTTGGGCTTGATGGCCGGAATCATGTCGGCAAAGGCACGCAGCGAGTCGCGCAGGGTGTCGGCGGCGTCGAACAGCGGTTCCTTGTCTTCCTGGTTGTCCTTGTTGTAGGCCAGCGGCTGGCCTTTCATCAGGGTCAGCAGGCCGGTCAGGGCGCCGAACACACGGCCGCTCTTGCCACGTACCAGTTCCGGCACGTCCGGGTTCTTTTTCTGCGGCATGATCGAGCTGCCGGTGCAGAAGCGGTCTGGCAGGTCGATGAACTGGAACTGCGCGCTGGTCCATAGCACCAGCTCTTCGGAGAAGCGCGACAGGTGCATCATCGCCACACTGGCGGCGGCGCAGAATTCGATGGCGAAGTCGCGGTCCGACACGCCGTCCAGCGAGTTGCCGGCCACGGCTTCGAAGCCCAGCAGCTTGCAGGTGAGCTCGCGGTCGATCGGGTAGGTGGTGCCTGCCAGCGCGGCGCTGCCCAGGGGCATGCGGTTGGCACGCTTGCGGCAGTCGACCAGGCGCTCGTAGTCGCGGCTGAGCATTTCGAACCAGGCCAGCAGGTGATGGCCGAAGGTGACCGGCTGTGCCGTCTGCAGGTGGGTGAAGCCGGGCATGATGGTTTCGGCTTCACGCTCGGCCTGCTCCAGCAGGCCCTGCTGCAGGCGAGTAATCTCGGCCAGGATCAGGTCGATTTCGTCGCGCAGCCACAGGCGAATGTCGGTGGCCACCTGGTCGTTGCGGCTACGGCCGGTGTGCAGCTTCTTGCCGGTGATGCCGATACGGTCGGTCAGGCGTGCCTCGATGTTCATGTGCACGTCTTCGAGATCGACGCGCCAGTCGAAGGTGCCGGCTTCGATCTCACCCTGGATGGTCTTCAGGCCATCGATGATGGTGTCGCGCTCGGCATCGCTGAGCACGCCGACCTGCGCCAGCATGGTGGCATGGGCGATCGAACCCATGATGTCGTGGCGGTACAGGCGCTTGTCGAAATCGACCGAGGCGGTGAAACGGGCGACGAAGGCGTCGACGGGTTCACTGAAGCGGCCGCCCCAGGACTGATTGGTCTTGTCGGTGCTCATGGATTCACTCATTGCAGGCGTGAACGAAAAAGTGGCGCCGATGATAGCAGGGTTTGGGCCGGCCGCCGCAGGGCGCTGGTCGACAGAATTGCGCGGAAAACGATAGAGAAGGATTTGCAGGAATGAACGGCAGTGTTCCACGGACCGTCTACAGTTGGACAGGAGGACTGGCAGTGAATCTGCCGGCCGAGTGAATCTTTGGCCTTCGCACCGGTCTAGAGCGTGACCTTAGTGTCGCTCGAACCATACCTGTCTACGCTATACCTGTGCGAGACTCATTCAGGAATCCAGCGCAATTATGAATGTCCTGATCGTTGATGACGAACCCCAAGGCCGTGAGCGCCTTAGCCGGCTGCTCGGCGAACTGGAGGGTTACACCGTGCTGGAGCCTAGCGCCACCAACGGCGAGGAGGCCTTGGCGCTGATCGAAAGCCTTAAGCCCGATGTGGTCCTGCTGGACATCGGCATGCCAGGCCTGGATGGCCTGCAGGTTGCTGCTCGCTTGTGCGAGCGCGAGGCGCCTCCGGCGGTGGTGTTTTGCACCGGGGACGATGAATACGGTGCCGAGGCTTTCAAGGACAGTACCCTCAGCCATGTGACCAAACCTTTCCAGGCCCAGGCCTTGCGCGATGCCCTGCGCAAGGCCGAAAAGCCCAACCGCGCCCAGTTGGCGGCGCTCACCAGGCCGGCCAACGAAGGCGGCGGCCCGCGTAGCCACATCAGTGCCCGCACGCGCAAAGGCATCGAGCTGATCCCTTTGCCCCAGGTCATCTATTTCATTGCCGACCACAAGTACGTGACCTTGCGCCACGAGGCCGGGGAAGTGTTGCTCGACGAGCCGCTCAAGGCCCTGGAAGACGAGTTTGGCGAACGCTTCGTGCGTATCCACCGCAATGCCCTGGTCGCCCGTGAGCGTATCGAACGCCTGCAGCGCACGCCGCTGGGGCATTTCCAGCTATACCTGAAAGGCCTGGACGGTGACGCCCTGACCGTCAGCCGGCGCCATGTGGCCGGTGTGCGCAAGATGATGCAAACCCTCTGAGCCTGTACCGGCCCAATCGCCGGCAAGCCAGCTCCCACAGGTATAGTGTCAGCCTTGAGCCTTGCACGGCTGAGGGAGCTGGCTTGCCGGCGATTGGGCGGTACAGGTAAGCACAGGATCCTGATCCACATCTGCTAGCGATACCGGCGATGCTGTTATCATCGACAGCATTTCTCTGGATCGGGGCGTTCCATGTCCACTCGCGAAATCCGCATTGCCACCCGTAAAAGTGCCTTGGCCCTGTGGCAGGCCGAATACGTCAAAGCCCGCCTCGAGCAGGCCCACCCCGGTCTGCTGGTGACCCTGGTGCCCATGGTCAGCCGTGGCGACAAGCTGCTCGACGCGCCGCTGGCAAAGATCGGTGGCAAGGGGCTGTTCGTCAAGGAACTGGAAACCGCCCTGCTGGACAACGAAGCCGACATCGCCGTGCATTCGATGAAGGACGTGCCCATGGACTTCCCCGAAGGCCTGGGCCTGTACTGCATCTGCGAGCGCGAAGACCCGCGCGATGCCTTCGTTTCCAATACCTTTGACAGCCTCGATGCGCTGCCTGCCGGCAGCATTGTCGGTACCTCCAGCCTGCGTCGCCAGGCCCAGTTGCTGGCGCGTCGCCCGGACCTGGAAATCCGCTTCCTGCGTGGCAACGTCAACACCCGCCTGGCCAAGCTAGATGCCGGTGAGTACGACGCTATCATCCTTGCCGCTGCCGGCTTGATTCGCCTGGGTTTCGAGGACCGCATCACTTCCGCCATCAGCGTCGATGACAGCCTGCCGGCAGGCGGCCAGGGTGCGGTGGGTATCGAATGTCGCAGTGCCGACCACGAAATCCATGCACTGCTGGCACCGCTGCACCATGCCGATACTGCCGACCGGGTGGTGGCCGAGCGTGCCCTGAACAAGCGCCTGAATGGTGGCTGCCAGGTACCGATTGCCTGCTATGCGGTGCTTGAAGGTGACCAGCTGTGGCTGCGTGGCCTGGTAGGCCAGCCCAGCGGCGGTACCCTGTTGGTGGCCGATGCCCGCGCACCACGTACTGCCGCCGAAAGCCTGGGCGTGCAGGTGGCCGAGGACCTGCTGGGGCAGGGCGCCGAGGCCATCCTCAAGGAAGTCTACGGCGAGGCCGGCCACCCGTGAGTTCGTGGCGCCTGTTGCTGACCCGGCCTGCCGAGGACTGTGCGGCACTGGCGCAAAGCCTGGCAGCGGCGGGGGTAGCCAGCAGCTGCCTGCCGCTGCTGGCAATCGAGCCCGTCGCTGTGGACAACCAGCAACGCCTGTTGCTGGAAGGCCTGCACGCCTTCCAGGCGATCATCGTGGTCAGCAAGCCGGCAGCCCGTTTGTTGCTTGAGCAATTGGCCGAGGCCGGCCTGCGGCCACCCATGCAAGGTTGGTTCACCGTGGGCGAGGCGACCGCCGCCGTGCTTCAGGGTGCAGGCGTGGCGGTGAGCGTCCCGCCACGCGGCGATGACAGCGAAGCGTTGCTGGCGCTGCCAGCCCTGCACCAGGCAGTTGCCGTGCCGGCACCGCGGATCTTGATCGTTCGTGGTGTGGGAGGTCGCGAACTGCTGGCAGAGCGTCTTGCAGAGCAAGGTGCTAGTGTCGATTATCTGGAACTGTATCGTCGCTGCCTGCCGGCTTACCCGGCGGGCACCCTGATGCGCCGCATCGAAGCGGAACGCCTCAATGGCCTGGTGGTCAGCAGTGGGCAGGGTTTTGAACACTTGCAGCAGATGGCCGGCGCCGATTGGCCGCAGCTGGCGCGTCTGCCGCTGTTCGTGCCCAGCCCTCGGGTTGCCGATCAGGCCAGGGCCGCCGGGGCCCAACAGGTTGTGGATTGCCGTGGCGCCAGTGCCACGGCCTTGCTGGCAGCCGTGCAGCGCAGCGCTGCACCTGCCTCTTAAGGCGCTAAGCTGAACGCGATGCGCCCCCATGCAAAGGATGGATACGTGAGCGAGACTGTCTTGTCCAATAACGATCAGCCGTCGGCACAGGCGCCGGCGGAACCCGTCACCACCCCACCTGCCAAGCGCTCCGGCAGTGGCCTGGCAACGCTGGCCCTGCTGTTGGGCGCGGCCGGGGTGGCGGTAGGTGGCTGGGGTGTCTGGCAGGTGCGTCAACTGCAAGGCAGCGAATTCAACCAGGGCCAGCACATCGAGGCGCTGAACCAGCGCGCCGAGGCCCTGCAGCAGCGTGAGCAGCAGATCAGCGCGCAACTGGCCAGCCTGCCGGCAGCCAGCGAGCTGGAAGACCGCCGCCGCCTGGTGGCACAGTTGCAGGGTGACCAGCAACGTCTCAGCCAGCGCCTGGAAACCATACTGGGCGAAAGCCGCAAGGAATGGCGCCTGGCCGAGGCCGAGCACCTGCTGCGCCTGGCCACCCTGCGCCTGTCGGCGCTGCAGGACATCACCAGTGCCAAGGCCTTGGTCGAGGGGGCGGACGAGATCCTGCGCGAGCAGAGCGATCCGGGTGCCTTCGCCGCCCGTGAGCAATTGGCGCGCAGCCTGGCCACGCTCAACAGCACTCAGCAACCGGACCGTACCGGCCTGTTCCTGAAACTCGCCGCTCAGCGCGAGCTGGTGCAGCAACTCAGCGCCCAGTCGCCAGAGTTCGACACCAATGCCGATGCCCTGGGCGCGCTCACCGCCGATGGTGATGGCGCCAGTCGCCTGTCCCAATGGTGGGCCGAAATCTCCAAGTACTTCCAGATCGACTTCAACGCCGATGACAACGTGCGTCCGCTGCTGGCCGGGCAGCAACTGAACCAGCTGCGTCTGGCCCTGAGCCTGACCATCGAGCAGGCCCAGTGGGCAGCGCTCAATGGCGATAGCAAGGTCTACACCCAGGCGCTGGACGACGCCCGCAGCGTGCTGCTGGCCAACTTCAACGCCGACAACCCGCAAAGCAAGGCCATGCTTGACAGCCTCAATGCCTTGGCCGAACAGCCGGTGTCGGTGGTTACCCCTGACCTCAGCGAAAGTCTGGCCGCAGTGCAGGCCTATATCCAGCGCCGCCACCTGCCGGCCGATGCTGAAGGGGGCAAGCCATGAAGCGTGTCTACCTGCTGGCCGTGCTGGCGATCGTGGTCGCCGCGGCGCTAGGTATCGCGGTCGCCAAGCACAGCGGCTACGTGCTGATCTCCTATGGCAGCTTCCGCTACCAGTCGGGGCTGTGGGCGGCCTTGGCCGGCTTGCTGGTTGTGGTGCTGTTGCTGTGGCTGGTGCGCTACCTGGTCGGCCTGGTGCTGACTTCCAGTGGCGTGGTCAACCCGTGGTCGCGGCGTAATCGCAGCCGGCGAGTTCGTCTGGCCATCGAGCAGGGCCAGCTGGACCTCGCCGAGGGCCGTTGGGCCAGTGCCCAGCGCCATCTGCACCGTGCCGCCGAGGCCGAGCGCCAGCCGTTGCTGTATTACCTTGGTGCCGCGCGTGCCGCCAACGAGCAAGGCCGAACCGAAGACAGCGACAACCTGCTGGAACGTGCTCTGGAGCGCCAGCCGCAAGCGGAGCTGGCTATTGCCCTGACCCATGCGCAATTGCAGATGGACCGTGGCGAAAGCGACGGCGCGCTGGAAACCCTGCTGGCGATGCAGGAGCGCCACCCGCACAACGGCCAGGTGCTGCGCCTACTGCAGCGCCTGCACCTGGAACGCGGCGACTGGTCTGCCCTGATCCGCCTGCTGCCTGACCTGCGCAAGGGCAAGGTGCTGCCGGCCGCCGAGCTGGCTGCCCTGGAGCAACGTGCCTGGGGCCAGAACCTGAGCCTGGCCACCACCCGTGGCGAGGATGCGCAAAGCGCCCGTCAGGCTCTGGAGCGCGCCTGGCAGCAACTGACTGCTGCCCAGCGCCAGGAGCCACAACTGGTGCTGGCCTATGCCGAGCAATTGCGTCAGGTGGGCGCCCAGAGCGAAGCGGAACAAGTGCTTCGCACCGCTCTCAAGCGTGAATACGAAAGCCATCTGGCACGCCTGTACGGCCTGGTGCGCGGCGATGACCCGGCGCGCCAGCTGCAAACAGCCGAAGGTTGGCTCAAGGCCCACCCGCAAGATGCCAGCCTGCTGCTAACCCTGGGCCGTCTGAGCCTGCAGAACCGCTTGTGGGGCAAGGCACGGGACTATCTGGAAAGCAGCCTGCGCATGGAACGCAACCCCGAGGCCTGTGCCGAGCTGGCGCGCCTGCTCGCCGGCCTTGGCGAGACCGAGCGCAGCAACCAGCTGTTCCAGGAGGGCCTCGGCCTGCTGGACGAGCGCCTGCTGGCCCTGCCTTTGCCCGAAGGCGTACGCGCCTGACCTACCCCAGGGCCCGCGCAAAGGTGCGGGCTTCGGGGGCGGGTAACTTTTCTCTCTGTGTAAGTTAGATCTGCAGTCCATTTCTTCAGACGTTTCCTACCGCATGGTTGGAAATTTCCTTAGCGATTCAGCGACTTGTCCTTACTGTCGCGCCTTGAAACAAAGCGCTTCTTTCCTCTACCGTTTCAAGCCTCTTCATTATCCCGGGACCTTCACCGCCCATGCTGCCGGCCCGTTTGCGCACCTTTTTCCTACCTGCCTGCCTTGCTGCACTGGCGGTACTGGCTGCGTCCTTCCACCTGGAAAGCGTCCTCGGGCTGGTGCCCTGCCCGTTGTGTTTCAGCCAGCGGTTGCTGCTTGGAGTGTACGCAATGCTGTGCCTGGCGGCAGTGCTGCAGGCACCGGGTACGGCGGGCATTCGTTGTTATGCGCGGGCGACGCTGGGCTGTTCGCTGGCCGGGGCGTTGCTGGCAGCGCGACATGTGTGGTTGCAGGGGGATGACGGGGCCATCGCTGTCTGCCCGGTGCCGCTCGGGCGGCTGATCGAGCAATCCTGGGGCGAGGCAGCCCGGCAATTGTTGTTCGGCGGCCCGGATTGCAACTCGCTGACCTGGAGCTTCCTCGACCTGACCCTGCCCGAGTGGAGCCTGTTGGCGTTCCTGCTGCTGGCAATGCTGCCGTTGAGTTGTCTGCTGGCGTATCGTTTCCGCACCCTGGCGAGAACATGACTTGGCGCAAGGTTGCACCATTGGCACGACCAATGGCCGTGTAACTGGGTATTAAACACTTGTATGAACTTTGTCCGCTGCGTACCTTGAAGGGCAGCACGCGCGGGAATAATCTCCCTGCACGCATACCGAAAACACAACTGCTCGATGCCGCCTGCTGATGTCACCTTTGTGCTGCACGGTCGTGGTGCGAGGTGCAGCGGCATCTACCCAGAAGGGAAGAGATCGCCATGCTCGATAGTTGTCAGAACGCTCAGGAACGCTGGGGTGGGGTTCACAAACTGATCGACCGCTGGCTGGAGGAGCGCCAGGAACTGGTGCAGGCTTTCCGCGCGCTGCGCGATGCCAAGCCGGCCTTCGCCGACAAGGACACGAACGGGGACTTTTGCGCGCTCCTCGTTGACTACGTTTCGGCGTGGCATTTCGAAGTCTGCGAGCAGTTGGTCAGTGAGGCCAAGGCCTTCGGCGACGAGAAGGCGCTGAAGCTGGCCGAAGAGATCAACCCACGGATCAACGACAGTACTCAGGTCGCATTGGCCTTCAATGACCATTGCGCCAAGGGTGAGTGCAAAAACACCGAGCGCTTTGCCGAAAAGCTGGGCAAGCTGGGTGGCCTGCTGCACGAGCGCTTCGAACTGGAAGACTGCCTGATCGAAGTGTTGCACAACGCGCACAAGGAAGAAGGCGCATTACCGGCGTGAGTGTTGGCGTCAGTCGCCAACCGCCAGCAGTTCTATCTCGAACACCAGGGGGGTGTAGGGTGCAATCAGGTCGCCCGCACCCTCGGCGCCATACGCTAGCGCCGACGGGATCACCAGGCGCCATTTGGCGCCAGCGTGCATTTTTGGCAAGGCCACCTGCCACCCTTCGATGACTGAGTCCAGGCTGAACCACTGGGGCGTCTGGTTCTGGTCGAACACCGAGCCGTCTGGCAGCCTGCCCACATAGCGCACCTGCACCTTGCCACCGGCTTTGGGCTGCGCGCCCGTGCCTGTTTGCAGTTCGCTGTAGAGCACACCCTCCGGTAGTTCGTGCACGCCATAACGACCACGCTCGTTGGCCATGAAGCGTGTTTCGGCAGCTTGCAGCTTCTGCATGGCGGCATCGCCTTCCTGTGCTTCCTGCTGCTGGAGCAAAGCCTGCATGCGTGCCTTGTCGAGTTTCAGCGGTTGCCCCTGGTAGGACTGGCGCAGGCCTTCTACCAGCGCATCCAACTGCAGGCCCGGCATATCCTGGCGCAGCCGCTCACCCAGGCTGGCGCCGATGCTGTAGGCGAGGTCATGTTCTTCGCTGTCGGCCAGGGCGATGGGTGCCAGCAGGCATAAACCTAAAAGAAGATATCGAGGCATGGTCAGTTCCTGCGCCAATGAGCGGGGAAGTATGCCAGTGTTCCGATTTGTATTGTGTGCTCGCGGTCCCTGTAGGAGCGGCCTTGTGTCGCGACAGGGCTGCAAAGCAGCCCCGGCAATATCTGCGGTGGTGCTGAAATCAAGGGGCTGCTCCGCAGCCCATCGCGACACAAGGCCGCTCCTACAGGAGTGCTGTGCAATACAGATAACTGCCAAATATCAGCAATGATTTATTCAGCAACTACACTTGCTCGGAGCTGCAAGATAACAACTTTGCCCAGGCATGCAACGCGGCGTAAACAATACTGTCAACATGCCCTAGCGGCGGTAGCAGCAGAAGCATAGTATGAGCCGCAATCTCGTCAGCCAGGAGGTAAACCATGTCGGCTAAAAAGAAGCCAGTAAGCACGCCGTTACACCTGCTCCAGCAACTTTCGGGCAGCTTGCTCGAACACTTGGAAGATGCCTGCTCGCAAGCGCTGGCTGATGCGGAAAAACTGCTGGCCAAGTTGGAAAAGCAGCGTGGCAAGGCCCAGGAAAAACTGCACAACGGTCGCCTGAAACTGCAAGACGCGGCCAAGGCAGGTAAAGCCAAGGCGCAGACCAAGGCGCAAAAAGTCATTGGCGAACTTGAAGAACTGCTCGACTCCCTCAAGGAACGTCAAACCCAGACTCGTTCTTATATTCAGCAACTCAAGCGCGATGCCCAGGACAGCCTCAAGCTGGCCCAAGGTGTAGGCAAGGTTCGCGAAGCTGCAGCCAAGGCGCTTGACCAGCGTGCTGCCAAGACCTCCAAACCGGCAGCCGCCAAACCCGTCACCAAGGCTGCTGCGGCCAAACCTGCAGCCAAGCCGGCCGCCAAGGCCACTGCTGCTGCCAAACCTGCAGCCAAGCCAGCCGCCAAGGCCACTGCTGCTGCCAAACCTGCGGCCAAGCCAGCCGCCAAGGCCGCTGCTGCTGCCAAGCCTGCAGCCAAACCAGCTGCCAAAGCCACTGCTGCTGCCAAACCTGCAGCGAAGCCAGCCGCCAAAGCCACTGCTGCTGCCAAGCCTGCAGCGAAGCCAGCCGCCAAGGCCACTGCTGCTGCCAAACCTGCAGCCAAGCCAACTGCCAAGGCTACTGCTGCTGCCAAACCTGCGGCCAAGCCAGCCGCCAAGGCCACTGCTGCTGCCAAACCTGCAGCCAAGCCAGCAGCCAAAGCCACCGCAGCCGCTAAACCTGCAGCCAAGCCAGCGGCGGCCAAAACGCCAGCCAAAGCCGCTGCTGCCAAGCCGGCCGCGAAACCAGCTGCCGCCAAGGCCCCAGCACGTACGGCCGCCAAACCCGCCGCCAAGCCAGCAGCTGCCAAGCCTGTTGCCAGCAAGCCAGCCGAAGCCAAACCGGCTACGCCAGCCGCCAGCAATCTGGCCGCCGCGACCAACTCGGCCACCCCGGCAGCTTCGGTAGCGCCATCGGCACCTGCCAGCACCCCGGCTCAGGCACCGTCTTCGGCGTCCTGAAGCGCTGCCGCCGCGACGCGCAATCCAACCAGCGCGTCGTGGTGGCGGGCCTGGTCCGGCGCCAGCCGGGCCAGCCAGTCGTCCATGGGCTCATGGGCGCTTGCCGGCCATTGTCGCGAACGCTCCTGCAAGCGTTCCAGCAAGGCTTTCTCGGCCTGTAATTCCAACCCTTTAACCTGCTCACGCAACGCCGCCAGCTGCGCATCACTTTGCGCTGCTGCTCGCCACTGTTGGCGCAAGCTACGTAATGGGTTGACCACTTCGCGCTGCCAGGGCTCGGTAACCTCGCGCAATGCGTGTACGCGTTCGTCCCGCACGGCCACGCCACGCGCCTGCAGCCAGGTTGCGCACAGCAGCAGACAGACATCGCCACCCAGCGCCTGCAGTTCAAGGCAGGCGGCTTCCACGCCGGGCCTGGCGTACAGGGCCAGGGCGTGATTCCACAGGTCGGTGTGCATGGTTCCACTCGCGCTATGGGCCGAGGAAGCTGGTAGACTCCGCGACCATCATGATCAGACTATCCAACCTCACTTTACAGCGTGGTCCGCAGCGCTTGCTAGAAGGCGCCGAGATGACCCTGCACACCGGTCACAAGGCCGGCCTGATCGGCGCCAACGGCGCCGGAAAATCCAGCCTGTTCGCCTTGCTGCGCGGTGAGCTGTCGCCCGATGCCGGCGATTGCCAGCTGCCCGGTGACTGGCGCATCGCCCACATGCGCCAGGAGGTCGATACCCTCGACCGCCTGGCCGTGGACTATGTGCTCGACGGTGACGTGCGCCTGCGCAAGGTCCAGGCCGAACTCGCTGCGGCCGAGCAGGCCCACGACGGTACCGCCCTGGCGCGCCTGCACATTGAGCTGGATAGCGCCGACGGCTATACCGCCGACGCCCGCGCACGCAAGTTGCTGGCCGGCCTTGGTTTCACCAACGAACAGATGGACCGCCGCGTCGGCGACTTCTCCGGTGGCTGGCGGATGCGCCTGAACCTGGCCCAGGCCCTGATGTGCCCCTCCGACCTGCTGCTGCTCGACGAGCCCACCAACCACCTGGACCTGGACGCTATCCTGTGGCTGGAGGACTGGCTCAAGGGCTACCCCGGCACGTTGTTGCTGATCTCCCACGACCGCGACTTCCTCGATGCCGTGGTCGACCATGTGCTGCACGTCGAGCAGCGCAAGCTGAACCTGTACAAGGGCGGCTACACTGCCTTCGAGCGCACCCGGGCCGAGCGCCTGGCGCAACAGCAGCAGGCCTACGAGAAACAGCAGGCCCAGCGTGCGCACATGGAAAAGTACATTGCCCGCTTCAAGGCCCAGGCCACCAAGGCCCGCCAGGCACAGAGCCGGATCAAGGCCCTGGAGCGCATGGAGGAGCTATCGGCGGCGCATGTCGATTCGCCGTTCGACTTCGTTTTCCGCGAGTCGCAGAAAATCTCCAGCCCGCTGCTGAGCCTGTCCGAAGGCCGCCTGGGCTACGGTGACAAGGCGATCCTCGACAAGGTCAAGCTGCAGCTCACCCCCGGTGCGCGCATTGGCCTGCTCGGCCCCAACGGCGCTGGCAAGTCGACCCTGATCAAGAACCTCGCTGGCGAGCTCGAGCCACTATCGGGCCGCCTGGTGCGGGGTGAGAACCTGGCCGTGGGCTACTTCGCCCAGCACCAGCTGGACTCTCTGGACGACAAGGCCAGCCCGCTGCTGCACCTGCAGCGCATTGCTCCCACCGAGCGTGAGCAGACCCTGCGCGACTTCCTGGGCGGCTTCGACTTCCATGGCGATCGCGTCGACGAGCCGGTGGTGAACTTCTCCGGTGGTGAGAAGGCCCGCCTGGCGTTGGCCCTGATCGCCTGGGAGCGACCGAACCTGCTGCTGCTCGACGAACCGACCAACCACCTCGACCTGGAAATGCGCCTGGCGCTGACCATGGCCCTGCAGGAGTTTGCCGGTGCCGTGGTGGTGGTGTCGCACGACCGTCACCTGCTCAAGAGCACCACCGACGACTTCCTGCTGGTGGCCGACGGCAAGGTCGACATCTTCGATGGTGACCTGGACGACTACAGCCGCTGGCTGGTCGAGTACCGCCAGCGCAGCGCGCCGGCCAGTACCACCCCGGTCAACCCGGACAAGACCGACAAGAAGGCCCAACGCCAGGCTGCCGCAGCCTTGCGTCAGCAACTGGCCCCGCACAAGAAGGCTGCCGACAAGCTGGAAGCCGAGCTCAACCAGGTGCACGCGCAACTGGCCGAGATCGAGACCGCGCTGGGTGATGGTGGCCTCTACGACGCGTCGCGCAAGGACGAGTTGCGTGACCTGCTGGCGCGCCAGACCAAGCTGAAGCAGCGCGAAGGCGAACTGGAAGAGGCCTGGATGGAAGCGCTGGAAACCCTCGAAAGCATGCAGGCCGAGCTCGAGGCGCTGTCCTGATGGAGGAACTGCGTTCGCTGCTGCCAGGGCAATGGATGGACACCTTCTGGCTGGGCTTGCAGATACTGTTGATCCTGGTAGTGGCCTTCGTCCTGCAGCGCATCGTTGCACGCGGGCTGAGCCGCCTGAGCCAGCGTTACCCGTTGCCGCCGGAGCTGCTGGTGCCGGTGCGTGGTGGCCTGCGCTGGCTGATCATGGGCAGCGCGTTGCTGTTCGTGCTGGAGCGCCTGGGTGTATCGGCGACGGTACTGTGGACAGCACTGTCCGGCTTCGTCGCGGTGGCAGCAGTGGCTTTCTTCGCCATGTGGAGCGTGCTGTCCAACCTGCTGTGCGCGGTGCTGATCTTCACCGTCGGGCCGTTTCGTATTGGTGATGTGGTCGAACTGGTCGACACCCTCGACAAGCCGGGCGTCAAGGGCCGGGTGATTGCCATCAACCTGCTGTTCACCACGCTGATGGAAATGCCCGAGGCGGGCGGGGCGCTGGTGCAGGTGCCCAATAGCCAGTTCTTCCAGAAGTCAGTACGGCGCTGGCGCGGGGCTGAGGTGCAGTCCATGCACAAAGAGTCGTCCGCCGAGGTGGATTGATTAATCCTGTACGGCCCTCTTCGCGGGCTTGCCCGCTCCCACAGGAAATCCATAGCCTTTGAGAGCAGCGCAATACCTGTGGGAGCGGGCAAGCCCGCGAAGAGGCCGGTACTGACGGAGTAAATCCTGCAAAATTTACTGGTTATTTTTTCACCAACACCTTAGCTTAACGTTTTGCAACATATGTCCGAGCGAGGTGTGTGATGTCGATGGAAGTGTGGTTGGGCTTCTTTGCCGCCTGTTGGGTGATCAGCCTTTCACCCGGCGCCGGGGCGATTGCCTCGATGTCCAGTGGCCTGCAATACGGTTTCTGGCGTGGTTACTGGAACGCCCTGGGCCTGCAACTGGGCCTGATCCTGCAGATCGCCATCATCGCCGCCGGCGTCGGTGCTGTTCTGGCTGCCTCGGCCACGGCGTTCCAGATAATCAAATGGTTCGGTGTCGCCTACCTTGTCTACCTGGCCTACAAACAGTGGCGTGCGCTGCCCTTGGACATGAGCGATGAATCCGCCGTGCGTCCGATCGGCAAACCGCTGAGCCTGGTGTTCCGTGGTTTCCTGGTCAACGTCAGCAACCCCAAGGCGCTGGTGTTCATGCTGGCGGTGCTGCCGCAGTTCATCAATCCGCATGAACCGCTGTTGCCCCAGTATGTGGCGATCACCGTGACCATGGTCGCCGTGGATATGCTGGTGATGGCGGGGTATACCGGGTTGGCTGCGCGGGTGTTGCGCTTGCTGCGTACGCCCAAACAGCAGAAGCGTTTGAACCGGACTTTCGCCGGGTTGTTCATTGGCGCGGCCACCTTCCTGGCGACTCTGCGTCGCGCGCCAGTCTGACAGACCGTATGTAGGCCATTCGCGGGCTTGCCCGCGAATGGGCCACCTCTATTTCTGCTTGTCCACCAACCCCTTGAGCAAATCCACCGGCAGCGGAAAGACGATGGTCGAGCTCTTGTCCCCGGCAATCGTCCCCAGCGTCTGCATGTAGCGCAACTGCATCGCCCCTGGCTCCTTGCTCAGCATCTGCGCCGCCTGCATCAACTTCTCCGACGCCTGCAACTCACCTTCGGCATGGATCACCTTGGCCCGACGTTCACGCTCGGCCTCGGCCTGGCGGGCAATGGCGCGCACCATCGATTCGTTGAGATCGACGTGCTTGATCTCGACGTTGGCCACCTTGATACCCCAGGCATCGGTCTGTGCATCAAGCACCTGACGAATGTCCGAGTTCAGTTGCTCGCGTTCGGCCAACAGTTCATCCAGTTCGTGCTTGCCGAGCACCGCGCGCAGCGTGGTCTGGGCCAGCTGGCTGGTCGCCACGAGGAAATCCTCGACCTGGATGATCGCCTTCTGCGGGTCGAGCACTCGGAAGTAGAGCACGGCGTTGACCTTGACCGAGACGTTGTCGCGGGTGATCACATCCTGAGGTGGTACATCCAGCACCACGGTGCGCAGGTCCACCCGCACCATTTGCTGGATTACCGGGATCAGCAGGATCAGCCCCGGCCCCTTCACCTGCCAGAAGCGCCCCAGTTGGAACACCACGCCGCGCTCGTATTCGCGCAGGATGCGGAACGCCGACAGCAACAGCATCGCCAGCACGATCAGCACCGCGCCGAAGCCCAATTGCATGAACATGGTCATTCTCCTTGCGCCGCGGGCGCGGCGGCGCTCACTTCCAGCATGACGCCATGGCGCGCGGTCACCCGCACGTTCTGGCCCGCTTGCAGTGGCGTTGCACACTGCGCTTGCCATTGCTCGCCCTGGGCCAGCACAAAGCCACAGAACGGGTTGCCCGCCATCACCTGTGTGACGGTGACCAGGCTGCCGACCAGGCCGGCGTCACCGCTGACCAGCGCCCGTCGGCGGGCCTTGAGCGCCATGCCCAGCACACCGCCGATCAGCAGCGCCGAGAGCACCGCCAGGATGCCGATCAGGGCCAGCGGGATACCGAAGCCAGGGGCATCGGTGTCGATCAGGATCAGCGCGCCGACCACGAAGGCGACAATGCCGCCAAAGCCGACCACGCCGAAACTGGGCAGGAAGGCTTCGGCGATCATGAAGGCGATGCCGAGCAATATCAGCGCCACCCCGGCGAAGCTCACCGGCAACAGCTGCAGGGCATATAGCGCCAGCAGCAGGCATATACCGCCTACCACGCCGCCGACCGTCGAGCCGGGGTTCATGAATTCGAACAGCAGGCCGTACACACCGATCATGATCAGAATCAGCGCCACGCTGGGGTTGGTGATGACCGCCAACACCCGTGTGCGCCAGTCCGGCAGGTGCTCGACCAGGTTGGCGCCGGCGGTCTGCAGTTGCAGGGGCTGGCCAGCGACAGTGAGCGTTTTGCCATCGAGCTTGTGCAGCAGGTCACGCAGGTCATCGGCCATCAGGTCGATAACGTCAAGCCTCAAGGCCTCGCTGGCGGACAGGCTGACCGCCTCGCGCACGGCCTTCTCCGCCCAGTCGGCATTGCGCCCGCGCAGCTGCGCCAGGCCACGGATGTAGGCCGCCGCATCGTTGACCTGCTTGCGCGCGAGGGTATCGTCATCGCTGCCTTTGGCCTTGTCATCCTTGGGCGTGCCTGGCGGAGCACCGACCTGCACGGGGGTTGCGGCCCCCAGGTTGGTACCGGGCGCCATGGCCGCGACATGGCTGGCATAGAGGATATAAGTGCCGGCGCTGGCGGCGCGGGCTCCGCTGGGGGCGACGAAGGTTGCGACCGGCACTGGGCTGGCGAGAATCGCCTTGATCATCTGGCGCATGGCGCTGTCCAGCCCGCCCGGGGTGTCCATGCGGATAACCACCAGTTGTGCACCCTGTGCCTTGGCCTGGTCGAGGCTGCGCACCAGGTAGTCTGCGCTGGCAGGGCCGATGGCGTCATCGACACCCAGCACCCAGACTGCACCAGGCGCTGCCTGACCGCCTGGCGTAATGCCAAGCAGCAACACCAGCAACAGCCAGCGCCAGCAGCGGGCGATCACCTGTCGTCACCTCGTTTGCCTCTATTGCACAAGTTTAGCCCTGCCTGCTGGTACCCGGCCTAAAATTGGAAATTGGGGGGCGAAACCGGAGGTGCATCATGCGTATGGCAAAGACCCTGCAGGATCGCCTGGACAAGGCCAACTGCGATTACGACATCATTCCCCATCCACATTCGGCCACCAGCCTGGAGTCGGCCCGTACGGCCGGCGTGCCCGCCGAGCGGGTCGCCAAGTCGGTGATGCTCGATGACCGTCATGGCAACTACATCATGGCCGTGCTACCGGCCAACCGGCATCTGGACATGACCAAGGTGCGCATGTCCGGGGCCTGGCAACTGACCCGTGAAAGCGGCCTGCCGAGCCTGTTCGGCGACTGCGAGCGCGGTGCCGTACCGGCCCTTGGCGATGCCTACCAGATAAAAATGCTGGTCGACCCGAGCTTGACCCGCCAGGGCGATGTCTACCTGGAAGCGGGTGACCACGATCACCTGATCCACATGAGCATGGAGCAGTACATGAAACTGGTGCCGCACGCCGAAGTGCGCGAGCTGTGCTGATGTTTTCACACCAATGCCGGGCGGGCGTCGTGGACGGCTTGCCTGGCTCTCAGGAGGAACCATGGAAGCGCCGATTCATCCCTTTGCCGAGCTGTTCAAACAACTGGGCCTGCCTGACGATGCGGTGAGCATCGATCAGTTCATCGCCAGCCACTCGCCACTGAAGAACGACATCAAGTTGGTGGATGCGCCGTTCTGGACCGCTTCCCAGCGCGAGTTTCTCAACGACAGCATCAATGAGGATGCCGACTGGGCGGAGCCATTCGATCAACTCAACGAAGCGTTGCGCCGCCCTCGAAAATAAAGCGCCGAGTGGCACCTGACGAGTGATTGGCCGTTGCTATGCTCAGGAAAACAACAAGGGGATAGCGCGATGAAAGATCCCTACGCACCGGGTTTCTGGTGCTCCGTGACGATCCTGGGCACCCTGACGGCCAGTTACTTCTACGGCATCAGGCAATCGCAACAGATGAACCAGGCAGTGCACTTCCTGTATGCCGCTGCCGCCGTCACCGTGGCGGTTGCACTGGTGGCGCTGGCCTGGATCGCCTGGCAGCAACTGCACCTGAACAAGCGCGAGGTGGTGCAGGGGCGAACGTTGCTGACCATCTGGAACACCAAGGTTGCGCTGCGCCGCGTCGAGACGGTGTTCGACCGCTACTTCTGGGGCAGCTACTGGCATTCGGGGCGCACCTTCGAAGAGGTCATGGGCGAGCTCAAGGGCACGCCGCTGGAGCAGAGCCTGGATGCCCTGAAACGCCAGTGCCGCTTGCTCGACCGCGAAATTCATGACCACCACCACCACTGGCTGGCCAATGCCCGCGACCTGTCCAGCGTGGCCCAGGCCATGGCCCGTGAACGCTACCAGCTGGATCTGGGCGAACCAACCCGCAGCGGCAATGGCAACACTGCCGTGCTCAATCGGGATCTGGAAGTGCTGGTGTACACCTGGTCGGCGCGCCTGCGCAGCTTCGACCATCAGCTGGACGAACTGGAGCGCGCCTACCATTGAGGTGCTTCATTCACCGCGGATGTATTGCTCCAGTTGCAGGATCAGGCTGGCCTGTTCGGCGATGGTTTCCTTGACCAGGTCGCCGATCGACAGCAGGCCGAGCAGCTGGCCATTGTCGACCACCGGCAGGTGGCGCAGGTGGCGGTCGGTCATCAGGTTCATGCAGTAGTCGAGCTTCTGCTTCGGTTCCACGGTGACCACCGGCGCACTCATGATCTCGCGCACAGGGGTGGCGGCGGACGAGCGGCCCTTGAGCACCAGTTTGCGCGCATAGTCCCGTTCACTGACGATACCCACCACCTGGTTGGCCTCGACCACCGGGAGCGCACCGACGTTTTTTTCCGCCAGCATTTTCAGTGCGTCGAGTACCGAGTCATCCGGGCCGATGGTGTACACGGTCTGATGCTGGGACTTGGTCTTGAGGATTTGTTCGACGGTCTTCATACGGGCCTCTGCTGGGGAAAAAGCGATGTCTCGGAGTAAATAAAGCATCCGGCACGGCGCTCTGCACGGCAATGCAGGAAACGGCATCGAGTCGATTGAAAAACGTCATGAGTTGTCGCCTGTGCCGGCCTCTTCGCGGCTAAAGCCACTCCCACAGGGATAGCACCTGGCTCGAGGCCGATGCGGTCGAGGTGGGAGGCTTTAGCCGCGAAGAGGCCGGTAGAGTTGGCTCAGAGCTTCGGCATCTGCCCGATCCGCGCCACCATCTCGCTCACCACCTGCAAGTCCAGCATGAACTGCTCCACGGTCTTGAACTCGTTGTCGTTGTGCCCGGTGTACTTCACATCCGGCATGGCCAGGCCGAACTGCACGCCGTTAGGCAGGTCGTGTACCGAGGTAGCACCCGCCGAGGTGCCGAACTCGTGCTTCATGCCCAGGTTCTCGGTGGCAACGTCCAGCAAGGCCTTGACCCATTCGCCTTCGGGGTTGCGGTACATCGGCTCGTCCAGGCTGTAGTCGAAGGCCACCGAGGTATGGCTCTGCCGGGTCCATTTGCCCAGCTTGTCAGCCAGTTCGTCCTTGATCTTGGCAATGGGCTTGCCCTTCGGAATGCGCAGGTTCACCGCCAGTTTCAGGCCTTTTTCATCCACCCCGACAAAGGTCAGCGAGGCGGTCAGCGGGCCCATGAACGAATCCTTGAAGGCCACGCCGAGCTTGTTGCCCAGGTAGTCCAGGCCCCAGTTGTCGGCGGCATAGCGGGCGGCATCGGTGAAGTGGTTGTGCTTGAGCGGCACATCCTTGCCCAGGCCGTTGATGAAACCAAGCATGCGCGCCACCGGGTTGACCCCGGACTCCGGCTCCGAAGAGTGGGCGGAAACGCCGGTCACGGTGAGCAACACCTGCTTGCCATCGGCCTTGGCAGCGATGCTGAAGTCGCCGCCATTGCGCTTCACGTAATCGGCGCCGGCTTTTTCCAGCTGGCTGGCCAGCTTCGCCGGGTTGTCGGTGACCAGGGTCGCGACCGAGGTTGTCGGGATCTGGTTGGTGGCCAGGCCGCCGGTCAGGTTGACGATCTCGGCACCCTTGCCACTGGCCTGGCGCTTGCTGAAGCTGGCCATGATCGTGCCGTAGCCTTTCTCGGCGATGACCACCGGGTAGCCGCCATCGAGGGCCAGGTTGTAGTCGGGCGTGGGGTTGCGCTCGAAGTAGTAGGGGATGGCATCACCGCTGGTTTCTTCAGTGGTGTCGATCAGCAGCTTGAACTGGCGGGCCAGCGGCAGGTTTTCGTCCTTGGCCACTTTCAGCGCGTACATCGCCACGACAATGCCGTTCTTGTCGTCTTCGGTGCCGCGGCCGTACATGCGGTCACCGACCAGGGTGACCTTGAACGGGTCCAGGCGCGTGCCATCGGCCAGCTTCCAGTTGTCCGGGTTGACCGGCACCACGTCGGCGTGGGCATGGATGCCGACCACTTCCTTACCGCTGCCCAGCGAAATCTCGTACACCCGGTTGTCGATATTGCGGAAAGCCAGGCCGAAGCTGTCGGCCAGGGCCTTGATCTTTTCGGCGATCCTGAGGAACTCGGGGTTCTCGTGCTGCGGCGTGCCTTCGACATTGAAGGTGGGGATGGCCACCAGTTCACGCAGGGTTTCGCTGGCAGCCTTGCCGTACTTGATGCGGGTATACAGGCCGAGCAGGCGGTTGATCTCGTTCTGCTGCTCGGCGGCCAATGGCTTGCCGGCCAGGTAGGCATCCAGGGTTGCCGCGAGGTTGTCGGCCTTGGCCAGGTCGCTGCCTTTGAGCTTGCCGAGGAACTGCTTGAAGTCGCTTGGGTCGCTGCCGTCGAAGGCTTTGACGATGGCCGCGGACTGCTGCTGGGTAAGGTTGGCCTGTGCCGGTTGGGTGAACAGGCCGATGCTGGCCAGCAGCAGGGTGGTGGCGGTAAGTTTTTTCAGGTGCATGGTTGTGCGCATTCCTTCGCCAATCATTGTTGTGGGTTACCCGTCGGGAAACGGGAAGACGCCCACGCTAACACCAATGACCCGTGGCACGGGAGTGCCAGAAACGCGACATGTCGCACAAACGAAAAAGCCCCGGGCGCGTTGCCGGGGCCTTTCCAGTGCTTCCAACGGTGATTACAGCCCGTTGGGCAGGAACCTCGTGGCACCGCTGACATCGTCGATCTTCTTGATGCGGAAGGCCTTGATACAGGTTTCGTTGCGGGTATTGCTGTCCGGGCAGTATTGCTGGACGAAGTCGTTGAAGGCCATGTCCTGGCCATTCACGCTGAGGACGCGCTTGAAGTACTCGCCCTGGATGCCCTGCGCCTGACGCGATGCGGTCATTTCCTGGTCGACGACCAGGCGACCGTGCAGGTCGACGGTGGGGAACTTGGCTTCTTCCTGCAGGCAGCCGCTCAGCAGCAGGCCGGCCGTGGCCAGCATGATCAGACGTAGCATGATGTTGTCTCTGCAACGGGCGGTCACGGCCTGCGGGCCGGGACCGCACCTGGATGGTTACTCGCCGAACAGGCTGCCGGCGCGTTTCACTTCCGCCTTGCCGGCGTCCTCGAGCAGCGACTTGGCGCCCGAGGTGACGTTGCGTGCGGAGTCTGCATTGGACTGGATCACGTCGGTGCGTGCAGCGCTGTCGCGCAGTTCGGCATCGATGTAGTCGTTGGCGCGGGCGACCTTTGCCTTTTTCGCTTGCAGGGCCAGGCGACGCTCTTCCAGCTCCAGCGCACGCAGGTCGTCCTCGTAGGCTTCTTCGCGGGTCTGCACGCGCTTGCGCTCGGCTGCTTGCGCCTGCTGTTTCTCGGCGGCACGCTGCGCGGAGGCACGTTGGGCCGCTGCGCGCTGCTGGCGGGCAGCAGCTTCGCGAGCTTCGGCGCGCTGCTCGGCGGCGGCGGCCTGGCGCAGGCGTTCGGTTTCCAGGGCGGCTTCGGATTGCTTGGTCTGCTGTTCGATCTGGTAGAGCTGATCGAACTGGCCTGCCATGGCAGTGGCGGCAGACAGTGCGAGGGCGGTGCCCAGAACAATGTGCTTCATGTGCTCAGGCCTCAGCTCTTTTTCGGATCTGGGCAGGTCGCATTTGGCTGGATGCGGGTTTCGTTGGAGATGGTCATGACCATCAGGGAGATGCCCCCCACTTCGAAATCGCACGGGCGGCCAACCTGGGCGGAGGTGTAGATCTTGCCGTTTTCCGAGTAGCCGATCAGTACGCCGGGCACCAGCGAGGTATCGCTGACCAGGGACCCTGCCAGTGCGCCGGCGCCACCGCCTGCCACGCCGCCGATGATCGCGGTGTCCTTGTTGTGGCCTGCACCCAGCGCCGCGCCACCCAGCGCACCCAGTACACCACCCACCATCATTGCGGCTTTCTGGTTCTTCTCGTTGCTGACCTTGATCTTGGTCGGCGAGACCGTGATGATTTTCACGGTCTTGGCTTCCTGCTGGGTGTTTACCTGGCTGGCATCGAACACATCGGATTGGTATTGCTCACCGGTCGCCTGGCAACCCACGAGGGTGGCGGCGATGGTCAAGGCCAGACAGTGTTTCAGCATTTTCATTCCTGATTCCCTGGAGGGTATGGTTAACCTTGCGACGATCCATCTGAAGGATGAGGCATAATGCCACTATTCTAAGCAGATGGATCCAACCAGGTAAAGCCATCAGGACTAAAGCCGGCTTCAGTAAGCGCCAAACGAAATAACGCGAGCAGGCCGACACTGTCTTGCAGAAGCGACAAAGCCCGCGCAAGGCGGGCTTTGTGAGGGGTATGGCGCACTCGGCGGGATTCGAACCCACGACCCCTGCCTTCGGAGGGCAGTACTCTATCCAGCTGAGCTACGAGTGCAACGCGCACGCATGATACCCATCTGATCCGATGGCGTCCATCGCCTTGATCTGTAGCTGTTTTTACCTTTCGCCGAGAAGAGGCCGGCAGAAGCAATCACAAACGCATCTATCCATATGCGATATCGATATTTCCACGGCAGTTATTATGCCCTCTATTCTCTGGTCACAACTTGTTATAACAAGTATCCGATCAGCGAAGAGACCCCATGGCCGAACTGCTCCCCCTGTCCCCGGTACCGCTTTACACCCAGCTCAAGGAATTGCTGCGCGAGCGCATCCTCGACGGCACTTATCCATCGCATAGCCGCATGCCCTCGGAAAGCGAACTGGGCAAGGCTTTCGACGTCAGCCGCATCACCGTGCGCCAGGCGCTGGGCGACCTGCAGAAGGAAGGGCTGATTTTCAAGATCCACGGCAAGGGCACCTTCGTCGCCAAGCCCAAGGCTTTCCAGAACGTCAGTACCCTGCAGGGGTTGGGCGAGTCGATGACGCAAATGGGTTACGAGGTGATCAACCGCCTGCGCAGTTTCCGCCATGTGCCAGCCAATGCATTGGTGGCCGCGCGGCTGCAGGTCGAGGAGGGCAGCCTGGTCACCGAGATCCGCCGAGTACGGCTGATCAACCGCGAGCCGGTGTCGCTGGAGCTGACCTGGTTGCCCAAGGCCGTCGGCGAAAAACTGGAAAAGGCCGACCTTGTCACCCGCGACATTTTCCTGCTCCTGGAAAACGACTGCGGCATTGCCCTTGGCCACGCCGACCTGGCCATCGATGCCGTGCTGGCCGACAGCGACCTGACCCAGGCCCTGGATGTTGAAGAAGGCTCGCCGATCATGCGCATCGAGCGCCTGACCCATGCCGCCGATGGTACGCCACTGGACTTCGAACACCTTTACTACCGCGGCGATGCTTTCCAGTACCGCCTGCGCATCGACCGCCAGAAGGGGAGCAAGGCATGAGCATCCAGACCCAGGACTACGACATCATCGTCATCGGTGGCGGTACCGCCGGGCCGATGGCGGCGATCAAGGCCAAGGAGCAGGACAAAAACCTGCGCGTGCTGCTGCTGGACAAAGCCAACGTCAAGCGCAGCGGAGCCATCAGCATGGGCATGGATGGCCTGAACAACGCGATCATCCCAGGCCATGCCACCCCCGAGCAGTACACCAAGGAAATCACCGTGGCCAATGACGGCATCGTCAACCAGGCCACGGTGCATGCCTACGCTACCCACAGCTTTGAAACCATCGAGCAACTCGACCGCTGGGGGGTGAAGTTCGAGAAGGACGAGACCGGCGACTACGCGGTGAAAAAGGTTCACCACATGGGCGCCTACGTGCTGCCCATGCCCGAAGGCCACGACATCAAGAAGGTGCTGTACCGTCAGCTCAAGCGTGCCCGGGTCGAAATCAGCAACCGTATGGTCTGCACCCGTGTGCTGCTCGATGGTGAAGGCGCGGCCGCTGGCGTGCTGGGTTTCGATTGCCGTAGCGGCGAGTTTCGCGTGGTGCGGGCCAAGGCGGTGATCCTTGCCTGCGGCGCGGCCGGGCGCCTGGGCCTGCCGTCGTCGGGTTATCTGATGGGCACCTACGAGAACCCGACCAACGCCGGTGATGGCTACGCCATGGCCTACCATGCAGGTGCCGAACTGGCCAACCTCGAGTGCTTCCAGATCAACCCGCTGATCAAGGACTACAACGGCCCGGCCTGTGCCTACGTCACCGGCCCACTGGGTGGATATACCGCCAACAGCAAGGGTGAGCGCTTTATCGAGTGCGACTACTGGAGCGGCCAGATGATGTGGGAGTTCCATCAGGAACTCGAGGGCGGCAATGGCCCGGTGTTCCTCAAGCTCGATCACTTGGCCGAGGAAACCATCCAGAACATCGAAGAGATCTTGCACAGCAACGAGCGCCCCAGTCGTGGCCAGTTCCACGCCGGGCGTGGCACCGATTATCGCCAGCACATGGTCGAGATGCATATCTCGGAGATCGGTTTCTGCTCGGGGCATTCGGCGTCGGGGGTGTGGGTCAATGAAAAGGCCGAGACCAGCGTCAAAGGGCTGTATGCCGCGGGCGATATGGCAGCGGTGCCGCACAACTACATGCTCGGGGCCTTCACCTATGGCTGGTTTGCCGGTGTGAACGCTGCGCATTACGTGACCGGGCGCGAACTCGCCGAGGTCGATGCCGAACAGGTCGAGCGCGAGCGCGCGCGGGTGTTTGCCCCGCTGCAGCGTCAGCATGGCCTGCCGCCGGCGCAGGTCGAGTACAAGCTCAGACGCATGGTCAACGATTACCTGCAGCCGCCGAAGGTGACCAAAAAGATGGAAATCGGCCTGGAGCGCTTTGCAGAGATCGAACGTGACCTCGACCAGATGAAGGCCAGCAACCCTCATGAACTGATGCGTGCGATGGAAGTTTCGGTGATTCGCGATTGCGCCGAGATGGCGGCGCGGGCCTCGCTGTTCCGCGAGGAAAGCCGCTGGGGGCTGTACCACCACCGGGTGGACTTCCCTGAGCGCAATGATGGCGAGTGGTTCTGCCATTGCCATCTGAAAAAGGGCGAGAACGGTGAAATGACCAGTTTCAGGAAAGCGGTCGAGCCTTACCTGATTGCGTTGGACGCACAAGAGCAGACCGCCTACGACCAGCTGCGGGTAAAGGCCGATGCAGCCTAGGCGACGCTGTGTCCTGTGAACACTTCGAAGAACGAGGGCCGCAGGCCCCGAGGACTCCGTGAAATGGCCTACCAGCCGCAAGAAATCTTCTTCCGCAGCAGCGCCCCCGTCACCATCGACGAAGACAAGTGCATCGCCGA
This sequence comes from Pseudomonas asiatica, assembly GCF_009932335.1. Lineage (NCBI taxonomy): Bacteria > Pseudomonadati > Pseudomonadota > Gammaproteobacteria > Pseudomonadales > Pseudomonadaceae > Pseudomonas > Pseudomonas asiatica. Next base: position 75,749 of record NZ_BLJF01000002.1, read on the forward strand.
AAAAGGCTGCACCGTCTGCGTGGAGGTTTGCCCCATGGACCTGCTGGCGATCAACCCGGCCACGCAGAAGGCCTACATGGCCTTCGACGAATGCTGGTACTGCATGCCCTGCGAAAAGGACTGCCCCACGGGTGCGGTGAAGGTCGACATCCCATACCTGCTGCGCTGATTCATCCCGCCATCCGGCGCACCACCGGACGCCCTCCTGCTGTGCCCCTCGTTTCCCACCACCCAAGCCGGGCGGCGGAGACGACCCAACTCTTATAACGACTCGAGGGGAAACACCCATGCGCCTTGTTGCAACCGTGGCCGGCCTCGCGCTGGCGCTCACTGGCCTGAATGCCAGCGCCGAAACCATCCGCATCGCCATTGGCACCCAGGACACCACCATCAACTGCGCCACTGGTGGCCTGCTGATACGCGAGCTTGGCCTGCTGGACAAGTACCTGCCGCATGACGGCAAATACAAAGATGCCAAGTATCAGGTGGAGTGGAAGAACTTCACCAGCGGTGCGCCACTGACCAATGAAATGGTCGCTGGCAAACTCGACTTCGGTGCAATGGCCGACTTCCCCGGGTCGTTCAACGGTGTTGCCCACCTGGATGCCGGCAAGCGCAGCCTGTTCGTAAGCGTGCTGTCGGGCAGCGTGCACGGCAGCGGCAATGGCATCGTCGTACCGGCGGCGTCCAGCGTGCAGTCGCTGGCTGAACTCAAGGGCAGGACCATTTCCGTGCCGTTCGCCTCCACCGCCCACGGCATGCTGCTGCGTGCCGTAGCAGCCCAGGGCTGGGACCCGCAGAAGGATGTGCGAATCATCGCCCAGGCGCCGGAAATCGCCGGTTCCGCCCTGCGTAGCAACCGCATCGAGGCCCATGCCGACTTCGTGCCGTTCGCCGAACTGTTCCCCAACCGCGGCTTCGCCCGCAAGATCTATGACGGCGCCCAAGCCAACGCACCGACCTTCCATGGCGCTTTGGTCGATGCCGATTATGCGAAGAAGTACCCCGAAGTGGTCACCGCCTACCTGCGCGCCAGCCTCGAAGCCGATCGGCTGATCGCTGCGGAACCTGAGAAGTACAGCGAGTTGATCGAGAAAGTCACCGGCATCGAGGCCGAGGTCAATTACCTGTTCCACGGCCCGCTCGGCCTGCAGACCCGCGACCTGACATGGAAGCCTGAATACCGTCAGGCAGTCGCAACCTCCATCGATACGCTCAAGCTGCTTAAAAAGACCGACCGCGGCCTCGACACCGACAAGTTCATCGACGACCAGTACATCCGTGCGGCCTTCAAGGAGGCTGGCCTGGACTACGACAAGGCGCTGAAAGACTATGATCCGCAGCCACTCAAGGCCAATGACGCGCTGACAGGCAAACCGATCACCGACTTCAGCCGCCTGGCACAGATCTGGGTGCGCGGTGAAGGCAAGGTCCGCCACTACGCTTCGCCGGAGGCCGCGCTTGGCGCCTTGGCCCAGCTGGAGCAGGAGGGCAAGGACATCCGCGCCATCTACGCCCAGGCCGCCGACAGCGGAATCAAGTTGCTGGCGAACCAGGCCTGGTTCGTGCGTAACGCCAAGGGTGAACTGGCAGCGTTCCTGCTCAAGGACCAGGCCGAGCAGTATGCCAAGGCCCATGGCGGTGAAGCGCTGGACTTCGTCAGCGCCAACCAGAAGTTGGTCGCCCAGCGCTGACCGGGAGGCACCGACATGACCTGCAACCTCAAGCGCTGGCCGGTGCGCCTGGCTTCGCTGCTGGCCTGCCTGCTGTTCTGGCAGGTCGCGGCGAGCGTGAAGCTGGACCTCGGGCTGCTGACGTTCACCTATGTCCCCACACCGAAGGCGGTGCTGGAAGCTGCCTGGCAGTTGCTGACCTCCAGCACCCTGCTGGCGCACCTGGGCAGCAGCCTGTCACGGGTGTTTGCCGGTTATGGCGCCGCGGCGCTGATTGGCGTGGCCCTGGGGTTGTTGATCGGCCGCTCGAAATGGGCCGAGGACACCCTGCTGCCGCCACTCGAAGTGCTGCGTCCGATTCCGGCGGTGGCGTGGATTCCGCTGGCGATCCTGATGTTCCCGTCGTCGGAACTGTCGATGGTGTTCATAACGTTCACTGGCGCGCTGTTCCCGATCCTGCTGAACACCGTGCACGGCGTCGAGGCCATCGACCCGCGCCTGGTGGCGTCGGCGCGCAGCCTCGGTGCAGAACGTTGGTCGATCCTGCGCGAAGTGGTGTTGCCTGGAGCGCTGCCAAGCATCGTCACTGGCCTTGCCATCGGCATGGGTACTTCATGGTTCTGCCTGGTCACCGCCGAGATGATTTCCGGACAGTTCGGTATCGGCTACTACACCTGGGAGTCGTACACCTTGCAAAACTACCCGGACATCATCGTCGGCATGCTGCTGATCGGCGTGCTGGGCATGGGCAGCAGCGCCCTGGTCAAGCGACTTGGGGAATTGGCCACGCCTTGGTACCGCACGCGGAGGGCCAGCTGATGAACAGTTATCAACCAGCGCCAGGGCGTATCGACGGGCGTGGCCTGTCGATACGACTGGGGCATGGCAGCGAAGCATTCGAGGCGGTGCAGCGTCTGGACTTTGCCGTAGAGCCTGGCGAGTTCGTCTGCATCCTTGGCCCCTCCGGTTGCGGCAAGTCGACGTTGCTTGGCGCCCTGGCCGGGCACCTGGTGCCCAGCAGCGGCCAGTTGAGCGTGGATGGCCAGACCGTTGCCGGGCCGTCACCGCAGCGTGGCATGGTGTTTCAGCACCACACCTTGCTGCCTTGGCGTAGCGTGCTCGACAACGTGGCCTTCGGCCTGAAGATGCAGGGCCAGGGCCGCGCCGAACGTCGCCGGCAGGCTCGTGAAATGCTGCAACTGGTGGGGCTGGCCGACTTTGCCGGGCGCTGGCCCAGTCAGTTGTCCGGCGGCATGCAGCAACGGGCCGAGATTGCCCGGGTGCTGATCAACCGGCCGCGCCTTTTGCTGATGGACGAACCCTTCGGTGCCCTGGATGCGCAAACCCGTGCACGCATGCAGGAGCTGTTGCTGGATATCTGGGCAAGCATCCGCACCACCGTGGTGTTCGTCACCCACGATATCGACGAGGCGCTGTTCCTGGCCGACCGTATCCTGGTGATGAGCCCGCGACCTGGCCGCTTTATCGAAGACCTGCACCTGGAGTTTCCGCGCCCACGCCGCGCCAGCCTGCTGACCAGCCCTGAATTCACTCACCTCAAGCGTCACTGTCTGGCCTTGCTCCGTCACGAGGAAGGCCGCGAACTCCCGCGCCTGACCCCGCTGGGCCTGCCGGACACTGAGCACCCACCGCTACGGATCGCGCTATGACTGAACGAACGACTGACAACCCCGACATCCTTGCTCTTCTGCCTCGCCTTGGTGCCGCTGATGCAGGCGTGCGCCGCATCGCCCTGATCGAACTGGCCGACCTGGAAGACCCGGATGGCTTGCCATGGCTCACCGATGCACTGCTGGTGGATGTCGCCGACGAGGTGCGTGCCGAGTCCGCGCGCCTGCTCGAGGCCTGGGAAGAACCCGAAGTTGTGCAGGCCCTGTGTGCTGCGCTGGCCGATGCTGCCGAGCCGGTACGGCTGGCTGCCGCCCAGAGCCTCAGCGAACTCAAGAGCCTTGAAAACGGTCAGCTGATCCTGCCATGGGTCAAGCATGCCGATGCCTTCGTCCGTGCAAGCGCCCTGCGTGCCTTGCGCGAGTTGCGCCTGGAAGATGCTGCAGAGCCTGCACTGCTGGCCCTGGCCGATGGCGACGCCGCGGTCCGGCGTGAGGCAGTGGGTATTCTTGGCTGGCTCAAGCACCAGCCGGCATTGCCAGCATTGGCAAAGCTTGCCGCAGATGAGCCGGACACCGAGGTGCGCCGCGCGGCCATTGGTGCGCTGGGGCTCGCCCGCGACAGCGCGGTGGTGCCAGCATTGGTGGCTGCATTGGCTGACAAGGCCTGGCAAGTGCGTGAAGAAGCCGCCACCACGCTAGGCAAGGTGGGCCTGGCCCCAGCAGGCCCGGCACTGGTAAATGCTCTTGCCGATGACTTCTGGCAAGTACGTCTGCGTGCGGCGCGGTCTCTGGGGCGGCTGCGTCATGTTGCGGCCCTGGACGCGCTTGGCGAGTTGCTTGGCCACGGCATTGCCAACCTGCGCAAGGAGGCGGCTCTGGCCCTGGGTGAGCTGGGCCAGGCGCGTGCCTTGCCGGTGCTGCAGGCCGCCGAGGCCGATAGCGATCCCGAGGTGCGCAAGGCTGTGCGGATCGCCATGGCGCAACTGCGCGGGGCCTACTGATGAACGCCCCGCAAGCTATTCGCAACATGCGCGGGCCCGGGCAACTGGTGCTGCAATGGCAAGACGGCGAACACAGCCTCAGCCATGCCCGCCTGCGCGGTGCTTGCCCCTGTTCACAATGCCGAACGGCACGGCTGCAGGGGAGCATCAGTCTGGTGCGCGATGATGTGCGCGTGGTGCAAATCGAGCCGCAAGGATATGGCGTGCAGCTGGTGTTCAGCGATGGGCATGAACGGGGTATCTACCCTTGGGCTTACCTGCGTGACCTGATTGCCCTGTGAGTCTTCTTCGCGGGCATTCGCTGTCGCATAGAGACCTGAATTCGCAAGCGGTCCGCGTACCCTGTGGGAGCGGCTTTAGCCGCGAAGAATCCAACGCGGTGCATGGCACCGGCTGCGCCGGTGTTCGCGGCTAAAGCCGCTCCCACACGGTGTAGTTCTATGAGGAGGGGCATGCCCGCTCCCACAGGCTCAGAGCGCAATCAGCTCCGGCCTCAACCCTTCGACCCGGCGCACCGGCGGCGTCAGGTAGCCGCCATCCCCGGTGACCTGGTGCAGCACCTTCTCCCGCAGCTCGTGAAGTGCCGCGCCCGTACGCAACCGTGGGTGTGGCAGGTCGATCTCCACCACCGACTTGATCCGCCCCGGGCGCGGTTCCAGAACCACCACCCGGTCGGCCAGGTAGGTGGCCTCTTCGGCGTCATGGGTGACCAGCAGCGTGGTGATGCCTGCACGTTCGCGAATAGCCAGCAGCTCGTCCTGCAGTTGCTGGCGGGTAAGCGCATCCAGCGCGCCGAACGGCTCGTCGAGCAGCAGGATACGCGGGCTGGCTACCAGGCCTCGGGCGATCGCCACGCGCTGGGCCATGCCGCCGGACAGCTGGTGTGGGTAGGCTGACTCGAAGCCGACCAGCCCCACCAGTTGCACGAACTCGTGTACCCGCCGCGCGCGCTCACCCTGGGTGAGCGGTTCGTTGACCAGGCCCAGGGCAATGTTCTGTTCCACGCTCAGCCAGGGGAACAGCCGGTGCTCCTGAAACACGATGCCGCGTTCGCTACCAATGCCGCTGACAGTGTGGCCGTCCACACGGATGTTGCCGCTGTAGTCGGTATCCAGCCCCACCAGCAGGCGCAGCAGAGTAGATTTGCCACAGCCGGAAGCACCAACGATGGCGATGAATTCGCCTTGGTTGATCGACAGGTTGAAGTTGCGGATGGCTTCCAGCGGCTGGCCATCGACGCTGAACACTTTGCCGACCCCCTCGAAGCTGACCAGGGGTGGGGTGGCATCGGGCTGGTTGGCCGCGTGCAGGTGCGAGGTGTTGAAGGCGTTCATGCGGTTCTCCAGCGCGTGGCGCGCGATTCGAGGCGTTGTCCAAGGGTGCCGAGCAGGGCGCCGACCAGGCCGATCAGCAGCATGGCGGCCATTACCTGGTCCATGCGGAACAGCTGCTGGGCGCCGATCATCAGGCTGGCGATGCCTCCGTCCGAGGGCATGAAGTATTCGGCACCGATGGTGCCCAGCCAGGCGTAGATCAGCGACAGGCGCAGGCCGGCAAAAATGGCCGGGGCTGCGCCGGGTAGCACCAGCAGCCGCAGGCGTTGCCACAGGTTCAGGCGCAGGGTGCGCGCCGCTTCGCCCAGCTGTGGCGAGAGGCTGGCGATACCGCGCTGGGTGGCGATCAGCAACGGGAAGAACGCAGCCATGCCGACGAATACCTGCTTGGCCCCTTCACCCAGGCCGAACCAGGCTGTGAGCAGCGGCACCCAGGCAAACAGCGCCACCTGACGCAACGCCGACAGGCTAGGCTCGAAGATACGTTCGGCATTGGCCGAAAGCCCCAACAGCAAACCGGCCAGCAGGCCAGCGCTACCGCCCAGCAGCAAGCCGGCCAAAGCGCGCTGCAGGCTCAGCAGCAAGGCTTGCGGCAGCGAACCATCGGCCAGGCCGGTCAGCAGGGTGCGCAACACTTCAAGTGGTGAGGTCAGGATGTTGCTGTCTACCCAGCCCAAACTGCTACTGAACTGCCACAGGGCCAACAGTGCCAGTGGCAGCAGCAGGCTTTGCCAACCCCGCGGCACGGGGCCACGGTGCTGCTCCCCTGTGGCCGCTTGCGGCCAGTACAGCAGGCGCTTTTCCAGGGCCGAGAAGCCGCGCTCCAGCAGTGCGCCGACCAGGCCGATCACCAGGATGCACAGCAGCACCAGGTCGAGCATGAACAGCTGCCGTCCCCACACCATCAGGTAGCCAATCCCTTCGCTGGAGGCCAGCAGTTCGACCGCCAGCAGCGAGGTCCAGCCGGTGGCCAGGGCGAGGCGTACGCCGGTGAGGAAGGCGGGCAGGGCAGCCGGTAGCAGCAGGCGCAGGAACAGTAGATGGCGAGGCAGGCGCAGCACCGCAGCGGCCTCTCGCAGCTTGGGCTGGGCATCGCGTACACCGACCAGCGTGTGCAAGGTGACGGGGACCACCACGGCTTTCACCAGCACCACCAGCTTGAGCAACTCGCCGATCCCGAAGAACAGCATGAACAACGGGATCCAGGCCAGGGTAGGAATCTGTGCCAGCGCCACGAAGGTCGGCAGCACCAGCGTTTGCGCCCGCCGCGAAGCTCCCAGCCAAACACCCAGCAGCAACCCGCTGCCGATGCCGACCGCCAGCCCCCAGAACAACCGCTGCAAGCTTATCCACAGGTGCCCCCACAGCTCGCCGGAGCCAAACTCCACCGCGCTCTGCCAAACCAATGCTGGCGCCGGCAGAATCTGCTCGCTCATCCAGTGCTCCCGGCTGGCCACTACCCACAGCACGGCAATTGCTGCAGGCACCAGGTATGCGAGGCCTTTGTAGGAGCGGCCTTGTGTCGCGATAGGGCCGCACAGCGGCCCCCGGAGCCACCTCCGATTCCTGCTCAGAATTCCATTCATCGGCCATCTCTCAAGACGTTGTTAGATTATTCATTTATGGAATTAAAAATTCTGAAAAATGACTTTCAAGAGATAAGAGCATGCGTTTCATGCATACGGAAGCCCCCCGCCGTTGCGTTTTCCTCATATTTTCCATGCGCTTTTCGCAAGCCAGTCGCAGGCCCGCATGCCGCCTGATTTATGCCATTCAGTTACTGAAGAATGAATTTTCTGTCTTTGTAGGTTCTAGCCAGACCTGCCTAGCTTCTGGCCAAAGCGCCGGCCATCGCCGGTGGCAGCCTGCCAAGGAGCCTTGCCATGAAAATCCCGCTGCGCCACCTGATCACCGCCCTTGGGCTGGCCTTCACCCTCAGCGCCCACGCAGCTGAACCGGCCAAGCCAGCAAGCATCCGCATCGCCGTGCCCGACCTCAGCGCGGGCAGCAAGCCCAGCGCCGGTGGCGTGGTCGACGTGCTGCGTGACCAGCAACTGCTGGAGAAGGAATTCGCCAAGGACGGCATTCGCATCGACTGGCACTTCTTCAAGGGCGCCGGGCCGGTGGTGAACGAAGCGTTGGCCAACGGCCAGGCCGATTTCGCCTACCTCGGCGACCTGGCCGCCATCGTCGGCAAGGCCAATGGCCTGGATACCCGCGTGCTGTCGGCGGGGGTACGTGGGGTGAAGAGCTACCTGGGCGTGGTGCCCGGTTCCGGCATCAAGACCCTGCACGACCTCAAAGGCAAGCGCGTGGCGGTGTTCCGTGGCACCGCCAACCAGCTGTCGTTCGCCAGCGCCCTGGCCAGCCAGGGGCTTAGCGAGCGCGAGCTGAAGGTGATCAACCTGGACTTCAACGCCGCCAATGCCGCACTGGCCGCCAAGCAGATCGACGCCACCTGGGGCCTGTCCAACCTGCTGTCGCTGCGCGAGCGCGGGCTGGTAGAGCTACCGGTCAACTCGCGTGATCTGGAAGGAGCCGGCAGTACCCAGGCGGTACTGCTGTGCACTGGCGATTTCATCCGCAAATACCCCGAGCTGGTGCAGCGCCTGGTCAATGCCCAGCAACAGGCCAGCGCCTGGCTGCGCGACGAACACAACCGCGAGGCCTATGTCGAGCTGGTGGCCAGCAATGCCAACTGGCCGCGCAGCATCCTCAATGACGACCTGGCCAAGGAAGACCTGGCCCATTACTTCGATCCACGGCTGGACGCCGAATTCGTCGGCCAGTTGCAACAGGGTGTGGACCTGGCCGCCAAGGAGCGCCTGATCCGCCGTGGCTTCCAGGTGGCCGACTGGATCGAACCACGTTTCCTCGATGTTGCGCTGCAACAAAAACAGGCCGTGCAGGCCGCCCGCTGAACCCCGAAAACCCGACAATGACCGCAAGGACACGACCATGAGCAATGCCGCCCTGGCCACCGCGCCACAAACCCTCGAACTCGACATCCACCCGGTTGCCGGCCGCATCGGTGCCGAAATTCGCGGGGTGAAATTGTCCGCCGACCTTGATGCCGCCACCCTCGACGCCATCCAGGCCGCGCTGGTGAAGCACAAGGTGATCTTCTTCCGTGGCCAGACCCACCTGGATGACCAAACCCAGGAAGCTTTCGCCAAGTTGCTCGGTGAGCCGGTCGCCCACCCTACCGTGCCGGTGGTGGATGGCACCAGCTACCTGTTGCAGCTCGATGGTGCCGAAGGTCAGCGGGCCAACTCCTGGCATACCGACGTGACCTTCGTCGACGCCTACCCCAAGGCCTCGATCCTGCGCAGCGTGGTGGCGCCGGCATCCGGTGGTGACACCGTGTGGGCCAACACCGCCACGGCCTACCAGGAGCTGCCCGAGCCGCTGCGCGAGCTGGCCGACAAGCTATGGGCGGTGCACAGCAACGAATACGACTACGCCAGCGTGAAGCCCGATGTGGACCAGGCCAAGCTGGAGCGCTATCGCAAAGTGTTCACCTCCACGGTGTACGAGACCGAGCACCCGGTGGTGCGCGTGCATCCGATCAGTGGCGAGCGGGTGCTGCAGCTGGGGCATTTTGTAAAGCGCATCAAAGGTTATTCGCTGGCGGATTCGCAACACCTGTTCGCGGTGCTGCAAGGGCATGTGACGCGTCTGGAGAACACCGTTCGCTGGCGCTGGCAGGCGGGGGACGTGGCGATCTGGGATAACCGCGCGACGCAGCATTATGCGGTGGATGATTACGGGACCCAGCCGCGGGTGGTGCGGCGGGTGACCCTGGCGGGTGAGGTACCGGTCGGGGTGGATGGCCAGTTGAGCCGCACCACGCGTAAAGGCTGATATCGCCGGGGCCGCTTTGCGGCCCTATCGCCGGCAAGCCAGCTCCCACAGGTACATCACAGGCCAGAAGGCTGCGGTGATCTTGTGGGAGCTGGCTTGCCGGCGATTCGGGGGCAAAGCCCCCGTCAGCTAAAACTCGGTATCGCAGGCAATCAACTGCCTGACCAGCCCCTGAGCCAACGGCGATAGCCCATACCCCACCCGGCTCACCACCCCATAACGGGTATAGAACGCTTCTTCCTGCTCCACCGTCAGGTCGGCCAGCTGCAATGCCACCAATCCCCCGTCACGCTGATACGGCCGCAAGTTGGCATTGCAGGCAATGCCGATGGTGTCCGAATGCATCACCACATTCAGCAGTGCATAGCCGTGCTCGCACTCTACCGTCGGCAGAAAATCCTGCCGCCCGCTGAGGTCGCTGAGGATCTTGCGGATGTTCGGCGGGCGGAAGGTCGTGGCCAGGGGGTATTCGAACAGGTCACGTGCCCGCACGCTCTCGCGCCCGGTCAACGGGTGCCCGACGCGGCAGCAGAAGTGCCAGCGCTGCGGCGCCAGCCTGTGCACCTGGTAGTCCGGGTCAGACTCGAACTGGCGGGTGTCGGCGACGAAGAACTCGATCTCCTCGGCAACCAGCTTGCGGTTCAGCGCCTGCCAGTTATCCACCTGGAAGCAGGTACGTGCCGCGGGGTATTCGGCGACGAAGCGTGCCACCGCCCGCGGTACCAAACCCCCTGCCGGCGCCGGGCCGGAGCCAAAGCGTACAACGCCGGTAGTGGCACCATTGAACTGGTGGATCTCGTTGACCAGGTTGTGCGCCCCATGCACCAGCCGCCGCGAATGCTCCAGCACCAGCAGGCCCTGGCGAGTCGGCGCCAGCTCCTTGCTGGCGCGGTCGACCAGGCGGCAGCCGATGTTGTGCTCGAGGGTCTGGATGCTGCGGCTGAACGCTGATTGCGACAGGTTCACCGCAGCGGCCGCAGCAACGAAGCTGCGGTGCTCGACAAGGGCAATGTAGTGACGCAGCTGACGGAGATCGATATGCATTTTTTACATTGAAACTTTCGGTCGAATGCAATTGCTGACAAGGGTTAGCCCCCTTATAAAGGGAGTCACTTATTCCACAAAATATGAATTAAAAATATTTATATCGCCGAAAAGAATATAAGCCCGACTGACCGCGATTCGGTTCCGCCAACGGAAATGCTCGCCAGGGCCCATGCCTCAAGGAGCATTTGCATGTCCGGAGTTTCCCGTTGGCCTGCGCGCGCGTCGCGTTTCACCTTGCAACCCTTGGCTGCCGGCGTGCTGCTGGCGGCGTCCTCTGCCAGCTTCGCCGAAGAGCCGGTCAGCGCCACCCCGGCGGTGGAGCAGGAAGCCAAGCTCGGCACTGTCACGGTCAATGCCCGCCGCCGCGAAGAAACCGCGCAAAGCGTGCCCACGCCGATCAGCGTGCTCGACAGCGAAACCCTGGAAACCCAACGCATCTACCGCGTGCAGGACCTGCAGCAACTGGTACCCAGCACCAACGTCGCCTACGTTCATGCCCGCCAGTCGAGCATTTCGATCCGTGGCCTGGGCAACAACCCCGCCAGCGATGGCCTGGAAGGCAGCGTCGGCATCTACCTGGACAACGTCTACCTCGGCCGCCCCGGCATGGCGGTGTTCGACCTGCTGGACGTGGAGCAGCTGGAGGTGCTGCGCGGCCCGCAAGGTACGCTGTTCGGCAAGAACACCACCGCCGGCGTGCTCAACATCACCACGCGCAAGCCCACCTTCCACCGCGAGGGCAGCATCCAGCAGTCGATTGGTGAAGACGGCTACCTGCAAACCCAAGGCAGCTTCTCGGGGCCGATCAGCGACACACTGGCCGGGCGCATCAGCGCCTATCGCACCGAAGACGACGGCTATGTGAAGAACATCCACAACGGCGACGACCTCAACGGCGGCAAGCGCCAAGGTTTTCGTACCCAGCTGCTGTTCAAACCGAGCGAAACCTTCAACCTGCGCTGGATCGGCGAATACAACGAAGAAGACTCCGACAACGGCATCCTCAGCCTGTACAGCACCGGCCCTACCATCAATGGCGTCAACCGCTACGAAAGCCTGGCCGCCCAGGCCGGCGCGACGTTGGTGTCGGGCAAGCACAGCAAGGTCAACTTCGACGCCGACCAGCAGGTGACGGTGTTCCAGGGCGGCACCTCGGTGGAGGCCAACTGGACCCTGCCCAACGACTTCACCCTGACCTCGATCACCGCCTACCGCTGGTGGGACTTCACCCCGCGCAACGACGACGGCCTCAACGTGCCGGTGTTCTACAGCGCCGGGGTGTCGGTGCGCGACAAGCAGTACTCGCAGGAAATCCGCCTGGCTTCGCCCACCGGTGGTGCCTTCGACTACGTGCTGGGCGCGTACTACTTCAAGCAGGACCTGGACAACAAATCCTTCACTTTCTACGGGCCGCAGGCGGACATCTGGAACCTCACCCCGGCCGGCGCCCTGGCCAACGTCGACACCATTGGTAACGGGCACATCGACACGGACAGCTACGCGCTGTTCGCCCAAGGCACCTGGCACATCACCGACCGCCTGGACTTCACCGCCGGCGTTCGCGGCACCTATGAAGAAAAGAGCGCCTGGGTGACCCGCGATGCACCAACCGGCGGTGCGGCAGTAACCGGGGCCGCCGCAGCAGCACGCCAGGGCCGGGTAGGCGCCTACGATTCAGGCGACCTCAACCAGTACAGCTTCAGCCCCTCTGGCCTGCTGGGCCTGAGCTACCGCTTCAACGAGCAATTGCTGGGCTACGCCACCCTGACCCACGGCGAGAAGTCTGGCGGTATCAACCTTACCGTTGGCGCTGCGCCACGGCTGGGCACCGATTCGCTGCTGGTCGGCACCGAGCGGGTCAACAACGCCGAACTCGGCTTGAAAAGCTCGCTGTTCGACGACCGCCTGCAACTCAATACCAACCTGTTCTGGGCCGAAGTGCATGGCTACCAGGCCAACGTCTACGACCAGATCAACCGCGTGCAGTACCTGGCCAACGCCGGCCGCGTGCGCTCGCGTGGCCTGGAGTTCGAAGCCACGGCACTGCCGCTGCGCGGCCTCACGGTCAACTTCAACGGCTCGTGGAACGACGTGCGCTACACCGAGTACAAGGACGCCCCATGCCCGCCGGAAGTGAGCCTGGCCAATGCCACTGCCACCTGCGATTTGTCCGGCCACCAGGTGGTCGGCGCCTCCAAGTACATCGCCAACCTCAATACCCAGTACAAGTGGCAGGCCAGCGAGCACATCGAACCCTACGTCACCGCCAGCTACGCCTTCCGCTCCAAGGCGGTGGGCACCATCGACGACTCCGATTTCGGCCAGATCCCCAGCTACGCGCTGGTCAACCTCTCCGCCGGTGTGCGCCTGGACCAGGGCGACGGCGTGGTGGACCTGTCGCTGTGGGTGAAGAACGCCGGTGACAAGACCTACTTCACCAGCCTGTGGAACTCCGCCAACGGTGGCTATGCCGGCGTGCTCGGTACCCCGCGCACTTTCGGCGCCACCGCCCGTTACGACTTCTGAGCACAAGGAGCTTTGCCATGAATGCCAAGACCGAAACCCCTGTATTGCCTGAGGGCGCCTGCCTGACCGCCAAGGTCCCCGAACGTGACGAGGCGCTGCTCGGCGACGTGGTGGTCAACCCTTATCGCCTGGCGCCGCTGACCGCGATCATTCGCGACGGTGGGCGCAGCCTGAGTGCCGCGCACGTGCGCGTGCTGGGCCGGGGTGAGCGCGGTGTGGACATCGCCTACGAGGTGTCCGACCGTTCGTTGTGGACCTATGGCGGCATCCCGGTATTCGGCCTGTACCCGGACCACGTCAACCAGGTGGAAGTGACCTACAAGCTCGACGGCGAGCGCATCCGCGAGCAGTACCAGATCTACGCTCCGGCCGTGCGCCTGCCGGTGGTGGCCAGGCAGACCGCTGCCTTGCCTGAAGTGCAGCCAGTCAAGGTAGCGCCAGGTTTTGAACAGCGCCTGTACCTGTTCAACCACCTGCAGGGGGACATCCCGGGCGGGCGCGCCTTCAAGTGGAATGCCCTGGGCGGCGCGGCGGAATGGGACCAGGTGGGTAACAACTGGATCGCCGACAGCAATGGCGACGTGCGCTGGTACCTGGACATCGAGCAGATCCACGACTCCAACCGCCGCGATGGCCTGGGCGGCACCATGGGCTTCCAGCAGACCCGCGATGGCAAGCTGATCTGGGGCCAGGGCCAGACCTACTCCAAGTACGACCTGCTGGGCCGGCGCATCTGGCAGCGCAGCCTGCCCGACAAGTTTGCCGACTTCTCCCATGAAATCCGCGAGACCGCCAATGGCACCTACCTGCTGCGGGTGGGCACCAGCGACTATCGCCGGCCCGACGGCAAGCGCGTGCGCTCGATCCGTGATCACATCATCGAGGTCAACGAGGCCGGTGATGTGCTGGACTTCTGGGACCTCAACCAGATTCTCGACCCGTACCGTGGCGACCTGCTGGAAACCCTGGGCAAGGCAGCCATCCAATTGCCGGCCGGGGTGCAGAAACAGGACGAGCGGCTGGCCAACGAACTGGCCGAAGGTGACCTGCCCTTTGGTGACACCCCGGGCGTGGGCACAGGCCGTAACTGGGCACACGTCAATGCCATCGACTACGACGCCGATGACGACAGCATCATCGTTTCAGCACGGCACCAGGGCGTGGTGAAGATAGGCCGCGACAAGCAGGTGAAGTGGATTCTCGCCTCGCCTCAAGGCTGGCCTGAGCGTCTGCGCGAGAAGGTGCTGACGCCGGTGGCGAGCGAAGGCTTCGACTGGTCGTGGACACAGCACACCGCCTGGCTGACCGGCAAAGGCACGCTGACCGTGTTCGACAACGGCTGGGGCCGCGACTTTGCGCCGACCAGGCTGACGGGCAACTACAGTCGGGCGGTGGAATACCGCATCGACGAGGCCAAGGGCACGGTCGAGCAGGTGTGGGAATACGGCAAGGAGCGCGGCGACGAGTGGTACAGCCCGGTGACCTCGGTGGTGGCCTACCGGCCGGAGACCGACACCCAGTTCATTTACTCGGCGTCGGTGAACTTCCTGACCCCGGAGAAACTGACCACCACCGTGCTCAACGAGGTGCGGCGCGGGACCCAGGAGGTGCTGGTGGAGCTGAAGGTGCACAGCCGGCAGCCGGGCAGCGTGGGTTACCGAGCCTTGGTGATCGACCTGGCCAAGGCCTTCTGACCCATCCCTCCGGGAGGGCCGTCGGTCCTCCCATCACATTTCCTTCAGCTCGTTCGTCTAACCTGTACTGGCCCTATCGCCGGCAAGCCAGCTCCCACAGGGACCCCACAGGTGCTGAATTTTGTGGGGTCCCTGTGGGAGCTGGCTTGCCGGCGATAGGGCCGGTTGCTACGGCACAGAAATGTGAAATTTCCGCCAGGGTGTTCAACCATTCGTTCTTTTTTTCGAACAGCCTATTGTCCAACACCCCAGCAGCCGCTTAGCATTCGTTTGAGATTTCAAACGCTCGATGCCCTGCCTTGGGCGCTTTTCAACAATCAACAATTCGGGAAGCCGACATGCAGCTCAAAGACGCTCAGTTGTTCCGCCAGCAAGCCTACATCAATGGTGAGTGGCTGGATGCGGACAACGGCCAGACCATCAAGGTCACCAACCCGGCCACTGGTGAAGTCATCGGTACCGTGCCGAAGATGGGCACCGCGGAAACCCGCCGCGCCATCGAAGCCGCCGACAAGGCTCTGCCGGCCTGGCGTGCCCTGACCGCCAAGGAGCGTTCGGCCAAGCTGCGTCGCTGGTTCGAACTGATGATCGAGAACCAGGACGACCTGGCTCGCCTGATGACCACCGAACAAGGCAAGCCGCTGGCCGAAGCCAAGGGCGAAATCGCCTATGCTGCCTCGTTCATCGAGTGGTTCGCCGAGGAAGCCAAGCGTGTCTACGGTGACACCATCCCGGGCCACCAGCCAGACAAGCGCCTGATCGTCATCAAGCAGCCAATCGGTGTTACCGCGGCCATCACCCCGTGGAACTTCCCGGCCGCCATGATCACCCGTAAAGCCGGCCCGGCCCTGGCCGCCGGCTGCACCATGGTGCTCAAGCCTGCCTCGCAGACCCCATACTCCGCCCTGGCCCTGGTCGAGCTGGCCCACCGTGCCGGCATCCCGGCTGGCGTGCTGAGCGTGGTTACCGGCAGCGCTGGCGAAGTTGGCGGTGAACTGACCGGCAACTCCCTGGTCCGCAAGCTGTCCTTCACCGGCTCGACCGAAATCGGTCGCCAGCTGATGGAAGAATGCGCCAAGGACATCAAGAAGGTTTCCCTGGAGCTGGGTGGCAACGCCCCGTTCATCGTGTTCGACGACGCCGACCTGGACAAGGCGGTCGAGGGCGCGATCATCTCCAAGTACCGCAACAACGGCCAGACCTGCGTCTGCGCCAACCGTATCTACGTGCAGGACGGCGTCTACGACGCGTTCGCCCAGAAGCTGGCCGCCGCTGTTGCCAAGCTGAAGATCGGTAACGGCCTGGAAGAAGGCACCACCACTGGCCCGCTGATCGACGGCAAGGCTGTCGCCAAGGTCCAGGAACACATCGAAGACGCCGTTGGCAAAGGCGCCAAGGTACTGTCCGGTGGCAAGATCATCGAAGGCAACTTCTTCGAGCCGACCATTCTGGTCGACGTACCGAAGACCGCTGCCGTCGCCAAGGAAGAGACCTTCGGCCCGCTGGCGCCGCTGTTCCGCTTCAAGGACGAGGCCGAAGTGATCGCCATGTCCAACGACACCGAGTTCGGCCTGGCCTCGTACTTCTACGCCCGCGACATGAGCCGTGTGTTCCGTGTTGCCGAAGCCCTGGAATACGGCATGGTAGGTATCAACACCGGCCTGATCTCCAATGAAGTGGCACCGTTCGGTGGCATCAAGGCTTCGGGCCTGGGCCGCGAAGGTTCCAAGTACGGTATCGAGGACTACCTCGAAATCAAATACCTGTGCATCAGCGTCTGATAGCACGGTAAAGGCTTTACCTCTGCCAGCGGGGCGCGAGAGCGACGTCTCGCTGGCCTTTTTTACATCGCAGTACCTGGTGGCCAGGGCGTTCACGGCAGTCGATCAACGAATACTGTTCGCGAGCACTCCCAGCCACCCCCGAATAAAAGCGCCACTCCAGACCGGCGCAATGAGGGCATTATGAGCAAGACCAACGAATCCTTGATGCAACGTCGTGTCGCCGCCGTCCCACGTGGCGTTGGCCAGATCCACCCGATCTTCGTCGATACCGCGAAGAACTCGACCGTGATCGACGTTGAAGGCCGCGAACTGATCGACTTCGCCGGCGGCATCGCAGTACTGAACACCGGCCACCTGCACCCGAAAGTGGTTGCGGCCGTGCAAGACCAGCTGACCAAGGTCAGCCACACCTGCTTCCAGGTGCTGGCCTACGAACCCTATGTAGAGCTGTGCGAAAAGATCAACAAGCTGGTCCCAGGCGACTTCGACAAGAAGACCCTGCTGGTCACCACCGGCTCCGAAGCCGTTGAAAACGCCGTCAAGATCGCCCGTGCCGCCACTGGCCGCGCTGGCGTAATCGCCTTCACCGGCGGCTACCACGGCCGTACCATGATGACCCTGGGCCTGACCGGCAAGGTCGTGCCGTACTCCGCTGGCATGGGCCTGATGCCAGGTGGCATCTTCCGCGCTCTGTTCCCTAGCGAACTGCACGGTATCAGCGTTGACGACGCCATCGCCTCGGTCGAGCGCATCTTCAAGAACGACGCCGAGCCGCGCGACATCGCCGCGATCATCCTCGAGCCGGTACAAGGCGAAGGCGGCTTCCTGCCAGCGCCGAAAGAGCTGATGAAGCGCCTGCGCGCCCTGTGCGACCAGCACGGCATCCTGCTCATCGCCGACGAAGTACAGACCGGCGCTGGCCGTACTGGCACCTTCTTCGCCATGGAACAGATGGGCGTTGCGCCTGACCTGACCACCTTCGCCAAATCCATCGCTGGCGGCTTCCCGCTGGCCGGTGTGTGCGGCAAGGCCGAATACATGGACGCCATCGCTCCTGGCGGCCTGGGTGGTACCTACGCCGGTTCGCCGATCGCTTGCGCCGCGGCCCTGGCCGTGATCGAAGTGTTCGAAGAAGAGAAACTGCTGGACCGCAGCAAAGCTGTGGGTGAGCGCCTGACCACCGGCCTGCGCGAAATCCAGAAGAAGTACCCGATCATCGGCGACGTCCGTGGTCTGGGCTCGATGATCGCTGTCGAAGTCTTCGAGAAAGGCACTCACACCCCGAACGCAGCTGCCGTTGGCCAGGTTGTCGCCAAGGCTCGCGAGAAGGGCCTGATCCTGCTGTCCTGCGGTACCTACGGCAACGTTCTGCGTATCCTGGTTCCGCTGACCGCAGAAGATGCTCTGCTGGACAAAGGCCTGGCTATCATCGAAGAGTGCTTCGCTGAAATCGCCTGATGTGACCTGCTTCAGAAAAAACCCGCTTCGGCGGGTTTTTTTGTGCCCAGGAAAGCCTTGGGGCGCTATCGTTGTCGGAGGATTTGCTCAGGAAGCTGCGACGGACTGTGTGGCAGGGCTATTCAGGAGTTGGCGATGAACGCTGCAGACCCCACCCCACCAAGCGTACTTATTGTCGAGGGCGACCCCTGGGTACGTGACATGCTCAGCGAAATGCTGCTGAGCGTGCGCTGTGATGCCCGCCTGCAGCTCTGCGCCGACGGCTCGCAGGCCTTGAGCGCGCTGTCGAGCAAGCCCGACCTGATCATTGCCGCGCGCGAACTGGCAGGTGTCGATGGGCTCGACCTGTTGCGCAAGGTACGCGCGAAAGACTCGAGGTTGCCGTTCATCCTCATGAGCAACCGCATTGACAGTGCCAGTGTGCATGAGGCGTTGCCCCTGCACCCTACTGCCTACCTGAGCAAGCCGCTGAACCTGGAAACTCTTCGCAAGCGCCTGGAAGAGCTGCTGCTGGCGGTTGGCGAAGAAATCGCCTGCCCGGTGCCGGCCTTGCAGCCAGGTGCCAGCCTGCCGGCCTACCTCGAGCAGCGTCGCGCTACCGCCGATGGCGGGCCGCTGCTGGCCGATGTGCAGGTGGCGATCAAGCGCGCGCTAAACCCCCAGGGCCTGAACCTGAGAGTGCTCGAAGAGGAAGTGCAGGGCGACCCGCAGATCACCGCTGTGCTGATTGCGGCGGCCAACAGCGCAGCGCTGCACCGCGAAGCACCAGTGCAGACGCTGCTGCAGGCCTTGAACAAGCTTGGCAGCACCCAGAGCATGAACCTGATCCTGGGCATGACCCTCAAGCGCAGCGCTCGCCTCAGCGACCCGCTGCTGGCGGAGCATGCTTCCCGCTACTGGGAGTTGTCGCTGCACGCTGCCGAATATGGCCGCACCTTGGCACGCATGCTCGAGCTGGACGAAGGGCGTTGTTATTGCGCGGGGTTGCTGCATTGCCTGGGCGACCTGGCGGTGCTGCGCTGCCTGCAGGAGTGGCGGCTGGCCGGGGGCGAGCTGGATGAGGATCAGGTGCAGCTGTCGCTCAATGAGTTCGGTGCGGCGTTCGGCTCGGCGCTGCGTACGCGCTGGCGGTTGCCGCTGGGGTTGCGAGAGTTGATCGCGGCGATCTACCAGCTGGGCGGCGGGGTGTACTCGCGGGAGATGCTGGCCATGAACCTGGCCGGGCAGTTGTCGCGGCTGTCGGCCGAGCAGGGGCTGGAGAAGGTGGCCAGCAGCAAGACCGCGCGCCTGCTCAAGCTTGGCCTGCCGGAGCTGAGGCGGTTGCGTAAGGTGGAGAACCCGGAGGTGAAGCCGCAGCAGGAAGAACCGCCTTTAGCTGAGGGTGAAGTTTCGGGCTGAGGTCTTGGGGCCGCTTTGCGGCCCATCGCGACACAAGGCCGCTCCTACACGGGTACGCGGTTGCCGGTAGGAGCGGCCTTGTGTCGCGATAGGGGGGCAAAGCCCCCCCCAAGGCTCAGCCGCGGACGATCTGGTTCTTGCCCTGGCGCTTGGCCTGGTACATCGCCGCATCGGCCCGGGCATACAGGCTGTCCAGCGCCACATCCTCGTCAGTCAGCCCGGTCACCCCCTGGCTCACCGTCACCCCGTAGGTCTGCTCCCCATGGCTGAAGCTCAGCCGCTGGATCTGCCGCTGCAAGCGCTCGGCAATCTGCTCCGCGACCTGGGCACTACAGCCGGGGAACACTGCCGCGAACTCCTCGCCACCAATGCGCCCGAACAGGTCACCTCGGCGTAGCACGGCCTTGCCGCTGTCGGCGATCTGCTGCAACACCTGGTCGCCTTCCTGGTGACCGTAGCTGTCGTTGATGCGCTTGAAGTCGTCGATGTCCAGCAGCAGGAAGGCCAGTGGTGTACCGTCTTCGCGGGCGCTGTCGAAGGCTTGCTGGGCGCATTCGAAAAAGTGCCGGCGGTTGCTGCTCTGGGTCAGCACGTCGGTGGTGGCCAGGCGCTGCAGTTCACCTTCGAGCTGCTTCTTCTCGGTGATGTCTTCTGCGATGCCGACGATGATCACCCGGTCGCCATCGCGTTGCTGGTTGATGTAGCACTTGTCGCTCAGCCAGCGCAACTGGCCGTCGGCATTGAGGATGCGGTACTCGCGGTCTTCCACCGAGCCCTTGAGCAGTACCTGGGCCAGGCTGCGTTCGGCGAACTCCAGGTCGTCGGGGTAGATGCTGTCTCGCCACTCGTTGTAGTCGGCCAGCACCAGGCTGGCCGAGCGGCCGAAGATGCGTTCGTAGGCGGGGCTGACGTAAAGCACCTGACGGGTTTCCCAGTCGAAGGCCCATAGCACCGCATTGACGCTATCGAGCAGCGAGCTGAACAGCTGTTCGCGCTCGCTCAGGCGGGCAACCTCGCCTTGGGCGTGGAGTAGCGCAAGCAAGGTCTGGGCGGCTTCCGGAGGCGGGGTGCCGGGCAGTGTCGTCGGAATGTTCTTGGCCATGTGCACGGAGCAGATCTCGGCGTGAAAGCGTGCGGCCAGCATCTGGCCCGCCACGCGGGCGATGTGCCAGATATGAGTGTAAACGAGAGGGCGAAGTTCCGGGCGGCACGCCCAGCCAAAGGGGCGTGCCGATCAACGGCGGTCAGGCGCCGGTCGGGCGCAGGGAGTACGTCTTCAGCTGTGCCGCGAAGTCCCGCAGGGCGTGGATGCCGCTGGTTTCCGCCTCATGTACCCAGTCCTTCATGGCGGCCAGCATGTCGTGGCCGTTGGCGCTGGTGCGCGCCCAGATCTGCTGCAGGGCCAGGCGTTTTTCGTAGATGGTCTTCAGCGCCTGGCTGTGGGCGAGCATCGACTCGATGCGCACATGGTGACGGTCTTCCAGCAGGCTGGTCTCGCGCGACAACAGGCGCTTGGCGCGGCGGAAGTGATGGCGCAGCGAAGCATCGACGCGGGCCAGCTCCTGCTTGACCAGCGGGCCGATCACCAGCTTGCGGTACTGGGCCATGATCTGGAAGCGGTTGTTGAGGATGGCCATGGCGGTGTCCATGTCCAGGCTGGCCTTGCCTGCCACCCGGTGGGCGATGGGCGCCACGCGCTGTACCTTGGCCAGGCGCAGCAGGCAGAACAGGCGGATCCACGCCCAACCCATGTCGAACTCCCAGCGCTTGACCGACAGCTTGGCCGAGTTGGGGTAGGTGTGGTGGTTGTTGTGCAGCTCTTCGCCACCGATGACGATGCCCCACGGCACCAGGTTGGTCGCGGCGTCGCGGCACTCGAAGTTGCGGTAGCCGAGAGCGTGGCCCAGGCCGTTGACCACGCCGGCGGCCCAGAACGGAATCCACATCATCTGCACTGCCCAGATGGTGATGCCGATGGTGCCGAACAGCAGCAGGTCGATTACCGCCATCAGCGCGATGCCGCCCAGCTTGTAGCGCGAGTAGAGGTTGCGCTCGATCCAGTCGTCCGGGCAGTTCTTGCCATAGATGCGCAGGGTTTCAGGGTTGCGCGCCTCTTCCCGGTAAAGCTCGGCACCCTTGCGCAGCACCGTGCCCAGGCCCTTGTACAGCGGGCTGTGCGGGTCGTCGGGGGTTTCGCATTTGGCGTGGTGCTTGCGGTGGACGGCGGTCCATTCGCGGGTGTTCTGCGCCGTGGTCAGCCACAGCCAGAAACGGAAGAAGTGCTTGAGCGCGCCATTGAGCTCCAGGGCCCGGTGCGCGGAGTAGCGGTGCAGGTAGACCGTGACGCTGACGATGGTCACGTGGGTCATCAACAGTGTAATGCCGACCAGTTGCCAGGCCGAGAAGTCGAGCAGGCCGTTGTACCACATAGGTGTAAATACCCTCGGAATGCAGGAGGAGGGGCTGATTATCCCTTGGGCAGGAAATAAATACAGTTACCCGTTCAGATAGGAAGTCACGACATGTTTCAGCCTTTATAATGCCCCATCATTTTTCATGGGCAATTGCACCCGACATGTCTGTTTCCGTTCGCGACGCCTTGCGCATGGCCGCGCTGTATGTGGTGCTCTCGATCCTCTGGCTGACGCTGGCCGAGGTGGTGTTGCACGGCATGACCGACGACCCCCTGGCACTGACCGTGGGCCGGCAGATCAACGTGGTGGTCTGGGTGCTGCTCAGCGCCTTTCTGATCTATGTGTCGCGGGTGCGGCTGCTCGACTTCATCGGTGTTGGCGCGCGTATGCGTGGTGAAGACCGTGAACGCCTGCGCATGGCTGCGGCAGTGTTCGACAGCACCCTCGAAGGCGTGCTGGTGACAGACCGCCATGGCCTGATCGTGCACGTCAACCGTGCCTTCATGCGTATCACCGGCTACCAGCAGGACGAGGTCATCGGCCAGCGCCCGAACAAGTTCAAGTCGGGCCGCCATGGCCTGGCGTTCTACCAGCAGATCTTCGCCACTCTGGCGGAAAAGGGCGAGTGGAGCGGCGAAATATGGAATCGGCGCAAGAGCGGTGAAATCTACCCGCAATGGCAGACCATTTGCGCCATCCGCGACGATCAAGGCGAGCTCAGCCATTACGTGGCGGTGTTCAGCGACATCAGCGCGATCAAGCATTCTGAACAGGAACTGGCCTACCTGGCTCACCACGACCCGCTGACCGACCTGCCCAACCGCCTGCTGTTCAACGACCGGGTCGAGCAGGCGCTGGCCGCAGCCCAGGCGAACAAGCGTGGTTGTGCCCTGCTGTTGCTGGACCTGGACCATTTCCAGAGCATCAACGACGGCCTTGGCCACACCATTGGCGACCAGTTGCTGAAGCTGGTGGGCGAGCGCCTGGCAGAGGTGCTGCGCAGCGGCGTGACCCTGGCGCGCCTGGGGGGCGACGAATTTGGCGTGCTGGCGGAAAACTGCCATGAGGTTGGCCAGGCGGGCAAGCTGGCGCAGGGCATCATCGAGCGCATGCGCGAGCCGTTCCAGTTCGACGGTCACCGCCTGTTCATCAGCGTCAGCGTGGGCATCAGCCTGTTCCCCAGCGATGCCTTGAGTGCCGAGCAGTTGCTGCGCAATGCCGACTCGGCGTTGTACAAGGCCAAGAGCAACGGGCGGGCCTGCTATGCGCTGTACACCGAAGAACTGACCGCTCACGCCCAACACCGGGTCGAAACCGCCGGCGAGCTGCGCCGAGCCTTGGAGCAGGACGAGCTGCGGGTGTTCTACCAGCCGGTGCACGACCTGGCGACCGGCCGCCAGGTCGGCGTCGAAGCCTTGGTGCGTTGGCAGCACCCTGAGCGCGGCCTGGTTCCACCGGGCGAATTCATCCCGATTGCCGAGCGTACCGGGCTGATTGCCGAGATCGACGCCTGGGTACTACGCCAGGCGTGTCGGCAGATGGTGCGATGGCAGGGTGAAGGGCGGCAGTTGGCATTCGTGGCGGTGAACATTTCCAGCCGCCTGTTTGGCCAGCACGAGCTGTACCAGCAGGTGGCCGAGGTGCTGGACGACACCGGCCTGGCCCCGGCCTTGCTGGAGCTGGAGGTGACCGAGAGCGCAGTGATGGAGGACCCGGAGGTGGCGCTGGAGCAGTTGCATCGCCTGCGCGAGCTGGGGGTGACCTTGGCTATCGACGACTTTGGCACCGGTTATTCATCGCTGCTGCGGCTCAAGCGCTTGCCGGTGCAGAAGCTGAAGATCGACCAAGGCTTCGTTGCCGGGTTGCCGCTGGATGAGGACGATATCGCGATCGTCCGGGTGATCATCGCCCTGGCCCGCAGCATGGGTATGCAAGTGCATGCAGAGGGCATCGAGCAGGCCGAGCAGGCCAGCTTCCTGCTGCATGAGCAGTGTCAGCTTGGGCAGGGGTACTGGTTCGGGCGGCCGGTGCCTGCCGGGGATTTGTGCTGGGGTTGAAGGCCCCTTCGCGGGCATGCCCGCTCCCACAGGGATATCGTTGTATTCAAGCCCTGTGCAGTACCTGTGGGAGCGGGCGTGCCCGCGAAGAATTCAGCGCTTGTTCAAGCCTTTCGCCAACCGGTCTCCACCCAGTTGGATCAACGCCACCAACGCCACCAGCATGGCAATCACGGTCAGCATGATCTGGCTGTCGAAGCGCTGGTAGCCATAGCGGTAGGCGATGTCCCCCAGTCCCCCGGCACCGATCGCTCCGGCCATGGCCGAGGAGTTGATCAGGGTCACCAGGGTGATGGTGAAGCCCCCGACAATCCCCGGCAGCGCCTCTGGCAGCAGTACGTGCCAGACAATGTGCCAGCGCCGGCAGCCCATGGCCTGTGCAGCCTCCACCAGGCCGTGGTCGACTTCGCGCAGGCTGACCTCGGCAATCCGCGCGAAGAACGGAGTGGCGGCAATGGTCAGTGGCACCACTGCCGCCCACACGCCATACGTGGTACCCACTACCAAGCGGGTGAAGGGGATCAGCGCGACCATCAGGATCAGGAACGGGATCGAGCGGAACAGGTTGACGAATGCACCCAGCACCCGGTTCAGCAGCGGCGCCTCGAAGATCCCGCCCTTGTCGCTGGTGACCAGCAGCACCGCCATCGGTACCCCCACCAGCAGGGCGATCAGCGACGACACGCCGACCATCAGCAGGGTATCGAGCAAACCTTCCAGCAGGCGATCAAACCACATGGCCCAGTACCTCCACGTCCTCGGCCCAGCGGCGGGCGCGCTCCAGCAATTGATGGGTGTCGTGCGGCGAGTGCTGCACCGACAGGATCAGCTGCCCCAGGGCATGCTCGCCAATGGTTTCCACACCACCCTGCAGCAGGCGTACGCGGCCGCCAAGGTCGTTGAACAGGGCGGACAGTTCGGGCTCGCCGAGCAGGGTCAGCCTCAGCACCACGGCACTGTCGCGGCTTGCCGGGTTGGCCCGCAGGCTGGCTTGCAGCGCGGCTGGCAACCTGGCTTGCAACGGTGCCAGCAGGGTACGGGTGACTTCGTGGCGTGGTGAGCCAAACACCCGCCAGACCTCACCCTGCTCGACCACTTCTCCACGTTCCAGCACCACCACCCGGTGGCAGATATCGCGGATTACCGCCATCTCGTGGGTGATCAGCACGATGGTCAGGCCCAGGCGCTGGTTGATGTCGCGCAGCAGTTCGAGAATGGAAGCAGTGGTCTCCGGGTCCAGCGCCGAGGTGGCCTCGTCGCACAGCAGGATCTCGGGGTCATGCACCAACGCCCTGGCAATGCCCACGCGCTGCTTCTGCCCGCCGGACAGCTGCGCCGGGTACACGTGGTGCTTTTCCCGCAGGCCCACCAGCTCAAGCAGTTCGCGTACCTTGCGCTGGCGCTCCGCCTTGGCCACGCCGGCCACCTTGAGGGGCAGCTCGACGTTCTGCCACACGGTCTTGGCCGACATCAGGTTGAAGTGCTGGAAGATCATGCCGATACGCCGGCGCAGGGCTACCAGGTGGTCCTCGTCGAAGGGCGCGATGTCCACCTGGTCGATCAGCACCCGGCCCTGGCTGGGTTGCTCCAGGCGGTTGATGGTGCGCAGCAGCGATGACTTGCCGGCGCCGCTGCGGCCGATGATGCCGAAGATCTCGCCATGGCAGATGTTCAGGTCGATGCCTTGCAAGGCCGGTTGCGCCTGGCCCGGGTAGGTCTTGCCCAGGCCGATGAAGCGCACATGGGCTTCATTGACCTCCGGGCGCAGGGCCTGCTCCCTGGCCGTTGGCGGCAGTGGTTGTGTGGTGGGCGCCCGCAGCGCGCTGGCCTGGCTCATGTCAGCCCTCCCAACCGGCCTGGTAGAGCTTGCCGTGGGCTTTGTCCAAGGCTGCGCGCACCACTGGCGAGTGCTGGTAGATGTCGACGAACTTGGCCAGGCGTGGGTCGTCCTTGCTTTGCGGTCGAATGACGAACTGGATCACGTACTCCTTGTTCTCCAGGCCGTCGAACAGCAGTGCGGAGCCGGCGTCGAAGCTGTTGGCCAGGCGGATGTAGGCCGGGTAGCCCTGCACCAGGTCGGCGTCGTCATAGGCGCGAACCAGCTGTACGGCCTCGACCTGAAGGATTTTCAGTTTTTTCGGGTTGGCGACGATATCGTCCTCGGTGGCCTTGTAGCCGACCCCCGGCTTGAGGGTGATCAGCCCGGCCTTGGCCAGCAGCTGCAGGCCACGGCCGCTGTTGATCGGGTCGTTGGCGATGGCCACGCTGGCGCCTTCGGGCAGGTCGGCGAAGCTCTTGCACTTTTTCGAGTACAGGCCGACGTTGTTGATGATGCCCGGGGCGTAGGGCACCAGGTTGAAGCCTGCGGCTGCCTTGGCGTTTTCCAGGAACGGGATGTGCTGGAAGTAGTTCACGTCGATGTCGCCGCTATTGAGGCTGACATTGGGTGCGATCCAGTCGCTGAACTCGACCAGCTTCACTTCAAGGCCTTGCTTGTGCGCTTCTTCCACTGCGGCTTCCAGCGGGATGGCAAAGGCCGAGGTGGTGCCGATCTTCAGCGGTTCGGCAGCCAGCGCGCTGGCGGACAGACCGAGGGAGAGGGCAATGGCCGCGACGGGCCGGAACAATTTATCAAGCATGGTGCAGGGCTCCAGTCGGGGCAGGGGTAGAGGTAAAGCGGTAGGCCGAGCCAGGGTGGTCGGCGGGCAAATGCGGGTGGTCGGCCTGGAACAGTTTTTCGCGCAGGGTGCCTTCGGCATAGGCGGTCTTGTAGCGGCCACGCTGTTGCAACTGCGGGATGACCAGGTCGATGAAGTCCTCGAAGCTTTCCGGGGTTACGGTGCGGGTCAGGTTGAAACCGTCCAGACCGGTTTCATCGACCCAGGCGATCAGCTGTTCGGCCACCTGCTCGGGCGCGCCGACCAGGGTCACGTAACGGCCACCCAGGGCGTGCTGCTGCAGCAGGCGCCGGCGGGTCCAGACGTTGTCCTGCAACTGGCGCGTGGCCGACTGGATGGCGTTGCCCTGGCTGAAGGCAATCGGCTCGTCCAGGGCGTAGGCGGCGAAGTCGATGCCGGTGGACGCTGCGAAGTGCGCGACCCCGGCCTCGGCGCTGGCATGGCGCAGGTACTCGGCATGCTTGGCCTGGGCCTGCTGCTCGGTGGCGGCGACGATCACCGTGATGCCCATGAACACCTTGACCGCTTGCGGGTCGCGGCCAGCGGCTTGGGCGGCGGCGCGCACCTTGTCGACCTGGGCGCGGGTGGCGGCCTTGTCCTGGCCACTGATGAACACGCATTCGGCATGGTTGCCGGCGAAGGCCAGGCCACGCTGCGAGCTGCCGGCCTGGAACAGTACCGGTGTACGCTGCGGTGAGGGTTCGCACAGGTGGTAGCCGTCGACCTTGTAGAACTCGCCCTGGTGGTTGACCTTGCGCACCCTGTCGGGCCTGGCATAGACGCGCTGCTGGCGGTCGGCGACCACGGCATCTTCAGCCCAGCTGCCTTCCAGCAGCTTGTACAGCACCTGCAGGTACTCGTCGGCCTGGTCGTAGCGGCGGTCATGCTCGGGTTGCTGCGCCAGGCCCATGGCCCGGGCGGCGCTGTCGAGGTAGCCGGTGACGATGTTCCAGCCCACTCGGCCATGGCTCAGGTGGTCCAGGGTGGAAAGGCGGCGAGCGAACAGGTACGGCGCTTCGTAGGTGAGGTTGGCGGTAAGGCCGAAGCCCAGGTGGCGGGTGACGGCGGCCATGGCCGAGACCAGCAGCAGCGGGTCGTTGACCGGCAGCTGGATCGACTCCTTGAGGGTGACGTCCAGCGACTGGCCGTAGATGTCGTAGGTGCCGACGATGTCGGCGATGAAAAGCCCGTCGAACAAGCCGCGCTCCAGCAGCCGCGCCAGACTGGTCCAGTAGTCCAGGGTCTTGTACTGGGTCGAGGTGTCCCGTGGGTGGGTCCACAGGCCGTGGTTGATGTGCCCGATGCAATTCATGTTGAAAGCATTGAGCAGGATCTGCTTGGCCATCAGATGGTCCCCCGGCGTGGTGGGTTGGCATCATTGAGGTAGTAGTTGCCGATGGCGTGGTACTTCCAGCGCACCGGGTCGTGCAGGGTGTGCACGCGGGCGTTGCGCCAGTGGCGGTCAAGGTTGTGTTCGGCCAGTGTGGCCTGGCTGCCGCCCAGTTCGAACAGGGTGGTGCCGGCCGCGAGGGAAATCTCGGTGCTGATGGCGCGGGCCTCGGCCACCGCGATGGACGCGGCGGCCACGTTTTCGGCAGTGCTGTCGTCGCGGGCGCGGTCCAGATATTCGCCCGCGCGCTCCAGCAAGGCTTCGGCGGCGTGCAGACGGATCGCCAGATGGCCGAAACTCTTCAGCGTAAGCGGGTCATCGCTGGCCTTGTCCAGGCCGGAGTCGACCCAGGGGCGGCTGCGGGTGCGCACGAAGTGCAGGGCATCTTCGTATGCGGCGCGGGCGATGCCGGTGTCGATGGCGGCATGAAGGATCTGCGCCAGCGGGCCGACCGGGGTGGGGCGTTCGAAGGCGCTCTGGAACGGCACCACGTCGGCGGCACTGACATACACGTTATCGAACACCACCGAGCCGCTGCCGGTGGTGCGCTGGCCGAAGCCGCTCCAGTCGTCGATCACCTGCAGGCCCTGGCTGTCGGCCGGGACGAAGGCCAGGTGCTGCACGCCCTGCTCATCGACCACCGAAGTGGGAATGCGCTGGGCGTATATGGCGCCGGTGGAGTAGAACTTGCGGCCGTTGATGCGAAAACCATCGCCGTCGCGGGACAGGCGCGTGGTGCGGTCGTTGGCGGTCTTGGTGCCCAGTTCGGCCAGGGCGTTGCCGAAGCGGTTGCCCGCCAGTACTTCGGCGTAAAAGCGCTGTTGCTGTTCGGGTGTGCCGTTTACCCGCAGGACTTCCAGGCCGTAGAAATGGTTTTGCGGGATCTGCCCTAGCGAGCCGTCGGCCTGGGCGATGCGGGCGATTACCTTGGCCAGGGTGATGTTGGACACGCCGGCGCCGCCGAAGGCCTTGGGTACGCTGATGGCCCACAGGCCGGAGCGAGTGAACAGTTCCAGTTCGGCGTGCGGCAGACGGCGCTCGCGGTCGCGCAGGGCGCTGTCGCGGCGCAGGTGTCGGGCGACTTCTTCGGCAACTTTCAGGGCCTGGGTGTCGCTGGTGATGATGTTTGTAGTCATGGTGTTTCTCCGGGGCCTCGGGGCCGCTCTGCGGCCCATCGCGACACAAGGCCGCTCCTACAGGAGGTACGCGATCCCTTGTAGGAGCGGCCTTGTGTCGCGATGGGCTGCAAAGCAGCCCCAAGGCCCTTAAATCAGATCCAGGAATGCCGTGCAGGCAAGGTGCCGTTGAGGTGGTAAGCGCCAACTGCGTGGTACTTCCAGCGCACAGGGTCATGCAGGGTGTGCACCCGGGCATTGCGCCAGTGGCGGTCGAGGTTGAACTCGGCGAGGGTGGCGCGGCTGCCGGCCAGCTCGAACAGCTTTTCGCTGGCCTGCAGGGCAATCTCGGTAGTCAGCACCTTGGCCTCGGCCACCGCGATCGAGGCCCGCGCTGCGCTTGCTGCATCGATCGGCTCGGCGTTGACCTCGTCGAGGACCCGCGCGGCCTTGCGCAGCAGGGCTTCGGCGGCGTGCAGCTCGAGCTTCAGGCGGCCGATGTCGGCGATTACGTAAGGGTCGTCGCTGGCGCGGTCGACCTTGGCTTCGATCCATGGCCGGGCCTTTTCGCGCACGAAGCTGATGGCGTCCTCGATCGCTGCTTCGGCAATGCCAGCATCGATCGCCGCCTGGATCAGCTGCGAGGCAGCGCCCTGGATGTTGGGAATGTCGCGCTGGCGCCAGTTGTCGATCACCAGGTCGGCATCCACCGGGACCTGGTCGAGTAGCACGGTGCCGCTTGCAGTGGTGCGCTGCCCGAAACCGGACCAGTCATCGACGATGCGCAGCCCCGGGCTGCCTCGGCGGACGAATGCCAGGCGCTGGCGACCTTCGTCGTCCAGTGCCTTGACCGCCACCCAGTGGGCGAACAGGGCGCCGGTGGAATAGAACTTCTCGCCGCTGATGCGATAGCTGTCGCCGACGCGGGTGATCCTGGCCTTGAGGGTCAGGGTGTCCTTGGTGCCGCGTTCGGGGCCGGCATTGCCGATGCGCCAGCCATCAAGCACACTGCGGAAGATCACCGCCTGCTGCGCCTCGGTGGCAGTCAGGCGCAACAGTTGCAGCATGCCGAACTGGTTCTGCGGGATCTGCCCCAGGGCCGGGTCGGCGGCGCTGATGAGGCGGAACACTTCAGCCACGGTCTCGAACGACACCTCCGGGCCGCCATGTGCCTTGGGTACGCTGATGCTGCCAAGGCCGCTGCGGGTGAACAGTTCGATCTCGGCCCATGGCAGTTTGCGTTGCTGGTCGCGGCGGGCGGCCTGCTCGCGGGCGACCTCGGCCAGTTCGCGGGCTGCTTGCAGGGCTTCGGTGTCGTTGCGTAGAACCTTGGCCGGCAGCAGCAGGGGCGAGCTGTCGAGATCGCTGTGGAATTGGGTATCGGGTTGGCTGGACATCAGTACCGCTCCTTGGCTGCACTCAATGCCCTGGCGTTCCGCACTGGGGTGATCGTGATCCTGACCATTCCTGACCTCACAAATGAATTATGTCGCTAACAGCTGATCGCGACAGATGTGTGCTGGTCCGGTGGTCCGGTTTATATACCCTAATGCTTTATAAAAAGTTTATGAACTAACTCTTTGGAATATATATAGAAGGAGGGATTTGCTGTGGATGTACTGGCCCTATCGCCGGCAAGCCAGCTCCCACAGGACGCCACAGGTCTTGATTACTGTGGGGTATCTGTGGGAGCTGGCTTGCCGGCGATAGGGCCAGTGCAGGTTTACTCGGAGGCAGCAGTCCCCAGGAACTTGCGCAAGAACTGCCGGGTACGCTCTTCCTTCGGCGCCGCAAACAGCGCCTTGGCCTCGCCCTGCTCAACGATCACGCCCTTGTCGAAGAAGATCACCCGGTTCGCCACATCGCGGGCAAAGCTCATCTCGTGGGTAACGATGATCATGGTGCGCTTCTCCTCGGCCAGGCCGCGGATGGTCGCCAGCACTTCACCCACCAGTTCGGGGTCCAGCGCCGAGGTCGGCTCGTCGAACAGGATCACCTCCGGCTCCATGGCCAAGGCGCGGGCGATGGCCACCCGTTGTTGCTGGCCACCGGACAGGCGCCGCGGGTAGGCGTCTTCCTTGCCGGCCAGGCCGACCTTGGCCAGCAGGCGCCGGCCCAGTTCGATCGCCTGCTCGCGGGGTGTCTTCTTGACGATCACCGGCCCCTCGATCACGTTTTCCAGGGCGGTGCGATGAGGGAACAGGTTGAAGTTCTGGAACACGAACCCGGCCTGCTGGCGCAAGCGGCGAATCGCACTTTGCTGCCCACCCAGCGGGCGGTTGGCGTCGATGCTGATATCGCCAATCTGGATCTGCCCGGCATCGGGTGTTTCCAGCAGGTTCAGGCAACGCAGGAAGGTTGTCTTGCCCGAGCCGCTGGGGCCGATGATGGCCACCACTTCGCCGGGTTGTACTGTCAGGTCGATACCGTTGAGCACGGTCTGGCCTTTGAACCGCTTGGTCAGGCCTTTGACTTCAATCATGCTCAATGCTCCTGGTCATGCTGGTTGACTCGCGCTTCCATGCGGTTCTGGAAGTGCGCGAGGATGCTGCACAACACCCAGTAGATGACCGCCACCGCCACGTACATGGTGAACACTTCGAAGGTGCGTGCGGTGATCAGCTGGGCCTGGCGGAACAGCTCGGGCACCTGGATGGTTGCCGCCAGGGCAGTGTCCTTGACCAGCGAGATGAAGCTGTTGCCCAACGGCGGCAGTGCGGTGCGCAAGGCCTGGGGCAGGATCGCCCGGCGCATGGCCTGGACGCGGGTCATGCCGATACTGGCTGCAGCTTCCCACTGGCCACGGTCGATCGAGGAAATCGCCGCGCGCAGGATTTCGCAGATGTAGGCGGCCATGTTCAGCGACAGGCCGATCAGCGAAGCCGGGATCGGGTCGAGTTCGATGCCGATCTGCGGCATGCCGAAGTAGATGACGAACAGCTGCACCAGCAGCGGCGTGCCGCGGAAGAACGACACGTAGACCCGCGCCAGCCAGTTCAGGGGCAATATCTTCGACAACCGCATCAGTGCCAGGGCAAAGCCCAGCACCAGGCCGAAGAACATGCCGCCAACACTGAGCAGCACTGTATAGCCCGCGCCCTTCAGCAGGAAGGGCGCGGAGTCGACAACGAGTTGCAGGCTTTCAGCGATCATTTGGTGACATCGGCACCGAAGTATTTCTCGGACAGCTTGGCCAGCGTGCCGTCAGCCTTGAGCTTGTCCAGCGCCTTGTTGATCGCTGCCAGCAGTTCCGGTTCACCCTTGCGCAGGGCCACGCCGCTTTCCAGGCGCGAGAAGGCATCGCCGGCCAGTTCGGTGTCCTTGGCTTTTTGCGCGTATTCCAGCGCGGCCAGGCGGTCGATCAGGATGGCGTCGATGCGGCCGTTGCGCAGGTCGGCGAACTTGCTCGGGTCGTCTTCATAGGTGCGTACATCGGCTTGCGGCACGTCCTTCTTGACCCATTGCTCGTAGTTGGTGCCCAGGCCTACACCGACCTTCTTGCCTGCCAGGTCTGCGGCCTTGTGGATGTTCAGCTGCTCGGCCTTCTTCTTCAGGATCAGCGCCTGGATGCCGGAGATAGTGTAAGGCTCGGAGAAGTCATACTTCTTCTTGCGCTCTTCGGAAATGGTTACCTGGTTGATCACCACGTCCAGGCGCTTGGATTCCAGTGCGGCGAGGATGCCGTCCCACTTGGTCGGCTGCACCTTGGCCTTTACCCCCAGCTCCTTGGCCAGCAGCTCGGACAGTTCCACTTCGAAGCCGGTCAGCTTGCCGTTTTCGTCCTGGAAGCTGAACGGTGGGTAGGTGCCTTCGAGGCCGACGTTGATCACGCCTTTTTCCTGGATGGTCTTCAGCTGCTCGCCAGCGAAGGCCTGACTGAGCAGGCCGGCACCCAGCAGGAGTGCCAGGCTGGCGTTGAGTAGCGGTTTGGCGAATTTCGACATTTCAGAGCCCCGCGCTTGTTGTGTAAGTAGTGGGTGGCGACTATAGGGTCGGCTGCTTAGGCCAGGAAATACTAAAAAATTATTTTGTTATTTCCTTTTGGTTTTTGCCAGGTGCTGGCTGCATTGAGGGTAGGCGAGGTTGCCTGCTCCGTCATCGCGGCTTATGCCTGACTTAGCGCAGGATGGAATAAAGCGTTGTTTTTTCCAAGGGATGGATTTGCCGTAGAGTGAATTGCATGTAGGCAGGTCCGGCCCTTTCGCGGGCTCGCCCGCTCCCACAGGTACTGCACAGGGCTTGGAATTTGTGCGGTCCCTGTGGGAGCGGGCGAGCCCGCGAAGAGGCCGGACCTGCAAATAAAAATGAGTTTGGCCTACTCAGGCAGGAGAAAACCGTGAGCGAACAATCTTCATCCGGGCACTGGCAGTTGCAGAGCATCGTCACCGGCCTGCGCGGCGCCCGTGAACAATGGCGCACCCGCAATGGCCGCAGCAGCGGCGAGCAGGGCGGGCGTGAGCTGCCTTCGCGCGAAGCGATGCGGCACATCCTGGAGCAACTGTGCGGCGCACTGTTCCCCATGCGCCTTGGCCCGGTCGACCTGCGCGAAGAAAGCGAAGACTTCTACGTCGGCCATACGCTGGATGCCGCCCTGACCGCCCTGCTGGCCCAGGCCCGCCTGGAGCTGCGCTACGCCGCACGACAAAGCAAGGGCGAACTGGCCGGCGTCGATGCTCATGCGCTGAGCCTGGTGCAGGGATTCGCCGCCGCCCTGCCGGGCCTGCGCGTGCTGCTGGACACCGACGTTCTGGCCGCCTATCACGGCGACCCGGCTGCGCGCAGTGTCGATGAAGTGCTGCTGTGCTACCCGGGCATCCTGGCGATCATCCACCATCGCCTGGCGCACCATCTGTACCAGGCCGGCCTGCCGCTGCTGGCGCGGATCAGCTCGGAGCTGGCGCATTCGGCCACGGGGATCGACATTCACCCCGGGGCGCAGATCGGCCCGAGCTTCTTCATCGACCACGGTACCGGCGTGGTGATTGGCGAAACCGCGATCATCGGCGAGCGTGTGCGCATCTACCAGGCGGTGACCCTGGGCGCCAAGCGCTTCCCCAGCGATGAATCGGGCACCTTGCACAAGGGGCTGCCACGCCACCCGATCGTTGAGGACGATGTGGTGATCTATGCGGGGGCCACGGTGCTGGGGCGGATCACCATCGGCAAAGGCTCGACCATTGGCGGTAATGTGTGGCTGACTCGCAGTGTGCCGGCCGAGAGCAACATTACCCAGGCCAACCTGCAGCTGGATTGCCAGGACAAGAACTGATCTGGCATTTCATTGGCCTGTACCGGCCACTTCGCGGGCTTGCCCGCTCCCACAGCTACTGCACAAAATTCAATGTTCGTGCGGTCCCTGTGGGAGTGGGCGAGCCCGCGAAGAGGTCAGTGCAGGAGGGCACCAATCAGCGCCCCAATTCGCATTGAAATCCGATCCATGTTTAACTTGAACGCTTGTTCAATGAAAAAACGCTGGTCCGCTGCCGGTGTTCAACAGGAGGATTCCTTTGCTGAACCCGTTCATTCCGAGCCTTACGTCATTCGACGAGGTGCGCCCCCAATGAGTGCACCGAACCCTTCCCTTGCCAATGGCAAGATCCGCATGAACCCCCCGGTGTTCTATTTCGCGGCAAGTTTCATCCTCATCTTCGGCCTCGTGGTCATTTCCTATCCACAAGCAGCAGGCGATTGGTTGCTGGCGGCGCAGAACTGGGCGGCCAACACGGTCGGCTGGTACTACATGCTGGCGATGACGCTGTACCTGGTCTTCGTGGTGGTCACCGCCTTGTCCGGCTACGGCAAGATCAAGCTCGGTGCCGACCACGACGAACCCGAGTTCAGCTACCTGTCATGGGCCGGTATGCTGTTCGCCGCCGGCATCAGTATCACCTTGTTCTTCTTTTGCGTGTCCGAACCCCTGACCCACATGCTGCAGCCGCCCCAGGGCGAAGCGGGCACGGCCGAGGCCGGGCGCCAGGCGATGCAGATCCTGTTCCTGCACTGGGGCCTGCATGGCTGGGGCGTGTTCGCCTTCGTCGGCATGGCCCTAGCCTACTTCGCCTATCGGCACAACCTGCCGCTGGCCTTGCGATCGGCGTTGTACCCGCTGATCGGCAAGCGCATCAACGGGCCGATCGGTTATGCGGTGGACGGTTTCGGCATCATCGCCACGGTGTTCGGCCTGGGTGCCGACATGGGTTTTGGCGTGCTGCACCTGAACGCCGGCCTCGACTACCTGTTCGGCATCGACCACAGCCAGTGGGTGCAAGTGCTGCTCATCACCCTGATGATGGGCGCGGCGGTGGCCGTGGCGGTCGCCGGGGTGGAGAAGGGCGTGCGGGTTATGAGCGACATCAACCTGTTCCTGGCCTGCGCGCTGTTGCTGTTCGTGTTGTTCGCCGGGCCTACCCAGCACCTGTTCAACACGCTGATCCAGAACCTCGGCGACTACCTGGGTGCCTTGCCGCGCAAGAGCTTCGACGTTTATGCCTACGGCGAGAACCGTGACTGGCTGGGCGGTTGGACGGTGTTCTACTGGGCCTGGTGGATTGCCTGGGCGCCGTTCGTGGGCCTGTTCATCGCCCGCATCTCCCGTGGCCGCACCATCCGCGAGTTCGTCTTTGGTGTGCTGTTGATTCCGCTGGGCTTCACCTTGGCGTGGATGTCGATCTTCGGCAACAGTGCCCTGGACCAAGTCATCAACCACGGCATGACAGCGTTGGGCCAGTCGGCGCTGGATAACCCGTCGATGAGCCTGTACCTGCTGCTGGAGACCTACCCTTGGAGCAAGACGGTGATCGCCGTGACGGTGTTCATCAGCTTTGTGTTCTTCGTCACCTCGGCCGACTCGGGCACCGTGGTGCTGTCGACCTTGTCGGCCAAGGGCGGTGATGCGGACGAGGATGGGCCGAACTGGCTGCGTATCTTCTGGGGGGCGATGACCGCGCTGATCACCAGCGCGCTGCTGTTCGCCGGCAGCATCGACTCGCTGAAGTCGGCGGTGGTGCTGACCTCGTTGCCGTTCTCGCTGATCCTGCTGTGCATGATGTGGGGGCTGCACAAGGCGTTCTACCTGGAGTCGCAACGGCAGATCGCACAGATGCATTCGCTGGCCCCGTTCGCCCAGTCACGCCGCGGCCGTGGCGGCTGGCGCCAGCGCCTGAGCCAGGCGGTGCACTTCCCGTCGCGTGATGAGGTATACCGCTTCATGGACGACGTGGTCCGCCCGGCAATTGCCGATGTGCGTGAAGTGTTCGAGCAGAAGGGCCTGGTGCTGATTACCCAGGACGACCCGAGCCACGACAACGTCAGCCTGAAGATTGGCCATGGCGAGGAACAGCCGTTCATTTACCAGGTGCAGATGCGTGGTTACTTCACGCCATCGTTCGCCCTGGGTGGGCTGGGTACGCAAGAGTTGAAGAACCGCCGTTACTACCGGGCGGAGGTGCACCTGAGCGAAGGCAGCCAGAACTATGACCTGGTGGGCTACAGCAAGGAGCAGATCATCAACGACATCCTCGACCAGTACGAACGGCACATGCAGTACCTGCATCTGGTCCGCTAGATCGCTGGGGCCGCTTTGCGGCCCATTCGCAGCACAAGGCTGCTCCTACAAGGGATCGCGCTTCCCTGTAGGAGCAGCCTTGTGCTGCGAATGGAGGCCAAAGGCCTCCCAGTTTCAGAAGGGCGCATCCCCAAGGATGGTCGCCCGATGCATCACCCGCCGGTTCGGCCGGTAGTCATCCACCGCAAAATGCTGGGTCACGCGGTTGTCCCAGAACGCCACGTCATTCTCCTGCCACCGCCAGCGAATGCTGAACTCCGGCCGCGTCGCATGGGCGAACAGCAGTTTCAACAGTGCCTCGCTTTCCAGTTCGCCCAGCTCATTGATGCGCGTGGTGAACCCCTCATTGACGAACAGCGCCTTGCGCCCGCTCACCGGATGCGTGCGCACCACCGGGTGCGACAGCGGCGGGTTGTTCCGCCGGGTTGCTTCCCAGCGCGCCAGGTCTTCCGGCGTGGTACCAAAGCGCTCCAGCGGGAACGACTTGGTGAAGTCATGGGTGGCTGTCAGCCCGTCGAGCATCTCGCGCAGCGGCGCCGACAAGGCTTCGAAGGCAGCGATGCCGCTGGCCCAAAGGGTGTCGCCGCCGTAGGCCGGCAACTGCTTGGCGCTGAGTACCGCGCCCAGGGCCGGGGTCGGCAGGAAGGTCACATCGGTGTGCCACACGGCGTTGTCGCGCACATCGGTCACCGCCGTGTCGAGGATAAGCACCTGCGGGGTTTCCGGCACGTTGGGATAGATAGGGTGGATGTGCAGGTCGCCGAAGCGGGCGGCAAACCGCGCCTGCTGCTGCGGGTTGATCGGCTGGTCGCGGAAGAACAGCACCTGGTGCTGCAGCAGCGCCTGCTCGATGGCGTCTCGTTCTTCGACGGTGATATCGCGGCTGATGTCCACGCCGCTGATCTGGGCGCCGAGCGCCGGGCTGAGGGGGGTGATGGTCAGGCTCATGTCGGTCTCTTCAATCAGGCGCCAGGCTGCTGGCGTGGTCAACAGGATTCAGTGGCTCTGCCCGTGCCAAGGCACCAGTTTGCGTTGCAGGGCACGCAGGCTCATTTCCAGTGCGAAGGCGATCAGGGCGATCAGCAAAATCCCCAGCACCACCACATCGGTGACCAGGAACTGCGCCGCCGACTGCACCATGAAGCCCAGGCCGCTGGTGGCGGCGATCAGCTCGGCAGCCACCAGGGTCGACCAGCCAACCCCCAGGCCAATGCGGATGCCGGTGAGGATGTCGGGCAGGGCGCTGGGCAGGATCACGTGGCGGATCAGCTGGGCCTTGGTCGCGCCCAGCGACTGCGCGGCACGCAGCTTGGCCGGGTCGACCGTGCGCACGCCGGTGGCAGTGGCAATGGCAATGGGGGCGAAGATTGCCAGGTAGATCAGCAGCACCTTGGACAGCTCGCCGATGCCGCACCAGATGACGATCAGCGGCAGGTAGGCCAGCGGCGGGATCGGCCGGTAGAACTCGATCAGCGGGTCGAGAATGCCTCGGGCCACGCGGTTGTAGCCGATGGCGATACCCACCGGGATGGCGGTGAGGGTGGCGGCAAGCAGGGCCACGCCGATGCGCCCCAGGCTGGCACCCAGATGCTGCCACAGGCTGGCATCCATATAGCCTTGGGTCAGCAGGGTCCCGGCCTTGGCCAGGATGTCGGCGGGCGAGGGCAGGAATAGCGGCTCGATCCAGCCGGCCGCGGTCACCAGCCACCAGGCCAACAGCAGGCTGGCCAGGGTCAGGGTGCTGATCCAGCGGGTGGGCAGGGGGCGGCGCAGCTTGGTGGCTGGCCGGGGTTGGGTGTTGCGCTTGCCGGTGACCGGCAGGTCCAGGCTGCTCATGCGCGCTCCTGCAGGCTTTGGCGTTGAGAGAACACCCGCGCAAGTACGTGCTCGCGGGTTTCGATAAAAGCCGGGTCGGACTTGATAGCCCGCGCCGATTCACCCGCTGCGTAGCGCTGGCCGAAGTCCAGTTGCAGGCGCTCCACCACGCGCCCCGGGTTGGGCGCCAGCAGTACCAGTTCACTGGCGAGGAACACGGCTTCTTCGATGTCGTGGGTAATCAGGAACACCGGCTTGGCGGTGCGTTGCCATACCTGCAGCAACAACTCCTGCATCTGCTCGCGGGTGAAGGCATCAAGTGCGCCGAACGGTTCGTCCATCAGCAACACCCGTGGATCGGCTGCCAACGCCCGGGCCAGGCCAACACGCTGCTTCTGGCCACCGGACAATTGCCAGATACGCCGTTCGCCAAAGCCGTCGAGGTCGACCAGGGCCAGCATTTCGCGTGCCTTGGCCTCACGCTCGGCGCGTGGCACGCCGGCCAGTTCCAGGCCGAATGCGACGTTGCCCAGCACGTTCTGCCAAGGCAGCAGCGCATCGTCCTGGAACACTACGCCGCGCTCGGCGCCGGGGCCCTGGACGGGCACGCCGTCCAGGGTGATGCGCCCGCCGCTGGGGGCGACGAAGCCTGCGATGAGGTTGAGCAGCGAGGTCTTGCCACTGCCGGAAGGGCCCAGGGCCACCAGCAGCTGGCGTGGCCCCAGGCTCAGGTTGATGTCGGCCAGTACCGGGGTTTCGGCACCGGGGTACTGTGCGCTGATGCGCTCCAGTTCGAGCAAGGCCATGGCAGGCTCCGGTCGGTTTTCTACAGGCTTAGTTGGGGAGGTACTGGGCGCTGACGTACGGGGAGTAGTCCGGCAGCACCGCGTCGACCTTGCCTTGCTGCTTGAGGAAGGTGGCCGTGTCGGTCAGCGCCTGGGTGGTCGGTGCGCCCAGTGCGTTGGCCTGGTCGGCGGCCAGCGGGTAGACGTTGCCCTGCAGCAGCACCGGGATGTCGGCAGGCTTGGCGCCAGACAGTTTGGCCAGCTTGCTCACGTTGTCGGGATTTGCCAGCCAGGCTTGCGGGTTCTTGCGGTAGTCGGCGTAGGCGTCGAGGGTGACCTTGGCGAAGGCCTTGACCACGTCGGGGTGCTTGGCGGCGAAGTCCTTGCGCACGATCCATGCGTCGAAGGTCGGTGCGCCTTTCTCGGCCAGCTCGCCGGAGGTGATCAGCACCTTGCCGTTTTCCTTGGCCACACCCAGGGCCGGGTCCCAGACGTAGGTGGCATCGATGTCGCCGCGCTTCCAGGCGGCAATGATTGCCGGTGGCGCCAGGTTGAGGATCTGCACCTTGGCCGGGTCGATGTTCCAGCTCTTCAGCGCGGCCAGCAGGCTGTAGTGGCCGGTGGAGACGAAAGGCACGGCGACTTTCTTGCCGACCAGGTCTTGCGGAGTCTTGATGCTGTCGCGGGCGACCAGTGCTTCACCGGCGCCAATCTGCGTGGCGATCAGGAAGGTCTCGACCGGCAGCTTGCGGGAGGCTGCGGCGGCCAGCGGGCTGGAGCCCAGGTAGCCGATCTGTACATCGCCGCTGGCTACGGCGGTGATCACGTCGGCGCCGTTATCGAATTTGCGCCAGTCGATGCTGGCCTTGCTGGCTTTTTCGTAATCGCCATCGACCTGCGCCACCTTGGCCGGGTCGACGGTGGTCTGGTAGGCCACGGTCAGGTCAGCAGCCTGGGCCGACCAGCTGGCGCTGGCGAGGGTCAGGGCGGCGAACAGGCGCAGCGGGGCGTGCGGGATCATGGTGAACCTCTCGTCAGGCAATCGGTGTGGTGGATGACGAGAAGGCTAATTGATCTAAGAAATGTAAAATAAATAACTTTTTTGCATTAGCTTAGGAGCCAATGGTTTGAGACGCGTTAACAGGGAAACGCTGTGATTTCGCTCAATGGTGAAATCCGAGAGTGCTGCTAGGCTTTTTCGTCCCGATAGAACGATACGGAATTAGGTTATGAGCAAACGTTTGCAAATAAC
This sequence comes from Pseudomonas asiatica, assembly GCF_009932335.1. NCBI lineage: Bacteria > Pseudomonadati > Pseudomonadota > Gammaproteobacteria > Pseudomonadales > Pseudomonadaceae > Pseudomonas > Pseudomonas asiatica. The sequence continues at coordinate 116,229 of NZ_BLJF01000002.1, forward strand.
TATTGGTTATGAAAAGAATGCTGCTTCTAACGAATAGCAGTAATAATTCCTAACATATTCCTTAAAAATCTTACCAATTCATAAAACGGTCATTTTGGATTTATAGGATTGTCATTATCCTGTAGCGCAGCTGGCGTCTTAGACCAAAGTCGCGAAACGTTTAGAAACGATTGACTTTACGGTCACGCTTTGGGACTAAATCGCCAATCCACGGTGAGCGGGGCAGCAGATCCCGCCACCAGAGATACACAAGAATTAGAACGTAGAGGAGCAAAACATGTACAAGTCCAGCCTGGCCCTGGCCGTGGCACTGGGGGTTCTCGCCCAACAAGCAGGCGCTGCCGGTTTCGTTGAAGACAGCAAGCTGTCGCTCAGCTCGCGCACCATGTACTTCAACGATGACAACCGCGAAAGCGGTATCGACCAGAAAGAAAGCGGTCAGGGCTTCAAGCTCGACTACCTGTCTGGTTTCACCGAAGGCACCGTAGGTTTTGGTGTCGACGTCCAGGCTTTGTGGGGCATTCACCTGGATGGTGGCCGTGGTAGCCGTCCAGATGCCAACAACACCTTCTTCCCAAGCGACTCCGATGGTTCGGCAGTTCACGACTGGGCACGCATTGGTGGTAACGCCAAGGCTCGCTTCTCCAAGACCGAGGTCCACTACGGTAGCGCCCTGGCGCCTATGCTGCCGATCCTGGTCTCCAACGACGGCCGTCTGCTGCCGCAGACCTTCGAGGGTGGCACCCTCCAGTCGAAGGAAATCGACAACCTGACCTTCAACGCAGGTCAACTGACCCACGCCATGGGTCGTGCTTCGAGCAACCGTACCGGTCTTTCCGTTTCTGGCGCCTTCCGCGACAGCAACAAGTTCCAGTTCGCCGGTGGTGACTACAAGCTCACTCCCGACCTGACCCTGCAGTACTACTACTCGAACCTGGAAGACTTCTACAAGCAGCACTTCCTGGGTGCTACCCACGTCTTCAAGATCGCCGACAACCAGTCGTTCAAGACCGACCTGCGCTACTTCGATAGCCGCAGCGACGGCAAGAATGGCGAGACCGGTTACGCCTTCGACAACAACGGTGGCTACGCGAAGAACGGGGGCGAGGTCGACAACAAGACCTGGAGCGCCATGTTCACCTACACCCTGGGTGGCCATGCGCTGATGCTCGGTCACCAGCAAGTGGGTGACGATGGTGGTTTCGTCTGGCTGAACCAAGGTAGCGTCCGCAAGGACGGCGCCACTTCCTCGCTGGAAGGCAATGGCGGCGCAAGCTTCTACCTGTTCACCGACAGCATGATCAACCAGTTCGCTCGTGCCGGTGAGAACACCACCTTCGGTCAGTACTCCTATGACTTCGCGTCCCTGGGCGTTCCAGGCCTGAAGGCTTCGGTGGCCTACCTGCGTGGTGACGACATCCGCAACAAGTCGGGCGACGGCAGCTACAACGAATGGGAACGTGACGCACGCGTCGACTACACCATTCAGCAAGGCTCCCTCAAAGGCCTGGGCTTCAGCCTGCGTCAGGGTGTTTACCGTGGTAGCGGCGAAAGCATCGGGGACAAAGACCAGACTCGCTTCATCGTGAACTACACTTACAACTTCCTGTAAGCCGTAGCTGAACAAGAAGCCTCGCCTAGTGCGAGGCTTTTTTGTGTCTGCAATTTCGTATGTTTTTTGGTTATAAACAAATCAGTATTTATTCTTTTTATTTTTAATCGAATGCAGGCACATTGAACCCACACGGTACAGAACCCAGCACAGGAGCCGCAGCCCATGAGCCTAAAACTCGGCGATATCGCCCCCGATTTCGAACAGGATTCCAGTGAAGGCAAGATCCGCTTCCACGAGTGGCTGGGCAACAGCTGGGGGGTGTTGTTCTCTCACCCAGCCGACTTCACCCCGGTGTGCACCACCGAGCTGGGCCTGACCGCCAAGCTGAAGGACGATTTCGCCAAACGCGGGGTCAAGGCCATCGCCCTGTCGGTGGACCCGGTCGATTCGCACCACCGCTGGATCGATGACATCAACGAAACCCAGAACACCGTGGTCAACTTCCCGATCATTGCCGACGCCGACCGCAAGGTGTCCGACCTGTACGACCTGATCCACCCGAATGCCAGCGACACCCTGACCGTGCGCTCGCTGTTCGTCATCGACCCGAACAAGAAGGTGCGCCTGACCATCACCTACCCGGCCAGTACCGGACGCAACTTCAACGAAATCTTGCGGGTGATCGACTCGCTGCAGCTGACCGACAACCACAAGGTCGCCACGCCAGGTAACTGGCAGGACGGTGACGACGTGGTAATCGTGCCCTCGCTGAAGGACGAGGAAGAGATCAGGCAGCGTTTCCCCAAAGGTTACCGGGCGGTCAAACCCTATCTGCGGCTGACTCCGCAGCCCAATCGTTAAAGGATTCCTCGTTGCATTGCTCTTAGCCAAAGCAGGGATATTCGGGCCGTTTCGACGGCCCTTTTTTATGCCTGCTGAAACTGCGGTGGCTTCTTCGCGGGTAAACCCCCGAAAGTGCCAAAACAGGATTTTGATAAAAATGGAATAAACAAATGAAAAAATATGATTTCTAGATATATGCGACGACTGCTAATGTCACCTCCAACAAAACACAAGGAAGCGCTGCAATGCTGGTCGTCTCAATCGGTGGTAGCCCAAGTACCCGTTCACGCTCCGGCGTGCTGCTGGAGCGTTCTCGCCAGTGGCTGCAGGACCGTGGCGTCGAGGTAGTGACGTTCCAGGTACGTGACTTTCCCGCCGAAGACCTGCTGCACGCTCGTTTCGACAGCCCGAAGGTGCAGCACTTCCAGCAGCTGGTCGCCCAGGCCGATGGCCTGATCGTCGCCACGCCGGTGTACAAGGCCTCGTTCGCCGGTGCCCTGAAAACCTTGCTCGACCTGCTGCCCGAACGCGCCCTGGCACACAAGATCGTGTTGCCGATCGCCACCGGCGGCAGCATCGCCCACATGCTGGCGGTGGATTACGCGCTGAAACCCGTGCTGTCGGCACTCAAGGCGCAAGAGACCCTGCAAGGGATCTTCGCCGACGACAGCCAGGTCGCCTACGCAGAAGGCTCCAGGCCCGCGCAGCTGGTAGCGGCGCTGGAAGAACGCCTGCAGGACGCGCTGGAAACCTTCCACGTTGCACTGGCCCGTCGGCCGCGCCCCGTGGCCCCCGGCGTATTGAACGAACGCCTGATCAGCGCTCGCTGGAGCATCTGACCGGCCCAACCCGCTTCACCACCTTACTCGCCCGACAACGAGGCAAGCAGGTGCAACCCGAACCCACTCGCACAGGAGAGCGCCATGCGCACAGTCTTCTTGCGTCGCGGTCTGGTCGCCCTGTTTGCGGCGGCTGTGTCCTTCGGCGCCATTACCCAAGCCCAGGCCGAGAGCCTGCGTATCGGTTACCAGAAATACGGCACCCTGGTGCTGCTCAAGGCCAAGGGCACGCTGGAAAAGCGCCTGGCCGAGCAGGGCGTGCAGGTGCAATGGACCGAGTTCCCCGGCGGCCCGCAGCTGCTTGAGGGGCTGAACGTAGGCTCCATCGACTTTGGCGTCACCGGTGAAACCCCGCCGGTGTTCGCCCAGGCCGCCGGTGCCGACCTGCTGTACGTCGCCTACGAGCCGCCAGCGCCGCACAGCGAGGCGATCCTGGTGCCGAAGGGCTCGCCGATCCAGTCGGTCAAAGACCTCAAGGGCAAGAAAGTCGCCCTCAACAAAGGCTCCAACGTTCACTACCTGCTGGTTCGCGCCCTGGAAGACGCAGGCCTGAAATACAGCGACATCCAGCCGGTGTACCTGCCCCCGGCCGACGCCCGCGCCGCCTTCGAACGCGGCAGCGTGGACGCCTGGGTGATCTGGGACCCGTACCAGGCTGCCGCCGAGAAACAGCTGCAGGCTCATACCCTGCGCGATGGCAAGGGCCTGGTCGACAACCATCAGTTCTACCTGGCCACCCGCAACTACGCGACCCAGCACCCGGCGGTGATCAACACCCTGATCGAAGAAGTGCGTGCCGTGGGTGGATGGTCCCAGGCCAACCCGCAGGAAGTGACCGACCAGGTCGCGCCGCTGCTCGGCCTGCCCGCCGATATCACCCTGACTTCGGTCAAGCGCCAAGGCTACGGTGCCGCGCCGCTCACCCCGGAAGTGGTGGCCGCGCAACAGAAGATCGCCGACACGTTCCAGGCACTGAAGCTGATTCCCAAGCCGCTGAGCATCAAGGACGTGATCTGGACACCCCCGGCCAAGGTCGCCAGTGCGCCTTGATTGATTCGCCTGCGCCGGGGCGCCGCCCTGGCTGAGCCCCCTTGAGGAGACAACTCCAATGAGCCTTAACATCTTCTGGTTCCTTCCTACCCACGGTGACGGCAAGTACCTGGGCACCTCCGATGGCGCGCGCGCCGTCGACCATGGCTACCTGCAGCAGATCGCCCAGGCGGCCGACCGGCTCGGCTTTGGTGGCGTGCTGATCCCTACCGGGCGCTCCTGCGAGGACTCCTGGCTGGTCGCGGCATCGCTGATCCCGGTGACCCAGCGGCTGAAGTTCCTGGTCGCCCTGCGCCCCGGGATCATTTCGCCGACCGTGGCGGCACGCCAGGCAGCAACCCTTGATCGCCTGTCCAACGGCCGCGCGCTGTTCAACCTGGTGACCGGTGGCGACCCGGACGAGTTGGCCGGTGACGGCCTGCACCTGAACCATCAGGAACGTTATGAAGCCTCGGTAGAGTTCACCCGTATCTGGCGCAAGGTGCTGGAAGGCGAGGTGGTCGACTACGACGGCAAGCACATCCAGGTGAAGGGCGCCAAGCTGCTCTACCCGCCGATCCAGCAACCACGCCCGCCACTGTATTTCGGTGGTTCCTCCGAAGCCGCACAGGACCTGGCCGCCGAGCAGGTCGAGCTGTACCTGACCTGGGGCGAGCCGCCGAGTGCGGTCGCTGAAAAAATCGCCCAGGTGCGTGAGAAAGTCGCTGCTCAGGGCCGCGAAGTGCGCTTCGGCATCCGCCTGCACGTGATCGTGCGGGAAACCAACGAAGAAGCCTGGGCCGCTGCCGACAAGCTCATCTCGCACCTGGACGACGACACCATCGCTCGTGCACAGGCCTCGCTGGCGCGCTTCGACTCGGTCGGCCAGCAACGCATGGCCGCCCTGCACAACGGCAACCGTGACAAGCTGGAGGTCAGCCCCAACCTGTGGGCAGGTGTCGGCCTGGTGCGTGGCGGTGCCGGTACCGCGCTGGTGGGGGATGGCCGGACCGTCGCGGCACGCGTCAAGGAATACGCCGAGCTGGGCATCGATACCTTCATCTTCTCCGGCTACCCGCACCTGGAAGAGTCGTACCGGGTGGCCGAGCTGCTGTTCCCGCACCTGGATGTGCAACGCCCGGAGCAAGCCAAGGCCGGCGGCTATGTGAGCCCGTTTGGCGAAATGGTGGCCAACGACATCCTGCCCAAGTCCGTTGCGCAGAGCTGAGGGCCAGGCCATGAGTCGTGCAACTTCCAACAACCTTGGCCAGCGCCTGGCGCCATGGGCGCTGCCGGTACTGCTGCTGGCTGCCTGGCAACTGGCGGTCAGCGCCGGCTGGCTGTCGACGCGCATCCTGCCCGCGCCCAGCGCCGTGGTCAGCGCCGGCGTCGAGCTGGTGCGCAGCGGCGAGATCTGGACCCACCTGGCCATCAGTGGCTGGCGTGCCGGGCTGGGCTTCGTCATCGGTGGCAGCATCGGCCTGGTGCTGGGCTTCATCACCGGCCTGTCGAACTGGGGCGAACGCCTGCTCGACAGCTCGGTGCAGATGATCCGCAACGTGCCGCACCTGGCGCTGATCCCGCTGGTGATCCTGTGGTTCGGTATCGACGAGTCGGCAAAGATCTTCCTGGTGGCGCTGGGCACGCTGTTCCCGATCTACCTGAACACCTATCACGGCATCCGCAACGTCGACCCGGCGCTGGTGGAAATGGCGCGCAGCTATGGCTTGTCCGGCTTCAGCCTGTTCCGCCAGGTGATCCTGCCCGGGGCATTGCCTTCGATCCTGGTAGGCGTGCGCTTTGCCCTGGGCTTCATGTGGCTGACCCTGATCGTTGCCGAAACCATTTCGGCCAATGCCGGCATCGGTTACCTGGCGATGAACGCCCGTGAGTTCCTGCAGACCGACGTGGTAGTGCTGGCCATCGTCCTGTATGCCGTGCTCGGCAAGCTTGCCGACCTCGCAGCCCGGGGCCTGGAGCGTGTTTGGCTGCGCTGGCACCCGGCCTATCAAGTGGCCAGGAGGGAGGGCGCATGACCGTACTCAAGGAACAGCCGCCACGCCTGCTGCGTGGCATCCCGCTGGCTTCCAGCGGCCTGCGCAAGACCTTTGGCCAGCGCGAAGTGCTGAAGGGGATCGAGCTGCATATTCCTGCCGGCCAGTTCGTCGCGATCGTCGGCCGTAGTGGCTGCGGCAAGAGCACCTTGCTGCGCCTGCTGGCCGGTCTCGACCAGCCCACTGCAGGCCAGTTGCTGGCCGGTGCCGCGCCGCTGGAACAGGCCCGCGAAGAAACCCGCCTGATGTTCCAGGACGCGCGCCTGCTGCCATGGAAGAAGGTGATCGACAACGTTGGCCTGGGCCTGTCTGGCGACTGGCGCCCGCGTGCGCTGGAAGCGTTGGAGTCCGTTGGCCTGGCCGATCGCGCCAATGAATGGCCGGCGGCTCTGTCGGGTGGCCAGAAGCAGCGTGTGGCCCTGGCCCGGGCGCTGATTCACCAGCCGCGCCTGCTGCTGCTGGACGAGCCGCTCGGTGCACTGGATGCATTGACCCGTATCGAGATGCAGCAACTGATCGAACGCCTGTGGCGTCAGCACGGCTTCACCGTGTTGCTGGTTACCCACGATGTCAGCGAGGCAGTCGCCGTGGCTGACCGGGTGATCCTGATCGAGGACGGCGAAGTCGGGCTCGACCTCACTGTCGACCTGGCACGGCCTCGGGCGCGTGGTTCGCACCGCCTGGCCGCGCTGGAAAGCGAAGTGCTCAACCGTGTTCTGTCGGCCCCGGGCGCTGCGCCCGAGCCGGATCCTGTAGCCCCTTTGCCCACGCAACTGCGTTGGGCGCACTGACTGACTCACTTACCAGACTGAAGCCATAGAGAAGGAATCAAATCATGACCATCAAAGCCATCAACGTTCGCAACCAGTTCAAAGGCACCGTGAAGGAAATCCTGGAAGGTCCGGTACTGTCGGAAATCGACGTGCAGACTGCCTCGGGCATCGTCACTTCGGTCATCACCACCCGCTCCGTGCGTGAGCTGGAGCTGCAGGTGGGCAGTGAAGTGATTGCCTTCGTGAAATCGACTGAAGTGTCCATCGCCAAGCTGTGATGGGTGTTGGCCATGGGGCTGCTTTGCAGCCCAATCGCCGGCAAGCCAGCTCCCATAGGTGCCCACAAGCTTCAGGCCTTGTGCTGTACCTGTGGGAGCTGGCTTGCCGGCGATGAGGCCATCAAATTTAACGCTTGGCCAGAAATGGCGGCAGATACAACCCCAGATACGCCTCGAACACTCGCTTGCCTTCCTCGGCCATGCGCGGGGTGATCGCCTCATGCAGCTGCACCGACCGCGCATACACCCGGTCACTCAATTCCATGGCCAGGGCAAACACGTCCACATCCACCGGCATCTCGGGCAGATGAAAATGCTGGTCGAACAACTTGTGCATCAAGTCGCCCAGTTCCATGTCGTGCTGCCGGTCGGCCTGCACCACTTCGCTCAGGCCATGCTGGGCCAGGATCAGCTGCCGCGCCGCCGCGTCCTCGTTATAGATATTCAGCATCCGCTGCTCGATCAGCCGTGACAGCTCGTGCCAGGTGTTGAACGCACTGCTGTCGATCGGCGCGCTCAGCGCTTCCCGAAAGGCCCGGTGCACATCGGCCGTCAACGCCTCCAGCAGCGCCGGCACGCTGGCGAAGAAGTGGTACACCGACGACGGTGGTATCTGTGCGCGCTCGGCCACGCTGTAGATCGACAGGCTCGCCACCCCCAGCTCGGCCAGCAACTCGCGTGCAGCAGCCAGGATCGCCTCGATCCTGGCCTGGCTGCTGGCGCGCGGCTTGCGCGGGGTGGCAGTGCGGGTCATCAGTTGCTGATCGCCAGGATGCTGGCCTGGTAGGCGCCGACGAACAGGTCGAAGTCGCCGACTTCCTGCTGTTCCAGGCGCGACTGCTCGGCCAGCGAGTCGCGGGCGAGGGTTTCGAAGGCCTGCTGGCGTTCGACCGGCAGTGGCTGCTCGCGGAAGGTTTCGGCGTGAATACGACTCTGGCGCAGGGCGAACTTGACGAAGCTTTCGTTATGCTCGGTCATGCGCGCCAGCACTTGGGCCGACGGGGTCAGCGAGGCGTCGTCGACCTTGGCCTGCTGGGCATCCAGGGCATTGCCGTGCTCTGCACCGCCTTGCGCCTGGTCGAGCAGATCGGCCAGTGGCCGGATTCGCTCGATCAGCTCGCTGGCCCAGGTCTTCAGGCCGATCGGCTGGCCATTGCGGCGCAGTTCCAGGCCCGGGCGTCGGCCTTCCTTGACCACTGTCAGGAAGTTGTTGGTGCACTGGCCGCATTCGCCGTTGTCCAGTTGCGGGCTGTCTTCCAGCGCGCAGAACAGCAGGAACGCGTCGAGGAAGCGCGCCTCGGTCAGGTCGATGCCCACCGGCAGGAACGGGTTGATGTCCAGGCAACGCACTTCCACGTACTGCACGCCGCGCGAGGTCAGGGCCTGGATCGGCCGCTCGCCGGTGTAGGTGACGCGCTTGGGGCGAATGTTCGAGTAGTACTCGTTTTCGATCTGCAGGATGTTGGTGTTCAGCTGTACCCACTCGCCATCCACGTGCGTGCCGACTTCGACGTAAGGCGGGTAGGGCGTGCCCACCGCCTTGCGCAGGCTGTCGGTGTAGCTGGCCAGGTTGTTGTAGCACGGCGTGAGGCCGGCCTGGGCGTTGCTCTGGTAGCCAAGGTCGCTCATGCGCAGGCTGGTGGCGTAGGGCAGGTACAGGGTTTCGGCGTCCAGCTCTTCGAGCTGGTGCGGGCGGCCACGCAGGAAGCCTTTGTCCAGGGCCGGCGAGGCGCCGAACAGGTACATCAGCAGCCAGCTGTAGCGGCGGAAATTACGGATCAGCGCGATATAGGCCGACGACTGGTAGTCGCGGTCGCTCTCGCTGCCGCCTTCTGCGGCGCGCAGCAACGGCCACAGCGCTTCGGGCAGCGAGAAGTTGTAATGGATACCGGCGATGCACTGCATGGTGCGGCCGTAGCGCAGGGCCAGGCCCTTGCGGTAGACATGCTTGAGCTTACCGATGTTCGAGCTGCCGTACTCGGCGATCGGGATGTCCTCCTCGGCTGGCAGCGTGCAGGGCATCGACGGGCTCCACAGATATTCGTCGCCCAGCTTGCTGTAGACGAAACGGTGGGTCTCTTCGAGGCTTTCCAGCACCTTGGCCGGGTCGGGAAGGGCCGGGGTGATGAACTCCAGCAGCGACTCGGAATAATCGGTGGTGATCTGCTCGTTGGTCAGCGCCGATCCCAGGGCTTGCGGATGCGGGGTCTGGGCCAGGCGACCTTCGTCGGTCACGCGCAGACATTCGCGCTCAATACCGTGCAGGCACTGCTTGAGCAGGGGAAGATTGGCGCCGAGCAGGCTCAGGCGGCGGTTGAGGAGGTCGCTCAAGATGTATTCCTTCACGCGTCAGTCGCCCCAATATGGGGGTAGAGATAACGGTCTACAAGGGTAGGAAGAAAGGAACTGGCGTTGTCGCCTGGTTAACGCGGATCCAGCAGTGCCAGCGCACTGCTGAAAATACCGCAGATAATGCTTGGTGAGCTAGAGAACCGCGAAGGTTCCTTGCGCTTTCGCCACCAGCTTGTCGCCCTGAACTACGTCGGCGTCGACCACCAGGGTACGCCGCCCGGCGTGCAGCACGCGGGCGGTGCACAGCACCTCGCCGTCACTGACGGCGCGCATGTAGTTGATCTTGCACTCGATGGTGACGCTTTGCTGGTCAAAACCATGGCTGGCCGAGCAGGCCAGGCCCATGGCGATGTCCACCAGGCTGAAGATCGCCCCGCCGTGCAGCTTCTGGCCACGGTTGCGCAAGTGTGGCTCGAGCGCCAGGGCTACCTCGGCAACACCTGTCTCCAGGCGTTGCAGGCGGCAGCCGAGGAGCTGGCTGAAGGCGCTTTCGACGTATTCGCGTGGAACGTCCATCACTTCTTCTTCAGCTGCTTGGCGTTGGCGAACAGGGCTGCCATGGCGTTGTTGGCCGGTGCTGCGGTGGCGGTTTCGCGCTGGCGCGGCGCCTGCTGCTGGCGGTTGCCGCCATTGCCACGGTTACCGCCGCGGTTGCCATCGACCTTCTCGCCAGGGGTGTCGCTCATGCGCATGGACAGGCCGACACGCTTGCGCGGGATGTCCACTTCCATGACCTTGACCTTGACCACGTCGCCGGCCTTGACCGCTTCACGCGGGTCCTTGATGAACTTCTCGGACAGCGCCGAAATGTGCACCAGGCCGTCCTGGTGCACGCCGATGTCGACGAAGGCACCGAAGTTGGTGACGTTGGTCACCACGCCTTCGAGGATCATGCCCGGTTCCAGGTCCTTGAGGTCTTCGACGCCGTCCTGGAAGGTGGCGGTCTTGAACTCGGGGCGTGGGTCGCGGCCAGGCTTGTCCAGTTCTTGCAGGATGTCGGTGACGGTCGGCAGGCCGAAGGTTTCATCGGTAAATTTCTTCGGGTCCAGGCGCTTGAGGAAGCTGCTGTCACCGATCAGCGAGCGGATGTCACGGCCGGTATCGGCGGCAATCCGTTGCACCAGCGGGTAGGCCTCGGGGTGCACCGCGGAGGCATCCAGCGGGTTGTCGCCGTTCATCACACGCAGGAAGCCGGCGGCTTGTTCGAAGGTTTTCTCACCCAGGCGGCTGACCTTTTTCAGTGCCGCGCGAGTGGCGAACGGGCCGTTGGCATCGCGATGGGCGACGATGTTCTGCGCCAGGGTAGCGTTAAGGCCGGAGATGCGCGTCAGCAGGGCCACCGAGGCGGTGTTGACGTCCACGCCCACGGCGTTCACGCAGTCCTCGACCACGGCGTCCAGGCCGCGCGCCAGTTTCAGTTGAGACACGTCATGCTGGTACTGGCCGACACCGATGGATTTCGGGTCGATCTTCACCAGCTCGGCCAGCGGGTCCTGCAGGCGGCGGGCAATCGACACGGCGCCACGGATCGACACGTCCAGGTCCGGGAATTCGCGGGCGGCCAGTTCCGATGCGGAGTACACCGAAGCGCCGGCCTCGGAAACCATGATCTTGGTGATCTTCAGCGCTGGGTACTTCTTGACCAGCTCCGCCACCAGCTTGTCGCTTTCGCGGCTGGCGGTGCCGTTACCGATGGCGATCAGCTCCACCGAGTGCTTGGCGCATAGTGCAGCCATGATCGAAATGGTGCGGTCCCAGTCGTTCTTCGGCGCGTGCGGGTAGACCGTGGTGTGGTCCAGCAACTTGCCTGTGGCATCGACCACGGCGATCTTGCAGCCGGTACGCAGGCCCGGGTCGAAGCCCAGGGTGGCGCGCGGGCCGGCCGGGGCGGCCAGCAGCAGGTCGTGCAGGTTGTGGGCGAACACATTGATCGCCTCGCCTTCGGCGTTGTCGCGCAGCTCGCCGAACAGGTCGGTTTCCAGGTGGGTGTAGAGCTTGACCTTCCAGGTCCAGCGCACCACTTCGCCCAGCCACTTGTCGGCCGGGCGGTTGCGGTTCTCGATGCCGACGTGGTTGCCGATCATCAGTTCGCACGGGTGCAGGGTGCCGGGCAGTTCTTCGCCGACTTTCAGCGAGGCGCTCAGCACGCCTTCGTTACGCCCGCGGAAAATTGCCAGGGCGCGGTGCGACGGCGCGTTGCGCAGCAGTTCGTCATGGGCGAAGTAGTCACGGAACTTGGCGCCTTCCTCTTCCTTGCCAGGCACGACGCGGGCGCTGAGCACCGACTCCTGCTTGAGGAAGCTGCGCAGCTTGTCGAGCAGGGCGGCGTCTTCGGCGAAGCGCTCCATGAGGATGTACTTGGCGCCTTCCAGCGCGGCCTTGACGTCGGCCACGCCCTTGTCGGCGTTGACGAAGCGTGCGGCTTCGCTTTCCGGGGCAAGGTCTGGGTTGTTGAACAGGCCGTCGGCCAGCTCGCCGAGGCCGGCTTCCAGGGCGATCTGGCCCTTGGTGCGGCGCTTCTGCTTGTACGGCAGGTACAGGTCTTCGAGGCGGGTCTTGGTATCGGCCAGCTTGATCTCGCGGGCCAGTTCCGGGGTCAGCTTGCCCTGCTCCTCGATGCTGGCCAGGATGCTGGCACGGCGCTCGTCGAGTTCGCGCAGGTAGCGCAGGCGCTCTTCCAGATGGCGCAGCTGGGTGTCGTCCAGGCTACCGGTCACTTCCTTGCGGTAGCGGGCGATGAAGGGCACGGTCGAGCCTTCGTCCAACAGGCCCACGGCCGCCTCGACCTGCTGGGGGCGTACGCCCAGTTCCTCGGCGATACGGCTGTTGATGCTGTCCATGTAAACCACCTGACATTTGTGAATACGGGGGTCGCCTGTGGGCCTGTCGCCCGGCGGCGCTGGATGAAAGCCGCGCATTATACCCATCGCAAACGGCTTGCGGTGATGGCGCCCGGCCAGCCGGAACTGGCGCCGGGGGAAAAATCTGCTAACAATGCTCACGCAACGTGCAGCAATGGCTACGCCATAATGCGCGGCGATATCAGAGGAGTTATTCATGACCGGCACGCCAAACACCGCTGAAGGTGACAAGATTCTCATCGTCGACGACGACCCGGGGCTGAGCAGCCTGCTGGAACGTTTCTTCACCAGCAAGGGCTACCGTGCCCGCGCGGTGCCCAACACCGAGCAGATGGACCGCCTGCTGCAGCGTGAGGTGTTCAACCTGGTGGTTCTCGACCTGATGCTGCCCGGCGAGGATGGCCTGTCGGCGTGCAAGCGCCTGCGCCAGCAGAACAACCAGATCCCGATCATCATGCTCACCGCCAAGGGCGACGAGCTCAGCCGTATCAAGGGCCTGGAGCTGGGCGCTGACGACTATCTGGGCAAGCCGTTCAACCCCGACGAGCTGATGGCCCGGGTCAAGGCCGTGCTGCGCCGCCAGGCACCGAGCGTGCCGGGTGCGCCGGGTAGCGAAGACGAGTCGGTCACCTTCGGCGACTACGAGCTGTCGCTGGCCACCCGCGAACTCAAGCGTGGCGACGAAGTGCACATGCTCACTACCGGCGAGTTCGCCGTGCTCAAGGCGCTGGTGATGCACGCGCGCGAGCCGCTGACCCGCGACAAGCTGATGAACCTGGCGCGTGGCCGTGAATGGGATGCGCTGGAACGCTCCATCGACGTGCAGATCTCGCGTCTGCGCCGCATGATCGAGCCGGACCCGTCCAAGCCGCGTTATATCCAGACCGTGTGGGGCGTGGGCTACGTGTTCGTGCCGGACGGAAACGCCGGTAAATGATGCCGCGCCGTCGATGAAAACACCGCTCTGGTTTCCGCAAAGTTTCTTCGCCCGCACCCTGTGGCTGGTGTTGATCGTCGTCTTGTTCTCCAAGGCCTTGACCCTGGTCTACCTGCTGATGAACGAGGACGTGCTGGTCGACCGTCAGTACAGCCACGGTGTTGCGCTGACCCTGCGCGCCTATTGGGCAGCCGACGAAGAAAACCGCGACAAGATCGCCGAAGCGGCAGGCCTTATCCGGGTCACCGGCTCGGGCGTGCCCGAGGGTGAGCAGCACTGGCCCTACAGCGAAATCTACCAACGGCAGATGCAGGCCGAGTTGGGCGAAGACACCGAGGTACGGTTGCGCATTCATGCACCGCCGGCGTTGTGGGTCAATGCGCCAAGCCTGGGGCCGGGCTGGTTGAAGGTACCGCTGTACCCGCACCCGCTGCGTGGGCAGAAGATCTGGAACGTGCTGGGTTGGTTCCTGGCCATCGGCCTGTTGTCCACAGCTTCGGCCTGGATCTTCGTGCGCCAGCTGAACCAGCCGCTCAAGCGCCTGGTGTTCGCCGCCCGGCAACTGGGCCAGGGGCGCAGCGTGCGCCTGCCGATCAGCGATACGCCCAGCGAGATGACCGAGGTGTACAAGGCCTTCAACCAGATGGCTGAGGATGTCGAGCAGGCCGGGCGCGAGCGCGAGCTGATGCTGGCCGGAGTTTCCCACGACCTGCGCACACCGCTGACGCGCCTGCGCCTGTCGTTGTCGTTGCTGGACAGCGACAGCGAACTGAGTGACGACATGGTCCGCGATATCGAGGACATGGACGCGATCCTCGACCAGTTCCTGGCCTTTATCCGCGATGGGCGTGACGAGCCGGTTGAGGAGGTCGACCTGGCTGACCTGGTGCGCGAAGTGGTGGCGCCGTACAACCAGCCGGAGGAACGGGTGCGGTTGTGCCTGGAGCCGATCCCACCGTTCCCGCTGCGCCGGGTTTCGCTCAAGCGCATGCTGGGCAACCTGATCGGCAACGCCCTGCACCACGCCGGCAAAGGGGTCGAGGTGGCCGCCTATGTGTCGGGCGACGAGAGTGCGCCGTATGTGGTGCTGAGCGTACTGGACCGCGGGACGGGGATCGACGAGTCGGAGCTGGAGACCATCTTCAACCCGTTCATTCGTGGTGACCGGGCCCGGGGGGGCAAGGGCACCGGGCTGGGGCTGGCGATCGTCAAGCGGATCGCGGCGCAGCATGGCGGGAATGTGGAGTTGCGCAATCGGTCCGGGGGTGGGATCGAGGCGCGGGTACGGTTGCCTTTGGGGCTGTTGCTGCCGCGTAATGCCGTGTGATTGCCGGGGCCGCTTTGCGGCCCTTTCGCGACACAAGGCCGCTCCTACAGGGGGCGAGATCCCTTGTAGCAGCAGCCTTGTGCTGCGAATGGGCTGCGCAGCAGCCCCAAAATCTCAGCCCTTACCCTTGGTCCGAGTCTGATTAGGCCCGCCATTCTTCTCCAGATGCTCGATGATCATGCCGGCCACGTTCTTGCCGGTGGTCACTTCGATGCCTTCCAGCCCCGGCGACGAGTTCACCTCCATCACCAGCGGCCCGTGGTTGGAGCGCAGGATATCCACACCCGCCACACTCAAGCCCATCACCTTGGCCGCGCGAATGGCGGTCATGCGTTCTTCCGGGGTGATCTTGATCAGGCTGGCCACCCCACCGCGGTGCAGGTTGGAGCGGAATTCCCCCGGCTTGGCCTGGCGCTTCATCGACGCGATGACCTTGTCGCCGACCACGAAGCAGCGGATATCCGCGCCACCCGCTTCCTTGATGTATTCCTGCACCATGATGTTCTGCTTCAACCCCATGAACGCCTCGATCACCGATTCGGCGGCCTTGGTGGTTTCGCACAGCACCACGCCGATGCCCTGTGTACCTTCCAGCACCTTGATCACCAGCGGGGCGCCGTTGACCATCTGGATCAGGTCGGGGATGTCGTCCGGCGAGTGGGCGAAACCGGTAATCGGCAGGCCGATGCCGCGCCGCGACAGCAATTGCAGTGAACGCAGCTTGTCGCGGGAGCGGGCTATCGCTACCGACTCGTTGAGCGGATATACACCCATCATCTCGAACTGGCGCAGCACTGCGCAGCCATAGAAGGTCACCGATGCACCGATGCGCGGGATCACCGCATCGAAGCCTTCCAGCGGCTTGCCGCGGTAGTGGATCTGCGGTTTGTGGCTGGCAATGTTCATGTAGGCCCGCAGGGTGTCGATCACCACCATTTCGTGGCCCCGCTGGGTACCGGCTTCGACCAGGCGGCGGGTGGAATACAGACGCGGATTGCGCGACAGCACAGCGATCTTCATGCAGCACCTGTGGCAGTAGAAAGGGTGGCCGGGAAGGCCGGTTTGTCTTGTACGTATTTGAGGCCAGGGTTGACCACCAGCTGACCATGGATCAGGGCCTTGGAACCCAGCAACAGGCGATAACGCATGTTCTTGCGGCAGGCCAGGGTGAACTCCACTTCCCACACACCGTCGCCCAGGGCCAGTGACGTGCGGATGACATAGCGGGTCTGGGCCTGGCCGTTGGAGCTCTTGATGGTTTTCATGGTCACCAGCGGTGCCTCGCAGCGGCGGTGGCGCAACTGCACCACCGAGCCAAGATGTGCGGTAAAGCGGACCCAGGGCTGGCCGTCGCGCTCGAACGGTTCCACTTCGGTGGCGTGCAGGCTGGAGGTGCTGGCACCGGTGTCGATCTTGGCGCGCAGCCCGGCCACTCCAAGGTCGGGCAGGGCGACCCACTCGCGCAGGCCGATCACAGTCAAATGGTCAAATGTCTTCACGAAACGCACCCTGCGGATGAGGTGGTGAACTGTAAGCACGGCGGGGATTTTTTGCATCCGATCGTTACGGTAGTACAGTTCGATGAAACACAGCGTTCGAGGTAACGGGATGGCACAAAAAGCCGAAGACGACGACAAGGTCCGCCTGGACAAATGGCTGTGGGCGGCACGCTTCTACAAGACTCGCGCGCTGGCCAAGGCTGCGATCGAGAGCGGCAAGGTGCATTGCCGGGGTGAGCGCTGCAAGCCGGGCAAGGAGCCGCGGGTGGGTGACGAGTTCGTGCTGCGCACCGGATTCGACGAGCGCACCGTGGTGGTGAAGGCTCTGTCGGTGGTGCGGCGTGGGGCGCCAGAGGCGCAGACGTTGTACGAAGAGACCGAGGACAGCGTGCGCCGGCGTGAACAGGCGGCGGAACTGCGCAAGGCCGGGGCGATGGGCGTGACCACCGATGGGCGGCCGACCAAGAAGCAGCGGCGGCAGATTCACCAGTTGCATGGGAGCTTCGAATAGCCGGGGCCGTTTTGCGGCCCATCGCCGGCAAGCCAGCTCCCACAGGTACTGCGCAAGCCCTGAAACTTGTGCAATCCCTGTGGGAGCTGGCTTGCCGGCGATGAGGCCACGGCAGCCAGCACAAGGCCTGAGGCCTGCGCCCCCCTGTAGGAGCGGCCTTGTGCCGCGATGGGCTACGCAGTAGCCCCAAGGATCTAGCGGGTCACCGCCAAGCGCCCGACCAACGGTAACTTGGCCGCTATCGCGAACAACGGCGCCGTCCAGCGCAGCAGCACTGCACTCCCCTTGGCCGCCAGCGGCGTATAGCAGCTCCAGCCCAACGCCAGCACCGCCATCAGCAGCCCGCCGATGTAGTCATCCTGCCCCCAGTGGGCACCGGCCACCAGGCGCGGCAACATGAACAATACCGCCAGCCCCCAGACCACCAGGTACTGCACCAGGCGGCGGCTGAACACGCTCATGAACAGCGCCCAGACCAGCAGTACCGAGGCATGATCCCCCGGGAAACTCTTGCTGGAACGGTCCTTGAGCTCCCAGGCCGCCTCCAGGTTCGGATAGTAGTCGCTGAGGTGCACCACCTCGTCGAACATCATCGACGGGCTCTTGTGCTGCCAGCCGGCTGCATCCACCCACTTGGAAAACAGCGCGCGAATCACCACTAAGAGGATTAGCGTGACCAGGAAGCCGAAAAAGGCCTGGCGCACCTGGGTTGCCTTGAACACCCAGTCACCACGGATAAGCACTGCCAGAAGGATCAGGCCGACGACGATGTCGAATGGGCGCAGGCTACCGACGGTCCAGATGTAGCGCCAGGTGGTGTTGTCGGCCAGCGGCGCATTCAGGCTGTGGAACAGCCACTCGTCGAAAGTCAGGCACAAGATCTGGCCAATGGGCCATAACCAGAAACACAGTAGAGCGATAGGAAGCAGCGTACAGGCTGCCAATGGCCCCCAGGACCACCTTGCTTGGAACAGTGGTCGATTGTCCATAAAATACCTCTATTGCAAACAGGAATCGGAGCGCCTTGTGAGCGCTCTGTCACGGGGTTCTCGCATGTTTTCCGACAACCCTTGTAACCATTTTGTCATCATTTTTCAGATAGCCAAAACCTATGAGCGACTTGCCTGATACCGATTTCACCCAACGTTTCATCTTCGACGAGCGCGATGTGCGCGGCGAGTGGGTGTCTCTCGATGACAGCTACGCCGCGGTGCTGGCGCGTCATGAGTACCCGCAGCCGGTGCAGGCACTGCTGGGCGAGCTGATGGCCGCCACCGCCTTGCTGGTGGGGGCGCTGAAGTTCGACGGCCTGCTGATTCTGCAGGCGCGTTCCGCAGGGCCGATCCCGCTGTTGATGGTCGAATGTTCGGGTGACCGGGACATCCGTGGCATGGCCCGTTACGAAGCGGACCAGATCCCGGCGGATGCTACCCTGTCGCAGCTGATGCCCGACGGCCACCTGACCCTGACCATCGATCCCGTCAAGGGCCAGCGCTACCAGGGCACCGTCGACCTCGACGGCGCCACCCTGTCGGAGTGCTTCACCAACTACTTCGTCCAGTCGCAACAGCTCAACACGCGCTTCTGGCTCAACGCCGAAGGCGGCAAGGCCCGTGGTCTGCTGCTGCAGCAACTGCCGCGCGATCGCCAGCCGGACGATGAAGAGCGTGAAGAAAGCTGGCAGCACGTTGTGGCATTGGCCACCACGCTCAAGGCCGATGAGTGGGCGCTGGACAACGAAACCCTGCTGCACCGCCTGTACCACGAAGATGCCGTGCGCCTGTTCGATATCCAGCCGTTGCGCTTCAACTGCAGCTGCTCTCGCGAACGTTCCGGCAATGCGCTGGTCAGTTTGGGCGAGCACGATGCCAAGGCGCTGGTGGAAGAATGCGGCGGGCAGGTGGAGATCGATTGCCAGTTCTGCAACGAGCGCTATTTCTTCGACGCCAGCGATGTGGCGCAACTGTTTGCCGGTGGCGGCACTGACGTAGCCTCAGAAACTCGTCACTGAAACGTTTAACTACAGGACAATCTCCTGTCGAATTGCGCAAAAGCGCAGTTCTGACAGGAGGGGCCTACTTTTTTTGGGCGTTTCTGGCATAATCCGGCCACTTTTTTCGCTGTAGTAGTTTTTTCAAGACAACTACAAAACGTTTGGAGCACTCGGCCTCGGGCCGGATGGGGTATCTCATGACGCAAGCCAACAACACCGTGTACACCGACCTGAGCGTCGATGAGCTGGTAAAAGAAGCGCTGCAACGCGGTGAAGGCGTACTAGCCGATACTGGCGCACTGGTCGTGGAGACCGGTCACCGTACTGGCCGTTCGCCGGCTGACCGTTTCATCGTCGAAGAGCCTTCCACCCAGGACGCCATTGCCTGGGGCCCGATCAACCGCAAGTTCCCGGCCGACAAGTTCGATGCCCTGTGGGACCGCGTCGAGGCGTTCAACAACGCCCAGGATCACTTCGTTTCCTACGTTCACGTAGGGGCGGCCGCCGAGCACTACCTGCCGGTGAAGATGACCACCCAGACTGCCTGGCAGAACCTGTTCGGTCGTTGCCTGTTCATCAACCCGGAGCAGTACAACCCGGCTGGCCGTGGCGAGTGGCAGGTCCTCAACGTCGCCAACTTCGTGTGCGAGCCTGAGCGTGACGGCACCAACTCCGATGGTTGCGTGATCATCAACTTCGCCCAGAAGAAGGTGCTGATCGCTGGCATGCGCTACGCCGGCGAAATGAAGAAAGCCATGTTCTCGGTGCAGAACTTCCTGCTGCCGGCTGCCGACGTGCTGCCGATGCACTGCGCCGCCAACATCGGCGAAGCAGGCGATGTGACCTTGTTCTTCGGCCTGTCCGGCACCGGCAAGACCACCCTGTCGGCCGACGAAAGCCGTTACCTGATCGGTGACGACGAGCACGGCTGGGGCGAGGGCGTGGTCTTCAACATCGAAGGCGGCTGCTACGCCAAGTGCATCGACTTGTCCGAGAAGAACGAGCCGGTCATCTGGAAAGCCATCAAGCATGGCGCCGTGTTGGAAAACGTCGTCCTCGACGCCAACAAGCACGCCGACTACACCGATGTCAGCCTGACCCAGAACAGCCGTGCGGCCTACCCGCTGGAGCACGTTGCCAAGCGTTCCGCAGCGAACCTGGGCGGCGAGCCGAACGCAGTCATCTTCCTGACCTGCGACCTGACTGGTGTTCTGCCTCCGGTTTCGATCCTGAACAACGAGCAGGCTGCCTACCACTTCCTGTCCGGCTACACCGCGCTGGTCGGTTCCACCGAAATGGGTTCGGGCAGCGGCATCAAGTCGACTTTCTCCACCTGCTTCGGCGCCCCGTTCTTCCCGCGCCCGGCTGGCGAGTACGCCGAGCTGCTGATCAAGCGTATCAAGGGCTTCGACTCGAAGGTCTACCTGGTCAACACCGGCTGGACCGGCGGTGGCTACGGCGTTGGCAAGCGCTTCAGCATCCCGACCACACGTGCCGTGATCGCTGCGATCCAGAGCGGCGCGCTGATCGGTGCCGAAACCGAGCACCTGGACATCATCAACCTGGACGTGCCTAAGGCCGTTCCGGGCGTTGATACCGAGCTGCTCAACCCGCGCACCAACTGGGCTGACAAGGCTGCCTACGACGAGGCCGCCAAAGGCCTGGCCAAGCTGTTCATCGAAAACTTCAAGAAGTTCGAAGTTTCCGACGCCATCAAGGCCGCTGGCCCGCAGCTGTAAGCTGCACCCGCCCGCAACGAGAAAGCCGCCCCTTGGGGCGGCTTTTTTGTTTTCTGATTCCCGGCGAGTGCAGTCTCTTGTAGGAGCGTGACCCGCGAAGAGGCCGGCACAAGCAGCGGAAATCCGGTTTTTCTGTTTCACTGTCAGCATTCATTGCGAAGACAAGAGCCAGCCAGATGACCGAATCCCCTCAGCGCACTGCCTTCTCCCACTTCCACCCCATCCTCACTCGCCCCCAGGACAATGACCTGAATGGCCACGTCGCCGGTGCCACCGTGCATGGCTTTTTCGAAACCGCCATCCAAGCGTTCCTCGTCGAACAGGCCGAACTGGACCTGCGTGACGGCGAGCTGGCGGCCTTCGTGGTCAGTTCGGCGGCGGATTTCTACGCGCTGCCAGGGTTCCCGGATGTACTGGAAGTGGGGCTGGGGGTGACGCGCCTGGCGGGCAGCACGGTGGAGTACCGCCTGGCCCTGTTCCGCCCAGGGGAGCCGGAGGCGTGTGCGGCAGGCACGGTGGTGCAGGTGTTCATCGAACGCGCCAGTGGCCGGCCAGTGGCATTGCCAGAGACGCTGCAGGTGATCCTGTCTGGTGTAGTGCTGGAACAGCAGGCATAAAAAAGCCCCGCTGGCAGGGGCGGGGCTTTTGTTGCCGGGGCAGGGCCCTCAGGCGTTAGTCGCGCCAGTGGCGCTTGTGCTTGCGATGGCCGTAATGATGGCCGCGGTCCCAGTGGCGGCGGTCGTCGTCATAACCACGACGGTAACGGCTGTGAAACTTTATCGTTTTTTCGCTGTCTGAGACCTTTATGACGAAGCCCTGAACCGCTATGGAACAGGGCTTTTTTGATTTTTGCGCAGGGGCTTCCGGCCTCTTCGCGGGTAAACCCGCTCCCACAGGGATATCACCGCTCTCGGTCCTTGAGTTGCCTCTGTGGGAGCGGGTTTACCCGCGAAGAGGCCAACACCGTTCCTACAGGATGCGCCCGTCGTCCCGCGCCCGCTCCAGTTTGATGGCAATGAACTTCGACGTCGGCGTATGGCTGCCATCGCCAATGCTCTCCAGCGGCACCAGCGGGTTCACCTCCGGGTAGTACGCCGCCGCCTGCCCGGCCGGGATGTCGAAGGCCAGCAGGGTGAAGCCGTGCACACGGCGCACATGCTCATCCCCCCACAACGACACGATGTCGACCTGCTGCCCCGGCTGGAAGCCCAGGCGGATGATGTCGGCTTCGTTGGCGAACAGCACCTCGCGCTGGCCACGCACGCCACGGTAGCGGTCGTCCAGGCCGTAGATGGTGGTGTTGTACTGATCGTGCGAGCGCATTGACTGCATGATCAGGTCTGGCACCTGGCCGCTGGCCCGTACACGCTCGTCGAGCAGCGTGTCGGGCAGCAGGTTGGCCTTGAAGTTCGCGCGGCCGGTACTGGTATTCCATTCGCGGCTGGCGGCGCTGTTGCCCAGGTAGAAACCGCCCGGCTCGCGCAGGCGCTGGTTGAAGCCGCTGAAGCCGGCGATGGTGTCGCCGATCAGCTCGCGGATACGGTCGTAGTCAGCCACCAGCCAGTGCCAGTCCACGGGCTTCTTGCCCAGGGTGGCGGCGGCGATACCGGCGATGACCGCCGGCTCCGAGCGCATCTGCGTTGACAGCGGCTTCAGCTGGCCATTGGAGGCGTGGACCATGCTGAACGAGTCCTCTACCGTTACCGCCTGTGGCCCTTCTGCCTGCAGGTCGATGTCAGTGCGCCCCAGGCACGGCAGGATCAGTGCCTGCTTGCCGTGCACCAGGTGGCTGCGGTTGAGCTTGGTGCTGATGTGCACGGTCAGCTCGCAGTTGCGCAGTGCCTGGGCGGTGCGCTCGGTGTCCGGCGTTGCCTGGGCGAAGTTGCCGCCCAGGCCGATGAATACCTTGGCCCGGCCGTCGAGCATGGCATGGATCGCCTCGACGGTGTTGTGGCCGTTGTGCCGGGGCACGGGGAAGCCGAAGCGCTGCTCGATGGCGTCCAGCAGGGCCACCGGCGGGCGCTCGTTGATGCCCATGGTGCGGTCACCCTGCACGTTGCTGTGGCCACGCACCGGGCACAGTCCTGCGCCTGGCACGCCGATATTGCCGCGCAGCATCTGCAGGTTGACGATTTCCTGGATGGTCGGCACCGAGTGGCGGTGCTGGGTAATGCCCATCGCCCAGCACATGATCACCCGCTTGCCACGGCAGTACATGCGCGCGGCCAGTTCGATGTCGGCCAGCGCCAGGCCGGACTGGGTCTGGATGTGCTCCCACGGGGTGGCATCCACTACCGCCAGGTAGTCGTCGACGCCATGGCCATGTTCGGCGATGAAGGCGTGGTCGAAGACTGCCGGTTCGCCGTTGGCCTGGGCTTCGCGTTCCCATTGCAGGACGAACTTGGCCATGCCGCGCAGCAGCGCCATGTCGCCGCCCAAGGCCGGGCGGAAGAATGCGGTGTTGGTCGGCCGGTCGCTGTTGGTCAGCATCTCCAGCGGGTTCTGCGGGTGCTGGAAGCGCTCCAGGCCACGCTCCTTGAGCGGGTTGATGCACACCACCTGGGCACCGCGCTTTACCGCATCGCGCAGCGGGTCGAGCATGCGCGGGTGGTTGGTACCGGGGTTCTGGCCCCAGACGAAAATCGCGTCGGCGTGCTCGAAGTCGTCGAAGGTGACGGTGCCCTTGCCGACCCCGACGCTTTGCCCCAGGGCCACGCCGCTGGCCTCGTGGCACATGTTCGAGCAGTCGGGGAAGTTGTTGGTGCCGTAGGCCCGCACGAACAGCTGGTACAGGTACGCTGCTTCGTTGCTGGCGCGCCCCGAAGTGTAGAACTCGGCCTGGTCAGGGCTGGCCAGCTTGTTCAACTCGCGAGCGATCAGGGTGAAGGCGGCTTCCCAGCTGATCGGCCGGTAGCGGTCGCTGGACGCGTCATAGACCATCGGCTCGGTCAGGCGCCCCTGGTACTCCAGCCAGTAGTCGCTCTGCTGCAGCAGCGAAGTGACGCTGTAGCGGGCGAAAAAGGCGGCATCGACGCGGCGCTTGGTCGCCTCCCAGTTCACTGCCTTGGCACCGTTCTCGCAGAACTTGACCATGCCGCTTTCCGGCGAGTCGCCCCAGGCACAGCCGGGGCAATCGAAGCCGCCGTTCTGGTTGGTCTTGAGCAGCGCGCGAATGTTCTTCAGCGCGTTATCGCTGCCAACCCAGGCCTTGGCCACGCTGCGCAGCGCGCCCCAGCCACCGGCGGGGCCGTGGTAGGGCTTGTAACGAGGTGGAGAGGCTGGGGCGTTGTCCGGGAGGTGTTGGTACGAGGTCACGACTGTTACGACTCCGCCGCTGGGCTGTAGACCCGCGGTGCGCTGTGCTTGGGCAAATGAATAAGGTTGAGGTTGTGTTTGCGCGCCCATTGCAGGGCAAGGCCGGTGGGCGCCGACAGGCTGACCAGGGTCTGGATACCGGCCCGCAGCACCTTCTGGATCAGCTCCAGGCTGCAGCGGCTGGTGACGATGGCCAGGCCACCCTGGCTGTCGATGTCTTGGCGCAGCAAGGCGCCGATCAGCTTGTCGAGGGCGTTGTGCCGGCCGATGTCTTCGCGGCCGAGCAGCAGTTCGCCGTGGCGGTCCATGAACAGCGCCGCATGCACCGCGCCGCAGTGTTGGCCGAGGGGCTGGAAGGCATCGATGCGCTCACGCAGGCCGACCAACCATTGCGCGGGTGGCAAAGGTGCGCCAGGCAGCTTGGCCAGCTCTGGCAGTGCCTGCTCCAGCGCTTCGACCCCGCACAGGCCGCAACCACTGGTGCCGGCCAACTGGCGGCGTTGGTTTTTCAGGTTCCAGAACGCACGGCTGGAAATCTCCAGGTCGGCGTACATTGCCGAGCCGCTGCCGGAGAGTTTCAGGTCGTAGATTTCCGTTGTGCCTTCGACTATGCCGCTGCCGACACTGAAGCCGACGGCGAAGTCTTCCAGGTCGGTGGGGCTGACCAGCATCACCGCCTGGTTCAGGCCGTTGTAGGCAATGGCCAGGGCCACTTCTTCGGCCAGGGGCGTGCTGTCGCGTCTGGCATCGTTGAGCTGGACGTAATCGTAGGTGTTGCTGGCGGCGGGCATGGTCAAGGGCGATGAGGCCGCGCAGACCGGAGGCTTGCTGTTCATCGGAGCTGACTGTTCATCGGGCTATCGGCAACTTTCAGATAGCACAAGCCTAGGCGTGCGGGCTGGCGGCGTCTAATCGCTAGGGTCTATGCCTTGATAGACCGCGTCGATTGGTCGCATGGGGCGCCAGGGGAAAAGCTGGCCTAGACTGCTGTGTCCGAGGTTTCGTCAACAAGGAGAGCGTTATGAGCTTGTTCAGTTTCGTCAA
Source organism: Pseudomonas asiatica (assembly GCF_009932335.1). Classification (NCBI taxonomy): domain Bacteria; kingdom Pseudomonadati; phylum Pseudomonadota; class Gammaproteobacteria; order Pseudomonadales; family Pseudomonadaceae; genus Pseudomonas; species Pseudomonas asiatica. The sequence goes on from NZ_BLJF01000002.1 coordinate 141,178, forward strand.
GGAAGCGGGCGAGAAGTTGATCGACCTGCTGACCCCCGGCAATGCCAATGCCGAAGAGCAACTGAAGAAACACGTGGAAAGTGTCGGCCTGGGCAACCCGAATATCACGGTCACTGTAGAGGGAGACACGATCATCCTCAAGGGTGAGGTGGCCAGCCAGGAGGAGAAGGAGAAGATCATCCTGGCGGCGGGTAACGTCGCGGGCGTTGCCAGTGTGGATGACCAGATCACCGTGACCGGACCGGTGGCCAAGGCCGCGCGGTTCGTGACGGTGGAAAAGGGTGATACGTTGAGCGCCATTTCGAAGAAGGTGTATGGCGACCCCAACAAATACCAGAAGATCTTCGAGGCCAATAAACCGATGCTCAAGCACCCGGACAAGATCTATCCGGGGCAGGTGTTGCGTATTCCTGACTGATCTCTGCAGCCTGTACCGGCCCTATCGCCGGCAAGCCAGCTCCCACAGGATTACCACAGGCCTGAGGGCCTGCGAGGTACATGTGGGAGCTGGCTTGCCGGCGAAAGGGCCCTCACAGGCCTACCAATAATTCCCGGTAATCCTCCACCGCCGCAAACTCCTCGGTATCCCGCGGCCCTGCCTGGCTATCCGGCTGGCGCACCGCCAGCAGATGCCCCACGCCAAACCGTCGCGCACTGCGCAGAATCGCCAAGGTGTCATCGATGAACAGGCTGCGCTCCGGTTCAAAGCCGATGTCCGCCTGCAACGCGTCCCAGAACTGCGGGCTTTCCTTCGGGTAGCCGTAGTCATGCGAGCTGATCAGCCGTTCGAAGTACGGCGCCAGCTCCACCCGCTCCAGCTTCAGTGACAGCGAATCCCGGTGCGCATTGGTGATCATCACCACGCGCTTGCCCGCGTCGCGGATCGCGGCAAGGAAAGTATCGGCATCCGGGCGCAGGGCGATCAGGTCGGCGATTTCCTGTTTCAGCTCACGGATCGGCAGCCGCAATTCGCGGCTCCAGAAGTCCAGGCAATACCAGTTAAGCGTGCCGGCATTGCGTTCGAACAGCGGCTGCAGTTCCATTTCCGCCATGGCACGGCTCACCCCGTGCAGCTCGGCATAGCGCTGGGGCAGGTGGTCCAGCCAGAAGCGGTTGTCGTAATGCAGGTCGAGCAGGGTGCCATCCATGTCCAGCAGGACGGTATCGATGGCGGACCAGGGAAGAACAGGCATGGGAAACTCTCGATCAGTCGGCAAGCCACGGTATAGTAACCCGTTCACGCCAAGGAGCCGCCCCATGCGCCAGAAACCCACCGTCCTCAGCCGCGAAATCGTCGCCAGCAGCCGCCTGTTTCGCGTCGAAGCCGTGCAATTGCGCTTCAGCAATGGCAACGAGCGTACCTACGAGCGCCTGGTGGGCCGGGGTAATGGTTACGGCGCGGTGATGATCGTGGCCATGCTCGATGCCGAGCACGCGGTGCTGGTAGAGGAATACTGCGGCGGCACCGACGAATACGAGCTGTCGTTGCCCAAAGGCCTGATCGAGCCGGGCGAGGACGTGCTGGCGGCAGCCGACCGGGAGCTCAAGGAAGAGGCCGGTTTTGGCGCGCGCCAGCTGGAGCACCTGACCGAGCTGTCGCTGTCGCCGGGCTACATGAGCCAGAAGATCCAGGTGGTGCTGGCCAGCGACCTGTACGAGGAGCGCCTGGAGGGCGATGAGCCGGAGCCGATGCGGGTCGACAAGGTTAACCTGCGCGAACTCTCGGCCCTGGCCATGCACCCACAGTTCACCGAGGGGCGTGCCTTGGCGGCGTTGTATCTGGCGCGTGACCTACTGATTCAGCGGGGGCTGCTGGAAGCATGAACGACCTGCAATTGATGCACGAAGTGGTCAAGCTGGCCCTTGCGGCGGGCGAAGCGATCTTGCCGTTCTGGCGCGCCGATGTGGCCGTGACCAACAAGGCCGACGATTCGCCGGTCACCGCCGCCGACCTGGCGGCGCACCGGGTGATTGCCGATGGCCTGCTGGCGCTGGCGCCGCAGATCCCGGTGCTGTCTGAAGAGGATTGCAACATTCCGCTGGCCGAGCGTCAGGGTTGGAGCCGCTGGTGGCTGGTCGACCCGCTGGACGGCACCAAGGAATTCATCGCCGGCAGCGAGGAGTTCACGGTCAACATCGCCCTGGTCGAAAACGGCGAGGTGGTGTTCGGCGTGGTATCCATGCCGACCAACGGGCGCTGCTACTTCGGTGGGCGTGGGTTGGGCGCCTGGCGTGCGGAAGCGGGTGAGGCTCCGCAGCCGATCCAGGTTCGCGACGCGCCGCCGGCAGGTGGGCGTTTCACCGTGGTTGCCAGCCGTCGCCATTCCAGCCCGGAACAGGAAGCGCTGTTGGCCGGGTTGGGGGCGGCGGTGGGTGAACTGGAGCTGGCCAATATCGGCAGTTCGTTGAAATTCTGCCTGTTGGCCGAGGGTAGCGCTGATTGCTATCCCCGCCTGGCACCGACCTCGCAGTGGGATACCGCGGCGGCGCAGGGCGTGGTGGAAGGGGCCGGTGGCCAGGTAATCGGGTTGGACGGCTTGCCGTTCCGGTACCCGGCGCGGGAGTCGTTGCTCAACCCGCATTTCCTGGCGTTGCCGGCAAATGCTGCTTGGCGCGAAGCCTTCCTGAGCCTGATCTGACGGGTATCATCACACTCTGTTGGAGCTCAGGACTTCAGCTTCGCCGCCTATATCGCCGGGGCCGCTTTGCGGCCCATCGCCGGCAAGCCAGCTCCCACAAGTACTGCGCAGACCTTCAGCATGGCGCTGCACCTGTGGGAGCTGGCTTGCCGGCGATGGGCTGCGCAGCAGACCCAACAGCACTAACTGACTGGCATCAGTACTTGCCCGCGGTCAGCGGTGCAGCACGTATTGGCCGCTGAAGGTAACAGCAGGCTCGTCACTACCGGCATTGCTCACCGTGGTCTCCAGCGTCAACCGTGCCCGCCCGCGCCGCTGATACATGGTCAGGAACCGCTCCCAGGTCTTCTCATCCGGCGGCGCACAGCGCGCCACCGCCGCCCCGGTAACCGGCAGCGGATAACTGATCTGCCCTTCCTGGATGACGATATGCCCGTCATCGATACCCGACTCGCGCAGGCGCAGGTGCAGCCAGCCCCAACCCACCAGCACCGCGGCGCAGTACAGGCTACCGCCGAACATGGTGCTCTTGTGGTTGACGTTGGCCGCCAGCGGCAATTGCAGGCGCAGGGTGTGCTGCTGCCAATCGAGCACTTCCAGGCCCATTTCGCGGGTCAGGGGGATGTCGCCGTGCAGGACGGTCTGCAGGTACTGGCTATCGGTGTTCATTAACGGTTGTCCTCTTGATCGTCATGCCCGCCGCTACCGCCATCAAAGCTCAAGCCATGCTTGCGCAGCTTGTCGTGCAAGGTTTTGCGGGGGATGCCCAGCGCCTCGGCCAGGCTGCGCATGGAGCTGTGTGGCTGGGCCAGTTCGGCAGCGATCAGCGAGCGCTCGAACTGCTCGACCTGTTCGCTGAGGTTGCCGCTCGGCATCGGTACCGAAGGCATTGCCGCCGGCGGCGCCTGACCGTCCAGAGCCAGTTCCAGGCCAAGGGCGAAACGCTCGGCGGCGTTCTGCAGCTCGCGTACGTTACCGGGCCAGTCGTGACGCAGCAGCATGGCGCGCTGGGCCGGCTGCAGGGCGTGTGGCGGCAGACCATGGCGCTCGCTGGCGGCGTCGGCGAAGTGCTGGAAAAGCACCAGGATGTCATCGCCGCGTTCGCGCAGCGGTGGAATACGCAGCGGCGCCACGTTCAGGCGGTAATACAAATCGGCGCGGAACCGCCCTTGGTCAGCGGACTGGCGCAGGTCCTCCTTGGTCGCGGCGATGATGCGGATGTCCAGCGGGATCAGCTGGTTGCCACCCAAGCGCTCAACCACCCGTTCCTGAAGCATGCGCAGCAGTTTCACCTGCACATCCAGGCTCATGCTCTCGATTTCGTCGAGGAACAGTGTGCCGCCGTTGGCGAACTCGAACTTGCCGATGCGGCGTTTCTGCGCGCCGGTGAACGCCCCGGGCTCATGGCCGAACAGCTCGCTTTCGACCACCGACTCGGCCAGTGCGCCGGCATTGATCGCCACGAACGGCCCGTCGCGGCGGCTGGACAGGTCGTGCAGGGCGCGGGCCACCACCTCTTTGCCGGCACCGGTCTCACCCAGGATCAGCACATCGGCGCGGGTGCCGGCCAGGGCGCCGATCTGCTCGCGCAGGCGCTGCATGGACGGCGACTGGCCCACCAGGCGGGTGGCCAATTGCTGACGGTCGCTCAGGGCCAGGCGCAAGCTGCGGTTGTCCAGCACCAGGCGGCGCAGGGCCAGGGCGCGGCGCACGCTGTCCAGCAGGGCGTCGCTGGCAAAGGGTTTTTCCAGGAAGTCATAAGCCCCGGCGCGCATTGCCTGCACCGCCAGCGGCACATCACCGTGGCCGGTGATCAGCAATACCGGCAGCTCGTTGTCACGGCCGTGCAGTTGTTCCAGCAGCTGCAGGCCATCGATACCCGGCATGCGGATGTCGCTGACCACCACCCCGGGCCAGTCGGCCTCGATGCGTTCGGCCAGGCCCTGGGCGTCGGCCAGGGCGACCACCTTGAGCCCGGCCAGGTCCAGGGTCTGGCTCAGGGCCTGGCGCAAGTGCGGGTCATCATCGACCAGGATGACCTGGGCTCGGCTGTCGATCAGTGTCTCGGTGGTCATGCCGAGGGGTCCTCCGAATTGGGCAAAGTAGCGCCAGGCGCGGCCACACGCAGCTGCAGGGTCAGTAGTGCGCCACCTTCCGGGTGGTTGGCCAGCAGCAGTTCACCGCCCAGGGCACGCATCAGGCTTTCGCAGATGGCCAGGCCCAGGCCCAGGCCCTGGGTGCGGGTCTTGGTGGTGAAGAACGGCTCCTTGGCGTGCTCCAGGGCCTGGCGGCTGAAGCCGGGGCCGTTGTCGCGAATGTACAGGTAGACGCAGTCATCGCGCTGTTCGGCACTTAGCCACAGGCGGCGCGGGTTGGCTTTTTCGGTCAGGGCGTCGAGGGCATTGGCCAGCAGGTTGCCGAGCACCTGGCGCAGGCGGGTCTCGCCGGCCTGTACCCACAAGGTGGCTTCCGGCAGGTCGCGGATCAGTTCCACGGCCATTGCCCGGCGGCGCTTGGCCAGCAGCGCCAGGGCGTCGTCCAGGGCCGGCTGCAGGGCCACGCTCTCCGGGGCATGGCGGTCACGGCGGGCGAAGGCGCGCAGGTGGGCGATGATCGAGGCCATGCGCCCGGTCAGCTCGCCAATCAGCTTGAGGTTGCCGCGGGCTTCTTCGGTTCGCTGGTGGTCGAGCAGGATCTCGGCGTTTTCCGCGTAGCTGCGGATGGCGGCCAGCGGCTGGTTGAGTTCGTGACTGATGCTGGCCGACATGGTGCCGAGCACCGACAGCTTGCCGGCCTGTACCAGTTCGTCCTGGGCGCGCACGGCCTCCTGTTGGGCGTTCTCACGCTCCAGTACGGCGCTCTTGAGCCGGGTGTTCAGGCCTTCAAGGTCGGCGGTGCGCTCGGCCACGCGTTTTTCCAGTTCCTGGCGGCCGCGTGCCTCGAAGTCGATGCGGTCGATGTAGTGACGGCGCCGCTGCATCACCAGGCCAGCCAGCAGTATCAGCACCAGCAGGGTGCCAGCGCCGATGGCCATGACGGTTTGCACCGAACGGTCGACCAGCATGCGCGGAGCGAGGATGCTGACCTGCCAACCGGTTTCCTTGATGTCGCGGGTCTGGCTGATCCAGGCGTCCGGGTTGAGTACCAGCGGTTGCGGGGCTTGGGTCGGGTAGGGCTGGATGGCGATGATGGCCTGGCGCTCGGCCTCGGTCAGCGCACGGGTCGCGCGGAAGCGCCAGTCGGGCCGCGAGGTCAGGATGACCACGCCATTGTGGTCGGTCAGCAACAGCTGCTCGGGGGTGCGGCCCCACAAGGTTTCGGTGTGGTTGAGGTCGACCTTGACCACCAGTACGCCAACGATGCGTTCACGGTCTCGCACGGCGGCGGCGAAGAAGTAACCGCGCTTGGCCGATGTGGTGCCCTGGCCAAAGAAGCGCCCCAGGCGGCCGGCCATGGCTTCGTTGAAATACGGGCGGAAGGCGAAGTTGCGGCCGACGAAGCTGTCACGCTTGTCCCAGTTGGAGGCGGCCAGGGTGTTGCCGCTGACGTCCATCAGGTACATCACCTCGGCGCCGGTCTGCTGGACGATGTCCTTGAGCAGGCGGTTGGCATTGGTCACCGCTTCCAGGCGGAACGGGTCGGCCAGCACCCCGCGCAGCGCCGGCAGGTCGCCGAGTATCTGCGGCAGGGTTTCATAGCGGTGCAGGGTACCGAGCAGGTTGGCGACATACAGGTCGAGGGTCTGGCGGTTCTGCGAGGCCAGTTCTTCCTGGTAGTAACGTTCGGCCAGGTGATGCAGGGGCCACAATAACGGGACCAGGCACACGGCCAACAGGGCCAGGCTGCGCCAGCGGGGACGGCGTGGGGGCGTGGGTTTTGCAATCATCACGTAAATGCGCCAGAAAAGTCTGCCGCAATTATGCGCTAGTTAAGGTAGCAGTTCCGCCTCTGCCAGCGGCAGGCCGAGCTTGTCCTTGTCCGACAGCACCGGTGGCTGCTGCAGCCCCCAGTCGATGGCCAGCGTCGGGTCATCCCAGCGGATGCAGCGGTCGGCACCCGGGTTGTAGTAGTCGGTGGTCTTGTAGAGGAACTCGGCCGACTCGCTCATCACCGCAAAGCCGTGGGCAAAGCCTGGTGGAATCCATAACTGGCGATGATTGTCGGCCGACAGCTGCACCGCGACCCATTGGCCGAAGGTTGGCGAGCTCTTGCGCACGTCCACGGCAATATCACGGATTTCCCCCTGCACCACGCGCACCAGCTTGCCTTGGGTGTTTTCCACCTGGTAGTGCAGGCCACGCAGGACACCCTTGATGGAGCGCGAGTGGTTGTCCTGGACGAACTCGGCCTTCACGCCGGTTTGCCGGGCGAACTCGCGGGCGTTGAATGCCTCGAAGAAAAAACCACGGCTGTCACCGAAAACCTTCGGCTCGATGATCAGTACTTCAGGGATCGCGGTAGGGATGATGTTCATGGCGGTTCGCTGGCCCGTTCTGCTCATGTATTGACCCTAGCCGGTCTGGCCGTTTTTTCCGCCTCGGGCTTCAACGGCATTCACAAGGGCTGGCTATGGTAGATGTCGTGCCGTTTCGCTCCTCGGCCAAGGTTGGGGTTGTATCGATTCTTATCGATTTAATTTCCTTGATCGCTCATGATTTTCCCGATTATCGGGCTTCAAATATCGATATATATCGGTTATAAATTGACAAACGCCCCAGCACAGTCCGGCTCAGGGCCATCACAGAGGTCAATCATGAAAACCCTCAACTCCACTCCCCGTGCCGATGGTTTCCACATGCCCGCCGAGTGGGCCCCGCAAACCCAGGTGTGGATGGTCTGGCCGGAGCGCCCGGACAACTGGCGCCTGGGCGGCAAGCCGGCGCAGGCTGCCCATGTGACCCTGGCCAAGGCCATTGCCCGCTTCGAGCCGGTAACCGTCGCGGTTTCCGCTGGCCAGTACGAGAATGCCCGCCGCCAGCTCGACCAGCCGAACATTCGCGTGGTCGAGATCAGCAATGACGATGCCTGGGTGCGTGACACCGGTCCGACCTTCGTCATCAACGACCAGGGTGAAGTGCGTGGTGTGGACTGGGGCTTCAATGCCTGGGGCGGCTTCGACGGCGGCCTGTACGCACCGTGGAACCGTGACGAGGAGCTGGCGGCCAAGGTCCTGGAAATGGAGCGCTGCCAGCGCTACCACACCGAAGGCTTCGTGCTCGAGGGCGGCTCGATCCACGTGGACGGCGAAGGCACGGTGATTACTACCGAAGAATGCCTGCTCAATCGCAACCGCAACCCGCACCTGAACCGCGAGCAGATCGAAGCGGTGCTGCGCGATCATCTGGCGGTGGACACCTTGGTCTGGTTGCCGGATGGCCTGTACAACGACGAGACCGATGGCCATGTCGACAACTTCTGCTGTTACGTGCGCCCGGGCGAAGTGTTACTGGCCTGGACCGATGATTCCAACGACCCCAACTATGCACGCTGCCATGCCGCCATGGAGGTGCTGAAGAACACCCGCGATGCCAAGGGCCGCGAGTTCATCGTGCACAAAATGCCGATCCCGGGCCCGCTGTTCGCTACTGCCGAAGAGTGCGCCGGGGTCGATCAGGTGGCAGGCAGCCAGGAGCGTGACCCATCGGTGCGCCTGGCCGGCTCGTACGTGAACTTCCTGATCGTCAACGGCGGCATCATTGCGCCTAGCTTCGACGACCCGGCAGATGCCGAGGCCAGAGCGATCCTGGCGAAGATTTTCCCCGACCACGAGGTGGTGATGATCCCTGGTCGTGAGCTGCTGTTGGGCGGTGGCAACATCCACTGCCTGACACAGCAGCAGCCGGCGCCGTTCAAGCGTTGAGCGCACGGTGAATGAAGAGGCCCGTCACATGACGGGCTTTTTTGTTTCCAGGGGCCGTCCGCAGGCCTGTACTGGCATATGTTTTGTATTGTTTTTCAGACAGATAGCTCGGCCATGCTGAGCTCTCGAATCTGTAACAATCCTTACGTAGATTAGCCGCTCACGGGCCAGGGAGTACGTGTAGAAATGAATGCAGCAAGTGAGTCGGCTTTGCGCCCATCGGCAGTGAATCACCAATCGCTCAGACTTGTGGCGAAGTGGTTGAAACACCATGGAAGCATCAGGGTCAGGACGACCGACCCACGACGTCTGCTTGCCGGACGATACCCCCAAGGGCTGATCAGCGAAGCAGAAATGCAGGCGCTGATGGCGGTGTGGCACTGATCGATTGCTTCAACCTGTGCTGGCCCCTTCGCGGCTAAAGCCGCTCCCACAGGTACCCCACTGGGCTCGATACATGTGGGGTCCCTGTGGGAGGGCTTTAGCCGCGAAGGGGCCGGCACAGGCAATAAAGATCAGAATCTGTAGCTGCCAGTCACCACCAGGCTACGCGGGTCACCCACCTGGATCTGCGCCGCACTGGTTGCCGAGCTGTAATAGGTCTTGTCGGCGATATTGCTCAGCGCCGCCCGCACATCCCAGTCATGCGTGCGGTACCCCGCCAGTGCATCCCAGCGGCCATACCCCGGCAGCACCGTGGTGTTCTGGTTGTCCGCATAACGCTCGCCTACCAACGTCAGGCCGGTTTCGGCGTACCAGCCCAGTTCCGGTTTCCAGGTCACGAACAGGCTGCCGTTGCGCTTGGCCACGTCATTGATACGGTTGCCTTCCTGGCCGTTGTTGTCCTTGACGATGGTCGCGTCCTGCAGGCCGATGCCACCGCGCACGTACCAGTTGCCAACGATGTTGCCGGTGGCGGTCAGCTCGATACCGCGCGAACGCTGCATGCCGCTGAGCAAGATGTTTTCCGGGACAAGCGGGTCGCGGGTGCGGCGGTTGTACAGCTCCAGCTCGTAGATGGCCAGGGTGGTGGTCAGGCGCTGGTCGAGCCAGTCGCTCTTCACGCCGATTTCCTTCTGACGGGTTTCTTCCGGCTTGGCGTCGTTACCGTTGCCTTTTGCGCCTGGGGTGATGCCGATCAGCCCGCCGCCAACCGGCGAGAAGGTCTTGCTCCACGAGGCGTAGAACGAATGGTCGCGCCACGGTGTATAGACCACACCCAAGCGTGGGCTGGTGCTGTTGCTGTCCTGTGTTTCGCGCACGCCATCCTTGTTGGTGGTCTGCACGTCGAACTGGTCGAAGCGTACACCGGCAAGAACCTGCCACTGATCGTTCAGGCGGATCTGGTCTTGCAGATAAAGGCCGCGGCTATCGACCACGGTATGGTTGTCACTAAACAACGTCATTGGGCCATTGAGCTGCTGGTTGCGGCCGGGCTTGCCCAGGCCCTGGAGTTTCTGGTCGACCGCTTTGTACAGCACCGGGTCGCGCTTCTGGTTGCCGAACTCCAGGCCCAGCAACAGCTTGTGCTCCAGGCCCAAGGTGTCGAAGTCGCCCTCGGCCTCCAGGGTGTTGAACAGGTTTCTGGTGTTCAGGTCCTGCTGCCAGCGCTGGCGGGTCAAGGTGTCGGTGCTGGCGTCGTAGCCCGTGACGTAGGTGTTGTCGAACTCACTGTCGAGCTTGAACAGGCCAAGGGTATGGCGCAACTGCCAGGTTTCGTTCAGCTGATAGTTCAGGCGCGAGCGCAGCGACTGGGCGCGGTCGTCGATATAGTCGCGCTGTGTGTCGCCATAAGTGGTGCTGCGGCCGACATCGGCCGGGCGGCCGTTGACCCCGGGGATGCCTCGGTCCGGGGTGCGGTTGTAGCGGCTGTATTCGTATTGCACCAGCCAGTTCAGGTCGGGGGTGACCTGCCAGCTGATCGACGGGGCGAACAGCTGGCGGTTGCCGTCGATGCCGTCGCGGAAGCTGTTGTTGTCCTGGTTGCCCATGTTCAGGCGCAGGCTGACGGTGTCGCTGGGGTCGGCACTGAGGTCGGCATACAGGCTGCGCAGGTCTTCGCTGCCGGCCTGCGCCTCGATGCTCGAACGGCGGCCGTGCTCCGGCGCCTTGCTCACCCGGTTGACGATACCGCCCTGGCTGCCACGGCCATAAAGCACCGCTGCCGGCCCCTTGAGCACTTCGACCCGCTCGATGTTATGCAGGTCGCGGATGTACTGGCTGTCGTCGCGAATGCCGTCCAGGTAGAAGTCGTTGCTGGCTTCGAAGCCGCGGATGCGCACGCTGTCGAAGCGGGTGTCGGCACCGCTGCTGACGTTGGGGATGCCTTCCAGCGCCTTGCCCAGGGTGTTGCTGCCGTAATCCAGCACGTTGACGGTCTTTACCGTGTCGATGGCCTGCGGCACATAGCGTACCGGCGTCGAGGTGCGGGTCGCGGTGCTTACCTCCTTGACTCGCGGGTTGTCCTCTTCGCGCTCACTGTCGGCGGTTACCGACAGTTCCGGCAGGGTGGTGGTGGCGGCACTGGCCAGGCTGGCGCCGAACAGCAGCGACAGGCCAAGCGTCAGGGGTGAAAGACGGCAGGGTACAAGCATGGGCACATCCGGATCGAGCAGGTGAAAAAGAGATGCGGATGGTAATGCTTGTTATTTGCTATTGCTTGAGTATTTGTAAAGGCTTGTCATTACATCTGTGTCAGTTTGTTACGGTCTCCACCGCGCCGCGTTTCCCTGTAGGAGCAGCCTTGTGCTGCGAAAGCCCTCGCAGGAAATTGTCCATTCGATCAAAAGGCTATTTCTCACACGAGATAAATTGTCCGCTGATAGCGCAAACCTGCATGGAAATGCACCAGGCAAGCGCGCGATTTTGGTTATATCAACCTGCATTTCACGACTTTTTGACATTTGTAATCGCACACGGCTAGGATTCGGCCAACGCCTGCTGGCCATGATCTTGGCCATGCTGCTGCCAGAGGCCGCCGTGTGATTTCCGGCAGGCCTTCCAGTCTGGATCCGCATAGCGTCGAACCTACGAAGGGGCGTTGGTTCCTGGCGTCATATTGCAGAGCGTTTTTGATTAAGAAATAAGGAAAACAACATGTTGAAAACCAGGATCAGCCTGGTCGCCCTGGCGATGATCGCCGCGACCCAGGCACAGGCCAATGATCAGGCCGACAGCAAAGGCTTCATCGAGGACAGCCACGCCAACGTCCTGCTGCGTAACGCCTACATCAATCGTGACAAGAAGCACGGCACCGACGACCAGATCGAATGGGGCCAGGGCGTCATCGCCAACTTCTCCTCCGGCTTCACCCAGGGCACCGTCGGTGTCGGCGTCGATGCATTCGGCCTGTACGCCGTGCGTCTGGATGGCGGCAAGGGCCACAACGGTGGCGCCGGTGTCGACTTCTTCAAGCCTTCGGACTTCAAGGACGAGAACGGCAACGCCAACTCGCCGCACAACCTGGCCCGTGGTGGCGCTGCAGTGAAGTTCCGCATCTCCAACACCGTGCTCAAGTACGGTGACCAGATGCCGGCACTGCCAGTGCTGCAGTACGACGACGCCCGTCTGCTGCCAGAAAGCTTCACCGGTACCCTGATCACCTCCAAAGAGATCCAGGGCCTGGAACTGAACGCCGGCCGCTTCACCCAGGAAGCGCGCAAGAGCGCCGAGCGCCGTGACGGTGGTGGCCTGAAGTCGATCAACGTCCTCGGTGGTAGCTACAAGTTCACCGACAACTTCACCGCTTCGCTGTACACCGCCGACAACGAAGACGTGATGAAGAAGCACTACCTGGGCCTGAACTACGTCTTCCCGATTGCCAACGACCAGTCCCTGACCCTGGACTTCAACGGCTACAAGTCGGACATCGACAACAAGTTCGTCAAGAGCGCCAAACTCAACGGCGACTCCAACACCATCTGGAGCCTGGCAGCGACCTACGCGTTCGGTGCGCACTCGTTCACCATCGCCCACCAGCGCAGCACCGGCAGCACCGGCTACAACTACGGCTGGTACCAGAACGAGGGTGGCGTGGGTGACGGTGGTTCGACCATCTACCTGGCCAACTCGTACTGGTCCGACTTCAACGCCGAAGACGAGCGCTCCTGGCAGCTGGGCTACGGCCTGGACTTCGGTGCCTACGGCATCCCGGGCCTGACCTACAAGCTGGCCTACGTGGTGGGTGACAACATCAACACCCGCAACGTCGACAACCCGCAGGGCTTCGGTGAAGGTAAAGAGCGCGAGATCTTCAACCAGATCCGTTACGTGGTGCAGGACGGCCCGGCCAAGGACCTGTCGATCAAGCTGCGTAGCTCGTTCGTGCGTACCAACAACGCCGTGCAGCAGAACGGTTACAACGACGACGGCAACGAAGTCCGCGTATTCGTCGAGTACCCGATCAGCATCTTCTGATCCTGATCTGATGGCCTAGGGGCTGCTTTGCAGCCCATCGCGACACAAGGCCGCTCCCACACGATTCTGTAGGAGCGGCCTTGTGTCGCGAAAGGGCCGCAACCCGGCCCCCGGCTTTCACGCCGTCTCCACCACTTCCCTGCGCCGCACCCCAGCAACCTTCACCTCTCCCTCCCCAGTCTCCGGCCCAAAGCTGTCACTACGCGCCATCCGCCACATCCGCGCATAAAACTCGCTTTCAATCGAGCCACTGAGCAATTCGCCCGGTTTAAGGAACGTGTGCAGGTCCGAGAACAGCCCGATTTCGCTAGGGCTGATACGCCGCGCCAGGTGCTTGGGCTTGAGTTCCGAAGGGTGTTCCAGGCCCGCGGCAGCCAACATTTCGGCCAACGTATGCAGCGTGTTGCGGTGGAAGCTGGCCACCCGCTCGGCCTTGTCCGGCACCACCAAGGCGCGCTGGCGCAGCGGGTCTTGCGTGGCCACCCCGGTCGGGCATTTGTTGGTATGGCAGCTCTGCGACTGGATGCAGCCAATGGCGAACATGAAGCCGCGCGCGGAGTTGACCCAGTCCGCCCCGATGGCCAGCACGCTGGCGATGTCGAAGGCGCTGACGATCTTGCCCGCCGCGCCAATGCGGATGCCGGCGCGCAGGTTCAGGCCGACCAGGGTGTTGTGCACGAACATCAGGCCCTCGCGCATCGGCACGCCCATGTTGTCGCTGAACTCGCGTGGCGCCGCCCCGGTGCCGCCTTCCTTGCCATCGACGACGATGAAGTCCGGAGTGATGCCAGTGGCCAGCATGGCCTTGGCAATGCCCATGAACTCCCAAGGGTGGCCCAGGCAGAATTTGAACCCCACCGGCTTGCCGCCCGACAGCTCGCGCAGGCTGGCCACGAACTGCAGCAACTCGACTGGCGTGCGGAAGGCACTGTGCGCCGCTGGCGAGATGCAATCTTCGCCCACGCGCACGCCACGGGTTGCGGCAATTTCGGGGCTGACCTTGTGCCCCGGCAGGATGCCGCCGTGGCCCGGCTTGGCGCCCTGGCTGAGCTTGATCTCGATCATCTTCACCTGTGGCGAGCGCGCCTGCTCGGCGAATCGCTGTGGGTCGAAGCGGCCGTCCTCGGTGCGGCAGCCGAAGTAGCCACTGCCGATTTCCCAGATCAGGTCACCGCCATGTTCGCGGTGGTACGGGCTGATGCTGCCTTCGCCGGTGTCATGGGCAAAACGGCCCATGCGTGCACCGCGGTTCAGGGCAGCGATGGCGTTGGCGCTGAGGGCGCCGAAGCTCATGGCCGAGATGTTGAAGATAGATGCCGAATAGGGCAGGCGGCATTGCGGCCCGCCAATGGCGATGCGGAACGATGCCGGGTCTGGCGTGGCCACTGGCAGCATGGAATGGCTGATGAACTCGAAGCCGGGCTTGTAGGCATCGTTGAGGGTGCCGAAGGCCTTCTCGGCGCTTTCGTTCTTGGCCCGGGCGTAGACCAGCGAGCGCTGCGAGCGGGAGAACGGCAGCTTGTCGTCGTCGCCCTCGATCAGGTACTGGCGGATCTCCGGGCGGATGGTTTCGATCAGGTAGCGGATGTTGCCCAGGATCGGGTAGTTGCGGCGCACGGCGTGGTGGCTTTGCCGCAGGTCGTTCAGGCCGACCAGGCTGAGCAGCGCGGTGATCAGTGTCAACGGCCACAGCCAGGCATGCTGGGGTAGCAGCGGCAGGCTGGCGAAGGTGAACAGCAGGCAGAGGGCGAGGCAGGCGTAGCGGCTGGGTAGAGAGTGTTTCATGGGTCCATCGCAGGCAGGATGACCGGGCATAGGATAGGCAAAGGCGGGGAGGGGAAAACCTGGGTAATCGGTAAAAGACTGTTACCTGATTGTGGTTGTGTTGCCTGTGCTGGCCTCATCGCCGGCAAGCCTGCTCCCACCTCGACCGCACCGATTTCAAGCCATGCGCAGTTCCGGTGGGAGCTGGCTTGCCGGCGATGAGGCCAGCACAGGCGGCACAGTTCCTCCTCCACAAAAGTGTTAGCGAGGCAGCAACACGCTGACCCGCAACCCACCCCCCTCGCGGTTCGCCAGCAGCAACTCGCCCCCATGGCTGGCAGCAATCCGCTGGGCGATGCTCAACCCCAGCCCATACCCCCCGGACGCCTGGTTGCGCGACCCTTCACCACGCACGAACGGGTCGATGATGGTCGCCAGCAGGCTCGGCGCAATCCCCGGGCCGCGGTCATCGATATGGATGAACACCCCTGTGGTCGCCTGCTCCAGCGTGACCGAAACTTCCTTGGCATAACGCAACGCATTGACCAGCAGGTTCTGCAGGCAGCGCTGCAGCAGCAGGGCATCGACCCGCAGGCTGCCCCCCTGGCCATGCACCGGCAACGGCTCTTCGGCAGTGGCCAGCTCCGCGCACTGGCGCACCACCAGCCGGTCCAGGTCTACCTGTTGCAAGTTCTGCTGCTCCCCCGCGCGCAGGTAATCGAGCACCTGGCCGATCATGTTGTCCATCTGCGCGATGTTCTGCCGCAGGCGTTGCCGGTTTTCGTCGTCCGGCAAGCGCTCCAGGCGCAGGCGCATGCGCGTCAGCGGGGTGCGCAGGTCGTGGGACACGGCGGCCAGGAAGTAGGCCTTGTCGTTGACCATCGCGATCAGCCGCTGCTGCATGGCGTTGAAGGCCTGGGCCGCCTGGCGCACTTCCTCCGGGCCATCCAGCGCCAAGGGCGGCTGCTCGAGGTTGCTGCCCAGGCCGCGCGCGGCATCGGCCAGGCGCCGCAGCGGGCGCAGGCACAGGCGCACGGCTATCAGGCACACCAGCAATACCGCGACGATGCGCAGCGCATACACCCGCAACAGGTAATCGCTGATCAGCACCCAGGCCGACTCGCCGCTCCAGCCTTGCAGTTCCTGGCCCTCGATGGTCAGCCAATGCCCATCGGCCAACGGTACCGCGAACTGCAGATGCGCCTGGGCCGTGCGCAGGCCGAACAGGCTGCGCCAGACGATCGGCTGGCCCTGTTCGTCGGTCAGCTGCACCTTCATCAGGCGCACGTCCTGGGCATGCCCCAACTCGTACTCGAGGGCCTGGTGCAGCAACAGCTCGACACGCCTGCGCCCGCGGCGCTCGTCCTGCACCGGCGTGGGCAGGGCTTCGCTGCAACGCACTTGGTAATGCGCTGGCGCCTGCAATGCACCGGCACGGCAGTCAGCCTGGGCGATCAACGGCGCGCTGCGTGCGGCAATCAGCCGGACAGGGGCCTCGAGAACCTGGGCAAAACGCACATCGAACCAGATGCTGCTGGACATCAACTGGATCAGCACGGTGCCGCTGACCATTATCAGCAGCAACTGGCCGAACAACGTGCGTGGCCACAGCCGGCGCAGCCAGCGCATGTCAGGCATCGGCCCCGTTGGCGGCGATGCTCAGCAAATAGCCTTCGTTGCGGATAGTGAGAATTTGCGCGGCACCCGCCGGCGCGTGGCGCAGGTGCTGGCGCAGGCGGCTGACGCACATGTCCACCGAACGGTCGTCTGGCAGGTGGTCGCGGCCGAACGCACTGCGCGTCAGCTGGTCGCGGGACACCACACGGTTGTTGGCTTCCAGCAGCTCGCGCAGTACGCGGTAGTCGGAGCGGGGCAGGGTCAGGGTCTCGCCATCGGGGCGGGTGAGCAGGCGTTTCACGTGTTCCAGGCGGAAGCCGGCGAACAGCTGGGCATCTTCTACCGGCTCTTCGGCGGGCGCATCCAGGCGTTGCGGACGACGCAGCACGGCCTTGATCCGGGCGATCAGCTCGCGTGGCTCGAAGGGCTTGGCCAGGTAGTCATCGGCACCCACCTCCAGACCGATGATGCGGTCCAGCGTGCTGCCCTTGGCCGACAGCATGATCACCGCCAGCCCCGGCGTGGCTTGCAGCTGGCGGCACAGGCTCAGGCCATCTTCGCCCGGCAGCATCAGGTCCAGCACCACCAGCTCAACCTTGTGCCGGGCCAGGTGCTCGCGCATCTGCTCGCCGTCAGCCGCTGCCAGCACGTTATAGCCGGCATCTGTCAGGTAATCACAAAGAAGTTCGCGGATCTCGTCGTCATCGTCGACAACAAGCAAAGTTGTGCTCATGCAGAAAAACACCTGTTCGGTGAGGGCCGGTGGCGCTCGTTACGTTCGATTACATCCCCGTACAAGCCGGGTCTGGAGCCCGGGGGGCCGATCCCTAGAATCCTAACAAAAAATCATCTGCAAATACGAAGCCTTCCCAAATGAACTCCGAGAGCACCTCGAACACCTTCCCCTCCATCAGCCGAGGCGGCACACGCCTTAAACCGCTGGCCCTGTTCATTGCCGTGGCCGTCAGCGGTGGCGCGATGGCTGCCGACAGCAAGCCCCTGGAACTGGAGGCCACGCAGATCGAAGACAGCGCCCTGCTGCCTGCCGACGAAGCTGGTCAGCTGGGTTACACCGTCGAAAGCACCCGCAGCTCCACCGGCCTGGCCCTGACGCCGCGCCAGACGCCGCAGTCGGTCACCACCATTACCCGCCAGCAAATGGATGACCGCGACATCCACACCATCGAGGAAGCGCTGGAAACCACCCCAGGCGTGACCGCGAGCAAGTCCGAAGTGGGCGGGCGTACCGACTACCGTGCCCGTGGTTACTCGATCAGCAACTGGAAGGTCGATGGCCTGCAGTTCCAGGGCGGGTCCGATTTCAGTGGCGGCGGCAACGCACTGAACATGGACCTGTACGAGCGCATCGACATCGTGCGCGGCGCCAACGGCCTGCTGGGCGGTACCGGCGACCCGTCGGCCACCGTCAACCTGATCCGCAAGGCACCGACCAGGACGTTCGGCGGTTGCGCCTATGCCACCTACGGCAGTTGGGACAAACGCCGCCTGGGCGCCGACCTCAACTTGCCGCTGTCCGAAGACGGCCGCCTGCGTTCGCGCTTCGTGATGACCCAGCAGGACGCCAACTCATTCCGCGACAACCAGTCCGAGCGCTCCCGTGCAGCGCTGGCCAACTTCGAGTTCGACCTGGACGACGCCACCACCCTTGGTGCCGGCTACCAGTACGAGTACAACAAGATTGTCGGCGGTGGCTGGGGTGCGAACATCCCGATCTGGTACAGCGATGGCAGCAAGACCGACCTGCCGCGCAGCACCAACGTGGTACCCAGCTGGAGCTTTGGCGAGTACACCACCCGCACCGCGTTCGGCTCGCTGGAGCACCGCTTCGACAACGACTGGACGCTGGACCTGAAAGCCGCCCAGAGCACCGCCGAAACCCTCAACCACCGTGGCCTGGCCAAGGTCAACTCGGCAGGCCGTGGCAGCTACGGCGGCTACTGGGACCAGGATGGCAGCGGCGCCGTGCTCAACGGCCTGCACAGCTCCACCGACACCACCCAGCAGTCGGCGCAGATCGACCTGTCCGGCCCGTTCCAACTGTTTGGCCGTACCCACCAGGCGATGGTTGGCTACAACGACAGCCGCACCGTGGCCTGGTCGCCGGAATACACCTGCACCATGGTCGGTGACGGCATGGCCAGTGCGCCTGCGCTGGGCTGCCAGTTCCGCGCCAACAACGGCTTCCCGCTGACCGACTGGCGCAATGGCGTGGATGACGACTACAACATCATCGCCTCGCGCACCGGCCGCCACAGCAAGACCACCACCCGCCTGCAGGGCATGTACGCGGCAACCCGCCTGAGCATCACCGACCCACTGTCGGTCATCCTCGGCGTGCGCACCAGCAACTACTCGGCCACCACCCGCAGCGTGGCTGGCGCACGTACCAGCCAGGAAGAGAACGGCATCGTCACCCCGTACCTGGGCGCCGTGTACGACCTCAACGACAACTACTCGCTGTATGCCAGCTACACCGACATCTTCACCCCGCAAACCGCTGAAACCAGCAGCGGCAGCAAGGTCGAGCCGATTCGCGGGCAAAGCTACGAGACGGGCATCAAGGGAGAGTGGTTCGATGGCCGCCTGAACGCCTCGGCGGCGTACTTCCGCACCAAGCAGGAAAACAAGGCAGTGCTCGACGGCGACCTGACCACCCCCACCGGTGGCGACGCCTACAAGGCCGGTTCCGGCCAGGAAACCGACGGTATCGACCTGGAAATCGCCGGCGCCCTGACCCCCAGCTGGAACGTGTACGCCGGCTACACCTACCTGCACTTCCGTCGCGTCGACAGCGACGGCCGCAGCGACCCATCGCACCTGTTCAAGGCCTCGACCACCTACCGCCTTTCCGGCCCGCTCGACCGCCTGACCCTGGGCGCCGGGGTTACTGCGCAGTGCAACATCCGCGCAATCTCCAGCCCGGCGGGCCAGCCGAGCAATGGTGTGAGCAACGGTGCCACTGACGTGAATTGGTCCGGTTATGCCATCTGGAATGCCATGGCCAAGTACCAGCTGATTGACGACACCAGCGTCAGCCTCAACGCCAACAACCTGTTCGACAAGCACTACTACACCCGCTACGGGTTCTATGCCGGGGCAATTTATGGTGACCCACGCAACCTGTCGCTGACGGTCAGCACAGCGTTCTGATCAACCGCACCTGGGGCTGCTGCGCAGCCCATCGCCGGCAAGCCGGGCTCCCACATATACAGCGCATATCTTGAATCCGGCGCGCCCCGTTGGTAGCAACTGCCGTGCTCAATTTCTAACAGGTGGCGCGATCCCTGTGGGAGCGGGCGCGCCCGCGAACACGGGCGAAGCCCGTGCCATCCACCGCAGCACCTCATTCGCTGGGCCGCATCGGCCTCAAGGCATGCGCTGTACCTGTAGGAGCCCGGCTTGCCGGCTATGGGCCGCAAAGCTGCCCTGTTTCACCTAGGGCCAGTCTCTTGCTGGCGATCAACCGGCTTCTCCAGCCGGTCCTCGAAACTGTCCCAGTCCTCGCCAAACAGTTCCGCTGGGTGCATGGTCCGACTCGCCCCATTGCCACAGGCCAATGACTTGGCCGGGCAGTACAGGTCGCAGCCCCAGCAGATGCGCTCCGGGTGGCTGGGGGTTTTGGGGAATTTCTTGGCCATGGTTTCCTTCCCTCAAGGGCTGACTGATCTCAGGCTAAGCTGCGTGCCGGCGTCAGGCTTGATTGAGATCAATCTTGGAGGAAGGGATCATGCAGAGCGTGCTGGAAACAAAAAAGGCCCACCTTTCGGTGAGCCTTTTTTGATACTGCGTATGGTGCCGGCACCAGGAATCGAACCCGGGACCTACTGATTACAAGTCAGTTGCTCTACCATCTGAGCTATACCGGCAATGGGGCGTCATTATAACGATCGGTTGGCGCCTGTAAACCACTTCGTTGCGAATGTTCGCAAATGACCTAAGTCACCGACCTGAAAGAAGAATTTTCCTACCAGCCGCGATGGATGGTGGTGACGCTCGGCTCGGTTTTGCCCGGGTTGAAGAACAGCTTGTCATTGTCGCAGCCGCGCTTGCGGCAGGGGCTTTCGGTGCGCAGGGGCAGGCCGTTGTCGCCGCCCAGCTGCATGCCGGGGTGGTTCCAGCCCAGGCTGCTGGTGGGGTGGGGAGCGGTGCCGCTGGCGCAGCCGGTCAGGGCCAGGGCGAGGGTCAGCAGGGCGAGGGGCTTGGCTTGGGTCACGATGGTCGGGTCCGTTAGTCCATTGTCGGTTCTGGCGCAACGCCAGAAGGTCGCGGGGCTGGCGGGTAGCGCGCGACGTCACTTTTTAATCATTTGGGGCGGCGGATGATACACCGTTGCGGCGGTCGGGCATTAGCTTTGTGTTGCTTGTGATGGCCTATTCGCGGGCTTGCCCGCTCCCACAGGATCTCCACAAGCCTTGAAACTGTGTAGTACTTGTGGGAACGGGCGCGCCCGCGAATAGGCCATCAGCTGTACGAAGATTCTGAACTTTAGGGCTAACAGCTTCAGGGGTTGGTGGCTTCGGAACTATCCTACGCGCGCCGCCGAAGTATCGCTGTTGTCGGGGAAATGGCTCACGGATACCGTTTTCGGGTCGCTCTGGCGACCGGGTGTGAGAACCCTGATCGAATAAGCGCTACCCATTTATGGTGGCCGTACGCGGGCAGACTTCGGTCTGGCCGGGCTTCCTTATTCGACCGGTTTCTCACCCCGCGTACGGCTGCCACCCAAATCCGTGAGAAAGATTTCTGGCAGTCCCCTCCTCGAGTAAGGATTTATGCCATGAAGAAAACCATCATCGAACCCATCACTACCGCAGGCGTGGAAACCTTCCTCGCAGCCGGTAACCCATCCCTCAATCTGCTACGCGTGGAGCCTGGCGTCCCCGTCGATGCTGCCTATGAGCATGTCTCGATCCTGATGGGCTACATCAAGCATCTGGTGCGCGAGGGGGATATGGAGGATGACCATAAATTCCTGGGCGCCGCCGATTATCTGTGCGACATGGCCAAGGCGCTGATGAACGATATCGAGATTGCCAAGAACAAGGTCCATTGAAAGTCGTAGGAGCGGGTACCGCATCGCATGGCACGGGCTTCGCCCGTGTTCGCGGGCACGCCCGCTCCCACAGGAATCGCGTAAACCTGCAGATTTCTGAGCAAGAAAAAGAACCCACAAAGGCCGTGCAAACAGTGCTTGCGCCAACCACA
Organism: Pseudomonas asiatica; assembly: GCF_009932335.1. NCBI lineage: Bacteria > Pseudomonadati > Pseudomonadota > Gammaproteobacteria > Pseudomonadales > Pseudomonadaceae > Pseudomonas > Pseudomonas asiatica. The sequence continues at coordinate 162,700 of NZ_BLJF01000002.1, forward strand.
AGAAATGTTTATGCACAAGTGGCATCGGCGACTTGCGCGAAAGGCATGCCGGATCGATACACCGCCGGTCTTTGCGCAAACGCCTGTTTTTACTGGCCTTGACGCGCAAGCCGGAATAAGCCAAACGCTTGAAATAGCGCTTGGATCCAACAGGTAATCACAAGCTTGTTCACAGAGTTATCCACAGGTTGTGCTGCGGCTAACGGTCGCGTTCGGCAAGGATTAGCAGGTTGCGCGGGGTGAGTGGGTAGTCGCAGAACAAGCCAAGGCGCACGTTGTAGCCTTGTTCTTCGAGGAACAGGGCCCGATCGAGTACCAGCCACAGCTCCAGCGGCCGGCGGAACAGGTTGCGCACGCGCTCCAGGTTGCGGACCTCGGCCAGGCGTTGCCAGCCGGCGGCTTCCAGGGCAGCCCAGTCCGGGTTGCCAGTCAGCTGCAATTGCTTGAGTTCGGCCAGGTCGCGGCAGTACTGCTCGAAGGGCTTCTCCAGCCAGGCCACGGGTAGCGACGGTGTCGGCAGGTACTCGTCGGTCTGGCGCTGCTGGCGTTGCAGCAGGTCGAAGCCCAGGCGCCGGGCCATCGAGGTGTCGCGCTGGCGCCGCACACGGGCGCCGGCGGTAACGGTTTCGCTCAGGGGCAGGCCCAGGTCGTCCAGTGACAGCCGCAGGCCGGAGGCTTGGGCGGCTGTGGATAACGCCTGGTATTGCTGCGCCGCGATGCGGTTGTAGCAGCAGGGCGCCACGGCCAGTTGTCGGCAACCTTGCTGGCTGGCCAGTTGCATCAGGCGCACATGCAGGTCGCCACAGGCGTGCAGGGCAACCACGCTTTTGTCGCCAGCCAGGTGGCGGGCGCTGTCGTTGGCCATCACATCCTGGTGCACATGCTGCGCCGGCAAGTGGTGGTGCGCGCTCAGGGCCTGGCCGGCGGCGACCAGTTCGGCGTCGTATTCCAGGCAGGTCAGTTGTTGGCCGGGTTGCAGCAGGCGGCGGCCCAGGTGGCCTTTGCCGGAGCACCAGTCCAGCCAGTGACGGGGCTGTTCGCGGAAGGCCAGGTGGCTGGCGAACGCTTCGATCTGCTGCCATTTGCGGCCGGGGACGGCTACGTCGAGGCGGTGCGCGGCGGGGGGCAGGTCGGTTTCCGGGAGGTTGCCGAGTGCCGAAAGCTGTCGGGCTTGCTGGGCCAGTTGCGGGAATGGGGCGGGCAACGGGGCAGCGGTGGTGTCGGTTTCGGCGTCTGCCAGGGAGCATTGGCGCAGGTGGGCGGCAAGCTCGGGGTGGGCGGTTTCCCAAGCCAGCTTCAGGCTGGTGAAGGGGCGGGGTTTCCACAGCTGCTGGTGCTCGATCAGGAACTGGTCGAGGGCCTGGAAGCGGGTGCTTAGGTGGGGGCTGTGGAGGTGGTTGGGCATGGCAAGGATGTGTGGTGGTTTTGAGGGCCTCTTCGCGGGCACGCCCGCTCCCACAGGTATAGCGCCACATTCAAGGTAGGCGCTACACCTGTGGGAGCGGGCGTGCCCGCGAAGCAGTCAGTGAGGTCTCAGCGGCCCTGGCACGCATCCACGCGCAACCAGCGCTCCAGCAGCTTGAAGCCCTGCACCAGCACGAACGAGATCACCAGGTAGAACACCCCGGCGGCAAAGAAGATCTCTACCGGCAGGTAGGTGCGGGCGATGATGGTACGGGCCATGCCGGTCAGTTCCAGCAGGGTCACGGTACTGGCCAGGGCGCTGGCCTTGAGCATCAGGATCACTTCGTTGCTGTACGCCGGCAGGCCGATGCGCGCGGCGCGTGGCAGCATGATGTAGAACAGCGTCTTGCCTCGCGACATGCCCAGCGCCCGCGCCGCCTCGATCTCACCCTTGGGGATCGACTGCAGCGCGCCGCGCAGGATCTCGGCGATGTAGGCAGCAGTGTGCAGGGTCATGGTCAGCACGGTGCACCAGAACGGATCGCGCAGGTACGGCCACAGCGAACTCGAACGCACCGCGTCGAACTGCGCCAGGCCGTAGTAGACCAGGAACAGCTGCACCAGCAGCGGCGTGCCACGGAAGAAGAAGATGTAGCTGAACGGCACCGCGCGCACATACCAATGGCGCGAGGAGCGGGCGATGCCCAGCGGGATGGCCAGGATCAACCCGGCAACCACCGCGATGGCTACCAGCTCCAGGGTCAGGGTCGCACCCTGGGCCAGGCGTGGCAGCCATTTGATGATGACTTCCCAATTCATTATTCAGCCCTCGCAAAGCCGCGAGCGGCGCGTTTTTCCATGAAGTGCATGCCGGTCATCGCGATGATAGTCAGGCTCAGGTAGATGCAGGCCGCGACCATGTAGAAGGTGAACGGCTCTTTGGTCACGGTCACGCCGATTTGTGCGTGGCGCATGATTTCTTCCAGGCCGATTACCGACACCAGGGCGGTGTCCTTCATCAGGATCATGAACAGGTTGCCAAGGCCGGGCAGGGCGATGCGCCACATCTGCGGCAGGATGATCCGCGACAGGATGCGGCCCTTGGACAGGCCAAGCGCCAGGCCGGCTTCACGGTGGCCCTTGGGGATCGCCAGGATGGCGCCACGGAACACTTCGGTGGCATAGGCGCCGAAGCACAGGCCCAGGGCGATCACGCCCGCAGCGAACGCGCTGAGCTCCAGGCCCGGCATGTTCAGGGCTTCACCGAGGGCGTTCATCAAGCCGACGGTGCCGAAATAGATAAGCAGTACCCACAGCAGTTCGGGCACGCCGCGAACCAGGGTCGAATAGAAGCCACCAAGCCATTGCAGCGGCTTGGTCGCGGAAGTCTTGGCCAGGGCGCCGAGCAGGCCCAGGACCAGGCCCAGCAGCAAGGCGCAAAGCGCCAGTTTTACGGTCATCAGGGTGCCGGCCATCATGGCCGGACCGAATCCGTGCAGGTCGATATTCATGGGCAGGTCATTCTAGGGACTGGCGCGCCGCAAGGGCGCGCCGGTCGGGGCGGATCATTCGATGCTGAACGGGAAGTACTTGTCGTTGATCTTCTTGTACGTGCCGTCGGCCTTGATTTCTGCCAGGGCCTTGTTCAGGTCGTCGCGCAGCTTGGTGTCACCCTTGCGCACGGCGATGCCGATCTTGTCGCTGTCCATCACTGGCTCGCCCTTGAACTCGAAGTTCGAGCCGTCTTTGCTCTTCAGCCACTCGTACTGCACGTACTTGTCGGCCAGGATGCCGTCGATGCGGCCGGAAACCAGGTCGAGGTAGGCGTTTTCCTGGGTGTCGTACAGTTTGATCTCTACGTCGTTACCGTAGTTGTCTTCCAGCCAGGTGCCAGCCAGGGTGGCGCGCTGGGTACCGATTACCTTGCCCTTGAGCGAGGCCTTGTCAGTCTTGAAGTCGACGTTTTTCGGCGCGATGAACTGCAGCTTGTTGGAGTAGTACGGCTCGGTGAAGTCCACGGCCTGCTTGCGCTCGTCGGTGATCGACAGCGACGACACCAGGAAGTCGAACTTCTTGGCGTTCAGGGCCGGGATGATGCCGTCCCAGTCGGAGGTGACGACCGAGCATTCGACTTTCATCTTGGCGCACAGGGCGTCGCCGATGTCTTTGTCGAAGCCGACCACGTTACCGCTGGCATCCTTGTTGTTGAACGGTGGGTAGGCGGCTTCGATACCCATGCGCAGTTTTTCTGCGGCCAGGGCGTTGGCCGACATCACCAGCGTGGCAGCAGCTGCCAGGAGGAACTTCTTGTAAGTGTGCATGTATTGCTCCGTTAGCGGTGGCTGGACATGAATTGCTTGCAACGCGCCGAGGTCGGGTTCTCGAAGACCTGCTGCGGCGATCCCTGCTCTTCGACCAGGCCCTGGTGCAGGAAGACGACTTCACTGGACACATGGCGGGCAAAGCTCATCTCGTGCGTCACCAGCAGCATGGTACGGCCTTCTTCGGCCAATGCGCGGATAACGTTTAGCACTTCCTGGACCATTTCCGGATCGAGCGCCGAAGTTGGCTCGTCGAACAGGATGACCTTGGGCTTCATGGCCAGGGTACGGGCAATGGCGGCGCGCTGTTGCTGGCCACCGGAAAGCTGGGCGGGGTAGCTGTGGCGCTTGTCGTAGATGCCGACCTTGTTCAGCAGGGCTTCGGCGGCTTCGATGGCCTCGGCCTTGCTCTGGCCGAGCACGCGGCGTGGCGCCTCGATGATGTTGTCGAGGATCGACATGTGCGGCCACAGGTTGAAGTTCTGGAAGACGAAACCGATCTCGCTGCGCAGGCGGTTGATCTGGCGGTTGTCGGCGGCGACCAGGTCGCCGTTCTTGGCGGCCTTGAGCTTGAGGGCTTCACCGGCAACCAGGATTTCGCCCTGGTGCGGGTTTTCGAGCAGGTTGATGCAGCGCAGCAGGGTGGATTTGCCGGAGCCGGACGACCCCAGGATGGAGATCACGTCACCGTCGCGTGCGGTCAGCGAAATGCCCTTGAGAATTTCCTGCTCGCCGTAGCGTTTGTGCAGATTGCGGATTTCCAGCGCGGGCGTGGCCTGAGCCATGTGCGGTCCTCATGTGTACGGGTGCGTTCCCAGCTGTTGGCGGCCTTCCTGGCGTGCGCCACGCTAGCATAGCGGCATTATCACGGCCAACAGGGTCGCTGGGGACTCGGGGCGCTGGTGGGGCAGTTTGTCGCATCGTTGCAGCGCAACGTCGCGCGGATGTCCGCGAAGGTGTCGCCCAGCACCAGAGCCTTGATGAAAAAAGGCGCGATGGTGCCAGCTTTGGCCCGCTCATGGAAGCGGTTTTAGACCTTTCGCGGGCACGCCCGCTCCCACAGGTTCTTTAAAAGGCTCAAATGGTTGCACCTGACTTGTGGGAGCGGGCATGCCCGCGAACGGGGGCGGCCAGGTCTTTAGGTTGTACCTCTAGGTTGCACTTTTTTGCATTGCAGCGGTGCACAGGTGTTACCGGGGAGCACCTTTGGTGCGTTTGTAAGTGGGTATTTCAGTAATCCGATGATTTGGTGGCCTTTCGGTCAGCCGTTGGCCGAAAGCCCTCCAAACCGCATGCTAAAAGGGCTACCGACTTTTCTGACGAATGTATTCAGCACATGGCGCGCTTATTGCCAGCAGGAAACCGCCGATTGCAGCGACGCCCAGGTCAACCCCAGGCGCGCTCCGTAACCGCAGTCGGAGTGGTCCACTCCTTACAAAGGTAGTTTCAATGAGCGGTAACAATTCCAATGACCTCGCTCAGGGGCTCAAACAACGGCATGTGACCATGCTGTCCATCGCTGGCGTCATCGGTGCCGGCCTTTTCGTTGGCTCCGGCCACGCCATCGCTGCTGCCGGCCCAGCCGTGCTGCTGGCTTACGCTGCCGCCGGTACGCTGGTCGTGCTGGTCATGCGCATGTTGGGTGAAATGGCGGTCGCCTCGCCTGACACCGGTTCGTTCTCTACCTATGCCGACCGCGCCATCGGGCGCTGGGCCGGTTTCACCATTGGCTGGCTGTACTGGTGGTTCTGGGTACTGGTGATTCCGCTGGAGGCCAACGCCGCCGCGGCCATCCTGCATGCCTGGTTCCCTGCGGCCGACCTGTGGGCGTTCTCCCTGGTCATCACCTTGGCGCTGACCCTGACCAACCTGTGCAGCGTGAAGAACTACGGCGAGTTCGAGTTCTGGTTCGCTCTGCTCAAGGTTCTGGCGATCATCGGCTTCATCGCTGTGGGTTGTGCTGCCTTGTTCGGCTTTGTGCCGAGCAGCCAGGTAAGCGGTGCCAGCCACCTGTTCGACACCCAGGGCTTCATGCCTAACGGCCTGGGCGCGGTGCTGGCAGCCATGCTGACCACCATGTTCTCGTTCATGGGTACCGAAATCGTTACCATCGCCGCCGCCGAGTCGAAGGACCCGGGCAAGCAGATCAGCCGCGCCACCAACTCGGTGATCTGGCGTATCTGCCTGTTCTACCTGGTGTCGATCTTCCTGGTCGTGGCCCTGGTACCGTGGAACGACCCGGCCCTGGCCGAGACCGGTTCCTACCAGACCGTGCTGAGCCGCATCGGCGTGCCGAATGCCAAGCTGATCGTCGACATCGTCGTACTGATCGCCGTGACCAGCTGCCTGAACTCGGCGCTGTACACCTCGTCGCGCATGCTGTTCTCGCTGAGCAAGCGTGGTGACGCCCCGGCCATTGCCCAGCGCACCACCAAGTCGGCTACCCCGCATGTGGCGGTTCTGCTGTCTACCGCAGCAGCGTTCCTTTGTGTGTTCGCCAACTTCGTGGCCCCGGCCCAGGTGTTCGAGTTCCTGCTGGCCAGCTCTGGTGCCATTGCGCTGCTGGTGTACCTGGTGATTGCCGTATCGCAGCTGCGCATGCGCGCCCAGCGTGAGGCACGCGGCGAGAAGATCACCTTCAAGATGTGGCTGTTCCCGGGCCTTACCTGGGCGACCATTGCCTTCATCATTGCCATTCTGGTGGTAATGGCGCTGCGTGAGGACCACCGCGCCGAAATCATCGCGACCGCGCTGCTGAGCATTGGTGTGGTGGCGGCTGGCTTGCTGGTGCACCGCAAGCGTGAAGCTGCCGGGCGGGTGGCGCTGGATAACTGACCCGCGCTGGCTGAAATGAAAAGGCCGCGTCCTGTGAAGGGCGCGGCCTTTTTGTTGCCTGTTCCGGCTCTTTCGCGGGCTTGCCCGCTCCCACAGGGACGGCATTGCCTTTAAGCCTGGGGTGTACCTGTGGGAGCCGGCTTGCCGGCGATAGGGCCCGGGCAGGCTACACAGCCCTGTCAGCCAAATTGCTTCTGCTGCTGTTGCTGCTTGGCAACCAGCTCCGAAGCCGCCACGTAGGCGGCCTGGAACTCATCGCTCTCCAGCCAGGCCATGGTGGCTTCTTCGTCGGCCCCATCCAGCCATTTGCGGTAGGCATTGAACACCAGCACGATGTAATCGGTGGCGTGCTCTTCCTTGTGCCCCTTGAGCACCAGGGCCAGCAGAGGGTCTACCAGGAACACCGAAATCATCGGTACCAGGCCGCCTTCCTGGGCTTCCTTCATCTTCTTGAACAGCGGGTCGTAGCTGCCCGACTCCATGGCCTTGTTGTACACCTGCTCGATGCTGGCGCTGTCACCGGCACTGGCCTTGACCGCCTGGCCGCTGCGTACCATGCGGTTCTGCTTGGCCTTGCTGGCGGCGCGCTTGGCGCGTTTCTGTTGCTTGGTTGGGGTGGCCATGGTGAATCCTTGGTGGGGCGGAAATTGCGCGTATTGAAGCGCAGCAGGCACGCCGATTCAACTGGCCTGCGGCTCTGCCTCATCTTCCTCGAAGCCGTGGGACGCTCGCCCGACCAGTAGCGCATCCGGCGCATGCGCCACGCTGCGGTCCTTGCCCGGGTAGTCCAGCGAATGCAGGAAGTGCCGGATGCAATTGATCCGCGCACGCTTCTTGTCATCGGACTTGATCACCGTCCAAGGTGCATCGGCCGTGTCGGTATGGAAGAACATCGCCTCCTTGGCTGCGGTGTAGTCCTCCCACTTGTCCAGCGACTTGATGTCGATGGGGGACAGCTTCCAGTGTTTGAGCGGGTCGTCCCGGCGCGAGATGAAGCGGCGCAGCTGCTCTTCTCGGTTCACCGAGAACCAGTACTTGAACAACAGGATGCCGCTGTTGCACAGCATGCGCTCCAACTCCGGCGCCTGGCGCATGAACTCCAGGTACTGCAGTGGCGAGCAGAAATCCATCACCTTCTCGACACCGGCGCGGTTGTACCAGGAGCGGTCGAAGAACACCATTTCACCTGCCGTGGGCAGATGTTGGATGTAGCGCTGGAAGTACCACTGTCCTTTTTCCTGCTCGGAAGGCTTCTCCAGGGCCACGATGCGCGCGCCGCGTGGGTTGAGGTGCTCCATGAACCGCTTGATGGTGCCGCCCTTGCCTGCGGCATCGCGCCCTTCGAACAGGATCACCACGCGTTGGCCGGTTTCCTTCACCCAGCTCTGTACCTTGAGCAGCTCAATCTGCAGCGCATGCTTGGCCTTCTCGTAGTCCTGGCGACGCATGCGGGTGCGGTACGGGTAGCTGGTGGGCAAGCGGGCCGAGGTGCTGTCTTCGTTGCTGCCCTTGGGGGCGGTGGCGACTTCCAGTGCAGCAGGTTGCTGGCTGATGCTGGTGATCGTCGGCTCCGGCTTGCGCTGGCGTGGGCGGCGCGTGCGGGCTGGGGTGATGGCGGGCTCGCTGGGGGCGGGGAGTAGGAGGGGGGATTCTTCGCTCATGGAGGTCCTTGCGGGTCGGGTCGGATGTCCATCTGGCATTTTAAGTCGAGCGATTGGCGGCACTTTGATATCGGTCAACGGCGCTTCCACAAACAGTTCGAAACAGCGAAAAATTGAATGTAGTGTGAACTGTGGTTCACATTTTTTTATGTGCACACCCTCCTGGCGGGTGGCGATAAAACCCGCCAGGCCAGCGATATCAAATCTGCCCTCAAGCTGGCACGCGACCTTTAGGAGGCCGCCATGACAAATATCAAGCTGACCAAATGGGACGCTGTAGACCATTTGAAGACAGAGGAAGACATGGCCCTCTACCTTGAGGCCTGTCTTGAAGAAAACGATCCAGCACTGCTTGCTGCTGCCCTTGGTGATATCGCTCGTGCCCGGGGTATGGCTCAGTTGGCGCGTGATACCGGCCTGACACGAGAAGGGCTGTATAAGGCGTTGTCTGCGGAGGGTAACCCGAGTTTGGCGACCATCATGAAGGTGATGGCGGCCCTCGGGGTCAGGCTTCATGCCGAGGTGCTGCCGCGCGCGGCGGGGTAAGGTTTAGCGATCGGGAAGGGCAGTAACGGCAGGTAACTGCCAAGCCTCCAGCAAAAATGACAGACAACAAAAAACCCGCACTAGGCGGGTTTCTTGTTGTCGCTTCGGGTAACTTTGCAACCACCAGAAGCTTGAAGGTGGTGCCCAGAGACGGAGTCGAACCGCCGACACGAGGATTTTCAATCCTCTGCTCTACCGACTGAGCTATCTGGGCGACGAGGTGAATTAAATAGACTTTCAGACCGCTCGTCAACGACTTTTTGAAAAAATTTTAAATTAATTCCGTCGCTTACGTTCCGTGGGGTCATTCCGAGGGTGGAACGTAGCCTTCCGCCTGGGCGTATTCTTCGCCGGCGAAAAACTTGTCCATCTCGCCCTGGAGGAATTTGCGGTCCTCGGCGTTCATCATGTTCAGGCGCTTTTCGTTGATCAGCATGGTCTGGTGCTTCTGCCAGTCGGCCCAGGCTTTCTGCGAGATGTGTTCGAAGATGTCCTGGCCCTTGGCGCCGGGGTAGGGCGGGCGCTCCAGGCCTGGCAGTTCTTCTTTGTACTTGCGGCACATCACGGTGCGGGTCATCGGGCATCTCCTGCAATCAGTTCGTCGGCCGCGCGTTTGAGCAGCTTTTTCACCGGGGCGGCGAGGCCCAGGCGCGGCGGGGTGGCGAGGTTATACCAGAGCCAGTCGGCCTCGGCCACGTGCTGGCCGACCGGGTCGACGCGCACCAGCCAGGGTTCGATCGCCAGCTGGAAGTGGCTGAAGGTATGGGTCAGGCCGTCCATGGCGCGGCTGTCAGCCAGGCGCAGGCCGTGCTGGTAGGCCAGGTCGTCGAGCTGGGCAATGTCGTCCAGTTCCGGCAGGCTCCACAAACCACCCCACAGACCGCTGGACGGGCGACGGTAAAGCAGGATGGCGCCTTCGTTGTTGGCCAGCAGCGGCATCAGCGTGCGGCGTTGCGGCAGTGCCTTGCGCGGCTTGGGCTCGGGGTAGCGGGTTTCTTCACCGTGCAGGTGCGCTTCGCAGCCGCGCTGCAGCGGGCAGATCAGGCAGCTGGGCTTGCTGCGGGTGCACAGCGTGGCACCCATGTCCATCATCGCCTGGGTGTAGTGGTTGGCGCGCTGCTGTGGGGTAAAGCGTTCGGCCGTGGCCCACAGCTGGTTGGCCACCTTGGGCTCGCCGGGGTAGCCGGCCTGGGCGGTGTAGCGGGCGAGCACGCGCTTGACGTTGCCGTCGAGGATCGGTGCGCGGATGCCCATGCTGATACTGGCGATGGCGCCGGCGGTGGAGCGGCCGATGCCGGGCAGCTCGGTGAGCTGCTCGACACTGCGCGGGAATTCGCCGCCATGCTGTGCGACCACGATCTTGGCGGCCTTTTGCAGGTTGCGTGCCCGGGTGTAGTAGCCCAGGCCCGTCCACAGGTGCAGTACCTCGTCCTCCGGCGCCTCGGCCAGGGCCTGCACGGTCGGCAGGGCCTGCATGAAGCGGTCGAAGTAGTTGAGCACGGTGCTGACCTGGGTCTGCTGCAACATGATTTCCGACACCCATACCCGGTACGGGTTGATGCCCTGTTGCCAGGGCAGGTCGTGCCGGCCGTGTTCGTCATACCAATCCAGCACTGCGCTGGAGAACTGCTCGGGGCTCATCGCTTGAACAGCCCCTTGAGCGCGTCTTTCAATTCCGGGCTCACTTTGTCTCCGAGTTTTTCATCGATCTTGTCTTGCAGACGGTTGCCGGCCACCTTGGCGGCAACCTTGCCCAGGCCGTCCTGGTCCAGACGGCAGGCTTTGGCGCCCAGCTCCAGCGGGCCGCGGCAGCGCAGCGGTATTTCGACACCCACATAGCGTTCGTTGACCTGGCAGGCCGGGTCCGGCATGGCGCGCTGGTCGCCTTCGACGACCACGCCAACGTTGTAGTCCATGCCCAGTACGCGCAGGTCGAGGTCACCATGGCCATTAACGGTAAGGCCCGGAATGCGCGCCTTGAGGTCCGGGTTGTTGGCAACGCCATTGCGTACTACCAGGCTGCCACGCAGTTCCTGGAACGGGGTGTCCTTGCCACGTGGCTCGCCGCTGAGCGACTTGCGGTTCAGCGTGGCGATGGCCTTGCACAGTTGCTGTTCCAGGTTGGCATTGACCAGCACGCCATCATTGATGACAAAGTTGGCGTTGCCGTTGAGGGTGTCGACCAGGGCCTTCTGGCTGTTGCCGGTGGCGGTCAGGTCGCTGGTCAGGGTCAGCAGGCCTTTGACCGGTGGCGTCTGCTCTTTGCCCTCGGTCTTGATGAAGTGTTCCACCGGCACCCGCTGGATGCTGGTGTTGACGCCCAGTTGCGGCACGGCAGGGCGCACATCGTCCGTGCCCTTGGCCTCGAAGGTGCCGTTGTACAGTTCACCGCGCAGGGTTTGCAGGGTCAGCAGGCCGCCCTGGCCGATCGCCTTGAGCTGGGCGTCTTCGATCGGCAGTTTGTCCAGGGTCAGCGAACCGAAGGCCAGGTCGGCTTGCAGGTCGAGGACGCGCAGGCGGTCGATCGGCAGCAGCTTGTCGTCGCTCCAGGCGACCTGGGTCGGGGCGTTGGGGAGTGGCGTGGTGCCAGGGCCGGCGACCGCGGTGGCTTCCTGTTGCTTGACCTCGGCCTGACGCGCGGCGGTGGCGCCCTTGGCCTCTTCACTCTTGGCCGGCAGGTAGCGGTCGGCGTTGAAGGTGTCACCCTTGAGCTGCAGGCGCAGGGCCTGTTTGGCGAAGTCTTCGACGGCCACGCGGCCAGTGAAGGTGCTGTCGTCCAGCTTCACCGCCAGGTCTTCCAGGGCCAGGCTGTTCGGCGTGCCCTGCAGGCGGGTGACCAGTTCCAGCTTGGCGAAGGCCGCCGGGTCGTTGGTGGCCGGCAGCGGGCGGCCGATGCTGTCGAGGAAGGTGCGCAGGTCGAACTGGGCGATGGACAGGCCGCCGCTCAGCTGCGGTGCCTTGTTCAGGTCTCGCAGGTTCAGCTCGCCCAGGGCGCGCAGCTGGTTGGCCGAGACTTTCAGGCCGTTCCACGAGGCGACATTGGCGGCCAGGTCGACCAGCAATTGGCCTTGGGCGGCGAAGGTCACGGTCTTGCCGCCGGTGGGCTCACCCGAGGTTTCGCCCGACAGGCGCATGTCTTCGAAGTTGTAGCGCTTGAGCTTGCGGTCGAAGCGCAGCTCGCCGGCCAGTTCGGTGCGGGCCTTGATGTTCGGCTGGCTGGCGCTGAGGAAGGCGCTGGCCTTGAGTGGAATGTTCGCCCCTTCGTGGACCGGGCCGGTGCTCAGCTGGATGCTTTCGGCGCTGTAGCTCTGGCCGGTCTTGGCATCGGTGTATTGCACGCGGGCGTTGTTCACGGTCAGGCTGTCGATGTCCAGCTTGACGGCGCGTTCATTGCTGGCGACTGGTGCCGACGCCTGTTCGGCCGGTGCCTGGGCTGGAGCACTGGCCTGCCCATCGGCACTGGCGCCGTTCTGCGTGGGCAGCGGCTTGCCGATGTCTTCCCAGTTGCCATGGCCCTGTTCGTCACGGGCCAGGGTCAGGTTCAGGCCCTCGACGCGCACGTCGCTCATCTGCACTTCGCGGCGCAGCAGTGGCAGCACACGTACAGAAAGCCCGAGCATCTGCAGGTCGGCGAAGGGCTCCTTGGGTTTGTTCAAGGTGGCGATGCTCGCATCGTGCAACTCCAGGCCCAGCCACGGGAACAGACTCCAGCCAATGTCACCGTTGAGGGTCAGCTCGACGTGAGCCTTGTCACGTGCCAGCTGGCGAATCTCGTCTTTGTAGTCGTTGGGATCGAAGAGGTGGGTCAGGGCGAAGCCCAGCGCCACGATGATCAGCAGCAACCCGAGAAGCCCAAGTCCCAGGATTTTGCCGAACGCTTTCATGGGCGAGTCCTTGTAGTCCGTTTTTTAAATTCAAGCGCCAGAGTATAGCGCCGCAGTGGTTACCCCTGCGTATTCGACTAGAGATACGGGGCATTTCCTACGCGTACAGCAGATGGTACGGCTTTCGACAGCCATGATTTTGTCAGTTCCGAATGTGTGGCCTGTACCGGCCCTATCGCCGGTATAGGCAACATGACCGTTTCAGCCGAGCAAAAATTAACGATATCAGATTGCTTTCACGCTATTTGATACTGCTACCCTTGCGCCGCTTTGCCTGCACCCTCCCTATAAGAAGGATCTGATCCATGAGCAGTACCGTCGCGGCGGGGACCTTGGCCAGTGCGCCAGGCTTCCTGTCGAAGGAGCGCATCATCGCCCGTCCGGGCTTCAACCGCTGGCTGGTCCCACCGGCCGCCCTTGCCATCCACCTGTGCATCGGCATGGCCTATGGCTTCTCGGTGTTCTGGCTGCCGCTGTCGCAAGCCCTAGGCATCACCGCCCCGGTCGCCTGCGCGGCGGACATGGGCTTCATGGCCCGTATGTTCAGCGCCGAATGCGATTGGCCGATTTCCATGCTGAGCTGGATCTACACCCTGTTCTTCGTCTTCCTCGGTTGCTCGGCGGCCGTGCTGGGTGGTTGGCTGGAACACGCCGGCCCGCGCAAGGCCGGCCTGGTGTCGGCGCTGTGCTGGTGCGGTGGCATGCTGATTTCGGCGATTGGCGTGAAAACCCATCAGCTGTGGCTGATGTGGCTGGGTTCCGGCGTAATCGGGGGTATCGGCCTGGGCCTGGGCTACATCTCGCCGGTGTCGACCTTGATCAAGTGGTTCCCGGACAAGCGCGGCATGGCCACCGGCATGGCGATCATGGGCTTCGGTGGCGGGGCCATGGTCGGTGCACCACTGGCCACCGCGCTGATGGGCCATTTCGGCAATGCGCAGGAAGTGGGCGTGTGGCAGAGCTTCGTCGTCATGGCGGCGATCTACTTCGTGTTCATGACCGCCGGTGCCCTGGCGTATCGCGTACCGCCAACCGGCTGGAAGCCCGAAGGCTGGAGCGCCCCAGTGAAGAAAGCTGGCAACACCATGGTCACCGACCGCCACGTGCACGTCAGCGTGGCCTGGAAGACCCCGCAGTTCGCGCTGATCTGGCTGGTGCTGTGCCTGAACGTGTCAGCGGGTATCGGCATCCTCGGCATGGCTTCGCCGTTGCTGCAGGAAGTGTTCGCCGGCAAGCTGCTGGGCAACGGGCTGAGCTTCAGCGAGCTGAACAGCGCCCAGCTGGCGCAGATTGCCGCGATCGCCGCCGGCTTCACCGGCCTGCTGAGCCTGTTCAACATCGGCGGCCGGTTCTTCTGGGCGTCGTTCTCGGACTACATTGGCCGCAAGAACACCTATTTCGCCTTCTTTGCCCTGGGCGTGGGCTTGTACAGCCTGGTGCCGAACATGGGGCACCTGGGTAACGTGGCGCTGTTCGTGGCGGCGTTCTGCATCATCCTGTCGATGTACGGTGGTGGTTTTGCCACGGTACCGGCCTACCTGGCCGACCTGTTCGGCACGCAGATGGTCGGCGCCATTCATGGCCGCCTGCTGACCGCCTGGGCGGCGGCGGGGGTGCTGGGGCCGGTGCTTATCACCTACCTGCGCGAGTACCAGTTGGCGGCCGGGGTGGAGCGTGCGGCTGCTTATGACATGACCCTGTACATCCTCGCCGGCCTGCTGGTGCTGGGCTTTGTCTGCAACATGCTGGTGCGACCGGTGGCCGACAAGCATTTCATGAGCGATGCCGAACTGGCTGCCGAGCGGGCGTTGAGCCATGACAAGGGCGCCGACGGGGCGCGCTCGCTGGAGTGGAAGGCGGCGCCGGGTAGCCTGCCGCTGGTGCTGCTGGCCTGGGCAGTGGTGGTCGTGCCGTTGGCCTGGGGCGTTTGGATTACCCTGCAGAAGACGGCTGTGCTGTTCCATTGATCAGTGGTAAAACCGGCTGACTTTGCTGGCTGTACTAGCCCTATCGCCGGCAAGCCAGCTCCCACAGGTATGCTACAGGCCTGGAAGATTGTGAGGCCCCTGTGGGAGCTGGCTTGCCGGCGATGGGCTGCAAAGCAGCCCCAAGCCATGCGGTTGTATAGACCTGTAACGGTATCCAGCCTGCGTAATTCCGCGTTTTGCCATATGTCATCCGCGTTTCAAGCCGGCGCGTTCTAGGCCTATAATGAAGCCCTTTTCGCCTAATGATTTTGCGGAGCTGGTGATGGTCGAACGTAAGGCTTCCGTCGAGCGCAATACCCTGGAAACCCAGGTCAAGTGCTCGATCAACCTCGATGGCAGTGGCAAGGCCCGATTCGATATCGGTGTGCCTTTCCTTGAACACATGCTGGACCAGATTGCCCGCCATGGGCTGATCGATCTGGATATCGAGTGCAAGGGTGACACGCATATCGACGATCACCATACCGTCGAAGACGTCGGCATCACCCTGGGCATGGCATTTGCCCAGGCCATCGGTGACAAGAAGGGCATCTTCCGCTACGGCCACGCCTATGTGCCGCTGGACGAAGCGCTGTCGCGCGTGGTTATCGACTTCTCCGGTCGCCCGGGCCTGCAGATGCATGTGCCGTACACCCGCGCCAGCGTCGGTGGCTTCGATGTCGACCTGTTCCAGGAGTTCTTCCAGGGCTTCGTCAACCACGCCCTGGTCACCCTGCACATCGACAACCTGCGTGGCCACAACACCCACCACCAGATCGAGACCGTGTTCAAGGCTTTCGGCCGCGCCCTGCGCATGGCCATTACCCTCGACGAGCGCATGGCCGGGCAGATGCCTTCCACCAAAGGGTGCCTGTAAATGCAGACGGTAGCCGTAATCGACTATGGCATGGGCAACCTGCACTCGGTGGCCAAGGCGCTCGAGCATGTAGGTGCCGGCAAGGTACTGGTCACCAGTGATGCCACGGTCATCCGCGAAGCCGACCGCGTGGTATTCCCGGGCGTGGGCGCGATTCGCGACTGCATGGCAGAAATCCGCCGCCTGGGCTTCGACAGCCTGGTGCGTGAAGTCAGCCAGGACCGCCCGTTCCTCGGCATCTGCGTGGGTATGCAGGCACTGCTCGACCACAGCGAAGAAAACGACGGTGTCGACTGTATCGGCCTGTTCCCCGGCCAGGTTCGCTTCTTTGGCAAAGACCTGCAGGAAGACGGCGAGCACCTGAAGGTGCCGCACATGGGCTGGAACGAAGTCGGCCAGACCAACGACCACCCGCTGTGGCACGACATCCCCGACCGTGCGCGGTTCTACTTCGTGCACAGCTATTACATCAATGCCGGCAAGCCGGCCCAGGTGGTCGGCCGCGGCCATTACGGTGTCGATTTCGCCGCTGCACTGGCCGATGGCTCGCGCTTTGCCGTGCAGTTCCACCCGGAGAAGAGCCATACCCATGGCCTGCAGCTGCTGCAGAACTTCGTCGCCTGGGACGGGCGCTGGTAAATGAGCAGGTCGAAGACCAAGGCCCCGGTCATCACCCTGGCCCCCGAGCAGGAGCGCGAAGCGCTGCACACGCTCAAGCGCTTCCTCGAAGATCGTTTCGAGCTGGAGCTGGGGTCGTTCGAAGTGGCCGAAGTCCTCGAACTGTTCAGCAAAGAAATTGCACCCCTTTACTACAACAGGGCGATTGCCGATGTTCAGCTGCACCTCAAGGAGCGGTTCGAGAGCATCGAAAGCGATCTGTGGGCGCTCGAGAAGCCCTGAAACCCCAAGAACAGACAGGTTCCCAAGATGCTGATTATCCCCGCTATCGATCTGAAGGACGGTGCCTGCGTGCGCCTGCGCCAGGGCCGCATGGAAGACTCCACGGTATTTTCCGACGACCCGGTGAGCATGGCCGCCAAGTGGGTCGAGGGTGGCTGCCGCCGCCTGCACCTGGTCGACCTCAACGGCGCCTTCGAAGGCCAGCCGGTCAACGGTGAAGTGGTCACCGCCATTGCCAAGCGCTACCCGACCCTGCCGATCCAGATCGGCGGTGGCATCCGCTCGCTGGAAACCATCGAGCACTACGTCAAGGCTGGCGTCAGCTACGTGATCATCGGCACCAAGGCGGTCAAGCAGCCAGAGTTCGTTGCCGAAGCGTGCAAGGCCTTCCCGGGCAAGGTCATCGTTGGCCTGGACGCCAAGGACGGCTTTGTCGCCACCGACGGCTGGGCTGAAGTGAGCTCGGTTCAGGTCATCGACCTGGCCAAGCGTTTCGAGGCCGATGGCGTCTCGGCGATCGTCTACACCGACATCGCCAAGGACGGCATGATGCAAGGCTGCAACGTGCCGTTCACCAAGGCGCTGGCAGAAGCCACTTCGATCCCGGTGATCGCCTCGGGCGGCATCCACAATCTGGGCGACATCAAGGCCCTGCTGGACGCCAAGGCCCCGGGCATCATCGGCGCCATCACCGGCCGTGCCATCTACGAAGGCACCCTCGATGTCGCCGAGGCCCAGACCTTCTGCGACAACTACCAAGGCTGAGGACTGAACCATGGCACTGGCCAAGCGCATCATCCCTTGCCTGGACGTGGACAACGGCCGGGTGGTCAAGGGCGTCAAGTTCGAGAACATCCGTGATGCTGGCGACCCGGTGGAAATCGCCCGTCGCTACGACGAGCAAGGTGCCGACGAAATCACCTTCCTCGACATCACTGCCAGCGTCGACGGCCGCGACACTACCCTGCATACCGTCGAGCGCATGGCCAGCCAGGTGTTCATCCCGCTGACCGTGGGCGGTGGCGTGCGCACCGTGCAGGACATCCGCAACCTGCTCAATGCCGGTGCCGACAAGGTCTCGATCAACACGGCCGCGGTGTTCAACCCAGAGTTTGTCGGCGAGGCCGCGGACCGTTTCGGTTCGCAGTGCATCGTCGTCGCCATTGATGCCAAGAAGGTGTCCGGGCCAGGCGAAGAACCACGCTGGGAAATCTTCACCCACGGCGGGCGCAAGCCGACCGGGCTGGATGCCGTTGAATGGGCGAAGAAGATGGAAGGCCTGGGTGCTGGCGAGATCCTGCTGACCAGCATGGATCAGGACGGCATGAAGAACGGCTTCGACCTGGGCGTTACCCGTGCGATCAGTGATGCGCTGGGTATTCCGGTGATTGCCTCAGGTGGGGTGGGTAACCTGCAGCACCTGGCTGACGGCATTCTGGAAGGGCATGCCAGCGCAGTGTTGGCGGCCAGCATCTTCCACTTTGGTGAGTACACGGTGCCGGAAGCCAAAGCCTACATGGCTTCGCGCGGGATTGTCGTTCGCTGACAGAATGCCGGGAGGGCTTTGCCCTCCATTCGCAGCACAAGGCTGCTCCTACAAGGTTACGCGGTCCTTTGTAGGAGCAGCCTTGTGCTGCGAAAGGGCCGCAACGCGGCCCCAATTGCATCAACCGTGGTTCTTGCCGAGCAATGCGTGATAAAGCTCGGTATCCCCAAGAATCCCCACCACCTTGTCGTTATCCTGCAACACCAGCTTGTTGCCGGTCTGATAACGAATCTGTAGCGCCTCGCGCATTCCGATATCGGCATTTACCAACGTTGGGCGGCGGCCCAGCAGCTCCACATCCTGCCCTGGTGCCCAGTTCTGCAGGTCAAGCCCGTTCTGCCCCTGGCGTGCGCGCTTGATCGAGCCACCTTCGCCAAGGTCCAGCCACGAGTCGATGCCGGGGTCCAGGCACACCGAACCGTTCACCCGCTTGCAGTTGTCCAGGCTGCGCATCAGGCTGCGCCCGCACAGCACGTTCAGTGGGTTGGTATGGGCGACAAAGGTACGCACATACTCGTCGGCCGGGTTGAGCACGATCTCTTCCGGCTTGCTGTACTGGATGATCCGCCCGTCCTTCATGATGGCGATGCGGCTACCCAGTTTCAGCGCCTCGTCCAGGTCGTGGCTGACGAACACGATGGTCTTGCTCAGCTTGGCCTGCAGGCCCAGCAACTCGTCTTGCAGGCCCTGGCGGATCAGCGGGTCCAGTGCCGAGAACGGTTCGTCCATCAGCAGGATGTCGGCATCCATCGCCAGCGCCCGGGCCAGGCCCACGCGCTGCTGCATGCCGCCAGACAGTTCGTCCGGCTTCTTGTTGCGCCACTGGGTCAGGCCCACCAGTTCGAGCTTCTCGTCTACCAGCTTGCGTCGTTCCTTCTCGGGGCGGCCCTGCATTTCCAGGCCAAAGCTGATGTTCTCGCGCACCGTCAGCCAGGGCATCAGGGCGAATTTCTGGAACACCATGGCAATGCGCTTGGTGCGCATCATCTTCAGTTCGGCCGGGGTGCAGTGGGCAATATCGATGTGCTTGCCTTCGTGCTCGACGAACAGCTTGCCGCGGCTGACGGTGTTGAGGCCGTTGATGCAGCGCAGCAAACTCGACTTGCCCGAGCCGGACAGGCCCATCAGCACGCAGATCTCGCCCTTCTGGATATCCAGGTTGGCCTTCTCGACACCCACCACCAGGCCGGTCTGCTTGAGAATCTGCTCGCGGGTCTGGCCTTGGTCGAGCAGTGCCAGCGCTTCGCGCGGCTTGTTGGAGAAGATGACGTCGACGTCTTCGAAACGAATGATGCTCATGCTTCACCCCTTACCGGCAGGTCCGGTTGCTTGCAGATACGGTCGAGCATGATCGCCAGCAGCACGATTGCCAGGCCCGCTTCGAAGCCCAGGGAAATATCGGCGGTGTTCAGTGCGTTGACCACAGGTTTGCCCAGGCCGTCAGCGCCGACCAGGGCGGCGATCACCACCATCGATAGCGACAGCATGATGCACTGGGTAACGCCGGCGGCGATGCTTGGCATCGCGTGCGGCAGTTCGATACGGGTGAGCAGCTGGCGCCGTGAGCAGCCAAAGGCCTTGCCGGCATCCATCAGCTCCTGCGGGACGTCGCAGATGCCCAGATAGGTGAGACGGATCGGGGCGGCGATGGCAAACACCACTGTCGAGATCAGCCCCGGCACCACACCCAGGCCGAACAGGGTCAGGGTGGGGATCAGGTAGACGAAGGTAGGTACCGTCTGCATCAGGTCGAGTACCGGGCGCATGGCGGTATAGAACATCGGTTTGTGCGCGGCGACGATGCCCAGTGGCACGCCGATGGCCACGCAAACCACCGTGGCGAAGGTGACCTGCGCCAGGGTTTCCATGGTTTCCTGCCAGTAACCCAGGTTGAGGATCAGCAGGAACGACAGGGCGACGAATGCGGTCAGCGCCCACTTGCGCTGGATGAAATGCGCCAGGGCGGCGAACAGAGCGATGAGCACGAACGGATTGAAGAAAGTCAGGGCACTGGTTACGCCATGGATCATGAACTCCAGGCCTTGCGCGATGGCGTCGAAGTAATTCGCGCCGTTCTGGGTCAGCCACTCGACGAACGACGCGATGTACTGGCCCAGGGGTATTTTCTGATCGATAAGCATGATAGCGAGCTTCCACCTGCATAGATTGAACTCAACCCGGGGCAGGCACGGTCCTGCCCCGAGGTAGCGCTATTGCGTATTTCGTTATTGCGTCAGCTTGGCCTTGGCCGCCTCAAGGCCGGGTTTGCCATCCACGGTGGTTACGCCGGCCAGCCAGGCATCCAGTTTGCCAGGGTTGTCCTTGAGCCACTTCTTGGCAGCCGCCTCGGGTTTCATCTTGTCGTCCAGGACATAGCCCATCATGGTGCTTTCATCCTTGAGCTCGAACGACAGGTTCTTCAACAGCTGGCCAACGTTGCTGCATTCCTGCACATAGCCCTTGCGGGTGTTGGTCAATACGGTCGCCTTGCCGAAGTCGGGGCCGAAGAATTCGTCTCCGCCGGTCAGGTACTGCATCTTGAAGCGGGTGTTCATCGGGTGCGGTTCCCAGCCGAGGAACACGATGGCCTCGCCGCGTTTCTGCGCGCGGTCGACCTGCGACAGCATGCCGGCCTCGCTGGACTGAACGATCTTGAATCCGGCGTCCTTCAGGCCGAAGGCGTTCTTGTCGATCATGCTCTGGATGGTGCGGTTGCCATCGTTGCCGGGCTCGATGCCGTAGATCTTGCCGTCCAGTTCCTGCTTGAACTTGGGAATGTCGCTGAAATCCTTCAGGCCCTTGTCATAAAGCGCCTGGGGCACGGCCAGGGTGTACTTGGCGTTTTCCAGGTTGGCGCGCACGGTTTCCACGGTGCCGGCGTCGCGATACTGCTTGATGTCGTTCTCCATGGTCGGCATCCAGTTGCCGAGAAACACGTCCAGGTCCTTGCCGGTGGCCAGCGACTTGTAGGTCACCGGTACCGAGATCATGGTGGTGTGGGTCTTGTAACCCAGTGCTTCGAGCACAACGCTGGTGGTCGCGGTGGTGACCGTGATGTCGGTCCAGCCGACATCCGAGAACCGTACCGTCTTGCATTGCTCGGGTTCGGCGGCCTGGGCCAGCAAAGGCGCGGACAGCAACGCAACCAGCAACAGCGAGGGTGAACCTTTCATGGATGGACTCCTGTGATTTTGTCTTCGGGTTCGCGTGGGTCGCCGGGCTTTCTCAGGGTCCGGTCGACCAGGCCTGCAGAGGGCAGGATGCGTGGCCGTGCTTTACGAGTCGCTTTCGATAATCCTCCAGCGCCGTGCAATCGCCTACTGGTGGGGTCGTAACCAGTACGGAACGGGTCGTATCCAGTATGGGCGATGTCGTTTATGGATTTTTCCACCCCCTCAGCCGCATTTTTACGTCACCAGGCCGCCGTAAAGCGGCGTGGCAAGGGCAGCTCCCCGGTTGAAAACAGCGCGGCGCTGCTGGACAAAAGTACGTCGGTTGCAGACGGCGAGGGGGTTGGTAAAAGCCCGATGATGCGTGCATTCAAGGCGGCCCGCTGCTTCAGCCTAGCAGTTACCCCGCCCTGCGCATGGCGCGCAGAGACAAGCCCAGCAAGAGGTGATTCGACAATGGCCATCAGCGTGTTCGACCTGTTCAAGATCGGTGTCGGGCCCTCCAGCTCCCACACCGTAGGCCCCATGCGTGCTGGCGCCCTGTTCGTCCAGGGCCTGCGCGAACGCGGCGAGCTGGAACGTGTGAAGCGGATCGAAGTGCGCCTGTATGGCTCGCTGTCGGCCACAGGTGTGGGGCACGGCACCGACAATGCCACCATCATGGGCTTGATGGGTGAATGGCCTGACGCCATCGACCCGACCCAGATCGCGCCGCGTATAGCCGACCTGCGCGAAACCAACACCCTGCAGCTGGACAGCCGCCTGCCCATCGAATTCGTCTGGGCCCGCGACATGCTGTTGCTGGACGAGAATTTGCCGTACCACCCCAACGCCATGACCCTGGTTGCCGAAGGCGAACAGGGCGAGCTGCACCGCGACACCTACTACTCGGTGGGTGGCGGCTTCGTGGTTGATGCCGCCCAGGCCGCCAGCGGCGTGCTGGATGCTGACCAGACGGTGCTGCCGTACGATTTCAATAGCGCTGCCGAACTGCTGCGCCTGTGCAAGCAAAACGACCTCAGCGTGTCGCAATTGATGATGGCCAACGAGAAGGTCTGGCGCAGCGAGGAAGAGATCCGCGCCGGCCTGCACAAGCTCTGGGAAGCCATGCAGGAATGCGTCAACAACGGCCTCAAGTACGAAGGCACGCTGCCCGGCGGATTGAACGTGCGCCGCCGCGCCGCCAAGCTGCACCGCAGCCTGCAGGAAATCGGCAAACCCAACGTGATCGGCTCGACCATGAGCGCCATGGAGTGGGTCAACCTGTTCGCCTTGGCGGTCAATGAAGAAAACGCTGCCGGGGGGCGTATGGTTACCGCACCGACCAACGGTGCGGCGGGCATCATCCCGGCGGTGTTGCACTACTACATGCGCTTCAGCGATGCGGTGGACGAGTCCAGCGTGGTCGACTTCTTCCTCGGTGCTGCCGCGGTGGGCATCCTGTGCAAGAAGAACGCCTCGATCTCTGGTGCCGAAGTGGGTTGCCAGGGGGAAGTCGGCTCGGCTTGCGCCATGGCAGCGGCGGGTCTTGCCGAAGTGCTGGGCGCGACCCCGCCACAGGTGGAGAACGCTGCCGAGATCGCCCTGGAGCACAACCTGGGCCTGACCTGCGACCCGGTTGGCGGATTGGTGCAGGTGCCGTGCATCGAGCGCAACGCTATTGCTGCGGTCAAGGCCATCAACGCAGTGCAGATGGCCTTGCGTGGTGACGGCGAGCACTTCATTTCCCTCGACCAGGTGATCCGCACCATGCGCGATACCGGGGCCGACATGCACGACAAGTATAAAGAGACTTCGCGCGGTGGTTTGGCGGTCAGCGCGATCGAGTGCTGATAGCTTGACCGGAACTCAAGGGCCTCTTCGCGGGTGAAACCGTGAAGAGGCCCTTGAGTTTGACGCAGGTGCAGCACAGCCCCCCCAATGCATCCTTATGGTGCAGCGCGACGCATACCAATCGTCGGGTGTCGTAATCAGTGCGGGCATTGTCGGTGACACTCAAGAGTGTCGTTTCTGGGCATCCTACACTGCGCGTGTCACCAAATTGCTCAGCCATTCCACGCACACCGCCTAGCACGCCCGTTCTACGATGATTGACCAACTCGATCAAAGCACCTGATTTGCCTAACAAAGGCGTCGTTTTCAGGTTTTTTTGGATGGCCGTTCAACTTCAGGCACGGCGTTTGCGTAGAGATTGGTACCAAGGCCCCCACACATGAAACCGGGGCCATACATAACAAGAAATCAGTGCTCGCCTGAGGCACCCCCTGCATTTGTGTGAGGAGAAATCGCGATGACGTCGTACACCTCCGGGAACCCAACCCAGAACCGCACAGCCCCCCAGTCCATCGGGTTTCTCCTATTGGACAATTTCACCCTGATTTCCCTGGCGTCGGCCGTCGAGCCGCTGCGCATGGCCAACCAGCTGTCCGGCCGCGAGCTGTACCGCTGGCACACCCTAACCGCCGATGGTGGACAGGTGTGGGCCAGCGATGGCTTGCAGATAACCCCTGACGCCGCGATGCACAGTGCGCCTCCCATCGATACCGTGATTGTTTGCGGCGGCGTGGGCATCCAGCGCAGTGTCACCCGCGAGCATGTCACCTGGTTGCAAACCCAGGCCCGCCAGTCGCGCCGCCTGGGCGCGGTATGCACCGGCAGCTGGGCCTTGGCCTGTGCCGGGCTGCTGGATGGTTTCGATTGCAGTGTGCACTGGGAGTGCCTGGCCGCGATGCAAGAGGCTTTCCCGCGCGTCAACATGAGCACCCGCCTGTTCACCCTCGACCGTAACCGCTTCACCAGCTCCGGCGGTACTGCGCCGCTGGACATGATGCTGCACCTGATCAGCCGCGACCACGGCCGTGAACTGTCGGCGGCGATCTCCGAAATGTTCGTCTACGAGCGCATCCGCAACGAGCAGGATCACCAGCGCGTGCCGCTCAAGCACATGCTTGGCACCAACCAGCCAAAGCTGCAGGAAATCGTTGCGCTGATGGAGGCCAACCTCGAAGAGCCGATCGACCTGGACGAACTGGCGGTATACGTGTCGGTATCGCGCCGGCAGCTCGAGCGCCTGTTCCAGAAGTACCTGCACTGTTCGCCGTCGCGTTACTACCTGAAGCTGCGCCTGATCCGCGCCCGGCAGCTGCTGAAGCAGACGCCGATGTCGATCATCGAAGTGGCGTCGGTGTGCGGCTTCGTGTCTACCCCGCACTTCTCCAAATGCTACCGCGAGTATTTCGGCATTCCGCCGCGTGACGAGCGCGTGGGCTCCAACACCGCGCAGCAGGTGGCGATGATGCCGATCCCGCAGGCCATGACCCTGTCGCCGCACAGCGGGCCGATGGCGGCCCTGAGCCAGGCGCGCAATGAGTCGACCTTTGCCAGTGTAAGGCTCTGAAACGGAGCCGGCCTCTTCGCGGGCTTGCCCGCTCCCACAGGAGGTGCACAGTATTTGAACTCTGTGCAATCCCTGTGGGAGCGGGCAAGCCCGCGAAGAGGCCGGTGCAGGAAAACTTTGTCAGCCGCGCTTGTTGAACTGCGCCAACGCCGGCAACAGCTGTTTGTCGATGGCCTGGCGCACCGCCGGCAGGATCGTCGCACTACCGGTATACATCTGCTCCACCATCCCCTTCAGCGCCCGTGCATTGGGCTCGGTCAGCCCACGCACCACCGCTTCGCACGCCTGCTCGGCAGTAGCGCCGGCCGGAATCTCGAACCCGCGCGCGCGCAGGTGGCCTGCCAGATCGTCCTGGTCAATCAAATCCGCATGCATCATGGCTGTTGTCCCTTTTATCGCTAAGAGAGTGCTGCTGTGATTTACGACCGATTCTGTGACGCCGGCGACATGCCCGCAACAACAGAATGGCGCCATGGCTGCTTTGGCTAAGAACAGGTCGTTTACGGCTAAATCCAGTGTTCGGGAAGTGCGCAAACTCAAGCCATCTGCCGCAACGGAGGGTTTGGTCACCCTCGTTCGTGTACAGTGGATGTTGCTCGCTCTTGGCCCCGGATGCTCACGGCTTTCCGGGGTTATTTTTTGCCTGAATACATGACCTGTGGGAGCGGGCGTGCCCGCGAATGCGATGGTGGATTTACCGCCGCATTCGCGGGCACGCCCGCTCCCACAGGTTATATGTTGCTGCTCAGTTTGGTGTAGGCAGGGCTATCACACGGCCGACGAACTCAGCCGGGGGCACATCCTGCTGCTCATCCACCAACCCTTGCAGCAACTCGACACCCCGCTCACTGAACGGTGCCGACCTCGGCCCCGCCAGGTCCACATGCAGCAGCATCTGCTCACTGGCCGCCAGCGCTTCGTCGAACCCTGCCCGGTGCAGGCTGTGGTAGACATGCAGGCGCTTGCGATCAAAGCCGATGATCTGCGTTTGCACCCATACCTCGGTGCCCAGCTTCACTTCGTGCAGGTAGTTGATGTGCGCCTCCAGGGTGAACAGCGAGTTACCGCTCTGGCCGCGGCTGTCGGCATCCAGGCCGATGCGCTCCATCAGCGCGTCGGTGGCGTAGCTGAAGATCAGCAGGTAGTAGGCATCGCGCAGGTGCCCGTTGTAGTCGACCCAGTCCTCCTGGACCGGGGTGCGGTAGGTGATCAGTGCGGGCATCGCGGTCTCCTCAGTCGCCGAAAGCCATGCCGTGGCTGGCCTTGCTGGTCTTTACCGCTTCCAGCACTGCCAACAGGGTGTCATCACGATAGCGCTCCAGCGCGGCGATGCTGCGATCCGCCAGTTGCTCGGAGGTCCCTTCGACCACATCGTCGATCAACTTGTCGGTGAGTTCCGGCGCCGGCAGGTAGGTCCAGGGCAGTTTCAACGCCGGGCCGAACTGGGCCATGAAGTGACGCATGCCCGCATCACCACCGGCCAGGGTGTAGGTGAGGAACGTGCCCATGAACGACCAGCGCAGGCCGGCGCCGAAGCGGATGGCATCGTCGATCTCGCCGGTGCTGGCCACGCCGTCGTTGACCAAGTGCAGTGCTTCGCGCCACAGCGCTTCGAGCAGGCGGTCGGCGATGAACCCGGGCACTTCCTTGCGTACGTGTAGCGGGCGCATGCCCAGGGCGGTGTAGATGGTCCGGGCCGCTTCGATGGCCTCGGGAGCGGTGCGGTTGCCGCCGACGATTTCCACCAGCGGCAGCAGGTACACCGGGTTGAACGGGTGGCCGACCACGCAGCGCTCGGGGTGGGTGGCCGACTCGTAGAACTCGCTGGGCAGCAGGCCCGAGGTGCTGGAACCGATGATCGCGTCGGGTTTGGCGGCGGCGCTGATCTTTGCGTGCAGGTCGAGCTTCAGGTCCAGGCGTTCAGGGGCGCTTTCCTGGATGAAATCGGCGTCGCGGACGCATTCCTCGATGGTGGCGACGAACTTCAGGCGGTCTTGTGATGCGCCTGGTGCCAGGCCTTGCTTTTCCAGTGCCGGCCAGGCGTTGGCGATGCGCTTGCGCAAGGCCTGCTCGGCGCCTGGCGCCGGGTCCCAGGCGACCACGTCCAGGCCGTGGGCCAGGGCGCGCGCAACCCAGCCGCTGCCGATCACGCCACTACCCAGCGCGGCGAAGGTCTTGATCTCGGTGATGAAGGTCATGTTGGGCTCCTGAAAGTGTCAGCGGCGTTTGAGGTTCATCTTTTCCCGGCCTTCGGCCGGGGTCAGCACACGGGCGCCAAGGCGCGAAATGATTTCCACCGCGCGCTCGACCAACTGGCCGTTGCTGGCCAGCACGCCACGGTCCAGGTAAAGGTTGTCCTCCAGGCCCACCCGCACGTTGCCGCCCAGCAGCACCGCCTGTGCGGCCATCGGCATCTGCATGCGACCGATACCGAACCCGGCCCAGGTGACGTTTGGCGGCAAGTTGTCGGCCATCGCCTTCATGGTGGTGGTATCGGCCGGAGCGCCCCACGGGATACCCAGGCACAGCTGGAACAGCGGGTCTTCGAGCAGGCCTTCCTTCATCATCTGCTTGGCAAACCACAGGTGGCCGGTGTCGAAGATTTCCAGCTCGGCTTTTACCCCCAGCTCGGTAATGCGCTTGGCGCCGGCGCGTAGTTGTGCCGGGGTGGAGACGTAGATCGAGTTGCCGTCGCCGAAGTTGAGGGTGCCGCAGTCGAGGGTGCAGATTTCCGGCAGCAGCGCTTCGACATGGGCCAGACGCTCCAGTGGGCCGATCAGGTCGGTACCCGCGCCGAACTCCAGTGGTGTTTCACCCGGGCCGATTTCCAGGTCGCCACCCATGCCCGCGGTAAGGTTGACGATGATGTCCACGTCGGCTTCGCGGATGCGCTCCATGACTTCTCGATACAGCGCCACGTCACGGCTGAAGCGGCCGGTTTGCGGGTCGCGCACGTGGCAGTGGACCACGGTGGCGCCGGCTTTGGCGGCCTCTACGGCAGACTCGGCGATCTGCTTGGGGGTGACTGGAACAAGGTGGCTTTTCGAGGCGGTGTCGCCGGCGCCGGTGAGGGCGCAGGTGATGATGACGTCGTGGTTCATGTCGGGGTTCCTTGAGAGAGCTGTGGTGGCCTTTTCGCGGGCATGCCCGCTCCCACAGGGTCTGCGCAGACCTTGTTCTATGCGCTGTACCTGTAGGAGCAGCCTTGTGCTGCGAAGGGGGGGTGTCAGTTGGCAGTGAGCTTGAGGTTGTCAGCAGCCGGCTTGCCATCGAAGGTGGTCACACCCTCCAGCCAGCGGGCCTTGTCCTCGGGGTGGTCCTTGAGCCACTGGCGGGCCGACTCCAGCGCATCCTTGTGGTCGAGCAGCGGCTGCATCATGCGGCTCTCGTCCTCGGCGCTGAAGTTCAGGTTGGCCAGCAGGCGGTGGGCATTGGGGCAGCGTTCGGCGTAGTCCGGCGCGGTCACCGTCCACACTGTCGCGCGGCCTTCGTCAGGGCCCAGGGCGTCCTGGCTGTCGCCCAGGTAGACCATGTCGATATTCACGTTCATCGGGTGCGGCGCCCAGCCAAAGAACACCACGGCTTCGTTGCGCCGCACCGCGCGATCGACGGCGGCGAGCATGCCGGCCTCGCTGGACTCGACCAGCTGGAACTTGCCCAGGCCGAACTGGTTCTTGGCGATCATCGCCTTGATCTGGGTGTTGGCGCCGGAACCCGGTTCGATGCCGTAGATTTTCCCGCCCAGTTCCTTTTCGAACTTGTGGATGTCGGCGAAGGTCTTCAGGCCCTTGTCGGCCAGGTACTTGGGCACCGCCAGGGTGGCGCGGGCGTCTTCCAGGCTGGGTTTGTCGAGCACCTTGACCTGCTTGGCGTCGACGAACGGGGTGATGGTCTGGGTCATGATCGGGTTCCAGTAACCCAGGAACATGTCCAGGCGTTTGTCGCGGATGCCGGCGAAGATGATCTGCTGCGAGGCGCTGGTCTGTTTGGTCTGGTAGCCAAGGCCATCGAGCAGCACCTGGGCCATGGCGCTGGTGGCGATGACGTCGGTCCAGTTGACCACGCCCAGACGGACGTTCTTGCAAGCCGCGGGCTCGGCGGCGAATAGTGGGGAAGTGGCGATGCTGCTCAGGGCAAGGGTCAACAGGCTGCGGCGGATCAAGCTGTGCATGGTGGCTCTCCATCGGCAGTGCATATTGTTATTGGGGTTCGACCTCTCTGGGTCGTATGAAGAAGCTACGCTGCTGTCAGGGTGGAAAATCGCACCCTGGCGACCAACATTTGCACGGAGGCGACCACCTTTGCCGTGGAGCATGCAATGCCGCAAATCATTCACTTCCTGTTGTTGCCCGGGTTCTCGGCCATGGGTTTCATCAGTGCCCTGGAACCACTGCGGGTGGCCAACCGCTTCAAGGGCCCGTTGTATCGCTGGCAGGTGTTGAGCCTGGACGGCGGGGCGGTGCTGGCCAGCAATGGCATGTCGGTGAACGCCGATGCAGCGCTGGCGGCGGGCGAGCCTGGTGGCATCCTGCTGATCGTCGCCGGTTTCGAGCCATTGGCCTGTTATGGGCCGGCGCTGCAGCAGGCGCTACGCCGCCTGGACCATGAGGGGGTGGTTCTGGGTGGCATCGATACCGGCGCGGTGGTGCTGGCCGAGGCCGGCCTGCTCGACGGCCACCGCGCCACCGTGCACTGGGAGGCGCTGGAGGCGTTCAAGGAGCGCTATCCACGCTTGCAGGTGACCCAGGAGCTGTTCGAGATCGATCGGCGTCGCATCACCTGCGCAGGCGGTACCGCGTCAATCGACCTGATGCTTGACCTGATCGGCCAGGCCCATGGCAGCGAGCTGGCGGTGCAGGTGTCCGAGCAGTTCGTGCTCGGGCGTATTCGCCAGCGCCAGGACCACCAGCGCATGCAGATCGCCAGCCGTTACTGCATCAGCAACAAGAAGCTCGTAAAGGTGATCGGCGAGATGGAGCGAAATATCGAGCAGCCGCTCAACACCCAGGTGCTGGCCGATGCAGTGCAGGTGACTCGGCGGCAACTGGAGCGCCTGTTCCGCTTGCATCTGGACGACACGCCCAGTGGCTTCTATCTGCGATTGCGACTGGACAAGGCTCGGCAGCTATTGCGCCAGACCGACATGAGTGTGCTGGAGGTGGCGGTGGCGTGCGGGTTCGAGTCGGCGTCGTATTTCACACGCAGCTACCGGGCACGGTTCGAGCGGTGTCCGCGGGAGGATCGGTTGGCCCGGGTGGTGTGACTGGTCCTCGTGAGCCATTGAGGTTCAACTCTCGCCTCCTTGGAAAACTTGTTTGGTTAGACGAGGTGGGAGCCCCGATCAGTTATTTGACCGCCTTTACAACTGATCGGGGGGGCACATATTAGGGTTGAGCAAATCCTGGTTTGCCGTTTGCAGCACGCCAAGCCTTCACCTCGGCCACAATTTGCTCAGGGCTATCTTTCCCTTCCTCTGGGTAAAAAAGAAGATCTGATCCAGCAGGGTGCTCTGACAGTTGCTCAAATTTCTCCACAGCGCTACGGTGCGCTTCGTCGCTAGGGTAGTCAACTATGTATATTTTTTTTACAAACTCCAAAAAATCTGTTTCTTTAATATCGCTAATAGAATCATTCATTTTTAATTGCCTTGGTGAATTTGGATATGGAGGTCGGGAGTCGTAAGGAAAATGTTCTCTGCGTTGTACACTTCTCCGCCCCGAGAAATCAATGTTTTATGATGCAGTTCCACCACAACTCGTTTCCCGACACGAGCATTTTTGGGAACGTACGGAGCGAGCCCTTTTCTCATCCTAGAAATGTTCACCCGACTGAATTGTTTTGA
Organism: Pseudomonas asiatica; assembly: GCF_009932335.1. Lineage (NCBI taxonomy): Bacteria > Pseudomonadati > Pseudomonadota > Gammaproteobacteria > Pseudomonadales > Pseudomonadaceae > Pseudomonas > Pseudomonas asiatica. The sequence goes on from NZ_BLJF01000002.1 coordinate 193,050, forward strand.
AAGCATTTCGTCATTGCCAATTGCTTTCCAGATCGCTTCCCTCATGGACCGCCAATTTGGGAAGTTTCTCCCCCGCAGCAAGTCAGCAACCTGCATTGGAATGGGGGCTCCTTCACCTGTCGAAGCGCCTCTAGACCACGATTCGTCAACTTGAGGGCCGTACCCACTTGCCGTACCAGGATCTTCTCGCCGATCCCTGAACATTGTGTAGATTGGCGGCAGCCCCGAGTCTGCAGGAAAAACAACGATGTAGTCATCAAGGTTGGCGTCAGCAATACCTGGGTAGCTGTCAATCCTGATTTCAACCGGTAGCAATTCAGCTCCGGGATAAATCTTCGGAGGTTTTTGCTCAGAGGGCAGGCTGGTAGAGGAGTCTCTTGGTTTGTCGATAGGAGTCCAGGTGAGGGTCCGCGGCGGTGAGTCTGCGGTGGTCGCGGTATAGATGTTGCGTTGTGCGTCGAATGAAGCGGTAAGTACACGTACCTCAAATGGAACGGGGCCGCCGTTAGCTTTGACTACGAAAATTTCCGAGGCGCCCTCGGCCGTGGTCCGGGAGCTGAAACGGTAGGGCATCTCAGCTGTGCTGCTTATGCCTTCATTGGTTGCCAATGCTATGCTTACTTGGGGAGCTAGATCTGACAGCGGCGTTTGCAGGCTGTAGCGATCAGGGAGCTCACCATTACCGAGCCGAGGCGAGTAGAGCAAAGCCGAAACACCGACGATGAAACCCGAGCCTACAGCGACCGCATAACCTTCTAGTGCTCCAATCGCAGTTCCTAATACTGTGCGAAGTGAGAACAGGGGGGTATTACTCGACACTGTGCCTGCAGCCGTAAGCACGACCGAGCTGATTTGTGCAATGGAACCAGATGTAGAGTATGTATTTGCTGCTCGGACTGTGGCAGTTTCGGCGGCGATACGCTCGGCTTCGGCCTTCGCGGCAGCCTCGGCGGCGATACGCTCGGCTTCGGCCTTCGCGGCAGCCTCGGCGGCGATACGCTCGGCTTCGGCCTTCGCGGCAGCCTCAGCGGCGATACGCTCTGCTTCGGCATTTGCGGCAGCTCTGGCTGCCATACGCGCGGCTTCTCGGGCTTGGACGCGGGCCCGTACTTGCTCTGTAGTGCTGCCCTGCAATTGTTGCGATAGATGATAAATCTGGAGTGCAATAAAGTCCCTAGTCTTAGAGTGGGCGTAGCTCTGTGTGGCTCTCTGAACGAAAAGGTCTGGGTTGTCGCTTATTTTTCCATATTTTTGCTCGTAACTGGAGATGACGGATGCAGAAGACCTCCATGTAGAATTGAAACCTAATAGTTGTCTGGCATTAGTGTCGAGAAGCGGTATCTCATCTAGTTTTTGTAGAATTAGGTCCTCCATTGCATATTTTCGCGCATTGATGTCATTTGCGTAGAGAGTGGCTGCCAGTTCCTCAACTTCTTCAGTTACTGATTGAATAATGTTGCCTAATTCAAATTTGCTGGTGTTCTCACTTCTGATTGCATCCAGCAGTTGCTCTGGTTTCGGGAGTGCCGTTGGAGAAGGAGTGGCAGGTGGTATATCAGAGATGAATGGGCCAGGCGCGGCATATGGCCAGTGAGGTAACCCAAAGGGATAAAGTGTGGGGAGTATTACTGGGATTCTATTTGTAGGATAGACATACTGGTCAGGTAGAACTAAAGGGCCCTGCATGTGACGCTCCAATTGAAAAGCAGCAGTTAGCTGCGGAGCTTGGAATCTTCGGCATTTGGCAGGGTTTAATGGAGAGAGATATAGTTCCCGGCTATCTGGTGTTTCTTGACTTAGCTTGGATTTCACGGCGCATCTAATGACCGTATTATTAGCTGTGTTGGGCTAGGGCGGCAGCCAATACTGAGATCGAGAGCTGAATTTCGCTTTTTAAGTCATCTCATGATGGTTGTTTTGATTTTTTACAATGTAAGTGAGGAGCGGTGCGTGATGACTGCTGCCCCATGGACTGCAGGTATTCCGAGCGGTCATTGCTGCGTTACGTAAAGCAAGTATCCCAGACCGCCTGAAGCGCCTTGTTGCCAGGCTTGTCGGCATAGGGCTCGACCTCTCGGTCAGCATCCCGCAGCTGCGCCAAGAGCTTTTCGGCTGCGTCCATGCGCCGACCAAGGCAGTGTCCTTGTCGCTTTGATCGGCATACTGGTCGAGAATGTGCTGGATTAGGTCGCGCAGCGCACCGCAATTATCGGGGCGGCGATGAAGGGGCTTTCATCGTCTCAGATATGGATCAGGAGTATCCGCTGTCTGAGGGGCTGAGCATGGCGCAATCGGTAGGAGGTATCGAGCGAATCGGCCAAGTTACCTACCGAACAGAAGCCAAACTGGGAAAAAGTAACTGAAATCTTTCGCGCGGCCCATGGAGGCTCTGTGCCGTGCGTTCTGGCGACCAATATTTGCACGGTGGCGACCACCCTCAGCCTTGGAGCGTGCAATGCCGCCTGGTTAGAACTGATCGAGGTCAGAAAGCGCCTGGAGGCGGTTTTCGACCTGTACTCGCCGCGCCTCGAAAGCCCGGGCGTCGAGTTTCGCGCCCATGTGGTCCAGTTGCAGGGCAAGGCGCGTACGTGGGGCATCCGGGTCGGTCGAACAGCACAGGTTGAAGACGATCGCCAGCGGGCTTCCGCTATCATCCAGGTCAAATTCGATGCGCAGGTGCGAGCTGGCCGAGGTGCTGCGCAGCAGGGCGAGGTCTGGCTGTTTCAAGCCATTAAGTATGTCGTTGGCAACCCGCTCGAACTTGAGGTTGCGACGCTGGGGCGCTGGAATCCAGCCGTTGAAGACGTCTTGAAACACAGCATCCGTGGGTACGCAGTTGATGCTTTTCGTTGTCCGCTCGATCAGTTCGACACCGCTGTTTTCCAGGCCCTGCAGAAAACGGTTGAACCAGCGCTGGCCATCCTGTTGGCGATCGTGAACCTGGTTGGCTTCCAGTTGCGCCAGGCGCAAGCAGGCATGAAGGTCTTCCCAGGGTTGGGTGGCAGGTTTGGTGGGCATGCTTCTGGCCCTCGCCGTAGGCGTAGGAAGGGGAACCTGGCGCCGCATGGCGGCGCCAGGCGCAGGTCAGATGTCCAGCGCCAGGATGTCGAACGCTTGGCTGGCCAGCTTCATCCTGACGGCTTCGCGCATGGCGTCGAAGTGGCGAACACTGAACGAGCCCTGCTGCGAGGCCCGGTATACCCTGGTGTTCGACTTGTCGATGATGCGGCCAGCGGAACCTGCGGTTTTCTCAGCCTTGTCATAGCTCAGCTGAACGCTGGTCATGTGCATGATCGGCAGGCCTTGCGGTGTCATCTCGCAGGCCGAAATCTGAATGGTGCTGGATTTGCCCGAAACGCTCACGCTGCTTTCTTCGAGCAGTTGCTGCGCCTTGGGTGTTTGCACGATCACTTCGAAGGAGCGTTTTACACAGCGGCTCAGGCGGTGGCTGGCGCCGATCTGGACGGTGACGATCTGCGGCACCAGGGTGGCCAGCGTGTGGGTGTCCTTGTCGATTGCCTCCTCGACATGGGCGGCGCCGGTCAGCGTCCAGCCGAACTTGCCCAGGCCGTCGTTGTAGAAGTTGTACCACTCGCGCTGCTGGGTTTCCTTGTCGAACTTCTTGTTTGCCGACAGGTTCATCAAGCGCATGCCATCGAGCACGTCTTCGGCAACGCTGGCAGGTACATCCGGGGCAAAGATGCAGACGGTGTTGGCAACCATGACGGCGCGTTCTTCGCCTTCTTTCTTCAGGGCGGCAATGGCGCTGTTCATGTCGGTCTTGCTGATAGTAGAGGTCATGTCTTGGTTTCCGATCGAGTTCATCATCGGCACCTCGGGTGAGGCGCCGGGAACGCACTTTGGTTCGGATCGTCAAGACAGATAAGCCGAAAGCCTTTCCTGCCGAGGAACTCCCTTACTGCTGGCCGATGGACTGCAGGTACTCCGAGCGGTCATCGCTGCGTTGTGCCACGCAGGTGTTCCACGCTGCTTCGAACGCCTTGCTGCCCGGTTTCTCGGCATAGGTTTCGACCTTGCAGTCGGCATCGCGCAGTTGCGTCCACAGTTTCTCGGCCGCCTCCATGCGCCCGGCCAAGGCGTCTGCCTTGTCGCCTTCGTCGGCGTACTGGTCGCGAATGCGCTGTATCAGGTCGTCATACGCCGACTTAAGTTCACGCTCGGCCGTCTGCTTGTTGAACGCCGCGCAAGCGAATGTCTGCTGGTCGGTCTCGACGTTGTCGCACGGGGTGCTTTCTTCCTCGCCGGCCTGGGCGCCCGATACGACAGCCAGCAGTACCAGCCATGCCATTGATTTCATCCGTTTTCTCCTCAACAAGGCTGACGAATCGGCTGGATTCTCGCTCAGCCGCCGACAAGACGATAGCTCCCTGAAGAAATGTTCATGAAACGGCCGGAAATGTCGTTATCGAGACTGTCTCTCATCGCCAGACGGCGCGCCAGAGGGCGCGATGTCGCGCATTGACGCTTTCGGCAAACCCCCTGTCGTTTTTGCATCGGGGCGCCTTTGGGCACAGGCATATGCTGGCCCCAAAGCGCCGGCAATAAGGTTTGGCGCAAACCCATTCAATAAAAGGGGACAGCCTGATGAGCCCAGCCGAACTTCACGCCGACAGCATCGTCATCGACGGCCTGATCATTGCCAAGTGGAACCGCGAGCTGTTCGAAGACATGCGCAAAGGCGGGCTGACTGCGGCCAACTGCACGGTGTCGGTCTGGGAAGGCTTCAAGGCTACCGTCGACAACATCGCCGCCAGCCAGAAGCTGATCCGCGATAACAGCGACCTGGTGATGCCGGTACGCACCACCGCCGACATCCGCAAGGCCAAGGAACTGGGCAAGACCGGCATTCTCTTCGGCTTCCAGAACGCCCACGCCTTCGAAGACCAGATCGCCTACGTCGACGTGTTCAAGCAGCTGGGCGTGGGTATCGTGCAGATGTGCTACAACACCCAGAACCTGGTCGGTACCGGTTGCTACGAGCGAGACGGCGGCCTGTCGGGCTTCGGTCGCGAGATCGTTGCCGAAATGAACCGCGTCGGCATCATGTGCGACCTGTCCCACGTGGGCTCCAAGACCTCCGAAGAAGTCATCCTCGAGTCGAAAAAGCCGGTCTGCTACTCGCACTGCCTGCCTTCGGGCCTGAAAGAGCACCCGCGCAACAAGTCGGACGAAGAGCTGAAGTTCATCGCCGACCACGGCGGTTTCGTCGGCGTGACCATGTTCGCGCCGTTCCTGGCCAAGGGCATCGACTCGACCATCGACGACTACGCCGAAGCCATCGAGTACACCATGAACATCGTCGGTGAAGACGCCATCGGTATCGGTACCGACTTCACCCAGGGCCACGGCCAGGACTTCTTCGAATACCTGACCCACGACAAGGGTTACGCCCGTCGCCTGACCAACTTCGGCAAGATCATCAACCCGCTGGGCATCCGCACTGTGGGCGAATTCCCCAACCTCACCGAAACCTTGCTCAAGCGCGGCCACTCCGAGCGCGTGGTGCGCAAGATCATGGGTGAGAACTGGGTCAACGTCCTCAAGGACGTGTGGGGCGAGTAAGCCGCTCTCCAAGCCTGAAAGCCCCTGCCAGCAACGCCGGGGCATCCCGATAAAAAATTTTATGGAGTTGAGTTTCCATGGCCAAGATCGCCCCGCAATTGCCAATCGAAGTAGACAGCGAGACCGGTGTCTGGACCAGCGACGCCTTGCCGATGCTGTATGTGCCGCGCCATTTCTTCGTCAACAACCACATGGGCATCGAAGAAGTCCTGGGCGCCGACAAGTACGCCGAGATCCTCTACAAGGCCGGCTACAAGTCCGCCTGGCACTGGTGTGAAAAAGAAGCCGAGTGCCATGGCCTGGAAGGCGTGGCGGTGTTCGAGCACTACATGAAGCGCCTGAGCCAGCGTGGCTGGGGCCTGTTCGAAATCCAGGACATCGACCTCGACAAGGGCACCTGCAGCGTCAAGCTCAAGCACTCCGCGTTCGTGTACGTCTATGGCAAGTGCGGCCGCAAGGTCGACTACATGTTCACCGGCTGGTTCGCCGGCGCCATGGACCAGATTCTCGCTGCCCGCGGCAGCTCGATCCGCACCGTGGCCGAACAGGTCTATGGCGGGTCGGAAGAAGGCCACGAAGATGGCCTGTTCGTTACAAAGCCGTTGTAAGCCGGAGATAGCGTCATGGCATTCGAAGCAATGTTCCAGCCGATCCAGATCGGCAAACTGACCATCCGCAACCGTGTGCTCAGCACCGCGCACGCCGAGGTCTACGCCACTGACGGCGGCATGACGACCGACCGCTACGTGAAGTACTACGAAGAAAAGGCCAAGGGCGGTATCGGCCTGGCGATCTGCGGCGGCTCGTCGGTGGTGGCCATCGACAGCCCGCAGGAGTGGTGGTCGTCGGTCAACCTGTCGACCGACCGCATCATCCCGCACTTCCAGAACCTGGCTGACGCCATGCACAAGCATGGCGCCAAGATCATGATCCAGATTACCCACATGGGCCGTCGCTCGCGTTGGGACGGCTTCAACTGGCCGACCCTGATGTCGCCGTCGGGTATCCGTGAACCCGTGCACCGCGCCACCTGCAAGACCATCGAGGTGGAAGAGATCTGGCGCGTGATCGGCAACTACGCGCAAGCTGCCCGCCGCGCCAAGGAAGGTGGCCTGGACGGCGTGGAACTGTCGGCCGTGCACCAGCACATGATCGACCAGTTCTGGAGCCCGCGGGTCAACAAGCGTACCGACGAATGGGGCGGTACCTTCGAAGGCCGCATGAAGTTCGGCCTCGAAGTACTGAAGGCTGTGCGCGCCGAGGTCGGTGACGACTTCTGCGTGGGCATGCGTATCTGTGGCGACGAGTTCCACCCCGATGGCCTCAGCCACGAGGACATGAAGCAGATCGCTGCCTACTACGACGCCACTGGCATGCTCGACTTCATCGGCGTGGTCGGTTCGGGTTGCGACACCCACAACACCCTGGCCAACGTAATCCCGAACATGAGCTACCCGCCGGAGCCGTTCCTGCACCTGGCGGCCGGTATCAAGGAAGTGGTCAAGGTCCCGGTGCTGCACGCGCAGAACATCAAGGACCCGAACCAGGCCACGCGTATCCTCGAAGGTGGCTACGTGGACATGGTCGGCATGACCCGTGCGCACATGGCTGACCCGCACCTGATCGCCAAGATCAAGATGGGCCAGATCGACCAGATCAAGCAGTGCGTCGGTGCCAACTACTGCATCGACCGCCAGTACCAGGGCCTGGATGTACTGTGCATCCAGAACGCCGCGACCTCCCGTGAATACATGGGCGTGCCGCATATCATCGAGAAGACCACCGGCGCCAAGCGCAAGGTGGTGGTAGTTGGCGCCGGCCCGGCCGGCATGGAAGCGGCCCGCGTGGCTGCCGAACGTGGCCACGATGTGACCCTGTTCGAGAAGAAGGAGCAGATCGGCGGGCAGATCACCATCGCCGCCAAGGCCCCGCAGCGCGACCAGATCGCCGGTATCACCCGCTGGTACCAGCTGGAGCTGGCGCGCCTGAAGGTCGACCTGCGCCTGGGCACCGCCGCCGACGTGGCTGCCATCCAGGACCTGCGCCCGGACATCATCGTGCTGGCGGTGGGTGGGCATTCCTTCCTGGAGCAGAACGAGCACTGGGGCGCCGCCGAAGGGCTGGTGGTCAGCAGCTGGGATGTGCTCGACGGCAAGGTTGCGCCGGGCAAGAACGTGCTGGTGTACGACACCATCTGCGAGTTCACCGGCATGTCGGTGGCTGACTTCATCGCCGACAAGGGCAGCCAGGTGGAGATCGTCACCGACGACATCAAGCCGGGCGTGGCCATGGGCGGTACTACCTTCCCGACCTACTACCGCAGCATGTATCCGAAAGAAGTGATCATGACCGGCGACATGATGCTGGAAAAGGTCTACCGCGAAGGCGACAAGCTGGTGGCGGTGCTGGAAAACGAATACACCGGCGCCAAGGAAGAGCGTGTGGTCGACCAGGTGGTGGTGGAGAACGGCGTGCGTCCTGACGAGCAGCTGTACTACGCACTGAAGGAAGGTTCGCGCAACAAAGGCCAGATCGACGTGGAGGCGCTGTTCGCCATCAAGCCACAGCCGATCCTCAGCCAGCCGGGCGAAGGCTACCTGCTGTACCGCATCGGCGACTGCGTGGCCCAGCGCAACGTGCATGCGGCGATCTACGACGCCTTGCGCCTGTGCAAGGACTTCTGATCGAGAAAAATCGTCGCCACCGGGCGCGGTCCCTGTGGGAGCGGGTTCACCCGCGAAAGCGTCAGCACAAGCAACAAAGTTGTCTGATCTGACGCATTCGCGGGTAAACCCGCTCCCACAAGGGGCCAATCCCATCTTCAGAGTGGCGCAAGAATCCAGCTGTTGTGGGAGCCTCCCATGTTGAACACCCTTCTACCTATTCTGCTGTTCGCTGCCCTTGGCCTGGCAGTGCTCGGCGCCCTGCGCCGGGTGCGCATGTGGCGGCGTGGCCGGCCGTCCAAGGTCAACCTGATCGGCGGCCTGCTGGCCATGCCGCGCCGTTACCTGGTGGACCTGCACCATGTGGTCGAGCGCGACAAGTACATGTCCAAGACCCACGTGGCCACCGCTGGCGGCTTCGTGCTGTCGGCCGTGCTGGCGATCCTGGTGCACGGCTTCGGCCTACAGAGCAAGATTCTCGGCTACGCGTTGCTGGTGGCTACCGTGATCATGTTCAGCGGCGCCATCTTCGTCTTCAAGCGCCGCCTCAACCCGCCTTCGCGCCTGTCCAAGGGCCCGTGGATGCGCCTGCCGAAGAGCTTGCTGGCGTTTGCCGTGAGCTTCTTCATCGCCACCTTGCCGGTTGCCGGCATCCTGCCGGCCAACACCGGTGGCTGGGTGATGGTGGGCATTCTCGGGCTGGGCGTGCTGTGGGGCGTGTCGGAGTTGTTCTTCGGCATGACCTGGGGCGGCCCGATGAAACACGCCTTCGCCGGTGCCCTGCACTTGGCCTGGCACCGCCGCGCCGAACGCTTTGGCGGCGGCCGTTCCACCGGCCTCAAGCCGCTGGACCTGGAAGACCCGAACGCGCCACTGGGCGTGGAAAAGCCGGTGGACTTCACCTGGAACCAGCTGCTGGGCTTCGACGCCTGCGTGCAGTGCGGTAAATGCGAAGCCATGTGCCCGGCCTTTGCCGCCGGCCAGCCGCTGAACCCGAAAAAGCTCATCCAGGACATGGTCATCGGCCTGGCCGGTGGTACTGACGCGCAGTTTGCCGGCAGCCCATACCCGGGCAAACCGATCGGTGAGCATGGCGGCCACCCGCACCAGCCGATCGTCAATGGCCTGGTCGACGCCGAAACGCTGTGGTCGTGTACCACCTGCCGTGCCTGCGTTGAGGAATGCCCGATGATGATCGAGCACGTCGATGCCATCGTCGACATGCGCCGTCACCTCACCCTGGAAAAAGGCGCCACCCCGAACAAGGGCGCCGAAGTGCTGGACAACCTGATCGCTACCGACAACCCGGGCGGCTTCGCACCTGGCGGGCGCATGAACTGGGCCGCCGACCTCAACCTGCAACTGCTGTCGGAGGTGAAAACCACCGAGGTGCTGTTCTGGGTCGGTGACGGCGCCTTCGACATGCGCAACCAGCGCACCCTGCGCTCGTTCGTCAAAGTGCTCAAGGCGTCGGGCGTGGACTTTGCCGTGCTCGGCCTGGAAGAGCGCGACAGCGGCGACGTGGCGCGCCGTCTGGGCGATGAAGCGACCTTCCAGCAATTGGCCAAACGCAATATCCAGACCCTGGCCAAGTACAAGTTCCAGCGCATCGTCACCTGCGACCCACACAGCTTCCATGTGCTGAAAAACGAGTACGGCGCCCTGGGCGGCGACTATCAGGTGCAGCACCACAGCACCTACATCGCCGAACTGATCGCGGCCAACAAGCTCAACCTCGGCCAGCACAAGGGTGGCAGCGTCACTTACCACGACCCGTGCTACCTGGGTCGTTACAACGGTGAGTACGAAGCTCCGCGTGCCGTGCTCAAGGCCCTGGGTATCGAAGTGCGCGAGATGCAGCGCTCGGGCTTCCGTTCCCGTTGCTGCGGCGGTGGCGGCGGTGCGCCGATCACCGACATCCCTGGCAAGCAGCGTATCCCGGACATGCGCATGGACGACATCCGCGAGACCGAGGCCGAGCTGGTAGCTGTGGGTTGCCCACAGTGCACCGCCATGCTCGAAGGTGTGGTCGAACCGCGCCCGCAGATCAAGGACCTGGCCGAACTGGTGGCCGACGTGCTGATCGAAGAGGACGCGCCCTCTGCCCCAAAGCCGCAAACGGCCAAACGTGAACCTGCGGAGGTGCACTGATGAGCGACATTATCCGCCGCGACCCACGCGCCGAGTGGATCGCCCGTAACCGTCTGCACCCGCTGCATGCAGCGATGCAGACGCAGCAGACCAGCTGGATGGGGCCCAACGGCCTCATCCGCAAGAACCCCCATGCGATTGCCGCAGGCTTCATCGGCCCGGCCGGCATCAAGCGCATCGACCGCAGCGGCGCCCAGCAGGGCACCGCCGTGGGCGGGCGACGCACGGCGGCGGCCGAGGTCAAGCTGCCGCTGCACCAGGTGCCGGCGCCGGCGTTCTACATCGCCGTGGTGCCAGACATGGTCGGCGGCCGCCTGAGCAGCCACGACCGCGACCTGCTCGGCCTGGCCCACAGTCTGGCCGGCAGCGACGGTGCGGTGCTGGCAGTGGTGTTTGGCGAGCACAAGGAAAGCAACTTTTCCACAGCCGGGGTAGACCGCCTGCTGGTCATCGAAGGCGAGGCTTTCGAAGGTTATGCACCGGAGCAACTGGTACAAGGCTTGCGGGCTGTGGATAACCAGTTCACCCCGCGCCACTGGCTGCTGCCCGACAGCCGCACCGGTGGCGGCGAACTGGGCCGGCGCCTGGGCGCGGCACTGGGCGAGCGCCCGGCGACGCGGGTATGGCAGGTCAAGGACGGCCAGTGCATCGGCCGTGCCGGTGCCGGCCACCAAGACCTGCAGCGCGCCGTACCACGCTTGATCCTGGCGGCGGCCGAGTGCGCCGAGCCAGTCAGCGAAACCCGTCACGAAGCGCTGCCGGTGGAGTTGTCCACAAGCGTGGCGCGCAGCCTGTCGCGCATCGAAGACCTCGGCTCGGTGGCCGTGGACCCGGCCACCATTGCCATGGCCGAAGCCGAGTTCATCGTCTCGGGCGGCAACGGGGTCAAGGACTGGGACCTGTATCACAAGGCCACCGCGGCCCTCGGCGCCACCGAAGGCGCCTCGCGGGTGGCGGTGGACGATGGCTTCATGCCGCGCAACCGCCAGGTGGGTGCCACCGGTACCTGGGTTACCGCGCGGGTCTACGTGGCTGTGGGTATCTCGGGCGCGATCCAGCACCTGCAGGGCATCGGCGCCTGCGACAAGGTGGTGGCGATCAACATGGACCCGGGCTGCGACATGATCAAACGGGCCGACCTGTCGGTAATTGGCGACAGTTCGGCGATTCTCCAGGCACTGATCGAGGCTGTGGACAACTACCGCAGCGGCGGCCAGCGCGACGCGGCATAAGGGCACGAGCATGAGTACGAAAGTGATCAGCCTGGTTTCCATCGGTGCCCACCCCAGCTCCGGCCGCGCTCGCCGCGCCGAGCAGGATGCGCGCGCCGTGGAGCTGGGTTTGCAGCTGGCTGGGGATAACTTGCAGGTGGTGCATGCCGGCGACCCACGGGAAGAGGCGCTGCGCGCCTACCTGGGGATGGGCCTGGACCATCTGGATGTGCTGGAGCAGCCGGCTGGTGCCGACGTGCTGGGCGTGCTCGGGGATTACCTGCGCGATGCCGGGGCACAGCTGGTGCTGACTGGTAGCCAGGCCGAGACCGGCGAAGGGTCGGGCATGTTGCCGTTCCTGCTGGCCGAAAAGCTCGGCTGGCCGCTGATTGTGGGGTTGGCTGAAGTGGAGTCGATCGACAACGGCACCGCCCAGGTATTGCAGGCGCTGCCGCGCGGTCAGCGGCGTCGGCTGAAGGTGCGTCTGCCGTTGCTGGCGACTGTGGATAACGCTGCGCCCAAGCCGCGCCAGAGCGCTTTCGGGCCGGCGCGTCGGGGTGTGTTGGCGGCACGCAACGTGGCTATCGTCGAGGACGAACTGCTGGCCGAAGCCGAACTGCAGCCAGCCCGCCCACGGCCCAAGCGGCTTAAGGTGATCAAGGCCAAGAGCGGTGCCGACCGGATGAAGGCGGCGACGGCCAAGGCCAGTGGTGGCGGTGGCAAGGTATTGAAGGACGTTTCTCCACAGGAAGGCGCCGAGGCCATCCTCAAGCTGCTGGTGGAAGAAGGCGTGCTGCGCTAGAGCCTCACGCGGTCCCGGTGTAGGAGCGGCCTTGTGTCGCGATGGGCTGCGCAGCAGCCCCGGTTATCTTGATTCGTAGTCGAGATCCTGGGGCCGCGCTGCGGCCCATCGCTACACAAGGCCGCTCCTACATTCCATACACAGCCTCGATCGGTCGCTTTTGCCCACCGAATCTGTTCGCCAAGGTGTGGATAAAGTGTTGGCGCATGGCCGCAGCCCTTGTATGACGTGACCTCCAAGCTTTTGATCAAAAAACGATCAGTATTATCCCTGCCTTCGCATGCAAAGCACGGCAGCACCCTGCTGATTTTGCCCACAATCGCTGTTAGCCGGTCTGTGGATAATCTGTTCGGCATCACCTGTAAGCGGCGTAGTCAAAGGCTTTGGCAGATCTGTTCAAAAATTGAACAATCCCGCCCGGATGCTACGCGATGCCTGAAAATCAAGCCCTTGGGTCACTTATCAACAGGGCGATAGCAAAAAGCTCATTGGTTGCCCACAAAGTCTGTTGGTGTTTCTGTGGACAAGATGTATGAACTCCGCTGTAGCCCAGTTAATACGCGACCTTGGCTGATATGGTCAAATAATGATCAAGGTCCTACCTGACATTTTTGCCAGTACGCAAATGTTAAACCGACCATTACCGTATCCACAGGTCTTCGTATTTGTGAATAACTCATGGCGACATACCTGCTAAATGCCGATCGGCAGCACTCTGTACTGGGTACGTATCCCGGCGGCCCCCGTGCTTATGCGCCTTATGGAGTCATGAGCGCCGCCTGCGCACCAGGGCTGGCATTTTGTGGAGAGTATCGGGACCCAGTGACTGGGAATTACCCACTAGGAAATGGCCATCGTACCTACACACCCTCGCTCATGCGTTTCCAGTCACCCGACACGCAAAGCCCGTTCGGCGAGGGCGGGCTCAATGCTTATTTGTACTGCCTTGGTGACCCGGTCAACCACCGCGATCCCACAGGGCAGAAGGCAGAGGATTATGTACTGCCAGTGCTGAGTATCCTTACCAACGTGCTAGGTCTGTTTATCAGCGGGCTACGATTCAGAGCTTTCGTCAAGCAGGTGGGTGCTAGTCGAAGAATTGCCGTGGAAAGCCTTTCACCGTCGATTATGCCGCCAACACGACAGGATTGGGCTTTGTCCAGCGTGAGTGCGGTCGCTGGCGTTGCGGGGTTGACCATTGGTGTTGTGAGAACGGCCGATCCTGAAAACAACTGGCAGACATGGGCCTTGGCTACGCTGACCGTTGTGTCGCTCGCAACGACGGGCTATGAGGCATGGGGGCTGGCTCAGGAGAAGCCATGGAAACCGGATACGCCTGTCGCTGTGAGGCGGCGAGAATCTCCGCCTACCGCAGATGATGTGAACACTTCAGCGGCCGAGATCAGAGGCATGACCCCATCCCAGAAATACGGATAGCGACATCTGTCGCTATCCGCTTATCCCGGGCAGTTACTGCGCCTGCACTTCTTTCAGGTAAGGCGCAGGTTCCGCGCCCAGATTGTTCAGCAAGCGCTGGCTATACCAGTCAATGAAGTTGACCACGCCAAACTCGTAGGTCTTCGAGTAAGGCCCAGGCTGATAAGCAGTGGAGTTGATCCCACGCTGGTTCTCTTCAGCCAAACGACGGTCCTGATCGTTGGTTGCGTCCCAGACCTTGCGCATCTGCTCAGGGTCGTAGTCCACGCCTTCCACGGCATCCTTGTGCACCAGCCACTTGGTGGTGACCATGGTTTCCTGGGCGCTGATCGGCCACACGGTGAACACGATCATGTGGTCGCCCATGCAGTGGTTCCAGGAGTGTGGCAGGTGCAGGATGCGCATCGAGCCCAGGTCGGGGTTCTTGATGCGGCCCATCAGCTTCTTGCATGCCTGCTTGCCATCCATGGTCATCGACACGGTCCCCTTGAGCAGCGGCATGCGCACGATACGGTTACGCAGGCCATGGCTCTTGTGCAGGTACGGGATCTTCTCGGCTTCCCAGGCAGCGGCGGAGGCGGCTACGTGGTCCTTGAAGGCCTGGTCGGCGCGAGGGTCGTTGGTGTCGTCCCACTCCAGCAGGGTTTTCAGCAGTTCAGGGTGCGACCCATTGCAGTGGTAGCACTCGCGGTTGTTTTCCAGCACCAGTTTCCAGTTGGCCTTTTCCATCAAGGTGGTTTGTACCGCCACCTTGGTGTTTTCCATATCGTACGGTTCCATGTAGTGGTCCAGGGTGGCCAGGAACTCGTCGATGGCGGGCGGGTTTTCCGCCAGGCTGATGAAGATGTAGCCGCCAGCGACCTTCACGTTCACCGGCTTCAGGCCATACTGGTTCATGTCGAAGTCGGCGCCCATTTCAGTGCCGGCGAACAGCAAGCGGCCGTCCAGCTCGTAGGTCCACTGGTGGTAAGGGCAGACCAGCTTGGCCACCTTGCCTTTTTCGCTGGTGCACAGACGCGAGCCGCGGTGGCGGCAGACGTTATGGAAGGCATGCACCTTACCCTCGGCACCACGGATCACGATGATCGGGTTCTTGCCGATCTGCAGGGTCAGGAAGTTGCCCTTTGTCGGAATCTCGCTTACCAGCCCCGCGATCAGCCACTCCTTGTGGAAGATCTCCTGCATGTCGATCTGGAACAGACGCTCGTCGGTGTAGAAAGGCTGGGGCAGCGAGTAGGTGCGCTCGCGGGTCTGCAGCATCTCGGCGGTGGCCTTGCGTGCAGGTTCCAGTGGATCGCCCAGGCTCAGGGTTGCGGTGACGTCCATCGTGTATTCCTCGGGGCCGTGTGCGGCCGGCAAAAGGTGGCTAATCGTTGTTGTGGTGCCGCAAGGCTGCTCATCAGAAACAGCTAGTTGTTTTGCCGTGGAGTGTGCGTCCGAAGGCGTCATGAACCGTATCCATGGGCGACATGGCCGATTTGAATTACGACGCGCCAGCCCTTGCAGTGCGGGGCTGGTCGCGATAAGCACGCCGATGTCGCTGGCAGGAATGTACGTCGTCTTCAGCTTGCGCATTATCCAAGCCATAAAACGGCCAATAGTCGGCTGCTGGAGATGAACATGTCCGATACCTTCCTCAATCCGGTCACTACCCAGACCTGGGCCAACGGCCGCCACATCGTGCGCTGCGTCAAGGTCATCCAGGAGACCTGGGACGTGCGCACGTTCTGCTTCATGGCCGATCAACCGATCATGTTCTTCTTCAAGCCGGGGCAGTTCGTCACCCTGGAGCTGGAGATCGAAGGCAAGCCGGTGATGCGTTCCTACACCATCTCCAGTTCGCCGTCGGTGCCCTACAGCTTCTCGATCACGGTCAAGCGCGTACCGGGCGGCCTGGTGTCCAACTTCCTTCACGACACCATGCACGAAGGCGCCGAGCTGCCGGTGCATGGCCCGGTGGGGCTGTTCAACGCCATCGATTTCCCGGCGCAAAAGGTGCTGTACCTCTCGGGCGGTGTCGGGATCACCCCGGTCATGTCGATGGCGCGCTGGTTCTACGACACCAACGGCAATGTCGACATGGTGTTCGTGCACAGCGCCCGTTCGCCGAAGGACATCATCTACCATCGTGAACTGGAGCAGATGGCCTCGCGCATCCCCAATTTCAGCCTGCACATCATTTGTGAAAAGCATGGCCTGGGTGAGCCGTGGGCGGGTTATCGCGGTTACCTCAACCAGCGCCTGATGGAGCTGATCGCGCCGGACTACATGGACCGTGTGGTGTTCTGCTGCGGCCCGACGCCATACATGACTGCGGTCAAGCGCATGCTCGAAGCGGTCGGCTTCGACATGAAGAACTATCACGAGGAATCGTTCGGTGCGACGCCGCCTGAGGCCAAAGCCGATGCGGTGGAGCATGCCGAGCAGGCTGCCGACGCGCCGGAACTGGATGCGGCCGACCTCAACCTGGTGGAGTTCATCGGCAGCGAGAAGAGCATCCGCATCGCCCCGGGCGAGACCGTGCACGCGGCGGCGGCCAAGGTTGGCCTGATGATCCCGAAAGCCTGCGGTATGGGCATTTGCGGCACCTGCAAGGTGCTCAAGCTGGGCGGCGAAGTGGAGATGGAGCACAACGGCGGCATTACCGAAGAGGACGAAGCCGAGGGCTACATCCTGTCGTGCTGCAGTGTGCCGAAAGGGGATGTGCGGATCGATTACTGATCCGGTGTTCCCAGGGCCGCAAAGCGGCCCTGTTCTGTTTCACAACTGGTATTTCCGACAGTTCCAGATTACCCGAGGTACCAAATAGAATTGCCTCAGTCCTCTTTGAGTATTGAGCATGAACCGTTGCCATTTGCTAGTTGTGGATATGAGCGGTTCAGTGTTTTACCGCAGCCACTGCAGAACACACGGCGCATATGACCCCTATGGTGCACATCCGGGCAATGCTGCTTGGGTACTCGCATTTAATGGCGAGCGCCGAGATAACCTCACAGGCTTTTATCTGCTCGGCAATGGCAGAAGAGCATATAGCTCCGCATCAAGGCGATTCTTGTCTGCAGACCAGCTGAGCCCATTTTCCAAGGGGGGTATCAATGCTTATGCCTATTGCTTGGGAGATCCGGTTAACAGGCAAGATCCGAGCGGAGCATTCAGCATTCTCTCGTTTCTCAAAAGCGCGATATGGCTAGGCTCGCGGATTAAAGCAGCTTGGGCTCGTCCAGCTGGATTGAAGGTGTTGGCTGAAGCGGCTAAATGGACGGCCGGTATCGGAGGCAGCCTGGCTTTTTACGGAGTACCTGGTGGTAAAGAGTTGGCGACTGCTGGGAGTATTGTGAAGGCCGGGTTAAAAGGATTTTCAGTCGGCAGGGCGCTGCAGAAAGAGGTTGAGAATAGTTTTGGGCCTCTCATGATGGATTTGGCTGGGGCTGAATTTTCGCCCTTCGTTGGCCCTACCACCGCCAGCGAGTCTCCAAGCCCCTTGGAGCTTGCTGAACAGATCAGGGCTGCATCTCGCCAACCCATTAAAGTCCAAGGCAAGGCGTGACAATTCTGCAATCACCGCACGGGTCTGTTGCGCCCCGGTAGCACTCTGCACCGACAGCTCATTGATGTTTGCCAGGTTGCGTCCACTTTCCGCGCCACTTCTTCCACAGCGCTGATCATCTCGATGAGGGTGCTGGCCGCCTGTTCGATTTCGTTGTTCTGCTGCTGGCCACGGGCGCTTTCGTCAGTCCTTTTCCTGACCGGCGGTTGATCCAGGTCGGAACAAGGGGCCGGCTACCCTGTCAATCTGCGGGTTAGACACTTTGTGAATCCGATATTTAATGGCGATGGGCCGCACTTTTCTTTATCGTGTGCGCCCCTCGCAACAACCTGAGATAGACCCATGCTGGAAGCTTCCCTGAATCAAATCGAGCAACTGGTCAGCGACCTGATGCAGAAGAACGCTCAACTCACCGAGCAGAACGCCGCCCTCGGTCAGGAACTGGCCCAGGCCAAGGAAGAGAACGAAACCCTGCAGCTGTCGCTGATGGAGCAGGAAGAGAAGAACGGCAGCACCGCCGCACGCCTGCAGGCCCTGCTCGAGCGCGCCAACGCCGGCGTCGTAGGCGCATGACACTGCGAGCGCAGCCGATCAATGTCGTGTCGATCCTCGGCAACGACTATTCGATCAAGGCGCCTGAAGGCCAGGAAGCGACCCTGGCCCAGGCGGTGCAGATGCTCAACACCGCCCTGGCCCAGACCAAGCGTCAGTACCCGACCCTGATCGGCGACAAGCTGCTGGTGCTGGCCGCGCTGAACCTGTGTTCGCGGCAGATCGAGCTGCAGGATGAGCACCGCAAGACGCTGGAGCGTACCCAGGCGCAGATCGATGCCACGGTGGACGCCATCGTGCGGACCATAGCCGAACAATAAGGCCTTGCATCGACCTCTGTGGGAGCGGATTCACCCGCGAATGCGTCAGTGCATTCAGCATCGCATTCGCGGGTAAACCCGCTCCCACAGGGTATCTGATTGCTTCAGGTCACTAGATTAACTGCATACGCAAGTGTATACACTTTCCGCAAACAATAATTATGCGGGGAGTAGGGCATGCGTATCTGGCGTAAAAGCATCCAGTGGCAGTTGATCTCCAGCATGGGCGCAGCCCTGCTGGCGAGCATCCTGGTGGTGGTCATCATTTTCACGGTGGCGCTAAACCGTCTCACCGAACGCTACCTGGTCGATACCGCGCTGCCCGCCAGCATCGAGGCCATCCGCAACGACATCGAGCGCATGCTCGGCCAGCCGCTGGTGGCGGCGGCAGATATTGCCGGCAACACCCTGCTGCGCGACTGGCTTGCCGCCGGTGAAGACCCCGCCCATGCCGCTTCATTCATCGAATACCTGACCGCCGCCAAGCAGCGCAACCGGGCCTTCACCACTTTGTTCGTTTCGACCGAAACCGGCCACTACTACAACGAGAATGGCATGGACCGTACCCTCAGCCGCGGCAACCCCAAGGACAAATGGTTCTACGGCTACATCGACAGCGGTGCCGAACGCCTGATCAACATCGACATCGACGGTGCCACCGGCGAGCTCGCGCTGTTCATCGACTATCGTGTGGAAAAGAATGGCCAACTGGTCGGTGTGGCCGGTATGGGCCTGCGCATGACCGAACTGTCGAAGCTGATCCATGACTTCAAATTTGGCGAGCACGGGAAGGTGTTCCTGGTGCGTAACGATGGCCTGATCCAGGTTCATCCGGACGCTGCCTTCAGCGGCAAACGCCAGCTCACCGAACAGCTCGGCGCGGATGCCGCCAAGGTGCTGATGACTGGCGGCGAAGGCCTGCGCAGCAGCCGCTTCAGCCGTGACGGCGAAAGCTACCTGGCGCTCGGACTGCCCCTTCGCGACCTCAACTGGACCCTGGTGGCCGAGGTGCCCGAGGAGGAAATCTACGCGCCAATGCACCAGGCGGTATGGCTGACCAGCCTGATCGGTGGTGCCGTGGCCCTGGTGTCGCTGCTGCTGGTGGTGCTGCTGGCGCGTGGCCTGGTGCGGCCGATCCGCCGCGTGACAGCGGCGCTGGTGCAGATTGGCAGCGGCGCGGGTGACCTCAGCCACCGGCTGGACGATTCACGCCAGGACGAACTGGGCGACCTGGCGCGTGGTTTCAACCGCTTCCTCGACAGCCAGCGCCGGTTGATCGGCGAGGTATTGCACACTTCCGAGCGGCTGCACCTGGCGGTCGAGCAGGTGACACAGGTGGTGGACAACACCGCCGAGCGTTCCGGGCGCCAGCAGGAAATGACCGAAATGGTCGCTACCGCCGTGCACGAAATGGGTTTGACCGTGCAGGACATTGCCCGCAATGCCGGTGATGCGGCCCAGGCCTCGCAGTCGGCGAGGGACGAAGCCCTGCAGGCGCGTGAAGTGGTGCAACGCTCGATCCGTGGTATCGAGGGGATGTCGGGTGATATCGGCAAGGCGGCCGATGCAGTCAGCCAGCTGGCCGAGGAAGTAGCTTCGATCGACGAAGTTCTTGCGGTTATCCGTAGTATTTCCGAGCAAACCAACCTGCTGGCGCTGAATGCCGCCATCGAGGCGGCCAGGGCAGGGGAGATGGGCCGTGGGTTTGCCGTGGTGGCCGATGAGGTGCGTACCTTGGCCCGGCGCACGCAGCTGTCCACCGACGAAGTGCAGCAGATGATCCAGCGCTTGAAGCAGGGCGCGGGTTCGGCTGTGAGTTCGATGCAGGCTGGGCAGCAGGCGACGGGTAGCGGGGTGGAGTCGAGCCAGCGCACCGGAGCGTCATTGGGGGCGATCACTGACCAGGTCGAGCACATCAGCGACATGAACCATCAGGTAGCTACTGCGACCGAAGAGCAGTCGGCGGTGACCGAGGAGATCAATCGTACGGTGCAGGGGATTTCCGACCTGGCGCGGGAGACCGCGGCGGAGGTGCAGGGCTGTCGTGAAGAGTGCCAGGCGCTGCGTGGCTTGGCGGATGACCTGGCGCGGCAGATGGGTGGGTTCAGGCTTTAGATCAGGGCTTCTTCGCGGGCTTGCCCGCTCCCACAGGTACTGCACAGCTCTCGACGGCTGCGATGTTCCTGTGGGAGATTGCCCAACCCTTTGGGCTGCGCTGTCGCGCAGAGAACCAATATCGCTCGTCTGACGCGTCCTTTGTAGGAGCAGCCTTGTGCTGCGAAGAGGCCGGTACAGCCAATAGACAGGCTTTGTCAGCCCCGGCCTCTTCGCAGCACAAGGCTGCTCCTACAGGGCCTCGCCGAACCAATGAGTCATGTGTTGCTCTATGAGAGCGGGCATGCCCGCGAATGCGGGCTGTCAGGCGCCGATGATGCTGCGGATATCCGCCGCCAGCTCGCGCACCCGCTCTTGCTCGGTATCCCACGAGCACATGAACCGCGCCCCGCCGCTACCAATGAAGGTATAGAACCGCCACCCCTTGGCGCGCAGTGCGTCGATCGCGTGCTCTGGCATCTGCAGAAACACCCCGTTGGCCTCGACCGGGAACATCAGCTCCACCCCCGGCAAGTCACTCACCAGCGAGGCGAGCAACTGCGCGCAATGGTTGGCATGCGTGCCATGGCGAAGCCAGGCGCCATCTTCCAGCAGGCCCACCCAAGGCGCCGACAGGAAGCGCATCTTCGATGCCAGTTGCCCGGCCTGCTTGCAGCGGTAGTCGAAGTCCTCGGCCAGTTGGCGGTTGAAGAACAGGATCGCCTCGCCCACCGCCATGCCGTTCTTGGTGCCGCCAAAGCACAGTACATCGACACCGGCCTTCCAGGTCAGCTCTGCCGGGCTGCAGCCCAGGAACGAGCAGGCATTGCTGAAGCGTGCGCCGTCCATGTGCAGGTTCAGCCCCAGCTCCTTGCAGGTGGCGCTGATCGCCTTCAGCTCGTCGGGGCGATAGACGGTGCCCACCTCGGTGGCCTGGGTAATGGTCACCACCCGTGGCTTGGGGTAGTGGATGTCCTGACGCTTCAGCGCCACTTCGCGGATCGACTGTGGTGTCAGCTTGCCGTTGACGCTGGGCGCGGTCAGCAGCTTGGAGCCGTTGGAGAAGAACTCTGGCGCACCGCACTCGTCGGTTTCGACGTGGGCGGTCTCGGAGCAGATCACGCTGTGGTAGCTCTGGCACAGCGAGGCCAGGGCCAGGGAGTTGGCGGCGGTGCCGTTGAAGGCGAAGAACACCTCGCAGTCGGTTTCGAACAGCTTGCGGAAGTATTCCGCGGCGCGTTCGGTCCACTGGTCGTCGCCGTAGGCGCGGTCGTGGCCATGGTTGGCCTTTTCCATCGCTGCCCAGGCTTCGGGGCAGATGCCGGAATAGTTGTCGCTGGCGAATTGTTGGCTCTTATCTGTCATGACACTGTCCTGTGAACGACGCAGAACAGCACTCTAAACCATCGATTCAGCAGTTGCCTATACAAGCGGTGCATCGGCTGATTTCAGCGGTGCCTGTACTGGGCCTATCGCCGGCAAGCTGGCTCCCACAGGTACTCCACAGGGCTTGAGAGCAATGTCATTCCTGTGGGAGCCGGCTTGCCGGCGATGAGGCCAGAGAGGCCAGTGCAAAACGAATGTCGTAAACGCGCCATTGCAAGGCGTGCGCAGGCATCTGACCCGCCCCGGCCAGTCATAACATCGCCACAAAGGGCCACAGTGCCCCACGACAAAAAACGATCGCTGCCGGGAGATACACGATGTTCAGCAAGCAAGACCAGATTCAGGGTTACGACGATGCACTGCTGGCGGCGATGAATGCCGAAGAACAGCGCCAGGAAGACCATATCGAGCTGATCGCCTCGGAAAACTACACCTCCAAGCGCGTGATGCAGGCCCAAGGCAGCGGCCTGACCAACAAGTACGCCGAAGGCTACCCGGGCAAGCGCTACTACGGCGGCTGCGAGCACGTGGACAAGGTAGAGGCCCTGGCCATCGAGCGCGCCAAGCAGCTGTTCGGTGCCGACTACGCCAACGTCCAGCCGCACTCCGGCTCCTCGGCCAACGCTGCGGTCTACCTGGCCCTGCTGCAGGCTGGTGACACCATCCTCGGCATGAGCCTGGCCCACGGCGGCCACCTGACCCACGGTGCCAAGGTGTCGTCTTCGGGCAAACTGTACAACGCTGTGCAATACGGCATCGACACCAACACCGGCCTGATCGACTACGACGAAGTCGAGCGCCTGGCTGTCGAGCACAAGCCAAAAATGATCGTTGCCGGCTTCTCGGCCTACTCCAAGACCCTCGACTTCCCACGCTTCCGCGCCATCGCCGACAAGGTCGGTGCGCTGCTGTTCGTCGACATGGCCCACGTAGCCGGCCTGGTTGCCGCTGGCCTGTACCCGAACCCGATCCCGTTCGCCGATGTGGTTACCACCACTACTCACAAGACCCTGCGCGGCCCACGTGGCGGCCTGATCCTTGCCAAGTCGAACGAAGAGATCGAGAAGAAGCTGAACGCCGCGGTGTTCCCTGGCGCCCAGGGCGGCCCGCTGATGCACGTGATCGCCGCCAAGGCCGTTTGCTTCAAGGAAGCGCTGGAGCCTGAATTCAAGGCCTACCAGCAACAAGTGATCGAAAACGCCCAGGCCATGGCCCAGGTGTTCATCGACCGCGGCTACGACGTGGTTTCCGGCGGCACCGACAACCACCTGTTCCTGGTCAGCCTGATCCGCCAGGGCCTCACCGGCAAAGATGCCGACGCCGCCCTGGGCCGCGCGCACATCACCGTCAACAAGAACGCCGTGCCGAATGACCCGCAGTCGCCATTCGTCACCTCGGGCCTGCGCATCGGTACCCCGGCCGTTACCACCCGCGGCTTCAAGGTCGCTCAGTGCGTGGCCCTGGCCGGCTGGATCTGCGACATCCTCGACAACCTCGGTGACGCAGACGTCGAAGCCGATGTGGCGAAGAACGTCGCGGCCCTTTGCGCAGATTTCCCTGTTTACCGCTGAGTGGAGTCACACACCATGCAACGTTACTCGGGCTTCGGCCTTTTCAAGCACTCCCTCAGCCACCACGAGAACTGGCAGCGCATGTGGCGCACGCCAACCCCTAAAAAGGTCTACGACGTGGTTATCGTCGGCGGTGGCGGCCATGGCCTGGCCACGGCCTACTACCTGGCCAAAGAACACGGCATCACCAACGTTGCCGTGATCGAGAAGGGTTACCTGGGCGGCGGCAACACCGCCCGTAACACCACCATCGTGCGTTCCAACTACCTGTGGGACGAGTCGGCGCACCTGTATGAGCACGCCATGAAGCTGTGGGAGGGCCTGTCCCAGGACCTCAACTACAACGTGATGTTCTCCCAGCGCGGTGTGTACAACCTGTGCCACACCCTGCAGGACATGCGTGACTCCGAGCGCCGGGTCAGCGCCAACCGCCTGAACGGCGTGGATGGCGAGCTGCTCAACACCGCCCAGGTCGCGGCCGAGATCCCGTACCTGGATTGCTCGAAGAACACCCGCTACCCGATCCTTGGTGCCACCGTGCAGCGCCGTGGCGGCGTGGCCCGTCACGACGCCGTGGCCTGGGGCTTCGCCCGTGCCGCCGACGCCCTGGGCGTGGACCTGATCCAGCAGACCGAAGTGATCGGCTTCCGCAAGGAAAACGGCGCGGTCATCGGTGTGGAAACCAACAAAGGCTTCATCGGCGCCAAGCGCGTCGGCGTGGTCACCGCCGGTAACTCCGGGCACATGGCCAAGCTGGCCGGCTTCCGCCTGCCGCTGGAATCGCACCCGCTGCAAGCACTGGTATCCGAGCCGATCAAGCCGATCATCGACAGCGTGATCATGTCCAACGCCGTGCACGGCTACATCAGCCAGTCCGACAAGGGCGACCTGGTGATCGGTGCCGGTATCGACGGCTGGGTCGGCTACGGCCAGCGCGGTTCGTACCCGGTGATCGAGCATACCCTGCAGGCCATCGTCGAGATGTTCCCCAACCTCTCGCGCGTGCGCATGAACCGCCAGTGGGGCGGCATCGTCGATACCTCGCCGGACGCTTGCCCGATCATCACCAAGACCCCGGTCAAGAACATGTTCTTCAACTGCGGTTGGGGTACTGGCGGCTTCAAGGCGACCCCGGGTTCGGGCAACGTCTTCGCCGCGAGCCTGGCCAAGGGCGAAATGCACCCACTGGCCGCGCCGTTCTCCATGGACCGTTTCTACAACGGCGCACTGATCGACGAACACGGCGCCGCCGCCGTCGCCCACTAACCGGAGACACCGTCATGTTGCATATTTTCTGTCCCCACTGCGGCGAGCTGCGCTCCGAAGAAGAGTTCCACGCCTCTGGCCAGGCGCACATCGCCCGCCCGCTGGATCCTAACGCCTGCTCCGACGAGGAGTGGGGTACCTACATGTTCTACCGTGACAACCCACGCGGTATTCACCACGAACTGTGGGACCACGTTGCCGGCTGCCGCCAGTATTTCAACGTCACCCGCGACACCGTGACCTACGAGATTCTGGAAACCTACAAGATTGGCGAGAAGCCGCAAGTGACCGCCAGCGGCAAGCAGAGCGGCGCCGCGTCGACCGTCAAAGGCCAAGGGGAAAAAGTATGAGCCAGACCTATCGCCTCGCCAGCGGCGGCCGTATCGACCGCAGCAAGGTCCTGAACTTCACTTTCAACGGCAAGACCTATCAAGGTTATGCCGGTGACAGCCTGGCCGCCGCATTGCTGGCCAACGGCGTCGACATCGTCGGCCGCAGCTTCAAGTATTCGCGCCCACGCGGCATCATCGCCGCTGGTACCGAAGAGCCGAACGCCATCCTGCAGATCGGCTCCAGCGAAGCCACCCAGATCCCCAACGTGCGTGCCACCCAGCAGGCGCTGTACGCAGGTCTTGTAGCTACCAGCACCAACGGCTGGCCGAACGTCAACAACGACGTCATGGGCATCCTGGGCAAGGTGGGCGGCAGCATGATGCCGCCGGGCTTCTACTACAAAACCTTCATGTACCCGAAATCGTTCTGGATGACTTACGAGAAGTACATCCGCAAAGCCGCCGGCCTTGGCCGTGCGCCGCTGCAGAACGACCCGGACAGCTACGACTACATGAACCAGCACTGCGACGTGCTGATCGTCGGCGCCGGCCCTGCTGGCCTGGCCGCCGCACTGGCCGCTGCCCGCAGCGGTGCCCGCGTGATCCTGGCTGACGAGCAGGAAGAGTTCGGCGGCAGCCTGCTCGACACCCGCGAAACCCTCGACGGCAAGCCTGCTACCGATTGGGTCAACGCCGTGGTCAAGGAGCTGGAAAGCCTGCCGGAAGTGACCCTGCTGCCACGTGCCACGGTCAACGGCTACCACGACCATAACTTCCTGACCATCCACGAGCGCCTCACCGACCACCTCGGCGACCGCGCCCCGATCGGTCAGGTTCGCCACCGCGTGCACCGCGTGCGTGCCAAGCGCGTGGTGCTGGCTGCCGGCGCCCACGAGCGCCCGCTGGTGTACGGCAACAACGACGTGCCGGGCAACATGCTGGCTGGTGCCGTTTCCACCTACGTACGCCGTTACGGCGTGGCCCCGGGCCGCAAGCTGGTGCTGTCGACCAACAACGACCACGCCTACCGCGCCGCGCTGGACTGGCACGACGCCGGCCTGCAAGTGGTCGCCATTGCCGACGCCCGCCACAACCCGCGTGGCTCGCTGGTTGAAGAAGCACGTGCCAAAGGCATCCGCATCCTCACCTCCAGCGCCGTGATCGAGGCCAAGGGCAGCAAGCACGTCACCGGCGCCCGTGTGGCCGCCATCGATGTGCAGGCACACAAGGTCACCAGCCCTGGCGAAACTCTCGAGTGCGACCTGATCGCCACCTCCGGCGGTTACAGCCCGATCGTGCACCTGGCTTCGCACCTGGGCGGTCGCCCGGTATGGCGTGAAGACATCCTCGGCTTCGTGCCGGGCGATGCTCCGCAGAAACGCGAATGCGTGGGTGGCATCAACGGCGTCTACGCCCTGGGCGACGTGATCGCCGATGGCTTCGAGGGCGGCGTTCGCGCAGCCACCGAAGCGGGCTTCAAGGCCACCGTTGGCAGCCTGCCGAAAACCGTTGCACGCAAGGAAGAGGCCACTGTGGCGCTGTTCCAGGTGCCGCACGACAAAGGCACTGCCCGTGCACCCAAGCAGTTCGTTGACCAGCAGAACGACGTCACCGCAGCCGCCATCGAACTGGCCACCCGCGAAGGCTTCGAGTCGGTCGAGCACGTGAAACGCTACACCGCGCTGGGCTTCGGTACCGACCAGGGCAAACTGGGCAACATCAACGGCCTGGCCATTGCCGCCCGTTCGATCGGCATCACCATCCCGGAAATGGGCACCACCATGTTCCGTCCCAACTACACGCCGGTTACCTTCGGCGCGGTAGCGGGCCGTCACTGTGGTCACCTGTTCGAGCCCGTACGCTTCACCGCCCTGCATGCCTGGCACGTGAAGAACGGCGCCGAGTTCGAAGATGTCGGCCAGTGGAAGCGCCCATGGTACTTCCCGAAAGCCGGTGAAGACATCCACGCCGCCGTGGCCCGTGAATGCAAGGCCGTGCGCGACAGCGTGGGCCTGCTGGACGCCTCGACCCTGGGCAAGATCGACATCCAGGGCCCGGACGCGCGTGAGTTCCTCAACCGCATCTACACCAACGCCTGGACCAAGCTCGACGTGGGCAAGGCCCGCTATGGCCTGATGTGCAAGGAAGACGGCATGGTCTTCGACGACGGCGTAACCGCCTGCGTCGGCGACAACCACTTCATCATGACCACCACCACTGGTGGCGCCGCCCGCGTGCTGCAGTGGATGGAGCTGTACCACCAGACCGAATGGCCGGAACTGAAGGTGTACTTCACCTCGGTCACCGACCACTGGGCCACCATGACCCTGTCCGGCCCGAACAGCCGCAAGCTGCTCAGCGAGCTGACCGACATCGACATGGACAAGGAAGCCTTCCCGTTCATGACCTGGAAAGAAGGCAACGTCGGCGGCGTACCGGCCCGGGTGTTCCGTATCTCGTTCACCGGCGAGCTGTCGTACGAAGTCAACGTACAGGCCAACTACGCCATGGGCGTGCTGGAACAGATCATCGAGGCAGGCAAGAAGTACAACCTGACCCCGTACGGCACCGAGACCATGCACGTACTGCGTGCCGAGAAGGGCTTCATCATCGTTGGCCAGGACACTGACGGCTCAATGACCCCGGATGACCTGAACATGAGCTGGTGCGTGGGCCGCAACAAGCCGTATTCGTGGATCGGCCTGCGTGGCATGAACCGCGAAGACTGCGTGCGCGAAAACCGCAAGCAGCTGGTGGGCCTGAAGCCGGTCGACCCGACCAAGTGGCTGCCGGAAGGCGCCCAGCTGGTGTTCGACCCGAAACAGCCGATCCCGATGGACATGGTTGGCCACGTCACCTCCAGCTATGCGTCCAACTCCCTGGGCTATTCGTTCGCCATGGGTGTGGTCAAAGGCGGCCTCAAGCGCATGGGCGAGCGCGTCTACTCGCCGCAGGCGGATGGCAGCGTGATCGAGGCGGAGATCGTGTCTTCGGTGTTCTTCGATCCGAAGGGTGAGCGGCAGAACGTTTGACTCCGGGCCCTGTGGGGGCAGGCCAGGCCCAATCGCCGGCAAGCCAGCTCCCACAGGATCGATGCAGCTTTGAAGGTTGGCGAGCTCCCTGTGGGAGCTGGCTTGCCGGCGATGAGGCCGGTAGCCCCAACACACAAGCTGCGTCGCATCGACGAACAAGAATTCAAGGCAGGTAAGAAATGAGCGCTATCAACGTCTTCCAGCAAAACCCCGGCGCCGAGGCCAAGGCCCAGTCGCCACTGCACCACGCCGACCTGGCCAGCCTGGTTGGCAAAGGCCGCAAGAACGCAGGCGTGACCCTGCGTGAACGCAAGTTCCTCGGCCACCTGACCCTCCGTGGCGACGGCCACGACCCGGAATTTGCCGCCGGCGTGCACAAGGCCCTGGGCCTGGAGCTGCCAGTGGCACTGACCGTGGTCGCCAACAACGAAATGTCGCTGCAATGGATGGGGCCGGACGAGTGGCTGCTGATCGTCCCGGGGGGCCAGGAGTTTGCCGTCGAGCAGAAGCTGCGCGCGGCCCTCGAAGGCCAGCACATCCAGGTGGTCAATGTCAGCGGTGGGCAGAGCCTGCTGGAACTGCGCGGCCCGAACGTGCGCGAAGTGCTGATGAAGTCCACCAGCTATGATGTTCATCCGAACAACTTCCCGGTGGGCAAGGCAGTCGGCACTGTCTTCGCCAAGTCGCAACTGGTGATCCGCCGCACCGCCGAAGATACCTGGGAGCTGGTGATTCGCCGCAGCTTCGCCGACTACTGGTGGCTGTGGCTGCAGGACGCTTCGGCCGAGTACGGCCTGAGCATCGAGGCTTAAGGAGAACAGAACATGAGTCGGGCACCGGATACCTGGATTCTCACCGCCGACTGCCCGAGCATGCTCGGCACCGTCGACGTGGTGACGCGTTACCTCTTCGAGCAGCGCTGCTACGTGACGGAGCACCACTCCTTCGATGACCGGCTGTCGGGGCGTTTCTTCATTCGCGTGGAGTTCCGCCAGCCGGATGATTTCGATGAAGCCGGCTTCCGGGCCGGCCTTGCCGAGCGCAGCGAGGCGTTCGGCATGACCTTCGAGCTGACCGCACCTAACCATCGCCCCAAGGTGGTGATCATGGTGTCCAAGGCCGACCACTGCCTTAACGACCTGCTGTATCGCCAGCGTATCGGTCAGCTGGCCATGGACGTGGTCGCGGTGGTATCCAACCACCCTGATCTCGAACCCCTGGCACACTGGCACAAGATTCCTTACTACCACTTTGCCCTCGACCCCAAGGACAAGCCCGGGCAAGAGCGCAAGGTACTTCAGGTGATCGAGGAAACCGGCGCCGAACTGGTGATTCTTGCGCGCTACATGCAGGTGCTGTCACCGGAGCTGTGCCGGCGCCTGGATGGTTGGGCGATCAACATTCACCACTCGTTGCTGCCAGGGTTCAAAGGCGCCAAGCCTTATCACCAGGCGTACAACAAGGGCGTGAAGATGGTTGGCGCTACCGCGCACTACATCAACAACGACCTGGACGAAGGCCCGATCATCGCCCAGGGTGTGGAGGTGGTCGACCACAGTCATTACCCCGAAGACCTGATTGCCAAAGGGCGCGACATCGAGTGCCTGACCCTGGCGCGAGCGGTGGGGTATCACATCGAGCGACGAGTGTTCCTCAATGCGAACAGGACTGTGGTGCTCTGACCGCGTCTAGCTTTTATCGCGGGCATGGGCTTTCAGGGTTTCGCGGATGGCTGTAAGGAACCTCTGGCGCATGTCCGCACCCAGTTTGTTACCTGGGATTGGATCGCCGTCGCGGTCCACCCAGCCTGCTTTGAACTCGTGAAGATCCATGCCTTCGGCTTCTTCGTCGAAGTCGTAGCCTGGACCATAAGCCGCGTAATAGAAGATCTTGTCGGCGTCCAGAAAGTACCGCTGTTTGCCGAACAATGCTGCTTCGATGTCTGGGTCGAAGCCCTGCTGCCTGGCAGCCTCGACCCAGTATGGCCAGAAGGCGTCCTCGGGGCGTTCAGTATCCGTCATGGTGGTTCTCCAGTTTGATAGACGATGGGTTACTGCATCCCTATCGAATCACTCGGTCGCCAACGTATTGCGGTAGATATTCATCGCCCCGGGCATGCGCGCGACCACCACCTGGCCGATTGCCGTTCAGAGGTATTTGCCTGTCGTTTCCAGTCAGCGCATCCGTCCCCATCAGGCCCACAATTCCCTGCATTCCAGTAACACATGCCGCCCACGGATGGCGGCGCGTTCAACCACCGCTGCATAAATATAAATCAAGCGAGGTAAGAGCATGTCTGGCAATCGTGGAGTGGTATATCTCGGCGCCGGCAAGGTCGAGGTGCAGAAGATCGACTACCCGAAAATGCAGGACCCACGCGGCAAGAAGATCGAGCACGGCGTGATCCTGAAGGTGGTCTCCACCAACATCTGCGGCTCCGACCAGCACATGGTCCGCGGTCGCACCACTGCCCAGGTCGGCCTGGTCCTGGGCCACGAAATCACCGGCGAGATCGTCGAGAAGGGCCGTGACGTCGAGCGCATGCAGATTGGCGACCTGGTCTCGGTGCCATTCAACGTCGCCTGTGGCCGCTGCCGCTCCTGCAAGGAAATGCACACCGGTGTCTGCCTCACCGTCAACCCTGCCCGCGCTGGCGGTGCCTATGGTTACGTCGACATGGGCGACTGGACCGGCGGCCAGGCCGAGTACGTGCTGGTGCCGTACGCCGACTTCAACCTGCTGAAACTGCCCGAGCGCGACAAGGCCATGGAAAAGATCCGTGACCTGACCTGCCTGTCTGACATCCTGCCTACTGGTTACCACGGTGCCGTGACTGCCGGCGTTGGCCCAGGCAGCACCGTCTACGTTGCCGGTGCCGGCCCGGTCGGTTTGGCTGCCGCTGCCTCGGCACGTCTGCTGGGCGCTGCTTGCGTCATCGTTGGCGACCTCAACCCAGCCCGCCTGGCTCACGCCAAGTCCCAGGGTTTCGAAGTGGTCGACCTGTCCAAGGACACCCCGCTGCACGAGCAGATCGTCGATATCCTCGGCGAGCCTGAAGTGGACTGCGCCATCGACGCCGTTGGCTTCGAGGCCCGCGGCCATGGCCACGAAGGTGCCAAGCATGAAGCGCCAGCTACCGTGCTGAACTCGCTGATGCAGGTTACCCGCGTTGCCGGCAACATCGGTATCCCGGGCCTGTACGTGACCGAAGACCCGGGTGCGGTGGATGCTGCCGCCAAGATCGGCGCGCTGAGCATTCGCTTCGGCCTGGGCTGGGCCAAGTCGCACAGCTTCCACACCGGCCAGACCCCGACCATGAAGTACAACCGCCAGCTGATGCAGGCGATCATGTGGGACCGTATCAACATTGCCGAAGTGGTGGGTGTGCAGGTGATCAACCTCGACCAGGCGCCGGAAGGTTATGGCGAGTTCGATGCGGGTGTGCCGAAGAAGTTCGTTATTGACCCGCACAAGATGTGGGGGGCGGCGTAATCAGCGCCGATTAACGAGAGCCCCTCGAATCGAGGGGCTTTTTTGTGGCTGTTGCACTGATCTCAAGCCTGCACTGCCCTGTAGGAGCGGCCTTGTGTCGCGAAAGGGCTGCCAAGCAGCCCCAGGGTTTTGGCGCAAATGCACAAATTGCCGGGGCTGCTGCGCAGCCCTTTCGCGACACAAGGCCGCTCCTACAGCTGACCGCGCTAACCGGCCAAGCTATACAAGGCTCAGCGCATCATCCCCAGCTCGGCATCATCCATCAGCGCCTTGGCCAACGCGCTCAGGTAATGTGAAGCCCAAAGCAACTGCGGCTTGTTGTCCATCAGTCCGTCAATGGTCATATCCCGCACATACCGCTACGGCTTTCTGACCGTGCAACCGAAGTCCACTTAAATTAGGTGGACAGCATGGCCTTCGGCGGTTGCGGCAGGAAGATCTATTGGCCGGACGAATACAATAAATATGAGAAATGTATTGAACATTCAAAGCCGCTTGTAGAGGGCGGCTTTGAAGTGTTCGCTCTCATAATTTAATCAGCATCGAAGATGAGGTCCTCAAGGCTACCAGGTCGCTCTATCCGGGCGTCTCGACGAGCTTGCTGTCGGCCATATCTGATCTCTCTCAAATAAATTCTTGCACCACCAAGAGCTTCTATGCTGTTTATATCTTCTAATAGGTCAAGCCTTGCTACAGCGCTTCTGCTGAAATTACCCGGTACGCCGGAGAGTGTTCCCGCCCTCGCAGCGCTCATTGTTTGATCGCTTGTGGTTATTGCTTTTATGTATCTTTGAATGATTGGGGTGGTATAGCTATTAATGGATCTAGAAGTTTTTGAGAGTGCGGCTGCCTCTTGGGGGAGTAGATTGCTAATAATGGACTCGAATATATCGGGCTCCCTTATTTTATCAAAGTGATTAATGGGTTAAGGTGTGGCAGAGTAGCGTGGGGCGTTTGGACGCAATGCACTGGCATGCGAGGTGGTACGCTTGAGCGTGGAGGGCTTGAATCTATGAAACGCTACGGCAGCGTTCTTGCTCACCTTCATGACCTGGCCATTTTCCAAATGTACGAGTACATGACCTGTCGGGTCTGTATAGTTGACTGGATCTCCGCCGCAGTATGCGTAACAGTTCGTTCCACCCTTTCCAAAGGGGCTGAGGCTATCAGGTGATTGAAAACGCATTAGATCCGGGGAGTATGCTCTATACCCCAATCCAAGGTGATAGACTCCTAATAGTATATCTATGAATTCGCCATTGAATCCTTGCAACGTCCGTTTGGACGGTAGGTTTCTAGAATGCCCAAAAGCGGCATATGCATACTCTTCTTTTTTTGCGCTGTCATGGGTGTACATTATTGAGTTTTTCGTATCTGTCGCTAACAGTTCAAGTTTTCGGGCGCTATCATTAGAGGATTCAGCGAAAATATGTTTGGTGGACCGGAAAGTCGAACGGTAATGATCGCCTATTTTTAAAGTGATGAGATTACCGCTTTGGTAGAAGAGGTGTGCCATGATAGTCCTCCAACAAATTGATTGAGCTAGCCTCGTGGCGCTT
The DNA here is from genome assembly GCF_009932335.1 of Pseudomonas asiatica. Classification (NCBI taxonomy): domain Bacteria; kingdom Pseudomonadati; phylum Pseudomonadota; class Gammaproteobacteria; order Pseudomonadales; family Pseudomonadaceae; genus Pseudomonas; species Pseudomonas asiatica. The sequence continues at coordinate 226,048 of NZ_BLJF01000002.1, forward strand.
GGCGGTACGATGGCGGAGTCGCGGAAGTATAAATTAGACTAACTTAATCTATGTCGATTCTGCTACTGGCAAATTTGACAGTTGCTTTTTTGGAGCGACATGGCTCTCCGGCCCTTCTCTGAGGAAATGTCCGATTGCGCTGTGAGTAGCGCCATCAACTGATATTTTTGCTAGTAGACGGCATAACCTGAGTGGGCGAGTGTATGGATAGAGGTGATCATGCTGCTGGAGGTGATATCTATGCCTATTAAACCTGTACCTGAACAAGGAATGTCTGAGAAATATGATTCCAAGTTGGAACTGGCCTTCGCTCAGTATTTCTATCAAGGTGATAATCTACATGCAAAAATTCAAAGCTATAAATGCCAATCGATTTATAGGTTCGAGCACGGCGTGCTTGCCCAGCGTGAAATTCATGACGGTCGATACGAGATAGGACTGCTTTATCATGATGAAAAACTATCTGTTTCGCGTGTGCCGAAATATGGAGCGAAATTTGGAGTCGCCTACGCGCCCTATGGTTGTGCATCCTTAGAAAATTTAAAGGATGCTTTGCTTGGGTTCAGTGGTGAGCGATTTGATGAAGTCGCAGTTCGTTACTTATTAGGTAATGGATATCGTGCGTATAGTCCCAGTCTGATGCGATTTACCAGTCCGGATAACTTGAGCCCATTTGGTAGAGGGGGAGCGAATTCGTACGTGTACTGCATTGGTGACCCTGTAAACTTTACCGATCCGACAGGTCATGGGCGGATTTTCAACTTTTTTAGGAGTCTTCTTTGGTCCTCTAAAAGCCCTGGCGGAAAGCAGGCAGACCAAGACGTCCGGATTGGTTATCATGGTACAAGTAAGGCCGCAGCAAAGAAAATTTTGAAGGAAGGTTTTAAAAGTCCAACTGGCACATTGTTTGTGACCGATACGTACGAGAATGCGCTCAACTATGCAGGTTTAAAGAAAAAAGGTGCTGTGTTAGCGGTAAGTACAGTTGATTTTGCAGTGGTTAAGAAAGAATCCTCACGGGGAGTGGTACGGAGCACAGGTATAAATGAACTGAGGATTCCTGGGGCGGCGCACCACGTACTTACGTTCAAGCGAGTTTCAAGTCCAGGCGAACCCACAGATTTTGGCAGTTTTATAACTACGGAAGAGCAAATGGCGCGCGATATCCAGGCGCTCCGGCAAAGGATGGGGGACATCTGACTGTGCGGTGTCATCTCTTCCTTCACTGTGGGCAAAGCCGGCGCCTTTGGTTCAGCCTTCAGTCTGAAATTTTTGGACGTGTAGTGCAGGCCCTATCACCAGCGGCCGGCAGTTTTATCAGGTAGCGGGTGATTAGGGGCCGACTCCTTTGAGTATCTGGATATCTGCTTTAAAAGTGAAACCATCGGAGTTGATCAGTCCCGAGTTGTTGGCGGATCTCTTCTGCTCTCCTTCCAATACGCTCAAAATAATTGCTGTATTCCTGAAATATCTCGGTGCCCGTCGCGACGTAACGTCGGTGTCTGCTGAAGGTTTGAATATGCCCGTCGGCGATCATCACTAGGCGTACTCCATGGTATGGAGGATGCCGCCTTCAAGGGAGTGGGGATTATGGGGCGGATCAGAAACAGTTTTCAGCATGGTGTAACCCTCAATTTGCGATGAAGCCGCCGCCATTTGCTGTCAAACAAAGGGCGGCAGTTGTGCAATGGGTTGACAGACCGGTCAAATTGAGGGGCCCGGCGCACCCGAAGGTGCCCCACGCACAGCCGCCATGAAAGGCAGGGCATAGCTTTTAATTTGAGTCGGCCTGTCAAAGCCGATCGCTGATGTGCAGCGACCGCCCGAGACCAGGACGCAACCCTGAACACCACAATGGCTTGGAGGAAGTTGGGAGTATGTTCCGTGCGTCTTGAAAATGACAGCTCCTCAGGAGGTGAGGGGTTTTTGGGGCGTTGTAGTACAAATATAGACACAAAGGCGTTATGTACTACCTATGGGAGTGGTATTTGTAGCTAGCGGTTTAAGCGAATGGCATTTCGCCTGCCACTTACTGGATCGATTATGGGAACTCCGGATTCATGGGGAAAGTTTAGCATTTTTTGGTTATTTCTATTTATACGTAAGAGTGCGGCTCCTGGGTGCAGGTCAGCAAATGCGTCGCTGTTTTCCAGTTGTTGTATAGGTAAATTTTCAATTTTCTGTATGACACTATTATGAAGGGCGCGCTTACGTTTTGTGTCAATTGGAAGAATGCCCTCAACTTTTCCTTGGATTGCCGCAGGTACTAAGTTTGCATCTAGTTTTTTGACATTTTTTATGGATAATTCCCCAATCTCCAAGTGGAATGCCTTTGATGTGGAGGCAAGGTTCCCCAGGTCTTTTGCTGGAAGTTGACTGAATATCTTATCTCGTACACCTGGTTCATTGATGATGCTTAAGGTACCCCCTGGGTTGGATGAAGGCTTTCTCAATCCCGTAATATTACCGATCCACTTGGCAACGCTACGTAAATAATGGGGAATGTTCCCCGAGGGGTCTACTTTATTGATAGGGTCGTTCTGGCAGTAAGCGTAAGCATTCACACCTCCTCTGTCGAAGGGGCTGAACGTGTCCGGACTGCCGAACCGCATCAGGCATGTGATGTATAGTCGGTGCCCATTGCCCAGTAGATATCCTTGAGTCAAAAGGTCTCGCCGCTGCCCATTGAATCCGAGCAGTGCTGCCATTTTTTCAATATTTAGATAGCCATAGGGGGAGTACGACATTGAGTCACTCCGCATGCCAAGGACTGTATTGGCTTCATCGACTCTAAAAAAGTTAGGCTCCTGAGTCTGGTCAAACTGAGCCATATGGGTGGCTTGCGCCCCGAAAACATGACAATAGCCTTGCGCAGATATCTCGGTAGTAAGTTTGCCATTTTTATAGAAGGTCATGGTGCTTCTATCTGAGACCTTTTGGGAGTGCGGGCTGATTGATGTTGAAACCAATTCTCTTCTATTTCCGGTGTTGTCCATCATAAATTTCTTCCTGGGCGCTTGCGATTTTGCGATGGCGCTTTACATTGCGCGCCATGTTTAGGTGGTGACAACTAGCAATTCTGCTAGGTAACGAACGGCTGGAACAAACCCCAAAACCATGAGTCAAACCCCTCGTTTCCCACGCCATCCCGGCCCACGAGGTCCCCCCCCGATGAAAGCATTCACCCTGGCAACCCTGATGACCCTGGCCGCAAGCCCGGTGTTTGCCTTCAACCTCAGCGACGCCGCCAACGCCGTGTCGGCCATGCAGAACCAGAATCATAGCCAGCAAGGCCAGGTGCAGGCACCCGAGGCGCAGGCAAACCTGCTCAATACCTTGGGCAGCCAATTGAATATCACCCCGGAGCAAGCCGTGGGTGGTGCTGGGGCCATGCTTGGGCTGGCGCGCAACAACCTGAGCAGCGACGACTACGGCCAATTGACCAAGGCCGTGCCAGGGCTGGACCTGCTTGCCGGGGCCAATGCACTGGGTGGCTTGAGTGGCCTGGGTGAGTTGCTGGGCAAGAACAGCGAGAGCCAGTCGGCTTTGAGCAATGCGCTGGGCAACAATGTGGAAAACCGCAGCGACCTGGACAATGCGTTCAAGGCGCTGGGGATGGATACCGGGATGATCGGGCAGTTTGCGCCGTTGCTGCTGCAGTACCTGGGGCAGCAGGGGATTGCTGGGTCGTTGTTGCAGAACCTGGGGAGTTTGTGGACCACTCCTGCTCCATTGACTCGACCTTCGGTCTGAGGGTTTTGCCAGCATCACAGCCTTGAAGGCTTACGCTGTACCTGTAGGAGCGGCCTTGCGTCGCGAAAGAGGCGCGAAGCGGCCCCGGCAATCTGTGTGGTGACGCTGAAATCCTGGGGCCGCTTTGCGGCCCTTCGCGACACAAGGCCGCTCCTACAAAGGCCAGCGCAGGCCATGAGAATGGTGTATCCCGCAAACACGGAATCGCGTCCTGTCAGGTCGCTTCCGTAAAGTCTACCAGGCGTACCGGGCGGCGGAAGCCGGCGGTCAGTACTGCCAGGTACGCAAGACCCAGCGCAAACCAGCACAGGCCAATCACCAAGGTAAGCGCCGACAGGCTGGTCCACAGCCACAGTGTCAACCCCAACCCCACCAGCGGCACCAGGCCATAGCTCAGCAGCCCTTTGAGGCTGCGCTGCGAGGCATCGTCCACCAGGTGGGTCTTCACCACCGCCAGGTTCACCGCCGAAAACGCCACCAGCGCACCAAAGCTGATCAGCGAGGCAAGGGTCGCCAGGTCGATCACCAACGCCAGCAACGAGAACGCCGAAACCAGCAGAATGGCGAACACCGGCGTGCCAAAGCGCGGTGACAGGTAGCCGAACGTTCGCTGCGGCAGCACCTTGTCACGACCCATGGTGAATAGAATGCGCGACACAGCCGCCTGCGAGGCCAGCGCCGAGCCCAAGCTGCCAGCCACATAGGCCGCAGTGAAGAAGTTGGCCAGGAACTGCCCGCCCGCCTTGAACATCACCTCGTTGGCCGCCGCATCGGCATTGGCAAAGGTGGTGCCGGGTAGTACCAGTTGGCTGACATAGGCCAGCACGGTGAACAGCACGCCGGCGAACAGGGTGGTGAGGATGATTGCCCGTGGCACATCGCGGCGGGCATCGCGGCATTCTTCGGCCAAGGTCGAGACAGCGTCAAAACCGAGGAACGACAGGCACAGCACCGCCGCACCAGCCATCAGCGCGCCGAAGCCCGGCTGCGAACCGTCGCCCAGCAGTGGTGAAAGCAGGTCGAGCGGTTGGCCGGCCAGGGACTGGCAGGACAGGGCGACGAACACCACGATGAAGACGATCTGTGCACCGACGATCAGGTTGCTGGTCTTGGCCACAGAGTGAATACCGACCACGTTGAGCACCGTGACCAGGGCGATAGAGGCCAGCGCGATCGACCACGCGGGGATGGCCGGAAAGGCGATGTTCAGGAACAAGCCGATCAGCAGGTAGTTGATCATCGGCAGGAACAGGTAGTCGAGCAGCAGCGACCAGCCGGCCAGGAAGCCAACGTTCGGGCCGAAGGCCATGTTGGTGTAGGAGTACGCCGAGCCCGCGACCGGGAAGCGTTTGACCATGAAACTGTAGGAGGTGGCGGTGAACAGCATGGCCACCAGGGTGACGATATAGGCGCCGGCCGTGCGGCCACCAGTAAGTTCGGTGACGATGCCGTAGGTGGTGAAGATGGTCAGCGGGACCATGTACACCAGGCCGAAGAACACCAGGGCGGGCAGGCCGAGGACACGGCGGAGCTGGACGGGGGGGGAGCTGGGTGGGTTGGCCATCGTTCGATCCAGAGCTTTTTTGTAGTTGTGCTTTGGTCGATTTTTATCCACTTAGGTGGGGTGTGACAAAGAAGTAATCCTAATGCTGATTATTAGCCAGGTTTTTAATCGGATTCTTTTAATGCCTGTACCGGCCTCTTCGCGGGTAAACCCGCTCCTACAGGGGGCTCACAGGTCTTGAGTATTGCGCAGTACTTGTGGGAGCGGGTTTACCCGCGAAGAGGCCTGGTCAGGCAATGGAAATCTCAGCCCATCTCCACCCGCAGCTGCTCGATCCGCAAGTCCTTCTCTACCCACAACTGGTTCACCCAGGCCTGCACGGTCTGCCTGAACTCAGCATCATTCTCGTAATCCCCTGACCACAGCATCGGGTCCAGTTCACGTACACGAATGTCGATAATCACCCGGCTGATGCTGCCATTGAGCAAATCCCAGAAACCCGGCGCCTTGTTGCCGGGGTAGACGATGGTCACGTCCAGCAAGGCATCCAGCTGCTCGCCCAATGCCGCCAGCACGAACGCCACGCCACCAGCCTTGGGCTTGAGCAGGTAGCGATACGGCGATTGCTGCTGCTGACGCTTGGCTTCGGTGAAGCGGGTGCCTTCCAGGTAGTTCACCACGGTCACCGGCTGGCGCTTGAACAGTTCACAGGCAGCCTTGGTGATTTCCAGGTCCTTGCCTTTCAGCTCGGGGTGCTTCTCCAGGAAGGCCTTGCTGTAGCGCTTCATGAACGGGTAATCCAGCCCCCACCAGGCCAGGCCCAGCAGTGGTACCCAGATCAGCTCCTTCTTCAGGAAGAACTTGAAGAACGGTGTACGGCGGTTGAGGCTCTCGATCAGCGCCGGGATATCGACCCAGGTCTGGTGGTTGCTGACGGCCAGGTACGAAGTGTCCTTGCGCAGGTTCTCGACGCCGCGGATATCCCACTGGGTAGGAATGCACAGGGCAAAGATGGCCTTGTCGATCTCCGACCAGGTCTCGGCCACCCACATCACCGCCCAGGAAGCATAGTCACGCCCACGCCCCGGAAGCACCAGTTTGAGCAGGGCGAAGACCAGCAGCGGGCAGATCAACACCAGGGTGTTGAGCAGCAGCAGGGTGGTAGTGAGGATGCCGGTCAGCAGGCGACGCATAAAGAGACTCTTGTTGTAGGAGATAAACGGTTGGCAATGATAAGCAGGGCCGTGCCCTACGCCAAATTTCCAGTGCCCTGCGGCGAGGACAAATGTTTCACATTATGTTGGATAGGCTTGTGACAGCGAACCTATCCTGCCAGTGCAGTCTAAGCACTGACCCTCCTCAAGGAAGCTTGCCTGTGAAACCTCTGCTTGCCCTGTTGTCGTTGTTGGCGCTGCCGGTCATGGCCGCCGAGCCCACAATCTATGGCCGTTACGAGAACATAGCCCTGCCCGAACTGGGCGAAACCCTGAAAGCCAAGATGGATACCGGTGCCTTCACCGCGTCGCTGTCGGCCAAGGATATCGAGCTGTTCACCCGTGATGGCGACGAGTGGGTGCGCTTCCGCCTGGCCACCAAGGACTCGGACGGCAAGGTGTACGAGCACAAGGTCTCGCGCATCAGCAAGATCAAGGGCCGTGCCGATGAAGAGGAGGAAGGCGATGCGCCGGAAATCTCCAAGCGCCCGGTGGTCGACCTGGAGCTGTGCCTGGGGGACGTGAAGCGCACCGTCGAGGTCAACCTGGTGGACCGCAGCAGCTTCAACTACCCGCTGCTGGTGGGTTCCAAGGCTTTGCGCGAGTTCAAGGCGGCGGTCAATCCGGCCAAGAAGTTCACCGCTGGCAAGCCAGGCTGCTGATCGCAAGCCACCTGTACCGGCCTCTTCGCGGGCACGCCCGCTCCCACAGGGATGGCGCGTGTCCTTGTGGGCTGCGCGGTACCTGTGGGAGCTGGCTTGCCTGCGATGGGGCGCATAGCGGCCCCACGATCTCAGCGCTGATGCAGAAATCGCCGGGGCCGCTCTGCGGCCCTTTCGCGACACAAGGCCGCTCCTACACAATAGTGCGTCGCCATAGATATCTGCACAGGCCCGGACGCCATGCCCCACATCCTCATCGTCGAAGACGAAGCCGCCATCGCCGACACCTTGGTCTATGCCCTGCAGGCCGACGGCCATAGCACCGAATGGGTAACCCTGGGCAGCGCCGCCCTCGACCAGCAGCGCCAGCGCCCGGCCGACCTGGTCATCCTCGATATCGGCCTGCCCGATATCAGTGGCTTCGAAACCTGCCGTCAGCTGCGCCGCTTCAGCGAAGTACCGGTAATGTTCCTCAGCGCCCGCGACGGCGAAATCGACCGGGTGGTGGGACTGGAAATCGGCGCAGACGATTATGTGGTCAAACCCTTCAGCCCGCGTGAAGTGGCGGCGCGAGTACGGGCGATCCTCAAGCGCATGGGCCCCAGGGTCGAGCCAGCTGTCGAGACCGCGCTGTTCCAGCTCGACACCTTGCGCATGCAGATCACCTACCGCGGCCAGCCACTCCCCCTTACCCGCCACGAATTCCGCCTGCTGCAATGCCTGCTCGAGCAACCGCACCGGGTATTCAGCCGCGAACAGCTGCTGGACGCCGTGGGCGTGGCCTCTGACGTTGGCTACGAGCGCACCATCGACAGCCATATCAAGAGCCTGCGCGCCAAGCTGCGCCAGGTGGCCAGCGACGCCGAACCGATCCAGACCCACCGTGGCCTCGGCTACAGCTACAGCCCGGACCATGCTTGATGCGCCTGGGCATCCGGATCTTCCTGGTGTACTTCCTGTTCGTCGGGCTGGCGGGCTACTTTCTGCTCAACACGGTGCGTGAACAGATCCGTCCGGTAGTGCGACAGTCCTCGGAAGAAACGCTGGTGGACACCGCCAACCTGCTGGCCGAGATCCTGCACGATGACGTCAAGGCCGGCACCCTGAACCAGAGCCGCTTGCCCGAAGTGCTCAAGGCCTACGGCTCGCGCAGCCCGGGTGCGCAGATCTGGGGGCTGGCCAAGAACCAGGTCAGCCACCGCATCTACGTCACCGATGCCAAGGGCACCGTACTGCTGGACTCCAGCGGCGAGGACCTGGGCAAGGACTACTCGAAGTGGAATGACGTGTACCTGACCCTACGTGGCCAGTATGGCGCCCGTTCCACCCGCAGCGACCCCGAAGATGAAAGCACCTCGGTGATGCATGTAGGCGCGCCGATCATCGACGATGGCAAGATCATCGGCGTGGTCACCGTGGCCAAGCCCAACAGCTCGCTGCAACCGTACATCGACCGCTCAGAACGGCGCTTGCTCACCTTGGGGCTGGGGCTGATCGGCCTGGGCCTGCTGATCGGTGCCGCGTTGTCGTGGTGGCTGGCGCGCTCGCTGCGCCGGCTGGCCCGCTACGCTCAGGCGGTCAGCGAGGGCGAGCGCGCCGCCCTGCCGCATTACAAGGGTGGTGAACTGGCTCACCTGGCCCAGGCGGTCGAGCACATGCGCACCCAACTGGAAGGCAAGGCTTATGTCGAGCGGTATGTGCATACCCTGACACACGAGCTGAAAAGCCCGCTGGCGGCCATTCGTGGCGCTTCCGAGCTGTTGCAGGGCGATGACATGCCGGCTGACCAGCGGGCGCGCTTTGCCGGCAACATCGAGCGCGAGAGCGAGCGTTTGCAGCAGATGATCGAACGCCTGCTCAACCTGGCCCGGGTCGAGCAGATGCAGGCGCTGGAGGATGAGCAGCAGGTGGCGCTGGCGGCATTGGTGGACGAGTTGCTGTTGGCCCATGCGGCGCGTATCGAAGGTGCCGATTTGCAGGTGCGTCAGCGGGTGCCGGCTGGTTTGCGCCTGTTGTGTGACCCGTTTCTGATGCGCCAGGCGCTGGCCAACCTGCTCGACAACGCGTTGGACTTCACCCCGGAGGGCGGCGCGCTGCTGTTCGACCTGGAGCGCGATGGCGAGCGGGTGGCGCTGAGTGTGTTCAACCAGGGGCAGGCGATACCTGCCTATGCCATTGGGCGGGTGAGCGAGCGGTTCTACTCGCTGCCGCGGCCGGGGAGTGGGCGCAAGAGTACCGGGCTGGGGCTGAATTTCGTGGCCGAGGTGATGCAGCTGCATGGCGGGGCGTTGGCGGTGGATAACGTCGATGGTGGGGTGCGGGTGAGGTTGTGGCTGCCGGTGCGGCGTATCAGCTGACATTGCCGGGGCTGCTGCGCAGCCCATCGCGACACAAGGCCGCTCCTACAAGAGCGCGCGTCCTCCTGTAGGAGCGGCCTTGTGTCGCGATGGGCCGCAAAGCGGCCCCAAAAACACACAATCTCCACACCATCTCCCCGAGGCCTCCACGCAAGGCGCAGACACTGCGCCCACTGCCACAGGAGGCCCCATGAACAAGACCCTCGGTTTCAAACTCGGCATGATCGCCGTATTGATCTTGCTGCTGCTCGTCCCGCTACTGCTGATCAGCGGCCTGATCGGTGAACGCCAGGCCCTGCGCGACACTGTGCTGCGCGATATCGCCCAGAGCGCTAGCTTCGACCAGCAACTCAGCGGCCCGCTGCTGGTGGTGCCCTACCGCAAGTACCAGCGCCGCTGGATCGAAAAGGACGGCGAGCGCACGCAAGAAACCAGCACCATTGCCGGTCACCTGTACTTCCTGCCGGAAACCTTCGACGCCGACCTGGGCGTGGACACCGAACTGCGCGCCCGTGGCATCTACCAGGCCCGGCTGTTCCACGCCAAGGGCCGTATCAGTGGCCGCTTCAAGCTCCCGGAACGCTGGGGCATCGACAAGGACTTCGACGACTACCGCTTCGACAAGCCGTTCCTGGTGGTGGGCATCAGCGATATCCGCGGCATCGAGAACGGCCTTGAGCTGAGCATCGGCGAGCAGAAAGTACCGTTCGAAGCCGGTACCCGGCTCGACTGGATGCGCGGCGGCGTGCACGCCAGCCTGCCGGGGCTGGACGGCTTGCAGGCGCGTGAATTCAGCTATGGTTTCGATCTCGCACTGCAAGGCACCGGCCAGCTGCACGTAGTGCCGGTGGGCCGCACCAGTGCCGTGGACCTGCGTGCCAACTGGCCGCACCCGAGCTTCGTCGGCAACTACCTGCCCAGTCGCCGCGATATCGACGCCCAAGGCTTCAGTGCCCACTGGCAGACCTCGTTCTTTGCCACCAACCTCGAAGACGCCCTGCGCCAGTGCGCTACCGCCGGGCAGTGTGCGGACTTCAGCGAGCGCAGCTTCGGTGTCAGCTTCGTCGACCCGGTGGACCAGTACCTGAAGAGCGAGCGGGCGATCAAGTACGCCTTGCTGTTCATCGCCCTGACCTTCGCCGGCTTCTTCCTGTTCGAAGTGCTTAAGAACCTCAGCGTACACCCGGTGCAGTACATCCTGGTGGGGGTGGCGCTGGCTTTCTTCTACCTGCTGTTGCTGTCGTTGTCCGAGCACATCGGCTTTGGTTTGGCGTATGGGTTGTCAGCTTCGGCGTGTGTGCTGCTGATCGGCTTCTACCTGAGCCATGTGCTGCGCAGCCTGGGGCGTGGGGTGGGCTTTGCGGTGGGGTTGGCGGCGTTGTATGCGCTGCTGTACGGGCTGCTGAGTGCCGAGGACTATGCGCTGTTGATGGGCTCGTTGCTGTGCTTTGGCCTGCTGGGGGTATTCATGGTGCTGACCCGGCGGCTGGATTGGGCCCGGGTGGGGAGGGTGGCATGAGGGAGGACAGAGAGATCGGGCGGTGGTTAGCCCTCAGGATCGGGCAGTTGTTTCCTGTGATACCGAGGTGAGGCATTCGCAGCACAAGGCTGCTCCTACAGGGGAGCACGAGTGCCTGTAGGAGCAGCCTTGTGCTGCGAATGGGCCTGTCAGGCTGCCGGTGCTGTTGCCACCATCGACGGCCGCTTGGCCACCTCGGCATACCACGCCGCCAATCCAGGCTGGTGTTCACGCCAGCCAAACTCGGGCTGGCGCAAATCCAGATACCCCAGCGCACAGGCCACGCCAATCGCTGCCAGGTCGAACCCGGACATCAACTCGGGCAAATGCTCCTGCTCCAGATTGGCCAGGCTACGGCGGATCTTGTCGCCCTGTGCCTGCAGCCAACCATCCCAGCGCTTGTCTTCAGGGCGCAGGAAACTCTCGTAGCGGCTCGATACCGCCGCATCCATGATGGCATCGGCCTGCGACACCAGCGTCATGCGCCGCCAGCGTGCCGAGCCTTCGCGCGGCAGCAGCGGCAGGCCGACGTGCTGCAGGTCGAGGTACTCGCAGATCACCCGGCTGTCATGCAGAACGGTGCCGTCTTCCAGGCGCAGGGCCGGGATCTTGCCGATCGGGTTGTCCTGGTTGAGCTGTGGGTCGCCGCTGACCGGGCTGATGTTCACCGGCTGCAGCTGCACGCGCTCAAGTTGGCCGGTCTCGTGCAACACCACCATGACCTTGCGCACGAAAGGCGACAACGGCGAGTGGAACAGAGTCATCGTGCTCATGCTTCAGTTACCCTGCAGGCTCGGTGGCAGGCACACGCCGGTACCGCCGATACCGCAGTAGCCGTCCGGGTTCTTGGCCAGGTACTGCTGGTGGTAGGCCTCGGCGAAGTACACGGTCGGTGCCTGGTCGATTTCGGTGGTGATCTCACCGAAGCCGGCCTTGCTCAGTTCGGCCTGGAAGGCGTCGCGGCTGGCCTTGGCCTGTTCCAGCTGTTCAGGGCTGGTGCAGTAGATGGCCGAGCGGTACTGGGTGCCGATGTCGTTGCCCTGGCGCATGCCCTGGGTCGGGTTGTGCAGCTCCCAGAACATCGCCAGCAGCTCGCGGTAGCTGACTCTGTCCTTGTCGAACACCACCAGCACCACTTCGGTGTGGCCGGTCAGGCCCGAGCAGACTTCTTCGTAAGTGGGGTGGGGGGTGAAGCCGCCTGCGTAGCCGACCACGGTGCTTACTACGCCTTCACGTTGCCAGAAGCGACGCTCGGCGCCCCAGAAGCAACCGAGGCCGAAGATGGCGAAGTCGATGGCGCCTTCGAAGAAAGGGCCGAGCAGCGGCGTGTCTTTGAACACGTAGTGGAACTCGGGCAGGCTCATTGGCGTTTCGCGGCCAGGCAGGGCCTGTTCCGCGGTTGGCATGACGTTTTTGTTCACCAGGATTTCCGAACGCAGGACCATGGCCGTTCCTCTGTGTTTATTCAGTTGGATAGGTGGTGGGGCCATCGCCGGCAAGCCAGCTCCCACAGGGATATCACAGATTTTGAGATATGAGCGGTCCCTGTGGGAGCTGGCTTGCCGGCGATAGGGCCCGAATGGGTTCTATAGTGCCCGAGGTTTGCGCGGCTGTCAGGCCACTGGGCCACGCGGATAGCGCTTCAGCCGTTCAGCCAGCTCGCGCCCCGGAATCGGCCGGTCGAACAGGTAGCCCTGGCCCACGTCGCAGCGGTGCCGGCGCAGGAACGCCAGCTGCTCCGGCGTCTCGATACCCTCGGCTACCACCTTCAGCTTGAGGTTGTGAGCCATGGCTACCACCGCCGAGGTGATTTCCATGTCGTCCTGGTTGTCCGGGATCTCGTTGATGAAGCTGCGGTCGATCTTGAGGATGTCGATCGGAAACTTCTTCAGGTAGCTCAGCGACGAATAACCGGTGCCGAAATCGTCCATGGCCAGGGTCAGGCCCAGGGCCTTCAGTTCATCCAGCTGGCGGTGGGTATCTTCTGTGGCTTCCAGCAGCAGGCCTTCGGTCAGCTCCAGCTCCAGCAGGTGCGGGGGCAGGGCTTCTTCCTCTAGGATCGTGCTGATCGATGCCACCAGGTCCGGGTCGGAGAACTGCTTGGGGGACAGGTTGATGGCCACATGCAGGTTGCCCATGCCGGCTTCGCGCAGTTGCTGGCTCATGCGGCACGACTGGCGCACCACCCATTTGCCGATGGGGATGATCAGGCCGGTTTCTTCCGCCACGCTGATGAACTGGTCCGGGCGGATCATCCCGCGCTCAGGGTGGTTCCAGCGCAGCAGCGCTTCCAGCCCCAACAGGCGGCCGCTGCGCAGGCACAGCTTGGGCTGGTAGAACACCTCCAGCTCGTTCTGGGTCAGGGCACGACGGAGGTTGTTCTCGACGAACAGCTTGTAGCTGGCTTCGGCATTGAGCACTTCGGTAAACACCTGCACCTGATGCTTGCCGTTGGCCTTGGCCTTGTGCAGCGCCAGGCCGGCGTTCTTCATCAGGCTGGCCGGGTCGGCGCCATGCAGTGGCGCGCAGGCCAGGCCCACCGAGGCGGTGACGTTGATCAGCTGGTTGTCGACGAACATCGGTTTGTCGAGGGTGCGCAGCAATTGCTGGGCGACCCCCTGGCCATCTTCAAGGCTTGTATCGTCGAGCAGTACCGCGAACTCGTTACTGGCAAAGCGCGCCAGGATACCGCCCGAGTGCAGGCTGTTGCGCAGGCGCCGGGCCAGGCTGATCAGCAGCTTGTCGCCGGTCTGGTGGCCGAGGCTGTCGTTGATGCGCTTGAAGTTGTCGATGTCCACCAGCAGCAGACACATCGAGTATTCGCCATCACGGGCAAAGCGCTCGTCCAGGCTGCGAATGAACGCCGGGCGGTTGCCCAGGTTGGTCAGGTTGTCGGTATAGGCCAGGCGCTCGATGCGCTGCTGGGCCAGCTTGGTCTGGGTGACGTCTTCGTAGATGCCGATGTAGTGGGTCAGCTCACGGTTGTCGCCATATACCTTGGAAATCGAAAGCTGGCCCCAGTAGGGTTCGAGGTTCTTGCGCCGGCTCTTGAACTCGCCCTGCCAGCTGTTACCCATGGCCAGGCTCGACGGAGAGTCGAACAGCAGCTCGCTCAGGTTCTCCAGCGCTGGCAGCTCAGCCAGGTGGCGGCCTTGCACTTCTTCGGTGCTGTACTGGGTGATGGCAGTAAAGCTGGGGTTGACGTATTCCACCACACCGTCGCGGTTGACCAGCAGGAAGGCGCTGGCGCTTTGCTCGACTGCGCGCTGGAACAGGTGCAGGGCGCTGGCGGCGGTGCGCCGGTTGTGGTTGGTGATGACCTGGGCGAACTGGTCGGCCAGTTCGCCGGCAAAAGCGATTTCGTCCGACTGCCAGGCCCGTGTCTGGCCGGTCTGCTCCAGGCACAGCACGCCGACGACCTGGCCATCGACACGGATACTGGCATCGAGCATGGCCTTGTTATCCGGGCACAGGCTTTGTGTCAGGGCTCGGGTCCGCGGGTCGTGGCCGGCATTGTGGGCGTCGATGGCGCGGCTGGCGTGCAACGCGTCAAGGTAGTCGGGGAAGCGGCTGGCATCGATGGCTTCGGGCTGGCGGTGTTCTTGCGCGTCCCGGTACCAGGCGATGATCGGCTCCAGGCGCTGGTCTTCAAGGTGCCAGATACTCGCAATATCGACCTTGTAGATTTCGCAGGCGCTCTGGGTAATCAGCTGGGCGGCTTCCCGCAGAGAGTTGCCTGCGCTGTAGCGCTGGCGGGCCAGGCGCAGGATCAGGTCTTGCTGGCCACGTACCCGTTCCAGGTGTTCGAGTTGTTCCTGCTGCGCGCGCTGGTTCAGTTGCAGGGCTAGTTGCAGGCGGTTGTTGCGCGATTCCAGGTCGCTGGCACCGGCCTCGCTGGTTTCTTCGGCCTGGTCGTCGAGCACGCTCAGGTAGCCGCGCAACAGATGGCGGTTGTGCTGCTTGTAGGCTTCCCCAGCCTCCAGCAGGCGTAGCGAAGCAGTTGGCGTGTGCAAGGTGTAGCGCACGCGGTAGTACCCGCGCTGGGCCAGTTGCAGCTGGATCTCGTCGTGTAGCCGGTAGCGGGCCTCGGGTTCCATCAGGCTGGCGTAGGGTGCGTCTACCAGGGCGCAGAGGTCGCCAGCGTGCAGGCCGAACTGGCGCTCGCAGGCCGGGTCGAGGTAGAGCATGGCCCAAGTGGCTTCGTTGAGCCTTTCGAAGCGCAGCATGCCGAGCCGCGAGGGCACGGGTAACTGCGTGACGACCTCGGCCGCCACACGGCTGGCGGCATCGGGTTGGCTTTTCATCGAAGACTCGCTTGAAGAGGAAACGCGGCCTTTGGGGGCGGCAGGTCTGGCAAGGTTGCATCATGTCCCGGGGGCTGGCAAGCAGCCATGCGTGATGCTGTGGACGGGTTATCGGCTGGTGGGTGGGAATCTGTAGTCTGGCTGATATTTCCGGGGCCGCTTTGCGGCCCCAATGTGCTTTATGCGAGGCAAAAAAAAGCCCCGCCAATCGACGGGGTTGAGGTACGAGCGTGGCAGCTCGAAAAGCATACTGCCCCTCGCAGGGAGGGGCAGCGGGCTGCCTTACAGCAGCATGGTGCGGATATCGCCCAGCACGTCGCCCAGGCGCTTGGTGAAGCGCGCGGCGGCAGCGCCGTTGATCACACGGTGATCGTAGGACAGCGACAGCGGCAGCATCAGCTTCGGCTGGAAGGCCTTGCCATCCCAGACTGGCTGCATGGTCGCCTTGGAGACGCCCAGGATCGCCACTTCCGGCGCGTTGACGATCGGCGTGAAGCCGGTGCCGCCAATGTGGCCGAGGCTGGAGATGGTGAAGCAGGCGCCTTGCATCTCGTCGGCCGACAGCTTCTTGGTGCGGGCTTTCTCGGCCAGCGCAGCCGCTTCGGCAGCCAGTTGCAGCAGGCTCTTCTGGTCGACGTTCTTGATCACAGGGACCAGCAGGCCGTCCGGGGTGTCCACGGCAAAGCCGATGTGCACGTACTTCTTGCGGATGATGGCCTTGCCGCTTGGCGCCAGCGAGCTGTTGAAGTCTGGCAGTTCCTTGAGCAGGAAGGCGCAGGCCTTGAGCAGCAGGGGCAGCACGGTCAGCTTAACGCCAGCCTTCTCGGCCACGGCCTTCTGCGCAACGCGGAAGGCTTCCAGCTCGGTGATGTCGGCGGAGTCGAACTGGGTCACGTGCGGCACGTTCAGCCAGCTGCGGTGCAGGTTGGCAGCACCGACCTGCATCAGGCGGGTCAGGGCCACTTCTTCCACTTCACCGAACTTGCTGAAGTCCACGGCAGGGATTGGCGGGATGCCGGCGCCACCGGTTGCGCCAGCGGCTGCCGGTGCTTCCTTGGCCTTCTGCATCATCGCCTTGACGTAGACCTGCACGTCTTCTTTCAGGATGCGGCCGTGCGGACCGGTCGCGGCAACCGCGCCCAGGTCGACGCCGAATTCACGGGCCAGCTGACGAACCGCCGGGCCTGCGTGAACCTTGGCGTTGCTACCGGCAGCCGGTGCGGTAGCAACCGGTGCAGGGGCAGCAGCCGGGGCTGCAGCGGCAGGTGCGGCGGCCGGAGCCGCTTCAGCCTTGGCCGGGGCAGCAGCGGCAGGTGCCGGAGCAGCAGCCGGGGCAGCGCCCGCGACTTTCAGCTTGAAGATCAGGTCGCCAGTGCCGACTTCGTCTTCCAGCTTGCAAAGGACTTCTTCGACCACGCCGGCAGCCGGCGACGGGATTTCCATGGAAGCCTTGTCGGACTCCAGGGTAATCAGCGACTGGTCGGCTTCGACGGTGTCGCCGACCTTTACCAGCACTTCGATGATCTTGGCCTTGCCCGACGAACCGATGTCCGGCACGTGGATGTCCTGCACGCTGGCGGCAGCCGGGGCTGCTGCCGGAGCTGGGGCAGGGGCGGCTTCGGCGGCCGGAGCCGGCGCAGCAGCCTGGGCCGGAGCGGCGGCCGGAGCCTCAGGGGCCGCTGCAGCGGCGCCCTCGGCTTCCAGGACCAGCAGCTCGTCGCCTTCTTTCAGGCGGTCGCCCAGCTTGACCTTCAGTTCCTTGATGACGCCGGCTTTCGGGGCCGGGATCTCCATGGAGGCCTTGTCGGACTCCAGGGTCAGCAGGCTCTGGTCAGCCTCGATACGATCACCGACCTTGACGAACAGCTCGATGATTTCACCTTCACCGCTGCCGATGTCAGGTACGCGAATGAGTTCGCTCACTTAAAAATACTCCTCAGCAGTCCAGTGGGTTGCGCTTGTCCGGGTCGATACCGAACTTGACGATAGCGTCTGCAACAACCTTTGGTTCGATCTCGCCGCGGTCAGCCAGGGCTTCCAGGGCAGCCAGCACCACGAAGTGGCGGTCGACTTCGAAGAAGTGACGCAGCTTCTTGCGGCTGTCGCTGCGACCGTAACCGTCGGTACCCAGGACCTTGAACTCTTTGCTCGGTACCCACTGGCGAATCTGCTCGGCGAACAGCTTCATGTAGTCGGTGGAGGCGATGACCGGGCCCTTGCGACCGTTCAGGCACTGCTCGACATAGGTCTGCTGTGGCTTCTGGCCAGGCTTCAGGCGGTTGGCGCGTTCCACGGCCAGGCCGTCGCGACGCAGTTCGTTGAAGCTGGTGACGCTCCACACGTCGGCACCGACGTTGAACTCTTCACGCAGGATCTTCGCTGCTTCGCGGACTTCGCGCAGGATGGTGCCGGAGCCCATCAGCTGTACGTGGTGCGCGGCTTCGCGGGTGTCTTCTTCCAGCAGGTACATGCCCTTGATGATGCCTTCCTCGACACCGGCCGGCATGGCTGGCTGCTGGTAGGATTCGTTCATCACGGTGATGTAGTAGAAGATGTCCTGTTGCTCTTCGGTCATCTTCTTCATGCCGTCCTGGATGATCACCGCCAGCTCGTAGCCGTAGGTTGGATCATAGGTGCGGCAGTTCGGGATGGTGCCCGCCATCATGTGGCTGTGACCGTCTTCGTGCTGCAGGCCTTCACCGTTGAGGGTGGTACGGCCGGCAGTACCGCCGATCAGGAAGCCACGGGTGCGGCTGTCGCCAGCGGCCCAGGCCAGGTCGCCAATACGCTGGAAGCCGAACATCGAGTAGAAGATGTAGAACGGCAGCATCGGCTGGTTGTGGCAGCTGTACGAGGTACCGGCAGCGATGAACGACGACATGGCGCCGGCTTCGTTGATGCCTTCCTCGAGGATCTGGCCCTTCTTGTCTTCGCGGTAGAACATCACCTGGTCTTTATCGACTGGCTCGTAGAGCTGGCCGACCGACGAGTAGATGCCCAGCTGGCGGAACATGCCTTCCATACCGAAGGTACGGGCTTCGTCCGGGATGATCGGGACGATGCGCTGGCCGATTTCCTTGTCCTTGACCAGCTGCGCCAGAATACGCACGAAGGCCATGGTGGTGGAGATTTCGCGGTCACCCGAGCCGTCCAGGATCGCTTTCAGCGTTTCCAGTGGCGGGGTCGGTACGCTGAAGCTCTTGGCGCGGCGCTGTGGCACGAAACCGCCCAGGGCAGCACGGCGCTCGGCCAGGTACTTGGCTTCGGCAGAACCTTCTTCCGGCTTGAAGAACGGCAGGTTCTCCAGGTCGGCATCCTTGACCGGGATGTCGAAGCGGTCACGGAAGTGACGCAGGCTGTCGACGTCGACCTTCTTGGTGTTGTGCGCGGTGTTCTTGGCTTCGCCGGCACCGGTACCGTAACCCTTGATGGTCTTGGCCAGGATGACGGTAGGCTGGTCCTTGTGGTTGACCGCCTGGTGGTACGCCGCGTAGACCTTGTACGGGTCGTGGCCGCCACGGTTGAGCTTCCAGATCTCTTCGTCGGACAGGTCTTCGACCATGGCCTTGAGCTCTGGGGTGTTGAAGAAGTTCTCACGAACGTACGCGCCGTCTTTGGCTTTGTAGTTCTGGTACTCGCCGTCGATGACTTCGTCCATGCGGCGCTGCAGGGCACCGTTGGTGTCCTTGGCGAACAGTGGGTCCCAGAAGCGGCCCCACACGACCTTGTTGACGTTCCAGCCACCGCCACGGAACACGCCTTCGAGTTCCTGGATGATCTTGCCGTTGCCGCGAACCGGGCCGTCGAGGCGCTGCAGGTTGCAGTTGATGACGAAGATCAGGTTGTCCAGCTTCTCGCGGCCGGCCAGCGCGATTGCGCCCAGGGATTCCGGCTCGTCGCACTCGCCGTCGCCCATGAAGCACCAGACCTTCTGCTTGCCGGCCGGGATGAAGCCACGGGCTTCCAGGTACTTCATGAAACGTGCCTGGTAGATGGCCTGGATCGGGCCCAGACCCATCGAAACGGTCGGGAACTGCCAGAAGTCAGGCATCAGCCATGGGTGCGGGTACGAAGACAGGCCGTTGCCGTCCACTTCCTGACGGAAGTTGTTCATCTGGTCTTCGCTGATGCGGCCTTCCATGAACGCACGGGCGTAGATGCCTGGCGAAGCATGGCCCTGGAAGAAGATCAGGTCGCCGCCGTGTTCTTCGGTCGGGGCCTGGAAGAAGTAGTTGAAGCCGATGTCGTACAGGGTGGCGCTGGAGGCGAAGCTGGAGATGTGTCCGCCCAGGTCCGAGTCTTTCAGGTTGGTACGCATGACCATGGCCAGGGCGTTCCAACGCACCATCGAGCGAATGCGGCGTTCCATGAACAGGTCGCCAGGCATGCGTGCTTCGTGGGTGACAGGGATGGTGTTGCGGTATGGCGTGGTGATCGCATACGGCAGCTGGGAGCCACTACGGGTGGCCAGCTCGCCCATACGGGTCATCAGGTAATGAGCGCGGTCTTCGCCTTCTTTGTCGAGGACCGACTCCAGGGCATCCAGCCATTCCTGGGTTTCGATTGGATCGAGGTCTTGCATGGCTTGCTCCAGGGCGGAAAGGCAACCAGAATCGATTGCCTGAGATTGCGACTGGCCTTATGGGCAGACGTCGTGAATTCTTGGATTACCGGGGTGTCCTCCGGCGCCGTGTAGTTTTACTACATTTGCTTTCGCATTTCATGCTTTTACACGACACGAGTAGTAGTAAAACTACATTTGTGCGACGTTTCGTCGCATGTTGGCTTGTGAGGAAAAACGTTCATGTTGGTTGGAATTGTGTCGCGAACGGGTAATTCTTGATGTTTGTTGCCATTTTTTCGCTTCTTTCAGCTATTTCCAACTTTTGTACGACAGTCCAACCGTGGTCCGGCTTCCCCTTGGCCGCTTCTTCCCCTCTATTTCACGCCGATCAAGGATAGACCATGCGCCTACCTTTGCCGTCCGATCTGCCCGCTTCCCTGCAGCCACTGGTCGCTCGCAACCAGCAATTCATCAGCGATGCCGTGGCTGCCCACCCGGAACTCGACCCCCAGGCCTGGAGCCCTCTGCACCGGCAACAGTTCGACCAGGTAGCCGCCGCCAGCGACTTCGTGCTCGGCCTGGTCCGACGCGAGCCAGCGATGCTGTTCGGCCTGCTGGCCAGTGGCGAGCTGGATCGGAGTTACGCCGCGGGTGAACTGTGCGGGCACATCGCTGCAGCCGCCCAGGCGGCGCAAAGCGAGGAGGAGCTGGCGCGCAACCTGCGCCGCGAGCGCAACCGCCAACAGCTGCGCATCGTCTGGCGCGACATCACCCGCCAGGCCGCGCTGGGCGAAACCTGCCGCGACCTGTCCGACCTGGCCGACGCCGCCATCGACGAAGCCTACCAATGGCTGTACCCGCGCCACTGTCAGCAGTTCGGCACGCCTGTCGGCAACCGCAGCGGCCAGCCGCAGCACATGGTGGTGCTGGGCATGGGCAAGCTGGGCGCGGTGGAGCTGAACCTGTCGTCGGACATCGACCTGATCTTCGCCTTCCCCGAAGGCGGCGAAACCGAAGGGGTGAAGCGCTCGCTGGACAACCAGGAGTTCTTCACCCGCCTGGGCCAGCGCCTGATCAAGGCGCTGGACCCGGTCACCGTCGACGGTTTCGTTTTCCGCGTCGACATGCGCCTGCGCCCGTATGGTTCGGCCGGCGCGCTGGTGCTCAGCTTCAATGCCCTGGAGCAGTACTACCAGGACCAGGGCCGTGACTGGGAACGCTACGCGATGATCAAGGCGCGGGTTGTGGCCGGCGACCAGGCGACCGGGGCACAGTTGCAGGAGATGCTGCGGCCGTTCGTGTACCGCCGCTACCTGGACTTTTCCGCGATCGAAGCGCTGCGCAGCATGAAGCAGCTGATCCAGCAGGAAGTGCGGCGCAAGGGCATGGCCGACAACATAAAGCTGGGTGCCGGGGGGATTCGTGAGGTGGAATTCATCGCTCAGGCTTTCCAGCTGATCCACGGCGGGCGCGACCTCAGCCTGCAACAGCGGCCGCTGCTTAAAGTGCTGGCCACCCTCGAGGGCCAGGGCTACCTACCGCCAGCCGTGGTCGCCGAGCTGCGCGAGGGTTATGAGTTCCTGCGTTATACCGAACACGCCATCCAGGCCATCGCCGACCGCCAGACGCAGATGCTGCCGGACAACGAGATCGATCAGGCGCGGGTGGCCTACATGCTTGGCTATGCCGACTGGCAAAGCTTCCATGACCAGCTGACGCACTGGCGTGGCCGTATTGACTGGCACTTCCGCCAAGTGATCGCCGACCCGGATGATGAAGACGGCGAGGGCGAGCTGGTGGTGGGGGGGGAATGGTCACCGCTGTGGGAGCAGGCACAGGATGAAGATGCGGCTGGCCGTCAGCTGCAAGAGGCTGGTTTCCAGCAGCCTGCCGAAGCCCTGCGGCGCCTGGCCGCGCTGCGCTCCAGCCCGCAGCTGCGTTCGATGCAGCGGATTGGCCGTGAGCGCCTGGACGCCTTTATCCCACGGTTGCTGGCCCAGGCTGTGGAACATGACAACCCCGACCTGGTGCTCGAGCGCGTGCTGCCGCTGGTCGAGGCCGTGGCACGGCGTTCCGCCTACCTGGTGCTGCTCACCGAAAACCCCGGGGCCTTGCGCCGCTTGCTGACACTGTGCGCCGCCAGCCCGTGGATTGCCGAGCAGATTGCCCGCTACCCGCTGCTGCTCGACGAGCTACTTAACGAAGGCCGCCTGTTCAGCCCGCCACTGGCGCCGGAGCTGGCCAGCGAACTGCGCGAACGCCTGACACGCATTCCCGAGGACGACCTGGAACAGCAAATGGAGGCGCTGCGCCACTTCAAGCTGGCCCACAGCCTGCGCGTGGCCGCTTCGGAAATCAGCGGCAACCTGCCGCTGATGAAAGTCAGCGACTACCTGACCTGGCTGGCCGAGGCCATCCTCGACCAGGTACTGGCCCTGGCCTGGCGCCAGACCGTGGCCCGCCACGGCCAGCCCAAGCGCAGCGACGGCAGCCTGTGCGACCCGGGCTTCATCATCATCGGCTACGGCAAGGTAGGTGGCCTGGAGCTGGGTCACGGATCGGACCTGGACCTGGTATTCATCCATGACGGCGACCCGCAGGCGGAAACCGACGGCGCCAAGCCGATCGACAGTGCGCAGTTCTTCACGCGCCTCGGCCAGCGCATCATTCACCTGCTGACCACCCAGACCAACTCGGGCCAGCTGTATGACGTGGACATGCGCCTGCGCCCGTCGGGTGCCTCGG
Source organism: Pseudomonas asiatica (assembly GCF_009932335.1). Taxonomy (NCBI): domain Bacteria; kingdom Pseudomonadati; phylum Pseudomonadota; class Gammaproteobacteria; order Pseudomonadales; family Pseudomonadaceae; genus Pseudomonas; species Pseudomonas asiatica. The sequence continues at coordinate 248,670 of NZ_BLJF01000002.1, forward strand.
GCCTGCTGGTGAGCTCGCTGGGAGCGTTCGAGCGCTACCAGCAGAACGAGGCCTGGACCTGGGAGCACCAGGCCCTGGTGCGGGCCCGGGTGCTGGTGGGCTGCAAGCAGGTGGGCACGGCATTCGAAGGCGTGCGCGCCAAGGTGTTGGGCCAGGCCCGCGACCTGGAAAAACTGCGCAGCGAAGTGAGCGAAATGCGCGCCAAGATGCGCGACAACCTCGGCACCAAGGCCACCGCTGCCGGTACCGCAGCCAACGCCTTCGAGGCCGGTGTGCCGTTCGATATCAAGCAGGATGCCGGCGGTATCGTCGATATCGAATTTATGGTGCAATACGCCGCTTTGGCCTGGTCCCACGACCACCCGGCCATACTCCGATGGACCGATAACATCCGCATTCTGGAAGAGCTGGAGCAGGCGGGTTTGATGCCGGCCAGTGACGCGGTGCTGTTGCGTGAAGTGTACAAGGCGTTCCGCTCGGCCTCGCACCGCCAGGCCCTGCAGAAGCAGGCCGGGGTTATCGATGCGGCGCAGTTTGCCGATGAACGCCGCGAAGTGCGGCGGATCTGGGGTGAATTGGGTTTGACTTGAGATTGCTGGGGCCGCTTTGCGGCCCATCGCGACACAAGGCCGCTCCTACAGGAGATCGCATTCCCTTGTAGGAGCGGCCTTGTGTCGCGATGGGCTGCAAAGCAGCCCCAAAGGCTCATGCCTCACCACCGGTGGTACACTGTCCGCCACATAGCCTGAATATAAAGAGGGGAGGCCAGGCTGTATCGCAGCCTGTAGCCTCCCCGAGCGTTTCTGGACTAAGCATGAGAATACTGATCATTGGCCCCAGCTGGGTCGGCGACATGGTGATGGCGCAGACCCTGTTCCAGTGCCTGAAACAGCAGCATCCCGACTGCGTGATCGATGTGCTGGCCCCCGAGTGGAGCCGGCCGATCCTCGAACGCATGCCCGAGGTCCGTCAGGCCCTGAGCTTCCCGCTCGGCCACGGCGCACTGGAACTGGCCACGCGGCGACGCATCGGCAAGTCCTTGGCCGGCCAGTACGACCAGGCCATCCTGCTGCCCAACTCGCTGAAGTCGGCGCTGGTGCCGTTCTTTGCCGGTATCCCCAAGCGCACCGGCTGGCGCGGCGAAATGCGCTTCGGCCTGCTCAACGACGTGCGCAAGCTGGACAAGGCCCGTTACCCGCTGATGATCGAGCGCTTCATGGCCCTGGCTTACGCACCCGGCGCCGAGCTGCCGCAGCCGTACCCGCGCCCCAGCCTGCAGATCGAAGCGCAAAGCCGCGACGCCGCCCTGGCCAAGTTCGGCCTGGAGCTGGACCGCCCGGTGCTGGCGCTGTGCCCCGGTGCCGAGTTCGGCGAGGCCAAGCGCTGGCCGGCCGAGCACTACGCCACCGTGGCCGATGCGATGATCCGCCAGGGCTGGCAGGTGTGGCTGTTCGGCTCGAAGAACGATCACCCGGTCGGTGAGCAGATTCGCGATCGGCTGATCCCGGGCTTGCGTGAAGAGTCGTCCAACCTGGCCGGCGAAACCTCGCTGGCCGAGGCCATCGACCTGATGTCCTGCGCCCATGCCGTGGTGTCCAACGACTCGGGCCTGATGCACGTGGCCGCCGCGCTGAACCGCCCGCTGGTGGCGGTGTACGGCTCGACCTCGCCGGGCTTTACCCCGCCGCTGGCCGAGCACGTGGAAGTGGTGCGCACCGGCATCGAGTGCAGCCCGTGCTTCGACCGCACCTGCCGCTTCGGCCACTACAACTGCCTGCGCCTGCTGGAACCGGGCAAAGTCATCGCTGCCCTGCACAGCCTGACCGGGCCGGACCTGATCGATACCGTGGCCGAGGTCGACTAAGTGCGGGTACTGATCATCAAGACTTCGTCGCTGGGTGATGTGATCCACACCTTGCCGGCGCTTACCGATGCCGCCCACGCCATCCCGGGCATCCGCTTCGACTGGGTGGTGGAAGAAGGCTTCGCCGAAATCCCCAGCTGGCACCCGGCGGTCGACCAGGTGATCCCGGTGGCCATTCGCCGCTGGCGCAAGAACCTCTGGCAAACCATCAAGAGCGGCGAGTGGAAGGCGTTCAAGCAACGTGTACGCGAGCGCAAGTACGACCTGGTGATCGACGCCCAGGGCCTGGTCAAATCGGCCTGGCTGACCCGCTACGTGAAGGCTCCGGTGGCCGGCCTGGACCGCTATTCGGCCCGCGAAGGCTGGGCCAGCCGCTTCTATGACCGGCGCCTGTCGGTTGCCACCGGCCAGCACGCGGTGGAGCGGGTGCGCCAGCTGTTCGCCATGGCCCTGGCCTACGACCTGCCGGAAGGCATCGGCAACTACGGCCTGGACCTCGAGCGCCTGCAACTGCCGCCGGCCGCCCCCTATGTGGTGTTCCTGCATGGCACCACCTGGGCGACCAAGCACTGGCCCGAAGCCTACTGGCGCGAACTGGCCGAGCGCATGGGCCGGCGCAAGCTGGAGGTGCGCCTGCCGTGGGGCAACCCGGCCGAGAAGGCGCGGGCCGAGCGCATCGCCCAGGGCTTGAACAACTGCCAGGTGCTCCCCAAATTGAACCTTGCCGGCGTCGCACGCGTGTTGGCGGCGGCAAAAGCCTGCGTGGCGGTCGATACCGGCCTCGGCCACCTGGCGGCGGCACTCGATGTGCCCACCATTTCGCTGTTCGGCCCTACCAACCCGGGCCTGACTGGCGCCTACGGACGGACCCAGATTCACCAGGCCAGTGACTGGCCCTGCGCGCCCTGCCTGCAGAAGAAGTGCACCTACAAACCGAGCGCCGACGACCTGCGCCGGTTCGATCTGAAACGCGAGTGGCCATTGTGCTTCACTCGCCTGAATCCCGAGCATGTGGCGAGCCGCTTGAGCGCGTTGCTGCTGGCTGAGGATGTCCGTTGATGCAACTGGCTTTCGTGCTTTACAAATATTTCCCCTTCGGCGGGCTGCAGCGCGACTTCATGCGCATTGCCCTGGAATGCCAGAAGCGGGGCCACCAGATCCGTGTGTACACGTTGATCTGGGAGGGTGACATTCCGCCGGGCTTCGAAGTGCTGGTGGCGCCGGTGAAGGCGATTTTCAACCACCGCCGCAACGAGAAGCTCAGCGCCTGGATGGCCGCCGACCTGGCCAAGCGCCCGGTCGACCGCCTGATCGGCTTCAACAAGATGCCTGGGCTGGATGTGTACTACGCCGCCGACGGCTGCTTCGAGGACAAGGCGCAGACCCTGCGTGGCGGCCTGTACCGCCGCTGGGGTCGTTACCGGCACTTTGCCGAATACGAACGCGCGGTGTTCGCCAAGGACGCCCATACCGAAGTGCTGATGATTTCCGAAGTGCAGCAGCCGCTATTCATCAAGCACTACGGCACCCCGGTGGAGCGTTTCCACCTGCTGCCGCCGGGCATTTCCCAGGACCGCCGCGCGCCGGCCAATGCCGGCGAAATCCGCACCGAGTTCCGCAAGGAATTCAACCTGGGCAATGACGACCTGCTGCTGGTGCAGATTGGCTCGGGCTTCAAGACCAAGGGTGTTGACCGCAGCCTGAAGGCCCTGGCCGCACTGCCGTCGACCCTGCGCAAACGCACCAGGCTGATGGTGATCGGCCAGGATGACCCCAAGGTGTTCCAGCTGCAAAGCGCTACCTTGGGCCTGGGCGAGCAGGTGCAGTTCCTCAAGGGCCGCAGCGACATCCCGCGCTTTCTGCTTGGCGCCGACCTGCTGATCCACCCGGCGTACAACGAGAACACCGGCACGGTGCTGCTCGAGGCACTGGTGGCCGGCCTGCCGGTGCTGGTCTCCAAAGTATGCGGCTACGCCCACTATATCGCTGAGGCCGACAGTGGCCTGGTGCTGGACGAGCCGTTCGAGCAGGAACAGCTCAATGGCTACCTGCAGCGCATGCTCGAAGACCAGCAGGCCCGCGCCAGTTGGTCGCGCAACGGCCTGGCGTTTGCTGAAACCGCCGATCTGTACAGCATGCCGCAGCATGCCGCCGACGTGATCCTGGGGCAGGAGTCCGCATGAAGCTGATACTGGCCGAACCGTTCAAGCGCCTGTGGGCCGGGCGTGATGCCTTCGATGCCGTGGAGGCGCTGCAAGGCGAGGTCTATCGCGAACTGGAAGGGCGCCGCACGCTGCGCACCGAAGTCGCTGGCGAGGGCTTTTTCGTCAAGATCCACCGCGGCATCGGCTGGGGCGAGATCTTCAAGAACCTGCTCACCGCCAAGCTGCCGGTACTCGGCGCCGGCCAGGAATGGCAGGCCATACAGCGCCTGCACCAGGTTGGCGTGCCGACCATGACAGCCGTCGCCTATGGCGAGCGTGGCAGCAACCCGGCCGCGCAGCACTCGTTCATCATCACCGAAGAGCTGGCGCCGACCATCAGCCTGGAAGACTTCAGCATCGACTGGGTCAGGCAGCCGCCCGAGCCGCGCCTGAAGCGCGCGCTGATCGCCGAAGTGGCGAAGATGACCGGCGGCATGCACCGCGCCGGGGTCAACCACCGCGACTGCTACATCTGCCACTTCCTGCTGCACACCGACCGCCCGGTGACGGCGGAAGACTTCAAACTGTCGGTAATCGACCTGCACCGCGCGCAGACCCGGGCGAAAATCAGCCGCCGCTGGCGCGACAAGGACCTGGCCGCGCTGTACTTCTCGGCGCTGGACATCGGCCTGACCCAGCGCGACAAGCTGCGCTTCCTGCGCGGTTACTTCCAGCGCCCGCTGCGGCAAGTCCTGAAGGATGAAGCCGCGCTGCTCGCCTGGCTGGAGCGCAAGGCGCAGAAACTCTACGATCGCAAGCAACGCTATGGGGATGCACTCTGATGGCGGGGTGGACACTGGCGCCGGGCTACGAACACCTGGCGGCGGACTTCGGCAGCCTCGATGCTGTATTTGCCCTGCAAGGCGAGCGCCTGACCCGCGACCCGCTCAGTGAGGTGGTGCGTATCACGCGTGACGGGGTCAATTATTACGTCAAGCGCTACACCGGGGCCGGCAAGCACATGCGCCGTTACCTGGGCCGGCCGCGGATCAAGGCCGAATGGCAGAACCTCAAGCAGTTCGCCAAGTGGGACATCCCCACTGCCGAAGTGGTGGCCTGGGGCCTGGAGCGCAATGGCCTGGCCTTTGGCCGGGGGGCCATGATCACCCGCGAACTGCCGCATACCGAAGACTTGTCGGCGCTGGCCGAGCGCAACGATGCACGCCTGGCCGATCGCGCCTGGGTCGGGCATGTCAGCAGCCAGCTGGCGCGCCACACCCGGGTCATGCACCAGCACCACTTCGCCCATAACGACCTGAAATGGCGCAACTTGCTGGTCGACGACCAGGGCACGCTATTCTTCATCGACTGCCCCACCGGCGATTTCTGGCGCGGCTTCATGTGGCGGCACCGGATGATCAAGGACCTTGCATGCCTGGACAAAGTGGCCAAATACCATCTGTCGGCGACCCAGCGCCTGCGTTTCTACCTGCAATATCGTGGCCGCGATCGGCTGAATGTGCGTGACAAGAAGCGCATTCGCCAGGTGGTGAGCTTTTTCGAGGGAAGGGAATGACCGATTACCTGGCCAGCGCGGACCTCGCGCTGCTCAAGCGCCATGGCCTGGACGACTTCGAGGCGCTGTGGGCGCTGCAACTGGATGCCGTGGACGAACCGAACACCGGCCGCGGTGGCTGGAGCAGCGTGTACCGCCTGGAACTCGAGGGCAAGGGCTACTACCTCAAGCGCCAGAGCGACTACCTGACCCGTACCCTCCACCGGCCATTCGGCGAGCCGACCTTCGCCCGCGAATTCCGCAACATCAGCCGTTACCAGAAACTGCAGATTCCGGCCTTGCAGGCGGTGTTCTACGGCGAGCGCAAGAAAGGCGGCACGCACCGGGCGATCCTGATGACTCGTGCTCTGGACGAATGGGCCGACCTCGACAGCTTGTTGGCCCGGTGGCCACAACTGAGCGATGCCGAACGCAATGGTGTCCTGCAGGCCTGCGGCCAGCTGGCGCGCACCCTGCACCGTGCCGGCCAGGTGCATGGTTGCTTCTACCCCAAGCACATCTTCCTGCGTCAGCGCCGCGAAGGCTGGGACGCGCAACTGATCGACCTGGAGAAGACCCGACCCCTGCTGTTCGGCATGCGTGACCGCCTCAAGGACCTGGAGCCGTTGCTGCGCCGCGCACCGGTCTGGGGCGAGCGCGATGTACGTACCTTGCTGGCCAGCTACCTGGCGCAGCCTGCCGATGGCACGCTGGTCGATACCTGGCTGCAACGCCTGACGCAACGCCGTCGTGAAAAAGAGGCCCGCTGATGCGTTTGTCTGAATTGAAAGAGGCCGGGCGCAGCCCCTCGTTGCCCCTGAGCATCACCCTGGCCGATGCCGCCGGCACGGCCGACCTGCAATTGCTCAGCCTGCTGCGCGTGCTGCCGGGCCAGCGCTATGTGGGTGCCGGCGTGTGGCGCGGTACCCCGGTGCTGGCCAAGCTGCTGGTCGGTGGTAACGCTGCACGGCATTTCCAGCGCGAATTGCAAGGCGTGAAACTGCTGGCCGAGCAGGGCCTGACCACGCCGAAGCTGCTGGCCGACGGCCTCAAGGAAGGCGAGGGCGGCTGGCTGCTGTTCGAATTCCTCGACGGCGCCGAGAGCCTGGCCGATGCCTGGGCGGCAGTGGAGAGCTTGCCGGTGTTGGCAGACGAGCAGCATCTGGTGCTGGGCGAGGCGCTCACCGCAGTGGCGCACATGCACGCCCGGGGCCTGTGGCAGGAAGACCTGCACCTGGACAACCTGCTGCGCCACGGCGGCAAGCTGTACCTGATCGACGGCGCCGGCATCAAGGCCGAAACGCCTGGCCAGCAGCTGTCACGCCCGCGTGTGCTGGAAAACCTGGGGGTGTTCTTCGCTCAGCTCCCCAAGCGCCTGGAGCCTTTCATCGAAGAATTGCTGGTGCACTATCTGCTGGCCAACGCCGAGCATGCGCTGCCGCTGGAAGCCCTGCAGAAGCAGGTAGACAAGGTGCGCAGCTGGCGCCAGAAGGATTACCTGGAAAAGGCTGGTCGTGAATGCAGCCTGTTCAGTGTCGAGCGCAGCCTTTCGGGCTTGCGGGCAATCCGCCGCGACGAGGTCGAAGCCATGCTGCCGGTACTGGAGCAGGCCGATGCGTTGATCGACCAGGGTCACCTGTACAAGACCGGTGGTGCGGCCAGTGTGGCGCGCATCGAGGTTGGCGGGCGCACGCTGGTGCTCAAGCGCTACAACATCAAGAACACCGCGCACTGGTTCAAGCGCTTCTGGCGCCCGAGCCGGGCCTGGCATTCCTGGATCGAAGGCCATCGCCTGGAGTTCCTCGACATTGCCACGCCGCGTCCACTCGCGGTGCTGGAGCAACGGGTGATGGGGCTGCGAAGCCGTGCCTACCTGGTCACCGAGTATATCGATGGCCCAGACCTGGCCGAATGCTTCGCGCCCTACGTGGATAACGGCGATGCGCCTGAGGAGCAGGTGGATGCCCTGGTGCATGTGATGCAGCAACTGATTCGCGAGCGTATCAGCCACGGCGACTTCAAGGGCCACAACCTGTTCTGGCACAACGGCCAATGGTCGCTGATCGACCTCGACGCCATGTGCCAGCACGCCACCCAGCTCAGCTTCGCCCCGGCCTACGCCCGTGATCGGGCGCGGCTGCTGCGCAACTGGCCGAGTGGCAGTGCCTTGCATCAGCGGCTGGACCGGCTGTTGCCCAAGCTGGCCGAGTAATCCGCCGGCAGTGCCAGCCAGTCGCTGCTGCGGCCTGGCTGGCGCACGCGAATGCGCCATTGGCCGCCCTGTTGGCGCAATACTGCCCAGGCGTGGACTGCGCCCAGTGCCTTCTCGGGCAGCAGCAAATGGTATTGCCCGGCAAGCAGGTGCCGTCGAACCGGCAACTGATGGTTACCCAACTGCAAATAGAGTTGCCCCCCAGCGTCGTGCAGGTCGGCGTCCCCTGCCACCGGTTCGCCCGCTAATGGTTGTTGCAGGCGTACCTCTTCCAACAGGTGGGCTATGTCAGGCAACCCGTCATGCCAAAGCACGATGGAATCGACCACCCAATTGCCGTTGCGCAGCCGTTTGATCGGCAGTTGCGCGTAGGCATCCGGCTGCCTGGGGTCGAGAACCCGCCAGCGATAGCCGTCGAAGTGGACGTTGTACAACCTCCCCTGGCTGTCCTTGACGAAGTACCGGTCCGGGCCTGGCACGCTGTTGATCTGTTCGTACACTTCCTCGCCATGAACGCCGTCGATCCGGTAGCGCAGCTTGCTCACATCCACGGCCGCTTCGTGGGTATTCGGCAGTGGGCGCGGAGGTTGCGGCGGCAGGCCGCGCATCGCCCGGCGCATGAGGGGCGAACCAGCGAAACTGGACAACCCGTCGGCGCTGTGGCTCAAAGCAGCCATGGCGTGGTGGAAGGTCGCTGCATAATCCTCTTTTTCCAGGGCTTCGAAGCCGTCCCACAGCGAAATCGACATACGGCCGAAGGCCAGGGCTGACATTGTCGGGGCCGGTAGCACGAGGCTGATCATGTCGAGAACCAGGCGCAGCGTCGACAGCCCGTACTCGCCGAGCAGCTCGCGGTTGCTGCGGCTGTTGGTATCGACCTCGGCGATCATGGCGTGGACCTGGGCCTTGTAAAGGGCATCGAAGAGGTTGCCGTTGATCATTGGTCTTTGCACATATGGCCCGAGGCGGCCTTTGCGCACCAACTTGTCGAGCCGCTTGCCATCAGCCAGAGGCGCGCGCTGGATCAGGTACTTTCGCAAGGACGGCGTGCTGCGAAGGGTTCTGAGCAGCGCCCGGGTATCGGGGTATTCACGCCATGCGCGCCGGTCGGGAGCGTCCGGCGTATACAGCACCAGCGACGGCTGGTTGTCGCTCTCGGCATTGAGCAGCAGTACCCCTTGCAGCGTGTGCCCGTCGATGATCAGTTGGCGCACCGCGATACGATGCTCGTCGATGGTAGGGCGCCAATTGTTGTCGGGGTGGTCGGTGACGGCTTTGACCCAGCGATAGCCCCGCTCGTGGGTATCGTTCAGAAAGTGCCTGGCATAGCGGGCCTTGGCCGCCTCGGCGCGCATGCGGGCGCGGTTCATGTTGCCGTGGCATTGCATGCGCCAGCGCGCACCTGGAGACTCCAGCAGGTGGGTTCGCAGGTAGCGGATGTAGCCACTGCCGGCGTCCAGCTCACGCACCAGGCGCTTTACCCCTTCCGCGGATATTGATTCCAGCGTGGAGCCGTCCTCGTTGTGTATCCGGGCAGTCAGCCAGTAATCGACGTCGAACCAGCCGATGTTCAACAGGGCCAGCTCGTCCAGGCGGTAGGTGGTGGTTACCAGTTCGATGGTGCCACCGACATGGCGACGGTTGGCAACGGCCACGTAACCCGAAGGTGCCAGCGGGTTGATCAGCGGGCCGGTGCGGTGTGCAAGCGTGACGGTTATGCAGACTTTTTCGGCAGGCAAGTCGATGGAGAATTCGCGCCGCAGCGCCTTGCCAAGGCGTTCGCGCACCCATGCCAGCAGGTGGTGGCGATTGCCGAACGCCTCCAGGGTCAAAAGGCCGGGTGCAGCAGCCTGGGTGATGGCCCCGGCGAGCTCCTGGATCGTTTGCATGATGTGCGTCAGGTTTTGCGTGGAGCTCTGGCGCAGCCAGGCGGGCAGGTGTTTTTCCAGCAGCAGCGCATAACGGGTGGACAACGCATATTGGCTGCCCATGAGATCGTTCAGTGACTGCTGTTTGGCCAGGGTGCTTTTCAGCGCCGGCAGATCCGGGTTCTGGTCAAGCGCCCAGGCGGCGTGCCAGGCGATGGTGAGCCGTTGATGCTGCGCGTCGATCACGTCAGTGGCCTGTTGTTCGACCAGGTCGCCGGTAAACCACTCGTATCGCAGCCGGTCGGCACACCGGACCAGTTGCTGGTCCTGCAGGCGGGGTAGCAGTTGCAGCATTGGCCGGCTTTGCATGGGGTCGTCCAGGCGCTCGCACAGCTCCCTATGCAGTTCGGCCAGGTTGGCGAAGCCTTCAACGCCATGAGAAACGCTGCACAGCAGTGCCTGGCCTGTGGCTGTTGCAGGCTCGGCAACGGCCCCTTCCGGTGCGTCTGCCACCAATACCAGCACGCCGGGTAACGGCAACCGGCCATGGGGCCTTGAACGGTTGAATACCGGCCGATAAACCTGGGCCCGGTGGGTGTCTGGCAGGTGGTTGCGCTGCCAGGGTAGCGGCAGCTCCAGGGAGGTGCGCAGCAGGCTGATGTGGCTGTAGTCCAGGGTCTGGTCGGCGAGGCGCAGCTCCAGTTCGGCCAGAAGTTGCTCATGACGCAGTTCGCGCAGCTGCTGGACGCGGCTGTGGCCTGCTTCGACAGGGTCGTTCCAGAACGCTGCCAGGTCACCAAAAAAACGCTGACGCATGGCGGCCGGTTCCGTTTCGCCCGTCAGTTCGGGTTTGCCTTGCTCAAGGGCGATGAGTTGTTGATCGAGCGCTTCGAGGCGCTGCAAAGGTGTCATGGTATGGCTCCTTGGAAAATGGGAGCCAACCATGTCGCGGCAAAAGAGGGTGCGGGTATTACCCGGTTACTGCCGTGGACGAGGGTAGAAACCTTGCAGGCCGAGAGCCGCCGACACCCCCAGGCCGAGCCAGGCCAGGCTGTCCCAGACCCCGTCCCCCAGCAAGGCGGCAAACAGCCCCACGGCAGTGAGCAAGGCCACGACCATCGGCCAGATGAAGATGCGCCAGGTCGGCTGTGACTTGTGGCTCATGCCCGCGCCTCCCGCTTCGTGCGTTGTTTGCCCCACCACAGGTACAAGCCGCTGCCGAGGACGATGATGGTCAGCACATCGAGTAGCGCCCACAGGATTTGCATTGGCCGGCCGCCGTAGTCGCCGAAGTGCAGTGGTTGCGACAGGCCCATGGCATCCATGTACCAGGGGCGTTCGCCGACGGCGGTCACCGCCAGTGTTCGCGCATCGATCAGCACGGGCGTGAGCAGGTGCGAGGTCAGGTGCGTGGCGCCCTTCATGAACACCGCATAGTGGTGCTCACTGGAAAAGCGTGTGCCGGGGAAGGCGATGAAGTCCGGGCGCATGCCGGGGGCGGCCTGTTCGGCGATGGTCAGCAGGTGGGTGGCTGGGGCACGTTCGGTGAGCGGTGGGGCATCACGGTACGGGGCAACCATGGCGGCCAGGCTGTCGTTGCGCCAGGCGGCGATGACCAGGTCCGACAGCGCGCTGATGACCCCGGTCACGCCTACCGTCAGTGCCCAGGCCAAGGTGACCACGCCGATCAGGTTGTGCAGGTCGAGCCAGCGCAGGCGACGGGATTTGCCGTGGCGCACCGTGCCGAAGTCCAGGCGACGCATGAATGGTGCATAGAGCACTGTGCCGGAGATGATCGCCACGACGAACAGCACGCCCATGAAGGCGAGCAGCAGCTTGCCGGGCAGGCCGGCGAACATGTCAACGTGCAGGCGCAGCATGGTCATCATGAAGCCGCCGTTGGCGGCCGGCATGGCCACGGCTTCACCGGTGCGTGCGTCGAGCATGAAGGTGTGCGACGAATTGGGTTCGGTGCCGGCGGTGGCGGCGGTGATGGCCACTACGCCGTTGGCTTCGTCCTCGTCGTAGCCGAAGTACTGCATGACCTCGCCGGGGCGGTGCTGCTCGGCCTTGATCACCAACTGCTGCAGGTCCAGGTGTGGGGTATTGGCCGGCATTTCCCGCAGTTCAGGGGCATCGCCCAGCAGGTGTTCGAGTTCGTGGTTGAAGATCAGCGGCAGGCCGGTGACTGCCAGCAATAGCAGGAACAGGGTGCAGACCAGGCTGCTCCAGGTGTGGATCACCGACCAGCGGCGGATGGTTGGGCTTTTCATCACGGTACCGATTTTTGCCTGTTGGAAGCTGGGGCTGCTGCGCAGCCCTTTCGCAGCGCAAGGCTGCTCCTACAGGGACCGCGTTGGCCGTTGTAGGGGCAGCCTTGTGCGGCGAATGGCCCGGCTCACTCAGAACTTGTAATTGACACTGGCCACCACGTTGCGCTCGTCGCCGTAGTAGCAGTAGTACCCGTCACAGGTAGACAAGTAGTCCTTGTTGAACAGGTTCTTCGCATCCACGGCTACGGTCACCCCCTTGAGGGTGCTGTTCAGGCGGCCCAGGTCGTAGTGCACCGATGCGTCGTAGACGGTGTATGACCCCACATGGCCCCAATCGGTATTAGTGGTATTACCGTAGGTATCGCCCACGTAGCGCACGCCAACGCCGACCCCGAACCCATCCAGTGGTCCGCTGTGCCAGGTGTAGTCAGCCCAGGCAGTAGCCTGGTTGCGCGGCACCTGCGCCATGCGCTTGCCTTTCTCGTCACTGGTGCCTTTGATGATTTCGCTGTCGTTGTAGGTGTACGAACCCACCAGTTTGAGGTTCTCGGTCACATCCGAGGTAGCCTCCAGCTCCAGGCCTTTGACACGCACTTCGCCTACCTGGCGGGTGACACCACCCTCGGTCACCGACATGTTCTCCTGTGTCAGGTCGAACACAGCAGCGGTGAACAGGCTATTGCTGCCTGGAGGCTGGTACTTGATGCCCAGTTCGTATTGCTTGCCTTCGGTCGGTTTGAAGGCATCGGTGCTGTTGACGGTGGAACCGGTGGCAGCCTGGAACGACTCGGCATAGGAGATGTAAGGCGTCAGGCCGTTATCGAATACATAGCTGAGAGCTGCGTTACCACTGAACTTCTTGTCGCGTTGGGTGTTGGTTGCGTCGCCTTGGTTGTGGAAGGTGGTGCCGGTGTGCACCCAGTCCTCACGGCCACCAAGGGTAAGGCGCCAGTTGTCCAACGCCATCTGGTCCTGGATATACAGGCCGGTCTGCTGGGTTTTCTGGTCGTAGTCGTACATGTCGAAGTACTGAACGTTCGAGAAATCCTGACCGTAGATGGGGTTGTGGATATTGCTCGGTGGCACACCCGCCGAGCCCCAGCGCCAGCGGGCATTACTGTCCGAGCGCTGGTGGTCGAGCCCCAGCAGCAGGGTATGGGCAACCTGCCCGGTCTGGAAGTCGGCCTGGAAGTTGTTGTCCAGGGCGAACTGTGAGATGTCCTCCTCGACGATACCGGCGGTGCGTTGCACGGTGCCATCGGCGCTGACAGCTTCGTCCGGGCCGGCTGGCCAGATCGAACCACCGGCGGTAATGCCCTTGAAGTCCAGTTCGTTACGCGCGTAGCGCAGGTTCTGACGGAACTGCCAGGTGTCGTTCAGGCGTGTTTCGAACGCATAGCCCAGGTGGTAGTAGGTGCGGTCGTAGGACTCCCAATCCGGGTCGCCCAGGTTCTTGTGGTGCGAAATCTTGCCTGCGGGGCTATCCAGTTTGGTGCCCTGCAGTGGCAGGAACTGGCCGGTGATGCCGGTGTCATCGCGGGTGTACTGGCTGATGAAAGTCAGCTTGGTGTCGTCGTTGATGTTCCAGGTCAGACTGGGCGCGATGTTGTAGCGCTTGTCCGGGATGTGATCGACCGGCGAACCGCTGTCACGCACGGTGCCGCTCACTCGGTACAGGAACTGGCCTGCATCGTCGAGCTTGCCGGTGCTGTCGAAGTTGATCTGCTTGTGGTTGTTGCTGCCAACCTGGGCTTCGACTTCGTGGCTGCTTTCCAATTGCGGCCGACGGCTGGTCATGTCAAGCAGGCCGCCTGGTGGAGTCTGGCCGTAGACCGAAGAGGCCGGGCCACGCAGTACGGCGATGCGCTCCAGGTTCCAGGGCTCGATCTTGGGGGTGGCGTAGTTGCCCTTGGGCAATGGCAGGCCATCGAGGAACTGGGTAGGCACAAAACCCCGTACCAGCAACCAGTCGCTGCGCGAGTCGGATCCATAGCCGCTGCTCTGCACGCCAGCGGTGTAGCGAAGGGCGTCGTTCAGGCTGAGCACCGGCCGGTCTTCCATCTGCTGGCGGGTGATCACGCTTACCGAGCGGGGAAGTTCGGCGATGGCGGTGTCGGTCTTGGTGCCTGCTGCTGTCCGGGTAGCGGTGTAACCCTCTACCGGTCCCCAGGCGCTTTCATAGCTGGAAGTCGCATTGATCGCAGTCTCCGGCAACGCCAGTGTCCCTTCCGGCGTAGCCACCAGGCTGTAGCTGCCCACGCTGCTTTGCTGCAGTTGCAGGCCGGTGCCGCGCAGGGCGGCCTGCAGGGCACCAAGGCCATCGTACTGCCCGCTCACCGGGGCCGAGGTGCGACCGCTGACCAGTGCCGGGTCGATGGCCAGGGTGATGCCGGCCTGGCTGGCGATCTGGTTGAGAGTGGTGGCCAGCGGGGCGCTGGGCAGGTCGTAGGCGCGCTGAGCGGATTGCTCGGCGGCGAACAGGGCAGGGCTGGCCAATGGTGCGGTCACGGCGATGGCCAGGGCCATCAGGCTGGGGCGCAGGATACGATCAACAGCACGGGACATGCAGAGGCTCCTCGACGGATAAGTGCTTTCTGCTTCCTTGCCGAGCGAGATTTGAAAAGTGACAGGGCGAATCTGAAAAAAATTGAGAATTATTTGAAGTTGGCTTTTGCCTGTACCGGCCCTTTCGCGGGTAAACCCGCTCCCACAGGGATCGCGGGGGCTTTGAGGCTGGTGCAATCCTGTGGGAGCGGGTTTACCCGCGAAGAGGCCAGTGCAGGCCTACTTGGGACCGACGGTCACCCACCACTGGGTATGCCGCTCGACCTTCACCGGCAGTGCCGGCACCAGCGACGACAGCGCCAGGTCGGTATCGTTCAGCGGGAAGCTGCCGGTCACCCGCAGGTCGGCGACCTGGTCGTCTACCCCAAGGTAACCGCTGCGGTACTGGCCAAGCGTGGCCAGCAGGTCAGCCAGGCGCACGTTGTCCACCACCAGCATGCCGCGGGTCCAGGCGTCGGCACCGGCTGGCACCGTGCCGATCCGGCCAAGGCCGTTGGCGTTCATCAGAACCTGCTGGCCTTCGCGCAGCACCTGTTCGTCGCCGCTGTTCAGCGGCATGGCGGCGACCGAAGCTTGCAGCACTTCCAGGCGCGTGCCGTCGTCCTCGCGGCGCACCAGGAAGCGCGTGCCCAACGGGCGCAGGCGGCCATCGTCGGTGCGCACCAGCAGCGGGCGCGGGTCCTGATGGCCGGTTTCGACCGAAATCTCGCCTTGGTGCAGCACGATCACCCGTTGCTTGCCGGCGTAGTCGATATCCACGGCCGTGTGGCTGTTCAGGCTCAACAAGGTGCCGTCTTCCAGGCGCAGGGTACGCAGTTCGCCGGTGGCGGTACGCTGGTCGGCCAGCCAGTAGCTCGGTGCCAGCGATGGTGCGCCGACCCAGGCCAGCAGCGAGCTCAGCAGAAACATGCCGGCCAGCCCGCCGCCGACCTTGCCGATACGTCGGCGCAGCCCGGCGCGCGATTGCAGCAGGGCCTGGCGTGCCGGGCCGGCAGCGGCGCTCACGCGCTGGTCCATGGCACCGAGTTGGTGCCAGGCGCGGGCATGCTCCTCGCTGGCGGCATGCCAGCGCATGAATTCGCTGCGCTCGTCAGGTGTGCCGCTGCCGTTGTCGAGGCTGAGCTTCCAGGCAATGGCGGCTTCCAGCACCCGGGACGAAACCGGTGAACTGCTCACGTCGGCTCCCCGTACAGGGCCACGTAGCACTGGCGCATGCCCTGGGCGATGTACTGGCGCACCCGCGAAACCGAAACCCCCATGCGCTCGGCGATTTCGGCATGGCTCATACCGTCCAGGCGATTGTGCAGGAATGCTGCGCGGGCCTTGCTCGACAGCTTGCCTAGCAGGCGGTCGATGGCCTTGAGGTCCTCGAGGATCAGGTGTTGCACTTCCGGGGAAGGTTGTTCGGCTTCCGGCATCAGGGCCAGTTCAGCCAGGTAGGCTTGTTCTAGCGCGGCGCGGCGGAAGTGGTCGAACATCAGGCCCTTGGCCACGGCGGCCAGGAACGCGCGGGGTTCGCGGGGCGTATCCAGTTGCGCACGGCCGAGCAGGCGCACGAAGGTGTCCTGGCTCAGGTCTTCGGCACGTTGGCGGCAGGCCATGCTGCGTTGCAGCCAGGCGAGCAGCCAGCCGCGATGGTCGCGGTACAGCGCACCGACCAGATCGGCGTGTGGGCTCTGTGCAGAAGACAAGCAGCGTCCCCCCGGAACGAATGCATTAACTAACGATAATTATTCGCGATTGTTGCAGAGGGGAGGGGGTGGGTGCAATGGACGCTTATCGGATGGCCATCATGGTTGGGGCTGACGGGGTGTAGGGCGTGGGTGATGTAGCGTTTATGAGATCGAGCGCCGCCCGCGCGGCGCTCGATCTCACAGGCGACTCAGCGCTCACGCCCTACAAACCGTGATTGTGCACCTTGCGCCTGCGCCACCCGCGCAAGCGCTGCTCCAGCTGCAGCGGGCTGTCCAGCTGCTGGCGCCGGGCCTGGCTGAACAGGATCAGCGCCAGTTCGGCGGTAACCAGCGCATCGGCGCTGGCGTGATGGCGCTCCTCTACCTGCAGGCCAAACCGCGCCACCCAGTCATCCAGCCCGGCCTCGCGCAGCACTGTGTCGGGGTTGAGCATCGGCGCCAGCTCGGCAACATCCAGGAAAGGTGACTGCAAGCGATAGCCCAGGCTTTCCTTCAGCGCGCGGGCGAGCATGCGCTGGTCGAACGGCGCATGGAATGCCAACACCGGGCTGTTGCCAATGAAGTCGAGCAGATCGAGCAAGGCCTCGGCCGGGTCGCAACCGGCAGCCAGGGCACTCGGGCCCAGGCCGTGGATCAGCACGCTGGCGTTGGTCTTCTGCAAAGGCCGGTGCAAGGTGCGTTCGAATTGCTGGGCAAAGTCGATGGCGCCGTCTTCGATGGCGACGGCACCAACCGATAACACCTGGTCACGGTTGGTGTTCAGGCCGCTGGTCTCCAGGTCAAGCACCACCCAGCGCTGCTCGCGCAGGGTACACACCCCCAATGGCGCTGACTTGGGCAGCCGGGCCAGGCGCTGGCGCGTGGCGTGGTCCAGTTCCGGCGCGCTGGGGCGCAGCCAGGCGAACAGGCTCATAGCTGGTACCGCAAGGCCAGGCTGCTTTGCAGGCGCTGGGCCTGGCGCAGGGACTCGCGCAGGATGCGCCGGTCCAGGTGGTTGAGGCTGTCCGGGTCCAGGCGGTTGGAATAGGGCAGGTTGTCGCGGGTCTGGCGCTGGTGCTGCTGCATGCGGGTTTGCTGGATGAAGTGGTAGGCCTCTTCATACGCTGCGCCATCCAGTGCCTCGATCACGCCCTTGGCCACGAGCTGGCGCAGGCGCTCCAAGGTATTGCAGGCACCGATGCCGTTGGCCAGGGCCAGCAGCCGCGCACCATCGACGAAGGGCGTCAGGCCCTGGACCTTGAGGTCGAGGGTGGCGGCCTTGTCGTTACCCTGGCGGGTCAGCACGAACTCGCGCAGGCGGCCCACCGGCGGGCGCTGGCGCAGGGCGTTGTCAGCCATCATGCGCTGGAAGATGCGGTTGTCGGCCACCTGCTCCAGCAGGCCCTGGCGCAGTTGCTCGCAACCTTGCTCGTCGCCCCACACCACACGCAGGTCGAAATAGATGCTCGAGCCCAGCAGGTTCTCCGGGCTGGCTTCACGGACAAAACTGGCAAAACGCC
This sequence comes from Pseudomonas asiatica, assembly GCF_009932335.1. Lineage (NCBI taxonomy): Bacteria > Pseudomonadati > Pseudomonadota > Gammaproteobacteria > Pseudomonadales > Pseudomonadaceae > Pseudomonas > Pseudomonas asiatica. The sequence goes on from NZ_BLJF01000002.1 coordinate 266,344, forward strand.
GCGCCCATTCAATGCGCGACAGGCACAGCTCGGGGTTGCCGGCCATGACGTTGCCCTTGCACAGGGTGAAGCCGCACTGGGCCAGGCACTGGTTTATGTATTGCGCCAGCGGCAGCAGGCGTGCGCGGATGGCGTCGGCTTCGATGCTGTCGGCGGCTTCGAAGAGGATGCCGTTGTCCTGGTCAGTGTGCAGGGTTTGTTCTTGTCGCCCCTCGCTGCCAAAGCACAGCCAGCTGAACGGCACGCCCGGGTCACCGCGCTCGGCCAGCGCCAGTTCGATCACCCGGCACACGGTGTGGTCGTTGAGCAGGGTGATGATCTGGGTAATCTGCGTGGAGGATGCGCCATGGGCCAGCATTCGCTCGACCAGCTGGCTGATTTCGCCGCGCAGCGAGACCAGGGTATCCAGGCGTGGCGCATGGCGGATGGTGCGTGCCAGGTGCACCAGGTCGACCCGTTGCAGGGAGAACAGGTCGCGCTCCGAAACCACACCGCACAGGCGCTGGTTTTCCACCAGGCATACGTGGGCGATGTGCCGCTCGGTCATCGCCATGGCTGCGTCGAAGGCGCTGGCCTGGGGGCTGAGGTAGAACGGCTGGGCGGTCATGTGGCGCGCGATGGGTGCACCCAGGTCGGCATCGGCCGCAGCCACCACCTGGCGCAAGTCGCGCAGTGTGAAGATACCGGTGGGGTAACGCTGCTGGTCGACCACTACGATACTGCCGACCTGCTGCTCGTGCATCAGTCGCACGGCGTCTCGCAGAGGCGTTTCGGGGCTGCACACCACCGGATGGCGCATGGCCAGTTCACCCAGCGGCGTGTTCAGCGAATACTGGGTGCCGAGGGTTTCCACCGCGCGCTGGCGTACCTGCTGGTTGACCTGGTCGAGCAGGCTGCTGACCCCGCGCAGGGCAAAATCCCGAAACACTTCCGACATCGAGAACACGCGGATGAACGCGGCCTTGTTCAACTGCAGGCAGAAGGTGTCCTCACCTGCCAGATGCTCGGTGCGGGTCGCCCGCTCGCCGAGCAGGGCAGCCAGCGGGAAGCATTCGCCGCTGGTGATCTCGAAGGTAGTCTCCACACCAGGTTTGACCAGATGCTGGCGTTCGCCGACCACGCGGCCCTGCTTGACGATGTAGAAGTGCTCGACCGGCCCATCGGCAGGTTTGACGATGCTTTCGCCGCTGGCATAGAAGCGCAGCTGGCACTGTTCGACCAGGTAGGCCAGGTGGCTGTGTTCCATCTGGTTGAACGGCGGAAAACGCTGCAGGAACTGCAGGGTGCCCTGGATGTTCTGCAGCACTGCTGTCCTGCCCGCCTGGGTGTAGGCGTCCTTTTTGCTCATGAAACTGACCGTATCGCTATGCCGAACTATATATCTATATATATAGGTGCCGGCCATGTTGTTCTCTGCCTCCATGGTCGGCTTGCGGCGGGATGGTGCCCATTGGACGTAAGTCTATGAGCGCCCCTGTCAAAGACCCGACGAAAGGCCAACCGGGTTACGCAAGTTCTGCGGTCCTAATGCTGAAGCGGAATTTTTTTGACGAGATGAGCATGCCTGAGCAACACGACATCCTGAGTGACGCCGAGCGCGAGGCATTGGCCCTCGTAAGTGCGCCCGTGGTTGCCAAGCCCCTGGTGCTGGTGGTGGATGACAATGCGGTGAATCGTGAGGCGCTGATCCTGTACCTGAAAAGCCGGGGGATTGACTGTGTCGGGGCGGATGGGGCCGAGGAGGCCAGGCTGTACCTGCACTACCAGCAAAGAATCGGCTTGATGATCACGGATTTGCGCATGCAGCCCGAGGATGGCCTGGACCTGATCCGCAAGGTTCGCGAATCAGAGCGGGCGGCGTTGTCGATCATCGTGGTGTCGGGCGATACCGACGTGAAAGAGGCGGTGGACGTGATGCACCTGGGGGTTGTGGATTTTCTTCTGAAGCCGGTCGACCTGGACAGGCTGCTGGAGCTGGTGAAGAAAGAACTGCAGATCGGTTAGCTGAGGAGCCTGTTCCGGCCTCATCGCCGGCAAGCCAGCTCCCACAGGGACCGCACAGCGTTTGGGGCCTGTGCAGTCCCTGTGGGAGCTGGCTTGCCGGCGATTGGGCCGCAAAGCGGCCCCCTGTCGCAGATGTCGCTTACAGCCCGTTACGCGCCTTGAACTCGCGGCGACGGCGGTGCAGTACCGGCTCGGTATAGCCGTTCGGCTGCTTGCCACCTTCCACCACCAGTTCTACCGCCGCCTGGAACGCGACGTTGTCGTCGAAGTTCGGTGCCATCGGGCGGTACAGAGGGTCGCTGGCGTTCTGCTGGTCCACCACCACGGCCATGCGCTTGAGGCTTTCCAGCACCTGCTCCTGGCTGACCACGCCATGGCGCAGCCAGTTGGCCAGCAGCTGGGCCGAGATGCGCAGGGTGGCGCGGTCTTCCATCAGGCCGACGTTGTTGATGTCCGGCACCTTCGAGCAACCTACGCCCTGGTCGATCCAGCGCACCACGTAGCCGAGGATGCCCTGAGCGTTGTTGTCCAGTTCGTTGCGGATCTCTTCGGCCGACCAGTTGGTGTCGGCGGCCAGCGGGATGGTGAGGATGTCATCCACCGACGCGGGTGTGCGCGAAGCCAGTTCACGCTGACGCGCCTGTACGTCCACCTTGTGGTAGTGCAGGGCATGCAGGGTGGCTGCAGTCGGCGACGGCACCCAGGCGGTGTTGGCGCCAGCCAACGGGTGGGCGATCTTCTGCTCGAGCATGGCTGCCATCAGATCGGGCATGGCCCACATGCCTTTGCCGATCTGCGCACGGCCTTGCAGGCCGGTGGCCAGGCCAACGTCGACGTTGTTGTTCTCGTAGGCACCGATCCACTTCTCGTTTTTCATGGCGCCCTTGCGCACCACGGCGCCGGCTTCCATCGAGGTGTGGATTTCATCGCCGGTGCGATCGAGGAAGCCGGTGTTGATGAACACCACGCGCTCGGCTGCGGCCTTGATGCACGACTTGAGGTTGACCGTGGTACGGCGCTCCTCGTCCATGATGCCGACCTTGACGGTATTGCGCTTCATGCCCAGCAGGTCTTCGACCTGGCTGAAGATTTCGGCGGCGAAGGCTACTTCCTCCGGGCCGTGCATCTTCGGCTTGACGATGTACACGCTGCCGGTGCGGGTGTTCTTGCGGCTGGTGTTGCCATTGAGGTTGTGCAGGGCGATCAGGTTGGTGAACAGGCCGTCCTGAATACCTTCGGGGATTTCGTTGCCTTGGGCGTCGAGGATCGCCGGGTTGGTCATCAGGTGGCCAACGTTGCGCACGAACAGCAGCGAACGGCCATGCAGGGTCACGCTACCGCCGTTGGGCGCGGCGTACTCGCGGTCCGGGTTCATGGTGCGGGTGAAGGTTTTGCCACCCTTGCTAACGCTTTCTGCCAGGTCGCCTTTCATCAGGCCCAGCCAGTTGCGGTAGACGATCACCTTGTCGTCGGCGTCAACGGCTGCAACCGAGTCTTCGCAGTCCATGATGGTGGTCAGCGCCGATTCCATCAGGATGTCTTTCACGCCGGCGGCGTCGGTGCTGCCGACCGGGGTGCTGGCGTCGACCTGGATTTCGAAGTGCAGGCCGTTGTGCTTGAGCAGCACGGCGGTCGGCGCAGCGGCATCGCCATGGAAGCCGATCAGCTGGGCATCGTCACGCAGGCCGCTGTTGCTGCCGCCTTTCAGGGCAACTACCAGCTTGCCGCCTTCGATGCGGTAGCCGGTGGAGTCGACGTGCGAGCCGGCCGCCAGTGGCGCGGCTTCGTCGAGGAAGGCGCGGGCGAAGGCGATGACCTTGTCGCCACGTACCTTGTTGTAGCCCTGGCCTTTCTCGGCGCCGCCTTCATCGCTGATGGCATCGGTGCCATACAGCGCGTCGTACAGCGAACCCCAACGGGCGTTGGCGGCGTTCAGGGCGAAGCGGGCGTTCATCACCGGTACGACCAGCTGCGGGCCGGCCATGTGGGCGATTTCTTCGTCCACGTTCTGGGTGGTTGCCTGGAAATCGTCGGCTTGTGGCAGCAGGTAGCCGATTTCCTGGAGGAATGCTTTGTAGGCTACGGCGTCGTGGGCCTGGCCTTTGCGTGCCTGGTGCCAGGCGTCGATCTTGGCTTGCAGCTCGTCGCGCTTGGCGAGCAGGGCTTTGTTCTTTGGAGCGAGGTCATTGATGATCTTCTCTGCACCGGCCCAGAACTGCTCGGCGACGATGCCGGTCCCTGGGATGGCTTCGTTGTTCACGAAGTCGTACAGGACCTTGGCGACCTGAAGGCCACCGACTTGAACGTATCCAGTCATTGCTTGCCTCACTCTGCTCAGCTATTTCGCTCTTCTGTATTAAGCCTGTAGCGCTTCTCTAAACACGGCACCAGTGCATGCCCCCGAGTAAACCCCGAGCGCGGCTGGGTGCGGCCTGCCAGACCGGCTGGCAGACAGTGTGCGTATTTTCACAGGCGCCTTGGCAGACATCCAAACGACGTTTTGTAGTCCGCGCCACGGGATACTACATGAAGCAGTAGGCGGGGCAAAATCAGACTAAAAGCGCCGTTATGCGACCCGTTGGTCGCGTATGGTCACGCTGGGAGTGAGTATGTTCGCAAAAAACAGGTGGATTGTTCCAGATAAATCTTGAAACAGTACACGATTCGTTGTGCGGATTGCCCTGCGGCAGGTTGCCGCGCCTTGCCTATACTGAGTCGATCCCCCGATTTTCTGCCGCACGGCGCGGTCCGACACGAGGAAGGGCTTGTGGATCATCTTGTACTGACTGTGATTGCCCCTGACAAGGCCGGCCAGGTCGAGCGCATTGCCCAGTGCATCGCCGACCACAGTGGCAACTGGCTGGAAAGCCGCATGTCGCGCATGGCCGGGCAGTTTGCCGGCATCCTGCGGGTGGCGGTGCCGGCGGAAAACTACGACGAGCTGGTGGCTTCGCTGCAGGGGTTGGTCCGATATGACATTCGCGTGCTGATCGCCGAGAGTGGCATCGAGCCTTCGTGTACCTGGAAACCGATTGCCATGGAGCTGGTAGGGAATGACCGGCCGGGGATCGTGCGTGATATCACCCGTTTGCTGGCTGAATTGCAGGTGAACGTCGAGCGGTTTTCAACAGAAGTGCGGCCGGCGCCGATGAGCAGCGAGCCGTTGTTTCATGCAGATGCGTTGTTGGCTTTGCCGCTGACTCTACCGCTCGAAGAACTGCAGCAGCGACTGGAGAGTCTGGCGGATGACTTGATGGTGGAGTTGAAGCTGCGGCCGGAGGATTGATCCGAGATTGCCGGGGCCGCTTCGCGGCCCATCGCGACACAAGGCCGCTCCTACAAGGGTTACGCGTTCCCCTGTAGGAGCGGCCTTGTGTCGCGATGGGCTGCAAAGCAGCCCCCTGCGGTTATCCCGATATCACGGGGAAGGCCCTGTGGATAACCTGGGGGTTCCCCTCTCCAGCCCAGGCCGCGCGCGCCTTACACGGCTTTGATCAAAAAACACCCAAAAATCAGCAGCTTGTGCACAAAGCACGGGGACGAGGGTGTGGATAACCTTTGGAGATGTCTCTGCAGGCCATGAACTACAGGGGCCGCAGAGTTGTGATCATTTTTTGATCAGCTGCGCTTGCGCAAACTGACCCACGCATCGACGCTGTAAATCGCCAAACCCGCCCAGATGAACATGAACGCCACCAAGGTGCTCGGCGACAAATGCTCATCGAACAGCAGCACCGCCTGCAGCAGCACCAGGGTCGGCGCCAGGTACTGCAGGAAGCCCAGCGTGGTGTACGGCAAGTGCCGCGCAGCAGCGTTGAAGCACACCAGCGGCACCAGTGTCACCGGCCCCGCAGCCATCAGCCACAACGCTTCGCTGCTGGTGTAGAACGCGCCTTGGGCACTTGTCGCCGCCGGATGCAGCAATAGCCAGCCAAGCGCCAGCGGTACCAGCATCCAGGTTTCCACCACCAGGCCCGGCAGCGCCGCCACCGGTGCCTGCTTGCGAATCAGCCCGTAGAAGCCGAAGCTCAGCGCCAGTACCAGCGACACCCACGGCAGGCTGCCCACCTGCCACACCTGCTGAGCCACACCCACCGCGGCCATGGCCACGGCCAGCCACTGAAGCCGACGCAGGCGCTCGCCAAGAATCAGCATGCCCAGCAGCACGTTGATCAGCGGGTTGATGTAGTAACCCAGGCTGGCCTCGAGCATGCGCCCGTTGTTCACCGACCATACGTAGGTCAGCCAATTGCCGGCGATCAGCGCCCCGCTCAGGGCCAGGATGCCCAACCGGCGCGGGTTGTCACGCAGTTCACGCCACCAGCCGGGGTGTTTCCACACCAGTAGCAACAGCGAGCCGAACAGTGCCGACCACAGCACCCGGTGGACAATGATCTCCACCGCCGGAACGCTCTGGATTGCCTTGAAGTACAGGGGGAAAAGACCCCAGATGATGTAGGCGCTGAGGCCCAGTAGGTACCCGCGACGCGGGTTTGCGGCGTGCATGCAGAATCCTTGCTTAGGTAGCTAAATAAAGCGACGCCTATTGTAGACAGAGGCGGGCGTGCTTCTAGAACAATTTCAGCGGCGCTTCATCCAGTGCGGCCATTTGCTCGCGCAGGGCGAGGATCTGGTCTCCCCAGTAGCGTGGCTGGCCGAACCAGGGGAAGCTCGGCGGAAATGCCGGATCGTCCCAGCGCCGCGCCAGCCAGGCGCTGTAGTGCAACTGGCGCAGGGCGCGCAGGGGCTCGATCAGGGCCAGCTCGCGCGGGTCGAAGTCGTGGAACTCGTTGTAGCCGTCGATCAGTTCGGCCAGTTGCCCCAGGCGCTCCTCGCGGCTGCCGGCCAGCATCATCCACAAGTCCTGCACCGCCGGGCCCATGCGGCAGTCGTCGAGGTCGACCACGTGGTACACCTCGTCGCGGTGCATAAGGTTGCCGGGGTGCAGGTCGCCATGCAGGCGGATGAGCTTGTGCGGGGTGCGGGCATAGATGTCCTCCACTCGCTTGAGCAGGTCGCGGGCCACCGATTCGAACGCCGGCAGCAGTTCGCGAGGGACGAAATCGCCTTCCAGCAGGGTATTCAGCGAGGCGTGGCCGAAGTTGTCCACAGCCAGCGCTTCGCGGTGCTCGAACGGTTTGCTGGCACCCACGGCATGCAGGCGGCCGAGCAACTGGCCAAGACGGTAGAGCTGGTCGAGGTTACCCGGCTCTGGCGCGTGGCCGCCGCGGCGGGGGAACAGGGTGAAGCGGAAGCCCTGGTGTTCGAACAGGGTGCGGCCGTCGTGCTGCAGCGGGGCGACCACCGGCACTTCGCATTGGGCCAGTTCGGCAGTGAAGCTGTGCTCTTCGAGGATGGCCGCGTCGCTCCAGCGGCCTGGGCGGTAGAACTTGGCGATCAGCGGTTGCGCGCCCTCGATGCCCACCTGGTAGACGCGGTTTTCGTAGCTGTTCAGCGCCAGCACCCGGGCATCGCTGAGAAAGCCCAGGCTTTCCACGGCGTCCAGGACCAGGTCGGGGGTGAGGGTATCGAAGGGGTGGGACATGGGGGCTCCGGGGATAGGCGGCGTGGGGACCATGGTAACGCGTTATGCCTGTACCGGCCTCTTCGCGGGTAAACCCGCGAACCGCGCAAAGCGCGGCCAGGCTATGCAGGAATCCCAAGCAATACATAAGAGGGATGAAATTGAACCCGCACCGAACTGCCTGCTGCCACCCGCTGCCCAGCCAACCAATCCGTCTCGGCAAACGCACACAACGTCTGCCCATTCCCCAACGCCAACCGGACCTCACCAGGCCCATCAGCCTCCGCCAGCACCTCCTCCACCGTCGCCCGTAGGCAATTGCTATCCGCTTCGGCCTGTTCCTCGTCGGCCAGCAACCTCACCCACCCCGCCTTGAGCAGCGCCACTACCGTCGTCCCCAGCGTCAGTTCCAGCCGTGCGGTGCTGTCGTGGGTGATCAACGCCTCGATCTCCAACCCTCCGCCCAACGCCAGGCTGACGCGATCATGCCGTCCCTCGCGGCGCAGGCCGCTGACCTGGCCCTGCAACTGGTTGCGCGCGCTGGTACGCAGCATCAGCCGGCCGAGCAGGTCGAGGTCGCTGGACTCTTCGGCCGCTTCGAGGATTTGCGCCTGAAGGGCCTGCAGCCTCTGGTACAGGCGCAGCACCCGCTGGCCTTCCGGCGACAGACGGGCACCACCGCCACCACGCCCGCCGGTACTGCGCTCGACAAGGGGCTGGCTGGCCAGGTTGTTGAGTTCGTCGATGGCGTCCCAGGCGGCCTTGTAGCTGATGCCCGCAGCCTTGGCGGCGCGGGTGATCGAACCTTCTTCGGCAATGTACTGCAGCAGCGCGATGCGTTGGGGGCGGCGAGCGATGTGCTGGGTAAGGTGGGGGGGCAGGGGCATGGGCATTCGGTCTTGTGGGGGCCTGAGGGTGGATAGTGTGTAGGAGCGGCCTTGTGTCGCGAAAGGGGCGCGAAGCGGCCCCACGATTCATGCCTTGGCAAATATCGCTGGGGCTGCTGCGCAGCCCGATCGCGACACAGGGCCGCTCCTACACCGGGCAATTCGCGCTTGCTCATACATACCCCGGCTTGGGCGTACGCGCCAGGCAATACACATCCACCCGCCGCGCACCGGCCTTGCGCAGCACTTCGGCAACCGCTTGCGCGGTCGCACCGGTGGTCAACACGTCATCGACAATGGCGACATGCTTGCCCGTCAGCTTGCCCGTGACGGTAAACGCCTGGCGCAAGTTGCGTCGCCTGGCCTTGGCGTCCAGTTGTTGCTGCGCAGGTGTCTCCCGTGTGCGCAGCAGCAACCGCTCGTCGCAACGTACCCCCACGTGCGACGACAGCCAGCGCCCGAGCATCCCCGCCTGGTTGAACCCCCGCTCCCGTAGTCGACGTTTGGCCAAGGGTACAGGCAACAACAGGTCGGGGCGCGGCAGCCCTTCGGTAAAGCGGTGCAGCAGCCCATGCGCGAGCAATTCGGCCATCAGGCGCCCCAAGGGCCACTGGCGGTTGTGCTTGAAACGGCTGATCAGCGTGTCCACCGGAAAGCCGAAATGCCACAGTGCAAGCACCTGCTCGAAGGCCGGTGCGCGGCGCTGGCATTGAGCGCAAGTCAGGCCGGCTATCGGCAATGGCAGGGCGCAGCGCAGGCAATGATCGCCCAGCCAGGGCAGTTCCTGCTCGCAGGCGACGCACAGCGGGTAGGCCTGCTCGGCAGGTTCATCGCACAGCAAACACAATTGATTAATAAGTGAGCACTTGTAAACCAGTCTTTTCCAGTGTGGTTGACAGTTCATAGGCCTTCCATGACTATGCGAGCTATCCGTGATGCGCTGGCGGGCTTTCCTGTCCCGGCGCCTGCTTCAGCCTAAACAAGGAAACGCCAATGAGCGCCAGCACAACTGCAACAACACGTCACGACTGGTCCCTGGCCGAGGTCAAGGCGCTGTTCCAGCAACCGTTCAATGACCTGCTGTTCCAGGCGCAGACCGTGCACCGCGCGCATTTCGACCCGAACCGCGTGCAGGTTTCGACCCTGTTGTCGATCAAGACCGGCGCCTGCCCGGAAGATTGCAAATATTGTCCACAGTCCGGCCACTACAACACCGGGCTGGAAAAACAGAAGCTGATGGAAGTGCAGAAGGTGCTGGAAGAAGCCGCCCGCGCCAAAGCCATTGGTTCTACCCGCTTCTGCATGGGCGCGGCGTGGAAGCACCCGTCGGCCAAAGACATGCCCTACGTGCTGGAGATGGTCAAAGGCGTGAAGGCCATGGGCCTGGAAACCTGCATGACCCTCGGCAAGCTCGACCAGGAGCAGACCAAGGCCCTGGCTCAGGCCGGCCTGGACTACTACAACCACAACCTCGACACCTCGCCTGAGTTCTACGGCAGCATCATCACCACCCGCACCTACAGCGAGCGCCTGCAGACCCTGGCCTACGTGCGCGATGCCGGGATGAAGATCTGCTCCGGCGGCATCCTCGGCATGGGTGAGTCGCTGGACGACCGCGCCGGCCTGCTGATCCAGCTGGCCAACCTGCCCGAACACCCGGAGTCGGTTCCAATCAACATGCTGGTCAAGGTGGCCGGCACGCCGCTGGCCGAGGAAGAGGACGTCGACCCGTTCGACTTCATCCGCATGCTGGCCGTGGCCCGTATCCTCATGCCCAAGTCGCACGTGCGCCTGTCCGCCGGCCGCGAGCAGATGAACGAGCAGATGCAGGCCCTGGCCTTCATGGCTGGTGCCAACTCGATCTTCTACGGCGAAAAACTGCTGACCACCGCCAACCCGCAGGCCGACAAGGACATGCAGCTGTTCGCACGCCTGGGCATCAAGCCCGAAGCGCGTGAAGAGCACGCCGACGAAGTGCACCAGGCGGCCATCGAGCAGGCGCTGGTCGAGCAGCGCAGCAGCGAGATGTTCTACAACGCCGCGACAGCCTGAAATGGCCTTCGACTTGGCAGCGCGCCTGGCCGAACGGCGCGCCGCAGACCTGTATCGGCAGCGGCCATTGCTGGAAAGCCCGCAGGGGCCGGAAGTGGTGGTCGATGGCCAGTGTTTGCTGGCCTTCTGCAGCAATGACTACCTGGGCTTGGCCAACCACCCCGAGGTGATTGCCGCCTGGCAGGCCGGCGCCAAGCGCTGGGGTGTCGGTGGCGGTGCCTCGCACCTGGTGATCGGCCACAGTACGCCGCACCACCAGGTGGAAGAGGCCCTGGCCGAACTCACCGGGCGCCCGCGCGCGCTGCTGTTCTCCACCGGCTACATGGCCAACCTGGGCGCCATCACCGCGCTGGTGGGGCAGGGCGACACGGTGCTGCAGGACCGCCTGAACCACGCTTCGCTGCTGGATGGCGGGTTGCTCAGTGGTGCCCGTTTCAACCGCTACCTGCACAACGACCCGGCCAGCCTGGCCAGCCGCCTGGACAAGGCCGTAGGCAATACCCTGGTAGTGACCGATGGCGTGTTCAGCATGGACGGCGACCTGGCCGACCTGCCGGCGCTGGCCGATGTCGCCCGCGCTCGCGGTGCCTGGCTGATGGTTGACGATGCCCATGGCTTGGGCACCCTCGGCACCCGGGGCGGCGGTATCGTCGAGCACTTCGGCCTGGGCGTTGAGGATGTGCCGGTGTTGATCGGTACGCTGGGCAAGGCTTGTGGTACCGCCGGTGCCTTTGTGGCCGGCAGCGAAGAGCTGATCGAGGCGCTGGTGCAGTTCGCCCGCCCGTACATCTATACAACCAGCCAGCCACCGGCGCTGGCCTGCGCCACCCTCAAGAGCCTGGAATTGCTGCGCCGCGAAACCTGGCGCCGCGAGCACCTGGCCGCGCTGATCCGCCAGTTCCGTGAAGGTGCGCAGCAGATCGGCCTGGAATTGATGGACAGCCCGACGCCGATCCAGCCCATCGTCATCGGCGACAGCGCAAAGGCCCTGCGCCTGTCACGCATGCTGCGCGAGCGCGGCTTGCTGGTGACGGCCATCCGCCCGCCCACCGTGCCGGCGGGCAGCGCACGCCTGCGGGTGACATTGAGCGCCGCGCACAGCGGGGCGCAGGTGCAGCTATTGTTGAATGCATTGGCCGAGTGTTATCCACAGTTGGAGAGCGCCGATGCGTAATCGACTTGTTCTGTTGCCTGGCTGGGGCTTGGGCACTGCTTCCCTGGAGCCGCTGGCCGCCAGCCTGCGTGCCCAGGACGCCCGCCTGCAGGTAGAGCTGATGCCCTTGCCGGAACTGGCCCATAGCGATGTGCAGGCCTGGGTCGACCACCTCGACCGCAAGCTGCCGAGCGATGTCTGGCTGGGTGGCTGGTCGTTAGGCGGCATGCTGGCCAGCGCGCTGGCGCACAAGCGCGGCGACCATTGCTGCGGCCTGCTGACTCTGGCCAGCAACCCCAGTTTCGTGGCTCGCCCCGACTGGCCCCACGGCATGGCCGAAGACACTTTTGGCACGTTCCTCGACGGCTGCCGCAGCCATACCCAGGTCACCCTGAAGCGCTTCCGTACCTTGTGCAGTGACGGTGCCCTGCAACCGCGCACCCTGCTACGCCAACTGGGTGTCGGCGTACCGGACACCGACCCGCTGTACCTGGCCACCGGCCTTGAAGTGCTGGCCAAGCTGGACACCCGCGAAGCACTGCAGGCCTACGGAGGCCCGCAGTTGCACCTGTTCGCCGGCAGCGATGCGCTGGTGCCGGCAGAGGCGGCAAAGGCGCTGAGCGAGTTGCTGCCCGATGTGGAAGTGGGCCTGGTCGAAGAAAGCTCCCACGCGTTCCTGCTGGAATACCCGCAGGAACTGGCGGCGGGCATCAAGAGTTTCCTGCATGAGAGTGGCGATGACTGACCTTTCCCGTCCGACCCTGCCCGGCGCGCTGCCCGACAAGCGCCAGGTAGCGGCCTCGTTCTCCCGCGCCGCAGCCAGCTACGACAGCGTGGCAGCCTTGCAGCGTGCGGTGGGTTCGAGCTTGCTGGAGCAGTTGCCGGAAGGCCTGCAGCCGTCACGCTGGCTGGACCTGGGCAGCGGCACCGGTCATTTCAGCAGGGCGTTGGCCGAGCGGTTCACCCAGGCCAGCGGCGTTGCGGTGGATATCGCCGAAGGCATGTTGTGCCATGCCCGCAACGAACAGGGCGGGGCGCTCTATCACGTGGCCGGTGACGCCGAGCGTTTGCCGCTGCGTGATGCCAGTGTCGACCTGGTGTTTACCAGCCTGGCCGTGCAGTGGTGCGGCCAGTTCGCCAGCGTGCTGGCAGAAGCGCTGCGAGTGCTGCGCCCGGGCGGCGTGCTGGCCTTCAGCAGCCTGTGTGTGGGTACCCTCGATGAACTGCGCGCCAGTTGGCAGGCGGTGGATGGCCTAGTGCATGTGAACCGCTTCCGCCGTTTCGAGGACTATCAGCGCCTGTGCGCAGCCAGCGGCTTCGAACAGCTTGGTCTGCAGCGTTGTCCGCACGTGCTGCACTACCCGGATGTACGCAGCCTTACCCATGAACTCAAGGCTCTCGGCGCCCACAACCTGAACCCCGGCCGACCTTCCGGGCTTACCGGCCGGGCACGCATGCAGGGCCTGTTGCAGGCGTATGAGGCATTTCGCCAGCCCGAGGGGCTGCCAGCCACCTACCAGGTGGTCTATGGTGTGTTGCGCAAGCCACAGGCTTAAGGGGAGCGAGATGAGCCAGGCCTATTTCATTGCCGGTACCGATACCGATGTCGGCAAAACCACCATCGCTGCCGGCCTGCTGCATGCGGCACGGTTGCAGGGCATGAGCACGTTGGGAGCCAAGCCGGTGGCCTCCGGTTGCACGATGACGCCCAAAGGCTTGCGCAACAGCGACGCTCAGGCGCTGATCGATGAAAGCACGATCAAGATGCCCTACGAACAGGTCAACCCGTTTGCCTTCGAGCCTGCGATTGCGCCGCATGTGGCCGCACGTGAGGCAGGGGTGACGCTGGCCGTGTCGGACCTGCTGGCTGCGATGCGGAATGTGCTGCAACAAAATGCCGATTTCACCCTGATCGAGGGAGCCGGAGGCTGGCGCGTGCCGTTGTCGGGGCTGGAAAACCTGTCCGACCTTGCGGTGGCCCTGCGGCTGCCGGTGATTCTGGTGGTCGGGGTGCGGCTCGGCTGTATCAGCCATGCCTTGTTAAGCGCTGAGGCGATCGAGCGTGACGGGCTGCAACTGGCTGGATGGGTGGCGAACATCATCGAGCCGCGTACTTCGCGCCTGGAAGAGAACCTGGCCAGCCTGGCCGAGCGTTTGCCGGCGCCATGCCTGGGGCGGGTGCCCAAGTTGAAGCAGGCCAGTGCCGACATGGTTGCTGAACACCTTCAGCTGGATCTGCTGGATTAGCCGTTTCCAGGCTTGGCCCTTTCGCGGGCTTGCCCGCTCCCACAGGTACAGCGCAGGGTTCAGGTATCGCGCGGTCCCCTGTAGGAGCGGGCAAGCCCGCGAAGAGGCCGGTACAGGAATACCCAAGGCCTATCAAATGGCACGAGGCCATTAGGGATTTAAACGGGCCTTTTCGCCCCTGGCCTGCTTTAATGGGCCTGTTCGCCATCCAGCGTCAATGGAGTCCTGACATGGAAATCACCGGTAGCTCCGCCTATTACGCGGGCCTGAGCGCAATCCAGACCGGCCAGAACCGCGTCGATCAGGCTGCCAGCCAGATCGCCAGCACCACCGCCGAACGTAGCGCCACCAGCCAGTCCAGCGATTTTCAGGCCGAACGCCTGCGCGCGGTCGACCGCAGCCAGCAAATGGACCTGGCCACCAGCACCGTGCAGCTGGCCGTGGGCAAACTCGAAGTCGAGCTTGGCGCAAAGGTCGCCAAGGCTTCCGACGAAATGCTCGGCCGGATCATCGACACCTACGCCTGACACGGCGGCCTTTCCCGAACATAACGCTATCCCTGTGGGAGCGGGTTTACCCGCGAATGCGTCCGCCCGGAAACCTCTGTTTTCCGGGCTGGCCCATTCGCGGGTAAACCCGCTCCCACAGGGGGACTTATCATGGCTTGACGCTTTTGCCATTTTTCGTGGCGTAAATGGCACCATAGTCCATCCTTGACATAAGGCGGAGCTAAACGTAAGTTTCAAACAACTGTTTGATCGACGGCCGCCACGTGCTGGTCACCCCACAGAACTCACCTAGAGGTTCATCGCAATGCCTGATTACAAAGCCCCCTTGCGTGATATCCGCTTCGTTCGCGACGAGCTGCTCGGCTATGAGGCGCACTATCAGAGCCTGCCGGGTTGCCAGGACGCCACGCCCGACATGGTCGACGCGATCCTCGAAGAAGGCGCGAAGTTCTGTGAGCAGGTGCTGTCGCCGCTGAACCGCGTGGGTGACCAGGAGGGCTGCACCTGGAGCGAGTCGGGCGTTAAAACCCCGACCGGCTTCAAAGCGGCCTACGAACAGTTCGTAGAAGGCGGCTGGCCGAGCCTGGCGCATGACGTCGAGCACGGCGGCCAGGGCCTGCCGGAGTCGCTGGGCCTGGCGCTGAGCGAAATGGTCGGCGGTGCGAACTGGTCGTGGGGCATGTACCCGGGCCTGTCCCATGGCGCGATGAACACCATCTCTGCGCACGGCACCCCCGAGCAGCAGCACACCTACCTGACCAAGCTGGTATCCGGCGAGTGGACCGGTACCATGTGCCTGACCGAGCCGCACTGCGGTACCGACCTGGGCATGCTGCGCACCAAGGCCGAGCCACAGGCCGACGGCAGCTACAAGGTGTCGGGCACCAAGATCTTCATTTCGGCCGGTGAGCACGACATGGCCGACAACATCGTCCATATCGTCCTGGCCCGCCTGCCGGACGCACCGGCTGGCACCAAGGGCATCTCGCTGTTCATCGTGCCGAAGTTCCTGCCCAACGCCGAAGGCGGTGTGGGCGAGCGCAACGGCGTGAGCTGCGGCTCGATCGAACACAAGATGGGTATCCACGGCAACGCCACCTGCGTGATGAACTTCGACGGCGCTACCGGCTACCTGATCGGCCCGGCTAACAAAGGTCTGAACTGCATGTTCACCTTCATGAACACCGCTCGCCTGGGTACCGCGCTGCAAGGCCTGGCCCACGCCGAAGTCGCGTTCCAGGGTGGCCTGAAGTACGCCCGTGAGCGCCTGCAGATGCGCTCCCTGACTGGCCCGAAAGCACCGGACAAGGCTGCTGACCCGATCATCGTCCACCCGGACGTGCGTCGCATGCTGCTGACCATGAAGGCCTTCGCCGAAGGCAACCGCGCGATGGTGTACTTCACTGCCAAGCAGGTGGACATCGTCAAGTACAGCCAGGATGAAGAAGAGCGCAAGAAGGCCGATGCCCTGCTGGCGTTCCTGACCCCGATCGCCAAGGCGTTCATGACCGAGGTCGGCTTCGAAGCCGCCAACCATGGCGTGCAGATCTACGGTGGCCACGGCTTCATCGCCGAATGGGGCATGGAGCAGAACGTACGGGACAGCCGCATTTCCATGTTGTACGAAGGCACCACCGGCATCCAGGCCCTGGACCTGCTCGGCCGCAAGGTGCTGATGACCCAAGGCGAAGCGCTGAAGGGCTTCACCAAGATCGTGCACAAGTTCTGCCAGGCGCAGGAAGGCAACGAAGCGGTCAAGGAGTTCGTCGAACCGCTGGCGGCGCTGAACAAGGAATGGGGCGAGCTGACCATGAAAGTGGGTATGGCCGCCATGAAGGACCGCGAAGAAGTGGGTGCGGCCTCGGTCGATTACCTGATGTATTCCGGCTACGCCTGCCTGGCCTACTTCTGGGCTGACATCGCCCGCCTGGCGGCGGAGAAACTGGCTGCCGGCACCAGCGAAGAAGCCTTCTACACCGCCAAGTTGCAGACCGCGCGCTTCTACTTCCAGCGCATCCTGCCGCGTACCCGTACCCATGTGGCGACCATGCTGTCGGGTGCCAACAACCTGATGGCGATGGACGAAGAACACTTCGGCCTGTCGTACTGATCCTGCCGCTGTACACGAAACCCGTCTGCCTTCACCGGCAGGCGGGTTTTTTCATTCTGCGGCCTGATGCCTATCTCTTTGTAGGAGCAGCCTTGTGCTGCGAAGAGGCCATAGCTGCCACAGAAAATCTTTTGTCATTGCGGCCTTTTCGCAGCACAAGGCTGCTCCTACAAGGAAAAGCGTCTGATTCGATATTCAACTGTTCATGTGCACTGCCGATGAAGTAAGGGCACAATGCCACCATTGATCTGCCGGGTTGGAGATTACCCTTGTTTCGTTTTAACGCTGTTCGCGCGAGTCACTTCCTGCCTTCGCTGATTCTTTTGCTGGCAGGACTCGCCGCGGCCTATGTGAGAGACCTCAGTGTCTTTTTCACATCGCTGTTCAACGTCCTGCCCACCTTGGTCCTGCTGCTGGGTGGCGCCTACTGTGCGGTGTACCGTCGCCAGCGCGAGCTGTTCCTGATGCTCACGGTGTACATCGCCTACTACCTGCTCGACACCCAGACCGACTTCTACCGTGACCATGGCCGCGTTCGCGAGGACGCGGCGGTGATCTTCCACCTCGTGTGCCTGCTGCTACCCGCCCTGTTCGGGCTGTATGGTGCCTGGCAGGAGCGCACCCACCTGCTGCAGGACCTGGTCGCCCGTGGCGCCGTGCTGTTCGCCGTGGGTAGCGTGGCGGTGGCCCTGGAGCAAAGCTACCCCCAAGCACTACTGACCTGGTTGGCGGAAATCCGCTGGCCAACCTTGCATGGCCAGTGGATGAGCCTGATCCAGATGGTCTATCCGCTGTTCCTCGGCGTGTTCATCCTGCTGGTGGTGCAATACCTGCGTGCACCACGGCCGCTGCACGCTGCGCAGGTGATGGGCCTGCTGGGCATCTTCTGGATGTTGCCGCAAACCTTCATCCTGCCGTTTACCCTGAACATCATGTGCAGCCAGGTCATGCTGATGATCGCCGCAGCGGTGGCGCACGAGGCCTACCAGATGGCTTTCCGCGACGAACTGACCGGCCTGCCGGGGCGCCGTGCGCTGAACGAGCGCATGCAGCGCCTGGGACGCAACTATGTGATCGCCATGACCGATGTCGACCACTTCAAGAAATTCAACGACACCCACGGCCACGATGTCGGCGACCAGGTGCTGCGCCTGGTTGCCAGCCGCCTGTCCAAGGTTACCGGGGGGGGCCGTGCCTACCGCTATGGCGGCGAGGAGTTCGCTCTGGTGTTTGCCGGCAAGACCGCCGAGGAATGCGTGCCCCATGTTGAAGCCGTGCGCGAAATGATCGCCAACTACGTGATGCACCTGCGCGACCAGCACAACCGCCCGCAGGACGATACCGCCGGGCGCCAGCGGCGGGCGGGCAGCAGTGGGGGTACGGTTTCGGTCACCATCAGCATCGGTGTGGCGGAGCGCCAGGCCGATCATCGTAACCCCGAAGCGGTGCTGAAATCCGCTGACCAGGCGCTGTACAGCGCCAAGGGCGCAGGGCGCAATTGTGTCATGGTACATGGGCAACAAGCGCAGCGAGGGGCGGTGCGCACGGCGTGACCGAGTTAGACTATACGGTCTATTGATGACCCTATGTCTCGTAAAAGTTGTTCGGTTACACTGGCTGCAACCCAGTGTCGCGGTTCCCCGAGACCGCTCCGACCCGACTAGCGAGAGGTTGTCATGGCTGAATATAAAGCGCCCCTGCGCGACATGCGCTTCGTACTGAATGAAGTCTTCAACGTGGCCGAGCAGTGGGCGCAGTTGCCCGGGTTGGCCGAGGTTGTCGATGCCGACACAGCCATGGCCGTGCTGGAAGAAGCCGGCAAGGTCACCGCCAAGTCCATCGCACCGCTCAGCCGTGCCGCCGACGAAGAGGGCTGTCACTGGGAAAACGGCGCAGTAAGTACCCCAGCCGGTTTCATCGAGGCGTACAAAACCTACGCCGAAGGCGGTTGGGTGGGTGTGGGTGGCGACCCGCTGTTCGGCGGTATGGGCATGCCCAAGGTCATCTCGGCCCAGGTCGAGGAAATGGTCAACGCCTCCAGCCTGTCCTTCGGCCTGTACCCGATGCTGACTGCTGGCGCCTGTCTGTCGATCAACGCCCACGCCAGTGAAGCGCTGAAGGAAAAGTACCTGCCAAACATGTACGCCGGCGTGTGGGCCGGCTCCATGTGCCTGACCGAGCCGCACGCCGGTACCGATCTGGGCATCATCCGCACCAAGGCCGAGCCCCAGGCCGACGGCAGCTACAAGGTCAGCGGCACCAAGATCTTCATCACCGGCGGCGAGCACGACCTGACCGAGAACATCATCCACCTGGTGCTGGCCAAGCTGCCGGACGCACCAGCGGGGCCGAAAGGCATTTCGCTGTTCCTGGTGCCGAAGTTCCTGGTCAATGAAGACGGCAGCCTGGGGGCGCGCAACCCGGCCACCTGCGGCTCGATCGAGCACAAGATGGGTATCCAGGCCTCGGCCACCTGCGTGATGAACTTCGATCAAGCGGTCGGCTATATCGTCGGTGAGCCGAACAAGGGCCTGGCGGCCATGTTCACCATGATGAACTACGAGCGCCTTGGCGTTGGTATCCAGGGCCTGGCCTCGGCCGAGCGCTCCTACCAGAATGCCGTGGAGTACGCCCGCGACCGCCTGCAGAGCCGCGCCCCGACCGGGCCACAAGCCAAGGACAAGGCCGCTGACCCGATCATCGTCCACCCGGACGTGCGCCGCATGCTGTTGACCATGAAGGCGCTGATCGAGGGTGGCCGTGCCTTCTCCAGCTATGTGGCCATGCAGCTGGACAGTGCCAAGTTCAGCGAAGACACCGCCGTGCGCAAGCGCAGCGAAGAACTGGTGGCACTGCTGACGCCGGTTGCCAAGGCCTTCCTCACCGACCTGGGCCTGGAGTGCGCGGTGCACGGCCAGCAGGTGTTCGGCGGGCATGGCTACATTCGCGAATGGGGGCAGGAGCAACTGGTGCGCGATGTGCGTATCACGCAGATCTACGAAGGCACCAACGGCATCCAGGCCCTCGACCTGATGGGGCGCAAGGTGGTGGCCAGTGGCGGGGCGTACTACCGGCTGTTCTCCGACGAGATTCGCCAGTTCATTGCCAGCGCAGGTAGCGAGCTGGATGAATTTGCCAAGCCGTTGGGTGCCTGTCTCGATCAGCTCGACGGGCTGACCGAGTGGGTGCTGGAACAGGCCAAGGGCAACCCGAACGAAATCGGAGCGGCTTCGGTCGAGTACCTGCATGCCTTTGGTTATGTCGCCTATGCCTACATGTGGGCATTGATGGCGCGGGCGGCGAAGGCGGGTGAAGGGGATGAGGCGTTCTATACGGGCAAGCTGGGTACGGCGCGGTTCTACTTTGCGCGGTTGCTGCCGCGGGTGGACTCGCTGGTGGCTTCGGTGAAGGCGGGGAGTGAGTCGTTGTACCTGCTGGATGCCGAACAGTTCTGACAGATTTGGGGGCTGCTTTGCAGCCCATCGCGACACAAGGCCGCTCCCACAGGTACCGTGCAAGCTCGAATGGCTATGCGTTCCCCTGTGGGAGCGGCCTTGTGTCGCGATGGGCCGCAAAGCGGCCCCTGTCGTGTAAGCCTTTTCCTACACAACGTGGTGACTTTTCACCACTGTTCTCAGATTGGATCCACGGTTATTCTTTACCACATGGACGTTGCGCAGGAAGCGCAAAGGACAGATCAAGGATGACGACGAAGGACACCTGCCAGGATGGCGGGGCGATACGGATGTCACAGGGAAACAGTCTGGAAAACCCCGCTTCGGCGGGGTTTTCTTTGTGCGCGTGTTTTTTCAGCCCAGCACATCCAGCGGTGATGCACCCAACAGGCGGGCGTCCGTCTCTTCCTCCAGCAGCGTGCGCAGCAGCTCCACAGATGCCTGCTGGCGTTGGGCATCGCGGAACACCAAGCCAACCTTCAGCGGTACCCGTGGCTCGCTCAATGGCTTCCACAGCAGCCCCTGGTCATCCTCGGCGGCCTCCTTGGCCCGCCCCGGCAGGATGGTGGCCAGCGCGGTATGGGCCAGGCTGTCGAGAATCCCCGCCATGTTGTTCATCTCTGCCTGCACCTGCGGCCGACGCCCCTGGCTGGCCAGTTGCGCCTGCCAGATCTGGCGGATCTGGAATTCCTCGCCCAGCATCAGCATGGGCAGCTCGGCGGCCTGGCGAATGGACACCTTCTTGAAGTCCTTTAGCGGGTGGGTAGCGGGGATGACCAGTTGCAGTTCATCTTCATAGAGCAGCAGACCATGCAGCCCCGGCTGGCGTGGCGGCAGGTAACTGATACCGATGTCCAGGCTGCCATTGAGCAAGCGCCGTTCGATCTCCAGCCCTGACAATTCGTAGATCTGCACCACCAGGTGCGGCTGTGCCCTGCGCAGGCGTTCAAGCAGCTGCGGCACCAGGCTCGGCCGCACGGTCTGCAGCACGCCGATGGCCAAGGTACGCAGCGACTGGCCCTTGAAGTTGCGCATGGCCTCGTGGGCGCGCTGCAGGCCGTCGAGCAACGGCAGGGCGTGGTTGTACAGGGTGTGGGCGGCCAGAGTCGGCAGCAGGCGCTTGTTGCTGCGTTCGAACAGGCTCAGGTCGAGGCTGTGCTCCAGCTGGCGTATCTGCTGGGAAAGCGCTGGCTGGGACAGCGACAGGCGCTCGGCGGCGCGGCCCACGTGGCCTTCTTCATACACCGCGACGAAATAACGCAGTTGGCGGAAATCCATAAGTGATACTTATCGAAAATGCTGGAAAAACGAAATGGTCGAAACCCCTCGCGAGGCCTAGTCTATCGCCGTATTCCAAAGGGTTACAGCGATGAATCGATCGATTGTTACCCCGGATGAAAAACACTTTTGATAGGCAAGGCAAAATATCGAGTGCCGCACCCAAGCCGCACCGTGACCGCCCCTGTCGTGATTGGTTGGAGCCCTGATGAACCTGTTCAACCTGCGCCGCCCGGCCCCTGCCGCCGTCGCCGAGCCCAAGCGTGCGCCGGTGATCGCGCCGGAAGCGCCGCAGCTGTCGCGTGAGCGCCTGATGCCCAGCACCGAACGCGCAGCGCAGGTATTCGTGCGTGGCCAGGGCTCCTGGTTGTGGGACAACGAAGGGCATGCCTACCTGGACTTCACCCAGGGTGGTGCAGTCAACAGCCTGGGCCACAGCCCCAGTGTGCTGGCGAAGGCGCTGGGCAGCCAGGCCCAGGCGTTGATCAACCCGGGCTCGGGCTTCCACAGCCGTGGCCTGCTGGGGCTGGTCAACCGCCTGTGCCAGAGCACCGGCAGCGACCAGGCCTACCTGCTCAACAGCGGTGCCGAAGCCTGCGAAGGCGCGATCAAGCTGGCGCGCAAGTGGGGCCAGCTGCACCGCAACGGCGCCTATCACATCATCACCGCCACCCAGGCCTGCCATGGCCGCAGCCTGGGCGCGTTGTCAGCGTCCGACCCGCTGCCCTGCAACCGCTGCGAACCGGGCCTGCCTGGCTTCAGCAAGGTGCCATTCAACGACTTGGCGGCGCTGCACGCCGAGGTGGACTCGCGCACCGTGGCGATCATGCTCGAGCCGATCCAAGGTGAGGCGGGTGTCATCCCGGCCACGCAGGAATACCTAAAGGGTGTGGAAACGCTGTGCCGCGAACTGGGCATCCTGCTGATCCTCGACGAGGTGCAGACCGGCATTGGCCGCTGTGGCGCGCTGCTGGCCGAGGAAACCTACGGCGTGCGCGCCGATATCATCACGCTGGGCAAGGGTTTGGGCGGTGGTGTGCCGCTGGCGGCCTTGCTGGCCCGGGGCACGGCGTGCTGCGCCGAGCCTGGCGAACTGGAAGGCAGCCACCATGGCAACGCGCTGATGTGCGCTGCCGGCCTGGCCGTGCTGGATACCGTGCTGGAGCCTGGCTTCTTCACCCAGGTGCGGGACAACGGCCGCCACCTGCGTGAAGGCCTGAGCCGGCTGGCCGGGCGCTATGGCCAGGGCGAAGTGCGCGGGCAAGGCCTGCTGTGGGCCCTGCAGATGAAAGAAAACCTGGCCCGCCAGCTGGTGGCGGCTGCCTTGCACGAAGGCCTGTTGCTCAACGCACCGCAGGCGGATGTGGTGCGTTTTTCGCCAGCGCTGACCGTGAGCAAGGGCAACATCGACGAAATGCTGCTGCGCCTTGCCCGTGCCTTTGCCCGCCTGCATGCCCAGCAGCAGGCCCGCCGCGAAATGCCAGCCTAGCGGCCTGGTGACATCGAGAATTCTACGAACCGTCTGGCGTTCCTGCGCATCGCCCTTGGCCTGTTTCATTCGGCCCGGGGCGTTTTTTTTTGCCTGTTGAACCTCTGTGGCGGGCGGCTAGTCTCTGATGTAACCCCTTCAGGAGAGACTCGCATGGACTTTATACGCATCATCATCGCCATCATCCTGCCGCCGCTGGGCGTTTTCCTGCAGGTGGGGTTTGGCGGGGCGTTCTGGCTGAATATCTTGCTTACCTTGCTGGGGTACATTCCGGGGATCGTGCATGCGGTGTACATCATCGCCAAGCGCTGAGATTTTTGGGGCTGCTTTGCAGCCCATCGCGACACAAGGCCGCTCCTACAGGTACAGCGCCACATTCGGGCTTGTGCGATCCCTGTAGGAGCGGCCTTGTGTCGCGATGGGCCGCAAAGCGGCCCCAGAATCTCAGCCCCCCAACACCCGGCAATAGA
The DNA here is from genome assembly GCF_009932335.1 of Pseudomonas asiatica. Classification (NCBI taxonomy): domain Bacteria; kingdom Pseudomonadati; phylum Pseudomonadota; class Gammaproteobacteria; order Pseudomonadales; family Pseudomonadaceae; genus Pseudomonas; species Pseudomonas asiatica. The sequence continues at coordinate 289,522 of NZ_BLJF01000002.1, forward strand.
ATTTCCATTCTTCTTCCAGCGCATGCGCCAGGTTTTCCGCCTTGCGGAACCCGTGCCGCTCCCCCGCGTAGAAGTGCCCTTCAGCCTCGATCCCGTTAGCCTGCAGTGCCGCCAGCATCGACCGCGTCTGCTCCGGCACCACCACCGCATCCAGTTCGCCCTGGAAGAAAATCACCGGTACCTTGATCTGCCCCGCATGCAGCAGCGGCGTACGCTGGCGATAGCGCTCGGCATCCTGCAGCGGGTCGCCAATCAGCCAGTCCAGGTAGTCCCCTTCGAACTTGTGGGTGGCCCGGCCCAGGGCAACCGGGTCGCTGACCCCGTACAGGCTGGCACCGGCTCGGAACACATCATGGAACGCCAGGGCGCATAGGGTGGTGTAGCCGCCCGCACTACCGCCGCGGATGAACGCCTTGCGGCTGTCGATCAGCCCACGTCCGGCCAGGTAATCCACCGCCGCGCAAGCATCGGCCACATCGCTTTCGCCCCAGCGCAGGTGCAGGGCCTGGCGGTATTCACGGCCATAGCCGGTGCTGCCCCGGTAGTTCAGGTCGGCGACGGCGAAGCCGCGTTGGGTCCAGTACTGGATTCGCGGGTCGAGCACGGGATAACAGGCCGAGGTCGGGCCGCCATGGATGAACACCACCAGCGGTGCGGCTCCTTGCGACCGGGCTGCCGGGTAGAAGAAACCGTGGGCGCGATGACCGTCACTGCCGTAGTGGATCGACTGCGGCAGGCTGATATGCCTTGCCGGCAGCACTTCGGTGCCACCAGCCAATACGCTGACCTCGTGGTCGTTGCGGGCGATGGCGATGACCGCCGGCGGGCTGATCGGCGAGGCGGCAATGGCATACAGGTGTTCGGCATCCATGGCCAGGCTGCGAAAGCGCGTGTAGGCGCTGGCGAAACGCTCCAGTCGGCCATCGGCAGTGCGCAGGCCCAGTTGCCCGAAGCCGTCTTCGAACCAGCTGGCCAGATAGCTTCGCGGTCCCAGCGCCAACCAGGTACTGGCGCCCAGTTGCCAGGGGGCTGCGGCGTGGTCCGCCGGTTCGGCAGGCAGGGCCTGCCAACGGCCATCGACCTCGCCCCAGGGTTGCCAGAAGCCATTGCGGTCGGACAGGCAGTAAAGTCGGCCTTCGCCATCGAAGCGTGGTTGCTGTAGCGATTCGTCGGCGCCAGCCACACATTGCGCGGGCCCCCAGTGGCCACTTGCATCACGTATGCGGCACATCAGCCTGGTGATGGTCCAGGGTTGTGCCGGGCGGTCCCATTCGACCCACGCCAGGCGCTGGCCGTCGATACTTACCGTAGGCGATGCATAGAAGTCGGCCCCCTCGGCGAGCACTTCGCGGGCTTGTTCACCCAGGGCGACCAAGCGATGCTCGACCCGTTCGCCATGCTGCTCCTCGACCGCCAGCACCAGGCCGTCCTGCCACTGCACATCGCCGTAGCGGCAGCTGGCATCATCGGTCATGGCGCGCGGTGCTGCGCCTTCCAGGGCCTGGGTATAGACCTGCTGGTCCTTTTCGTTGACGAACAGCAGCCCATCGCCGCCCAGGCAAAAGCTGCCACCGCCGTATTCGTAAACCCGGCTACGCACACTGAAGCCATCGGGGGTCAGGCAGCGGGCCTGCTGGTGCTGCCAGTGCCAGATGCGACAGGCACCATCGGCCGGGCGAAACTCGTTCCAGAACAGCCCCGCAGCGCTGACCTTGAGTTCGGCGAAGTCGGTGCCGGCCGCAACAGCCTGGGCCGCGCTGAACTCAGCCGCGGACGATGACACGGGAGTTTCGTTCATTGCGGAAGGTCATCTGTTCAATGGTGAGCTGGGCGCTTTCCGCCTCCTCGCGGGCCTTGAGGATGATGCCGTGGTCGGCCGACTTGGCGCACACCGGGTCGGCGTTGCTGGCATCGCCGGTGAGCATGAAGGCCTGGCAGCGGCAGCCGCCGAAGTCCTTTTCCTTCTCGTCGCAGGAACGGCAGGGTTCGGGCATCCACTCATAGCCACGGAAGCGGTTGAAGCCGAACGAGTCGTACCAGATGTGGTGCAGGTCGTGGTCGCGCACGTTGGGGAACTGCACCGGCAGCTGGCGCGCGCCGTGGCAGGGCAGGGCAGTGCCGTCCGGGGTGATGGTGAGGAACAGGCTGCCCCAGCCATTCATGCAGGCCTTGGGGCGCTCCTCGTAGTAGTCCGGTGTGACGAAGATCAGCTTGCACGGGTTGCCCTCGGCCTTGAGCTTTTCCCGATACTCGTTGGTAATGCGTTCGGCCCGTTCCAGCTGCGCGCGGGTTGGCAGCAGGCCCAGCCGGTTGAGGTGGGCCCAGCCGTAGAACTGGCAGGTGGCAAGCTCGACGAAGTCGGCTTCCAGGGCGATGCACAGCTCGATGATGCGGTCGATCTTGTCGATGTTGTGCCGGTGGGTGACGAAGTTGAGCACCATCGGGTAGCCATGGGCCTTCACCGCACGGGCCATTTCCAGCTTTTGCGCAAAGGCCTTCTTCGAGCCGGCCAGCAGATTGTTGACCTGCTCGTCACTGGCCTGGAAGCTGATCTGGATATGGTCCAGGCCGGCCTTCTTGAAGTCGGCGATGCGCGCCTCGGTCAGGCCGATGCCCGAGGTGATCAGGTTGGTGTAGTAGCCCAGCCGGCGGGCCTCGCCGATCAGTTCGGCGAGGTCCTGACGTACCAGCGGTTCTCCGCCGGAGAAACCGATTTGCGCGGCACCCATTTCCCGGGCTTCGGCCATCACCTTGAACCACTGTGCGGTACTCAGCTCCTGGCCCTGGGCTGCGAAGTCCAGTGGGTTGGAGCAGTACGGGCACTGCAGCGGGCAACGGTAGGTCAGCTCGGCCAGCAGCCACAGCGGCAGGCCGACTGCGGGCGTGGGCGGTAACTCAGGCGAGGACGATCCAGTGTTCGGCACGGGCCACCTCCATGAACTGCTCGATGTCATCGGCCACTTCCGGGACACCGGGGAACTGTTGTTCGAGTTCGCTGATGATCGCGGCAACGTCGCGTTGGCCGTCGATCAGGCCACCGATCAGGGCCGCGCTGTCGTTGAGCTTGATCATGCCCTCGGGGTACAGCAGCACATGGCCCTTTTGCGCCGGCTCGTACTGGAAGCGGTAGCCGGGGCGCCAGGCTGGCACTTGATTACGGTCGAAACTCATAGGGTGATCCCTTTGTGCCACACCCGTTCCTGGGTGACGGAATGATAGGGCGGGCGGTTCAGCTCGTAGGCCATGCTCATGGCGTCGAGCATGCTCCAGAGAATATCCAGCTTGAACTGCAGTATCTCCAGCATACGCTCCTGGCCCGCGCGGGTGGTGTAGTGCTGCAAGGTAATCGCCAGGCCATGCTCCACGTCACGCCGGGCCTGGCCCAGGCGGGTGCGGAAGTATTCGTAGCCGGCCGGGTCGATCCACGGGTAGTGCTGCGGCCAGCTGTCCAGGCGCGACTGGTGGATCTGCGGGGCGAACAGTTCGGTCAACGAGCTGCTGGCCGCTTCCTGCCAACTGGCCCGGCGGGCGAAGTTGACGTAGGCGTCCACGGCAAAGCGCACACCGGGCAGTACCAGCTCCTGGGAGCGCAGCTGGTCCGGGTCCAGGCCCACGGCCTGGCCCAGGCGCAGCCAGGCTTCGATACCACCGTCCTCGCCGGGCGCGCCATCGTGGTCGAGCAGGCGCTGGATCCACTCGCGGCGTACTTCGCGGTCCGGGCAGTTGGCCAGGATCGCGGCATCCTTCATCGGGATGTTGACCTGGTAGTAGAAGCGGTTGGCTACCCAGCCCTGGATCTGTTCGCGGGTGGCGCGACCCTGGTACATCGCCACGTGGTACGGGTGATGAATGTGATAGTAGGCGCCCTTGGCGCGCAGGGCCTGCTCGAATTCGGCAGGGGACATTGGCAGTGCGTCGCTCATTCGGCTGGCTCCTGTAAAGCTGAGTCTCGGCTCACCTCGCCCCCTGTGGGAGCGGGCGTGCCCGCGAACACCGGCGAAGCCGGTGCCATACACCGTGTTGGATTTTTCGCGGGCATGCCCGCTCCCACAGGGGGTTGTGTCAACTCGCAGACCTTTTTACAACTCGATACTCATGCCATCGAAGGCCACTTCCACACCCCGGCGCAGCACTTCGGCACGCTCGGGCGAGTCTTCGTCGAGAATCGGGTTGGTGTTGTTGATGTGGATAAGTACCTTGCGCTGGCGCGGGAAGCCATCCAGCACCTCCAGCATGCCGCCGGGGCCGTTCTGCGCCAGGTGGCCCATCTCGCGGCCGGTGCGGGTGCCTACGCCACGGCGCTGCATTTCATCATCTTCCCACAGGGTGCCGTCGACCAGCAGGCAGTCGGCGCCTTGCATCATCGTCAGCAGCTTGTTGTCTACCTGGCCCAGGCCTGGGGCGTAGAACAGCTTGCCGCCGGTGCGGGTGTCCTCGACCAGCAGGCCAAGGTTGTCGCCCGGGTGCGGGTCGAAGCGGTGTGGCGAGTAGGGCGGCGCGGCGCTGCGCAGGGGGAACGGGGTGAAGCGCAGGTTGGGGCAGGCGTCGATGACGAAGCTGCCTTCCAGCTCGATGCGGTTCCACTGCAGGCCGCCGTTCCAGTGGCTGAGCATGTTGAACAGCGGAAAGCCCGTGGTCAGGTCCTGGTGGACCATGTCGGTGCACCACACCTGGTGCGGGCAGCCTTCGCGCAGGCTGAGCAGGCCAGTGGTGTGGTCGATCTGGCTGTCCAGCAGGATGATGGCGTTGATGCCGGTGTCGCGCAGGGCACGGGCCGGCTGCATCGGCGCAAAGGCCTGGAGCTGGGCGCGGATATCGGGCGAGGCATTGCACAGCACCCAGTGCACGCCATCGTCGGACAGGGCGATGGAGGACTGGGTGCGCGGCGTGGCCCGCAAGGTGCCGTCACGCAAGCCCTTGCAGTTGACGCAGTTGCAGTTCCACTGGGGGAACCCGCCGCCGGCGGCGGAACCGAGAACCTGGATGTACATGGCCACTCTCTCTGCAGAAACCGTAGCGAAAAAACGAAAACGCCCCGGCAGGCCGAGGCGTTGAACCGTAAGCCGGGCTTAGCGGTTGGCGAAGTACATGGTGACTTCGAAGCCGATGCGCAGATCAGTGTATGCAGGTTTGGTCCACATGGAATTACTCCTTCCGGATGAGGGGGTGGGTTTGTCAGCTACTACTTGGGTACCGCCAATGGCTGGAGGTTCCCATGGCTGGGATTGCGCTATCTTACAAGAAAAATTTGTACCGAAAGGTTAATTATTCGAAAACTCCGTTGCGGTTTTCGTAACAATCATGGGTTTGAACCCAGCCAGGAAGCATCTGGTGCGGCTGCGTTGGCAAGGCATAGCCAAGTGGAATCTGTATCGAGCAAGTGGTTCAGCAACTGGTCCAGATCCGTCTGCCGCGTTTTCAGGATAGACCTGCGCAGTGCATCCAGCCTGCCGGGTTGTGTGGCCAGGAATGTCTGCCACGCCCATTCGGCGACTTCGGCGTTGCCCATCGCCGGTTCATCGAATTGCGCGGCCAGGGCCTGACCAGCGGCAGGGGCCAGGGTAACGCCCTGGCGCAGCAAGGTGAGCAGGTGGTCGAGGATCTGTACCTGGCTGGCATGAGGCGACTGGACCCCGAACAGCAGGCCGCCGACCCCCTCGACCTGACGAAAGGTACTGAACACCGCATAGCCGAGTTGCAGTTCTACCCGTAGCCGTTGGTAAACCGGCCCTTGCAGCAACTGCGCGAGCAGGCGGCCAGCGGCTTCCATGGCCGCTGGCAGTGGGCAGAACAGCAGCAGGGCATGCTCACTGCCGGGTACTTCGGCATGTTGCCAACGGTGCTTGGCCCAGGCGGGCAGAGGGCCAGGCGCCGAGCCTTGGCCAGGGCAGTGCTGCAGCACGGTGCCCAATGCGTTCAGGGCGGCATCGTCGAAGCCGGCAGCCAGGCCGTGCCAGCGTGTTTGCTGCCACAGGCTGTCGAGATGCGTCTGTGCCAGGGTGCAGGCCGGAGCAGGTGCAGGCGCGGCGCCCAGAACTGCGTCGGGTAGCTGCTTGAGCAGGGCACGGATGGGGATCAGTGCCGGAGGCTGCGTCGAACTCGGCAGCCAGCTTCCTGCCGGGGGCTTGAGCATCAGTGCCAAGGCCTGTTCCACAGTGCGCAATACCGCTGCCGGCAGCCCGGCGCAGCGCAGTTGCCAATATTCGCCAGCGGTACTGAACTGCAGCTGCACCGATACGCGCTCGCAGCGCTCCTGCAGGGGGTGCAAGGCGCGCTCGAGCAGCGCATGCAGGCGCTGGCGCAACGGCGAAGGGACATGCCAGCGCAGGTACAGCGCCGCGTACTGACGAGCACCAGGCAGCTGGTCGCTGACTTTCAATGCCGCTGGCAGTGGGTGCGGACTGGCATCAGGCAAGTCGGCCAGAAGCAGGGGGTCGATGGAGGGCAGTTGCCAATGCCCATGTGCGCGGCCCGGCAGGCCTTCCAGCAGGGCTCGGAGCGCCTGCAAGCCTTGTGTGTCCAAACCGCTGAACGGCTGGCCGGCGCTGTCCCGGCGGGCCAGCTCAAGCGCACTGGCACTGCGTTCGCGGCTTTGCTGCAGCAGCTCGAATTCGGCACTCAATTGCTCAGGGGCGGCCTGGCGGATGAAGCCGAACCAGCCCTGCAACAGGGCATTGGCTTCCTCTGGGCAGGCGTCCTCGCTCAGCTTCAGATCAATGTGCCACAGCAACTGCCCGGCGAAGGCATACAGCGCCTCAGCCTTGAAGCCTTGCAGCCAGCCACGCTGGCGAAGTGCATCCAGCCAGGTGCCCGGGCGGCTATCGCCGAGGCTGGCGATGAGCAACTCAAGGGCCTGCTCGGCACCTGCCGGCAGGTTTTCGTGGCTGAACAGCAGGTGCGTGTCGGTCGCCGATAAAGGCGGTGGCAGAGCTTGTGGCACCCGTTCACCTGTTGCGAACAGCTTGGCATGCTGCCGGCCCAGTAATTCCAGTTCATCCAGCGATTGCGGGCCGCACAGGCTCAGGGTGACCTGGCCGCCTTGGTAGAAGCGCTGGTGAAAGCCACCGAGCGCTTGCTGGAAGGCAGGATCCTGCAAGGCCAGGGTGTGCCGGTTACCGGCATGAAAAGCGCCCAATGGATGGCCGGGCGCTGCCGATTGCAGCAAGGCGAACTGCTGCTGGGCCTGCGGGCTGCGCGACCAGGCAATGAACTCGGCATGGATTACTTCGCGTTCGCGGCGTTGGCGCTCGATACCCAAATCTGGCTCGGCCAACATCTGGCACAGGCGCTCCAGCCCCCCGGCCAGGGCGCTGGGCGGGACCTCGAAGAAGAAGTCGGTGGTGCGTTCGCGAGTGCTGGCATTGACCTGGCCGCCGAGGGCCTGCACGTAGCGCATCAGGCCGTCGTCCAGAGGGAAGCGCGAGGTGCCGAGGAAGAACAGGTGCTCCAGGAAGTGGGCCAGGCCGGGCCATCTGGTCGGCGCGTCGTGGCTACCCGCGTGCACCCGCAGGGCCGCGGCCGAGCGCTTCAGGCGCGGGGCGTGGCGCAGGGTCAGCTGCAGGCCGTTGGCGAGGGTGAGGTGGCGGGTGGCGTCAGGCATGGAAACTCCGGGGCAGGTGTTCATGCTAACCCATTTGTGTTGGCAGGCTTGGCCCTATCGCCGGCAAGCCGGCTCCCGCAGGGAATGCAAATGCCTTGAAACCGGTGCGGTCGAGGTGGGAGCCGGCTTGCCGGCGAATGGGCCGCACAGCGGCCCCTGTCAGCCCTTACGCAGGTGCAGCTCCTGGCGCAGATCGCTCAGGTAAGGAAACGCCGCCCGCCCCTGTACCACCCGCTCATGCTCCAGCTCCGCCAGCAACTGGCACTCGTCCCGCCCGGCCATGGCCAGCAGGCTGCCATCCGGGCCGACGATGCTGCTCTGCCCGCAATACTGGATATCGTCTTCCGAGCCGCAGTAGTTGGCATACACCAGGTAGCACTGATTCTCCTGCGCCCGCGCCCTCACTGTCACCTGGCAGATGAAGTCGTACGGCGACATGTTCGCCGTCGGCACCAGGATCAGCTCGGCACCGTCCAGCGCCAGGCGTCGCGCGTTTTCCGGGAACTCGATGTCGTAGCAGATCAGCAGGCCGACCTTCCAGCCATCCAGCTCCACCACCGGGAAGTGATCGGCACCTGCGCTGAACATCGAGCGGTCCAGCTCGCCGAACAGGTGGGTCTTGCGATAGTTGCTCAGGCTGCGGCCGTGCGCATCGATCAACTGCACGCTGTTGTAGATCGCGCCATCATCGCCACGCTCCGGATACCCGTAGACGATGGCGATGCGGTGCGCCTGGGCGATTTCCACCACCTCCATGGCCGCCGGGCCATCGGCGGCCTCGGCCAGGCGCTCGACCTGGGCCAGGCCGATGTTGTAGCCGGTCAGGAACATCTCCGGGCACACCAGCAAACTGGCCCCGCGTTCGGCCGCCAGTTGCGCCTGGTGGCGCAACCGTTGCAGGTTGCCGGGCACGTCCAGTGGCTTGGGTGCGCCCTGGAACAGAGCGATGCGCATGCTGCCTCCTTGTCTCAGTCCGGCAGGGCGATCGGGCCGATTTCGTCGAACACATCGCCTGGGCCGGGGTTGTCCGGGTGGGTGCGGCCACCGAAGTGATTCATGATACCCCACACCGCATTCAGCGATGTTTGTACCGCGCCTTCCACCCAGGCCGGCGTCCACGACACATCGTCACCGGCGATGAACATGCCGCGCTGCTCGGCAGGCATGTCCTGCTGCATGAAGTGCGCGTACATGCGCTGGTTGTAGCGGTAGTGCCCAGGCAACGCGCCCTTGAAGGCGCCGAGGAAGTGCGGGTCGGCTTCCCAGGAAACGGTGATCGGGTCGCCGATGATGTGCCCGGCGATGTCGGTCTTCGGGTAGATCTTCTTCAGTGCATCCAGAGCCAGTTGCACGCGTTTTTCCACCGGGTGCGGCAGCATCTTCAGCGCGTCGCTCATCCACGAGTAGGACAGGCAGATCACCCCCGGCTTGTCGTCACCGTTATCGAACAAGTAGGTGCCACGGGTGAGGCGATCGGTGAGGGTCATGCTCATCAGGTCGCGGCCGGTTTCCGGGTCCTTGTCCTTCCAGAACGGCCGGTCGACCATGACGAAGGTCTTCGACGACTGCATGTAGCGGGTGCGGTCCAGGGCCATCCACATCTTTTGCGAGAACAGCGATTCCTCGCAGTCGATCTGGGTGGTCAGCAGCCAGGTCTGGCAGGTGACGAGCACGGCACTGTAGTGACGGGTGTCGCCCCAGTTGTCGGTGACCGCCAGGCGGCCATCGGCAGCGCGGGCGATGCGCTTGACCCCGGTACGCGGTGCGCCGCCATGCAGCCCGCTCAGGCTGGTGCCTTCCGGCCAATGCACGCAGCGCTCCGGTACATGGCGCCAGATGCCTTGCGGTACCTGTTCCACACCGCCGACTACCAGGTGCTGGTGGTCGTCGCAGTTGGTCATCACCACGCGGAAGATTTCCAGCATCGAGTTGGGGAAGTCCGAGTCCCAGCCGCCGGTGCCGAAGCCGACCTGGCCGAACACTTCGCGGTGCTGGAAGCTCAGCTGGGCGAACGAGCGCGAGGTGGCGACGAAGTCGTAGAACGTGCGGTCGTCCCACAGCGGTACCAGCTTGTTCCAAAGCTCTTTCAGGCGCGGTACGTCACGGTCGCGGATGGCCTGCTGGATGTCGGCGAACTGGGCACCGCTTTCCAGCGCGTCGGCCCAGGCATCGGCCACTTCGTGGAACAACTTGGGCAGGTCGGTGGGTTTTTCGGCGTAGTAGGTCTGGCCTTCCAGGTCGATCACAGTGCTGCCCGAGGCCGGGGTCAGTGGGTTGGGGAACGGTTTGGTCTCCAGGCCCAGCTTGTCCACGTAGTGGTAGAAGGCAGTGGACGACACCGGGAAGCGCATGCCACCCAGTTCGGCGATGATCCCGTCAGTGCCGTTGAAGGTTTGCGAGCGCAGCCGGCCACCCAGCTTGGATGCTTCGTACACCACCGGCTTTAGGCCCAGCTTCATCAGCTCGTAGGCCGCCACCAGGCCGGCGATACCGGCGCCCACGATTGCCACTTCCTCACCATGGCGCTCGGCCGGGATGCTGCCCAGGCCTGCGGGGTGTTCCAGCCAATCGTCGAAGGCGAAGGGGAAATCCGGGCCGAAGATGGTGACGGGTTTTTTACCATCGGCGGGGTGGCGGTTTTTCTTGTTCATGAAGTGACCTTGCCAGAGAGGCTGCGCAGGGGCGGAGCCTGAGTATAGGAGATGCCTGGAGGCCATTTTAGGGAGTGGGGTGTTCGTTATTAAGGTGCATATTGTTGTCTGAATGTAGCTTGAATCGTCGAAATGTATAAACAAGATTGCTTTATGACGAACAGGAAGCCTACCCATCTCAAGCACAGCATCGGCCCCCTGTGGGAGCGGGCGAGCCCGCGAAGAAGCCCCCGCGGTGTATGGCACGGGCTTCGCCCGTGTTCGCGGGCACGCCCGCTCCCACAGGGTGTGATCAGACAGTTCCTACACCCATGCCATGAATTAAAGAATTACCCTACGCCCGCTATAGCCTCGGTCTGGCTGCGTGGGAAACGCCTCATCGTTAACTTCACTGGGTCGCCGCTGTTCGGGCGACTGGGTGTGAGAACCCATCTCCAACTTCGTACCAAGGCTTATGTCATGGCAGCTGTGCGCGGGCAGGCTTTCGCCTGGCCGGATTTCCAAGTTGGCCGGTTCTCACCCCGTGCATGGCTGCCACCTATTTCCCGTGAGAAGGAGTTGGTAGGCGGTTTTCTCAAGACTCAATTTGGAAACTGCATCATGAAGAAGACTTATTCCGACCAACCCGAAAAACTGAAACCCACCGCAGAAAAAACCTTCTGCAACTGCGAAACCAGCCACCCGCCATTATTCGCCATACGCCCCGGCATCGACGCCGCAGACGCCTTGGTCCACGCCTGCCTGCTGGCCCGTGGCCTCAATCAGATCGCCACCGACTATGCCCAGCATCACGCCCCCGAGCGCAGCCGTGACATCGTCTGGTCGATGCAGCATTCCGCCGAAAGCCTTTCGGCGATTCTGGAAGGCCTGCTCGACGGCCAGGAGGCCTGACCGCCAGCCAGGTTCAGAGCGGCTGCCCTCGGTCCACCTTGCTGCTGAGAATGATCGACGTGGTGGTCTTCTCCACCCCGTCGACACTGCCGATCTGGTCGAGCAACTGGTCCAGTTGCTCGGGCGAATCCGTACGCAGCCAGGCCACATAGTCGAACTCGCCGCTCACTGCGCACAGCTGCTGTACCTGGCCCATGGCACTCAGGCGCCGCACCACCTCCTTGCCCGAGCGCGGCTGCACCTTGATCCCCACATACGCCTGCAGCCCACCCCCCATCACCCGCTGGCCCAGGCGCACGCCATAGCCGGAGATGACCTTGTTCTTCTCCAGCCGCTCCAGACGCGAGTTGACGGTAGTACGAGCGATGCCCAGCTGGCGGGCGAGGGTGGCGACGCTTTCGCGGGCGTTTATCTGCAACAGGGCGATCAGCTGGCGATCGATTTCATCCAGCGTGATGGAGCGGGAATCCGACATGGCGAGTCTCTACGGTTGACCCGCTAGCCTAGCCAGCCTGCGGTAAGCAGGGCAAGGGTAGACAGTTGGCCATGCGTTGCATCAGTGCTGCAATCCCGGGGCAGCTTCGCGGCCCTTTCGCGACACAAGGCCGCTCCTACAGCTGCTGCGCCGGCATGTAAGCATCGGGCGCAATGACAGAACTGCTCGATTGGTCCGGCAGGTCGAGGTGCGGTCTAGGGTGGAATAGGAGCTCACAAAATCTAACGATTTATAGCTGTTTAGATAGCCATGCCTGAGCAGAGAATGGCCCTCTCACGAACGTTGTGTTTCGGAGGACGAGGATGCCAGCCTACTACCTTGCATCAGCTCCCTCATTGCGCAATACTGCCGACAACAACTAACCCTCACGACCGGCGTGGCATGACCATCTGGTTGGAGGGGGAAAAAGCCGGCTTAAGCCGGTTTTTTCGTTTCTGGAGTGCAAAAAATGCAGAGAAAGCTTGATTCTGAGCCTCTGCGCACTCGTATCTATATCGACGGCTACAACTTCTACTACGGCTGCTTGCGCGGCACACCGTACAAGTGGCTCGACCTGCTACCTCTCTTTGAAAAGCACATCTTGCCTTCCATACTGGTCACGGACAGCCATGGCCAGATCAGGGCATGGCGGCTCCTGGAATCCCCCTCGATCAAATATTTCACGGCAAAGATCATCGAGTCGGTCGCCCGTGCTGGCGATTCAGTGTCGTCACAAGCTCGCTACCACACTGCTTTGCGCAAGCTGCATGACGGTCGAATAGAGCTCATCGAAGGTTATTACGCCGTCAATAAAATGAAGGTGAAGATCGTCGACCCTGAAAATCCGGACAAGGCTCCGCGTGAGTGCCAGGAAATCCAGGCCTGGAAGGTGGAGGAGAAACAGAGCGACGTGAATCTGGCCCTCCAGGCTTACCATGATTCGATCACGGGGCAGGTTGACCATGCCGTCATCGTTACCAACGATACTGACATCGCTCCTGCACTTCAGATGATTCGTGCTCACACAGATGTGCGGATTGGCGTGGTTGTGCCGACGTCGGGGCAAAACCGCTCGGCGAATACCGACCTGATCAAGTTTGCGCACTGGAAGCGAGAGCACATCAATTCAGGCGAGCTTGCGGCCTGTCAGCTACCGAGAGTGATTCCAGGGAGGAAACCAACCATCAAGCCGGAGTCCTGGTATGGACAACCTGAACTGCTGCAGGAAATTCTGGATTTGGCCATTCCTGTACGCGGAAGCAGGGCGGCAGCGTTCAAGTGGATGGAGCAGCCCAATCAGTTCCTCAGTGGTGAGCGGCCGATAGAGCTGGTGGAAACTGCCGAAGGTGCGACACGGGTTCTTCAGTACATACACAGCTGGATAGCCCAGCAAGAGGAGTTGCCCTAGTCAGGAGAACATGACGACTGCAGTCCCTGAAATGACAAAGGCCTACGTTCTGCAACGTAGGCCTTTGAGTTTTCTGGTGGGCCCACACGGACTCGAACCGTGGACCAAAGGATTATGAGTCCTCTGCTCTAACCGACTGAGCTATAGGCCCTCAGTAAGTGGCCGGATTATAACGAGGGTTTCGCACCTGTGCCATCTGAAAGATCCGATAGTGCTATGCGAAGAAACGTCGCCGCGAAGTCGTCCGGGGGCAGGGGCAGGCTGACGATGTAGCCCTGGATCTGCTCACAGCCCTCTGCCGCCAGGAACCGTTGCTGGGCCTGGTTTTCCACGCCCTCGGCAATGATGGTCAGCTGCATGCTGCGGCCCAGGGCGATGATGGCGCGGGCGATGGCGGCGTCATGAGGGTCGTCGGGCAGCCCGCGGATGAACGACTTGTCGATCTTGAGAATGTCCAGCGGCAGGCGCTTGAGGTAGCTCAGCGATGAATAACCGGTGCCGAAATCGTCGATGGCCAGTTGCACGCCCAGTTTCTTCAGCTGGTACAGCACGGCCAAGGCTTCCTCTGCCTGGCTCATGATGAAGTTTTCGGTGATTTCCAGCTGCAGGTCACCGGCTGTGAGCTGGTAGTGCTTCAGCAACTGTTCGATGCGCCTGGCAAGGTGGGGATGGCGTAGCTGGGCGCCGGCGAGGTTTATCGACAGCGGGCCGAAGGGGTCGTAGTGCATCTTCCAGGCCTGCATCTGCCGGCAGGCCTGCTCCAGTACCCAGTCACCGATCTGGAGTATGGTGCCGTTCTCTTCCGCCAGGTGAATGAAGTGCTCCGGCGGCACTTCACCAAAGGTCGGGTGGCTCCAGCGTATCAGCGCTTCGGCACCGACCAGGCTCTGTGTCTTGAGGCTGAGCTTGGGCTGGAAGCACAGGCTCAGTTCGTTGCGCTCGATGGCGCGGCGCAGTTCGTGCTCCAGGGCGATGCGTTCGCTGGCCTGGGCGGTGAGGTCGAGGGTGTAGGCTTCGACGCGGTTACGGCCCTTGGCCTTGGAGCGGTACATGGCGGCGTCGGCGTTGCGAATCAGTGTGGCAACGTCGGTACCGTCCTGTGGATAAAGGCTGATGCCGATGCTGGCGCTGGTGAAGAACTCATGCTCGCCAGCCTGGAATGGCGCGTTGAAGCAGGTCAGCAGCTTGTTGGCGATGGCGCTGGCGTCACTGGGTTTGTGCAGGCCGGGCAGCAGGATGATGAACTCATCGCCACCCAGGCGGGCCACGGTGTCGACATCACGCACCTGCTCTTTCAGGCGTTGGGCGATGCCCTTGAGCAGCAGATCGCCGACCGGGTGGCCGAGGCTGTCGTTGATGTGCTTGAAACGGTCTAGGTCAAGGAACAGCACCGCGCCCTTGCGGTTGGAGACCTGCGCGCAGGTGAGCGCGGCCTGCAGGCGGTTCTCGAACAGGGCACGGTTGGGCAGGCCGGTCAGTGGGTCGTGGTGGGCCTGGTAGTCAAGCTTGGCCTGGGCGTGCTTGAGGCTGGAGATGTCGGCGAACACAGCGACGAAGTGGGTAATCTCGCGCTCGCTGTTGCGTACGGCGCTGATGGTCAGCCAGCCGGGGTACAGTTCGCCGTTCTTGCGCTTGTTATAGATCTCGCCTTGCCAATGGCCTTCATCGGTCAGCTGGTGCCACATGGCGGCATAGAACGCACTGTCGTGCTGGCCGGAGGCGAGCAGGCGTGGGGTCTGACCGAGGGCTTCGATCTCACTGTAACCGGTGATTTCGCTGAAGGCGCGGTTTACGGCACTAATGTGCTGGTCGATGTCGGTGATCAGCACGCCTTCGGCGGTGTTCTCGAACACGGTGGCGGCCAGCTGCAGCTTTTCCTGCATCAGATGGCGCTCAGTGATGTCGCGGGCGATGGTCAGTATGCAGTCGTCGCCAGCAATCGGCAGCGGCCGTGCAGAGAGTTCGCAGAGGCGAATCTGCCCGTCGCTGCGGCGCAGGTGGCACGTGAAGTCGCGTACGAAGCCGTCGCGTTTTAGCTGTTGGACCAGACGCTTGCGCTCGTTGAGGTCGACCCAGATGCCCAGGTCCAGCGAGGTCTGGTCGATGGTCGGGCTGAGATCATAGCCGGTCAGGCGGCAGAAGCCTTCGTTCACTTCGAGCAGCAAACCGTCGCTCTGGCGCGACAGCAGCAGGCCATCGGGCGAGGCATGGAAGGCCTTGGCGAATTTCTCTTCCGAGGTTTGTAGCTGCTCCTGGGTTTCCTTGAGCTGGCTGATATCGCGTACCGCCACCACGAGCGCGAGGTTGCCGTCGAGTTCAAAGGTTTCGGCCGAGGTCAGGCCGGTGAAGAGTTGGCCGTTGCTGCGGCGGAAGCTCATTTCCAGGTTGCGGATACCGCCTTGGTGCAGGCGTTCGAGCAGCCGCGGGCCGTCGCCTTCGACGCCCCACAGGTTGAGCTCGGTGGCGGTGCGGCCAATTACCTGGCTCGGGGTGAGGCCGATCTGCTCTTCGAAGGCCTCGTTCACCTCCAGCAGGCAGCCGTCGCTGTGGCGGGCGATCAGCAGGATGTCGGGGCACTGCTGGAACACCGAGGCGAACTTCTGTTCGGACAGGCGCAGGGCGTCCTCGGTGCGCTTGGTCTCGCTGATGTCGATCATCAGGCCACGCATCACCGGCTGGTGGCCATGCTCGATCATGCTGACGATGTTGCGTACCCACAGTGGCTGGCCATCGGCCCTGATCACCCGGTAGTCGAGGCTGTGGTCGCGGCCGGCGGCAGTCTCGCTGTCGCAGTAGGCCTGGGCCCAGAGGGCATCCTCCGGGTGCAGGATGCTGCGCCAGAAGCCAGGTTTGAGCCAGTCGGCCAATGGGTAGCCGAGCAGGCCTTCTGCGTGGGGCGAGACGTAGCTGTAGGTGAAGTCGTTGGCGTCGGCCTCCCAGGCTATGGCGGACAGGCTCTCGACCAGGCTGCGATAGTGGTACTCGCTGCTGCGCAGTTCCTGCTCCAAGGCGATGCGCCGTGAAATTTCCGAACTGAGCCGGCGGTTGATGCGGATGACCGCTGCCAGCACGGCCATCAATACCAGCACCGTGGGCAGGCCATACACCAGCAGGTCCGACCAGAACATCCGTTGGTCGACAACATTGCCCACCCAGCGTTGCTGGATCTGGCTGACTTCGCTGCTGCTCATGTCGGCTATCACTTTGTCGAGAATGCCGACCAGTACTTTCTTGTCGCGCGGGGCGGCCATGGCCAGTTGGTAGCGGTAGGGCGTTTCGCCGCTGACGTAGAGGCCGTCGAGCTTGAGCTGGCGCAGGCTCCAGATGCTTGAAGCGAGGTCACCGACCACGGCGTCCACTTCGTCGGTGGCCAGGGCCTGCAGGGTAGAGCTGACGTTAGGTAGGGCCACCAGGTTGAGGTCTGGGTGTTGGGTGCGCAGCAGTTCGTGCGGGGCGTAGTTTTCGACCACGGCGATCTTCAGGCCGTAAAGGTCGTCCAGGTTGCGCGGCTGTGCACCGCCTTTGTGGGCGAGGATAACGATGGGGAAGTCGAGGTACGGCCGGGTGAAGGCCAGGTAGCCTTGGCGCTCGGGGGTGGACATGATGCCGGGCAGCAGGTCGATGCGGCTTTCGCGTGCTTGCGCCAGTACCTCGGTCCAGCTGCTGGGTTCGACCGGTTTGAGCGTCACGCCCAGGCGTTGCTGGATCGTGGCGATGTAATCGGCGGCCAATCCCTGGTACCGGCCCTCCTGGTCGCGAAACTCGAACGGTGGCCAAGAGGCGTCTACACCCAGGCTCAGCTGCGGGTGGGCAGCCAACCAGGCTTTCTCCTCGTCTGTCAGGGTCAGGGCGCCGGCCGTTGTGTTCCACAAGATCAGGAGCAGCAACAGGATGGCCGGCATCAGCGGCATAGCGGCCTCACATTCAAGTGGTATGAAGTCGAGTGTAGACGGGCATTGCTGTAGGTGTGCGGTGGAAGGCAGGGTCTTTTGTCAGAGGCAACAGGGCCTTGCGGGTGTGGGGCGACCTGCATGGCCTTCATGGCATGCGCGCCCCCTGTAGGAGCAGCCTTGTGCTGCGAAGACGCCAGTCAGGCGAAAGATCATCTACTGTTGCAATGGACTCTTCGCAGCACAAGGCTGCTCCTACAGAGATCGCGCCAGAATTCAGATTTTGCGCAACAGCCGGAAAAGAAAAACCCCGGCCTGGGCCGGGGTTTTGTCATCACTCGTCGAGGAAGGAGCGCAGATGCTCGCTGCGAGTCGGGTGGCGCAGTTTGCGCAACGCCTTCGCTTCGATCTGACGGATCCGCTCGCGGGTCACGTCGAACTGCTTGCCCACCTCTTCGAGGGTGTGGTCGGTGTTCATGTCGATACCGAAGCGCATACGCAGCACCTTGGCTTCGCGTGCGGTCAGGCCCGAGAGCACGTCACGAGTGGCTTCCTTGAGGCTTTCGACCGTGGCCACGTCAATCGGGGACTGCATGGTCGAGTCCTCGATGAAGTCGCCCAGGTGCGAATCTTCGTCGTCACCGATCGGGGTTTCCATGGAGATCGGCTCTTTGGCGATCTTCAGTACCTTGCGGATCTTGTCCTCAGGCATTTCCATGCGCTCGCCCAGCTCTTCCGGGGTCGGTTCGCGACCCATTTCCTGCAGCATCTGGCGGGAAATACGGTTGAGCTTGTTGATCGTCTCGATCATGTGCACCGGAATACGGATGGTGCGCGCCTGGTCGGCGATCGAACGGGTGATCGCCTGGCGGATCCACCAGGTGGCATAGGTCGAGAACTTGTAGCCGCGACGGTATTCGAACTTGTCCACCGCTTTCATCAAGCCGATGTTGCCTTCCTGGATCAGGTCGAGGAATTGCAAGCCACGGTTGGTGTACTTCTTGGCGATGGAGATCACCAGACGCAGGTTCGCCTCGACCATTTCTTTCTTGGCGCGGCGGGCCTTGGCTTCACCGATCGACATACGACGGTTGATTTCCTTGATCTCGGCAACGGTCAGGCCGGTTTCGGTCTCAAGGTCGATCAGCTTCTGCTGGCAAGCGACGATGGCAGCGTCCTTTTCACCCAGGGCGGCAGCCCATTTGGTGTTGCGCTTGGCCAGGTCACCGCTCCAGGTCTGGTCGGTTTCGTTGCTCGGGAACATGCGCAGGAAGTCGGCACGCGGCATGCGGGCGTCACGCACGCACAGCTGCATGATGGCGCGTTCCTGCTGGCGCAGGCGGTTCAGGGCGTCACGAACACGCTCTACCAGTACCTCGAACTGCTTCGGTACCAGCTTGATCGGCATGAACAAATCGGCCAGGGCCTGCAGGGCGTCGATGCTTTCCTGGTGGGTGCGACCATTCTTCTTCAGAACCTTGTTGGTGGCCTGAAGCTGGTCGTTGACCGCGCCGAAACGCTGACGGGCGACTTCCGGGTCCGGGCCGCTCTCGGCCTCTTCCTCGTCGTCACCGCTTTCGGATTCGTCCTCGTCGTCGTCGGACTCTTCCTTCGCAGCGGCGGCCTTGGTGCCTGGGATCGGCACTTCTTCGGTCGGCGCGGCGATATTGTCGTCAGGATCGATGTAACCGCTGAGAACGTCCGACAGACGGCCGCCTTCGCTGGTGACACGGTCATATTCGCTGAGAATGTAGTCGACAGTGCCCGGGAAGTGAGCGATGGCGCCCATGACTTCACGGATGCCTTCCTCGATACGCTTGGCGATTTCGATCTCGCCTTCGCGGGTCAGCAGCTCGACGGTGCCCATTTCGCGCATGTACATGCGCACCGGGTCGGTCGTGCGGCCGATATCGGTTTCAACTGCCGCCAACGCAGCAGCGGCTTCTTCGGCCGCGGCTTCGTCGGTGTCGGCTTCCGCCAACAGAAGGGCATCCGCATCCGGAGCACTCTCGAATACGTTGATCCCCATGTCGTTGATCATGCGGATGATGTCTTCCACCTGTTCCGGATCTGAAATATCCTCAGGCAGGTGGTCGTTGACCTCCGCGTAAGTCAGGTAGCCCTGCTCACGACCGCGGGTGATCAACTCTTTGATACGAGACTGCTGTTGCGCTTTTCCGGACATAACACCCTATCCACTGAAGGTCTTGGCGGGCAAAAAACAAGCCGAGGATTATACCCGAGCATGGGCCTCACGCGCCAGATGAGGTCGGCGTTTGTGCGGGAACATTCCGGCTCAGCAGGGCGAGGAGCTGGGTTTTTTCCTCGCTGGTCAATTCGCTTTGACGTGATTTCCTGAGCAGTTGTTCCAGGCTGCGCTCGCGTTGGCGGGCGGACAAGCTAGTTATAGTGTCGAAAAACTGTTGTTCAAGGTTGTCGGCCACGATCAGCCATTCCTTTTCCGCCAGGGCCCGCAGCAGGCGCCCCTGTTCGGTGCCGTGCCAACGTGCGATCAACTGCATTGAGCTTAGCCCAGGATTTTTCTGCGCGGCTTCGATCAGTGCCACCAGCAGCTGGCTGTACAAGTGTTCTTCATCGGCGAAGTGGCTGGCATCTTCCACCTTGCCGGCCAGCAGAGGGTGGTGCAGCAACGTGCGCAGGGCGGCCAGGGTGGGTGGCTCGACCGGGGCCGGTACGCGTGGTGGTGCTTCGTCACGCTGCTGCCATGGCTTGCCACCCTTGCGGTTCTTGTCCCAGGGTTTGTCGCCCCACTGCTTCTTGCCAGCGCCCTTGTTCGGCTTCCACTCCTGTTCCTGATGAACGGGGGCGAAGTCGTGCTGCGGCATGTCGCCGTAATCGGGGGTATAGCTGGCCATGGCGTCATAGTCGTAGCCAGGGTCGTAGTCCGGCACGCTGCTGGTGGCCGGGGCGTGTTGCGCCAGTTGCTCGACCTGCTGCGGGTCGAGGCCGGTGATTTCCTTAAGGCGGTTGCGCATCAGCTGGCGCAGGTTGGCGCCGGGGATCTTTTCGATCAGCGGTGCGGCAAGGGTCGCCATGTGCGCCTTGCCTTCCAGCGAGCGCGGGTCGGCTTCGACGCTTAGCTGCTCGAAGAAGTAATCGGCCAGCGGCTGGGCGTGCTGGTTGATGCGGGCCATGAAGGCGTCGGTGCCTTCGGCGCGCACCAGGCTGTCCGGGTCTTCGCCTTCGGGCAGGAACAGGAAGCGCGCGCGGCGGCCGTCCTGCAGGTTCGACAGGGTCGACTCCAGGGCGCGCCAGGCGGCCTTGCGCCCGGCCTGGTCACCGTCGAAGCAGAACAGCACGCTGGGTACCACGCGGAACAGGCGCTTGAGGTGCTCTTCGCTGGTGGCGGTGCCGAGGGTGGCCACGGCGTTGCGCAGGCCCTGCTGGGCCAGGGCAATGACGTCCATGTAGCCCTCGACGACGATGATTTCGTCGAGGTTGCGGTTGTGCTTGCGTGCCTCGTACAGGCCGTAGAGTTCCTGGCCCTTGTGGAACACCGGGGTTTCCGGGGAGTTCAGATACTTGGGCTTGTCGTCGCCGAGCACTCGGCCACCAAAGGCGATGATGCGTCCGCGGCTGTCGCGGATCGGGAACATCACCCGGTCGCGGAAACGGTCGTAGCGCTTGCCGCTTTCGGCGTTTTCGATCAACAGGCCGGCATCGATCATCACCTTCTGCTGCAAGGTGTCGGCACCCAGGTGCTTGAGCAGGTTATCCCAGCCTGGCGGGGCGAAGCCCAGGCCGAAGTCACGGGCGATTTCCCCGGACAGGCCGCGGCCCTTGAGGTAATCCACCGCTGCCTTGCGGGTCGGGTGGCTGCGCAGGGCCTGGCGGTAGAACTCCGAGGCGGCGTCCAGCAGCGGGTACAGCGGCGAATCGGTTGGCTGGCGCGGCTTGTGGTCGCGGCGACCTTGCTCGCGGGGTACTTCCATGCCGGCGGCGCGGGCCAGCTCCTCGACCGCCTGGGGGAAGTCCAGGTTGTCGTGGTCCATGACGAAGCCCAGGGCGTTGCCGCCGGCGCCGCAGCCGAAGCAGTAGTAGAACTGCTTGTCGGGGCTGACCGTGAAGGAAGGGGTTTTTTCCTTGTGGAACGGGCAGCAGGCGGAATAGTTCTTGCCGGTTTTTTTCAGCTGGACGCGCGAACTCACCACGTCGACGATGTCGAGGCGGTTGATAAGGTCGTCAATGAAACTCTGGGGAATCAGCCCGGCCATGGCAGTCTCGTCATCTGGCAGCTGGCAAGTCTAATCGCTCACGCGCCGAATGGGGCGAGTGCCGCTTGGGAAAGTGCGAGGGAATGTGTGCTCGTCGCCAGCCCCTGAGGGCTCGTCAGTCGGACGTGCACGTCTGGTCATACAACAAGGAGGACCAGCTCTGACGTTTCAGGCAGGTTGCCCATGTGCAGTTCGCATGAAGCTTGTGCAGGGCCTTGAGCTAGCTGCTCAAGTTTGAAACGACCACTGCCATCGCCCGGCGGTTAGCCGGGCAGGGCAGAAGCTTTGCGTAGAACGCCTGTATTAGTACAGACGAACGGCGCGGCGCTGTTCGCGCTGAACTTTCTTGGCGTGACGCTTAACAGCAGCAGCTGCTTTGCGCTTACGCTCGGCGGTCGGCTTCTCGTAAAACTCGCGGCTACGAACTTCAGCCAGTACACCGGCTTTTTCGCAGGAGCGCTTGAAACGACGCAGAGCTACGTCGAAGGGTTCGTTCTCTTTAACTTTGACGGCTGGCATCCAGGGCTACCTTAATTCATTACCGGGGTAGACGTGCTCCTGGCAAAACAAAGGTGTGCTGGAGAACGTCGGTTTTCAAGGGTTGCGGATGTTAACCCTTAGCAAGCCGGAATGCAAAGCCTCTGATCGAAAACCGCTGGTCGGCATCCGACACGGGGACTATCATGCGCGGCTTCGAATTCAGCCCCCACAAGGGACGAACCCATGCTAGTACTGGGATTGGAAACATCCTGCGACGAAACTGGCGTCGCATTATACGACAGCGAGCGCGGTTTGTTGGCCGACGCGCTGTTCAGCCAGATCGACCTGCACCGCGTGTTCGGCGGTGTGGTGCCAGAGCTTGCCTCGCGCGACCACGTCAAGCGCATGCTGCCACTCATCCGCCAGGTGCTGGATGAGGCCGGCTGCGTCGCCACCGAGATCGACGCCATCGCCTACACCGCAGGCCCTGGCCTGGTCGGTGCCCTGCTGGTGGGGGCCTCGTGCGCCCAGGCGCTGGCCTTTGCCTGGGACATCCCGGCGATTGGCGTACACCACATGGAAGGCCACCTGCTGGCACCCATGCTGGAAGAAAACCCACCGGAGTTTCCGTTCGTCGCTTTGTTGGTTTCCGGTGGTCACACCCAGCTGGTGCGGGTCGATGGCATCGGCCAGTACGAGCTGCTGGGCGAGAGCCTGGACGACGCCGCCGGTGAAGCGTTCGACAAGACCGCCAAGCTGATCGGCCTGAACTACCCCGGTGGCCCGGAAATCGCCCGTCTGGCCGAACGCGGTGTGCCTGGCCGCTTCGTGTTCCCGCGGCCGATGACCGACCGCCCGGGCCTGGAGTTCAGCTTCAGCGGCCTGAAAACCTTTGCCCTGAACACCTGGCAGCAGTGCCGCGATGCCGGCGACGACAGTGAGCAAACCCGTTGCGACCTGTCCCTGGCATTCCAGCAGGCGGTGGTGGAGACTTTGACCATCAAGTGCAAGCGGGCGTTGAAACAGACTGGCCTCAAGCGCCTGGTCATTGCCGGTGGCGTCAGCGCCAACAAGGCACTGCGTGCGTCCCTCGAGGACATGCTCGGCAGCATCAAGGGCAACGTGTACTACGCGCGCCCGCAGTTCTGTACCGACAACGGTGCGATGATCGCCTATGCCGGCTGCCAGCGGTTGTTGGCCGGGCAACAGCAAGACCTGGCAATCAGTGTGCAGGCACGCTGGCCGATGGAGCAGTTGCCGCCGCTTTAAGCTTCAGAAGTGCCGTTCGCGGCCTGCGAACAGGTCGCGCAGGTTGCTGCGATGGCGCCATACGATCATAGCCGTCAACACAGTGATCGGCAGCAGGGCCTCTGGCTCGCGCCAGGCCAGCAACGGCAAGGTCAGTGGTGTGGCGATCAGTGCCGCCAGCGAACTGGTGCGGGTGAGGTAGAAAGTCAGCAGCCAGGCGCCGATGGCCAGCAGCGCGGCTGGGAAATACAGGGCCATGAGCATGCCGGCGGCAGTTGCCACGCCCTTGCCGCCCTGAAAGCGGAAGTACAGCGGGAACAGGTGGCCCAGCACTGCGCAAACGCCAATCCAGGCCTGCGCTTGCAGGTCCAGGCCGGCACCGCGGGCGAGCAATACCGGCAACAGGCCCTTGCACAGGTCGCCAAGCAGGGTCAGGATCGCCAGTTTGCGGCCTGCCAGGCGTAGCATGTTGGTGGCGCCGGCATTGCCTGAACCGCTGGAACGCGGGTCCGGACTGCCCGTAAGGCGGCTGAGGACGATGGCGAAGGACAGCGAGCCAAGCAGGTAGGCGAGCAACGCCAGTAACCAAAACATGCTAACTATTCCGGGCGAGGACGCCCTGATTCTAACGGCGCCAGTCGCCCTTGTCGTGCTGTGGAGAGAAGTGCTTGGACAGAGTGTTCATCGAAGGCCTGGAAGTCGATACCGTCATCGGTGCCTATGACTGGGAGCGGGATATTCGCCAGTGCTTGCGCCTGGACCTGAGCTTTGCCTGGGATAACCGCCCGGCTGCGGCGGGTGACGACCTGAACCTGGCGCTGGATTATGCCAGTGTGTCGGCCCGTATCCAGGCGTTTGCCGAACAGGCGCGTTTCGAGTTGGTTGAAACTTTCGCCGAGCGCCTGGTGGCGACGTTGATGGAAGAGTTCCACATCCCGTGGGTGCGGTTGAAGCTGACCAAGCCGGGTGCGGTACCGGCAGCCCGTGGCGGTGTTGGCGTGGAGATCGAGCGCGGATGTCTCTGAGCACGGTTTACCTGGGCCTTGGCAGCAACATTGATCGCGAGGTGCATTTGTGCGCCGGGCTCGATGCGTTGGCAGGCATCCTGACCGACATGCGCTGCTCGCCGGCGTTCGAAAGCCAGGCGGTGGGGATCAAGAGCGGTCCGTTCATCAACTTCGTGGTGACTGGGCAGACTGCGTTGCCGTTGATCGAACTGGACCGCCGGTTGAAGTTCATCGAGGCCGACAATGGCCGCTATGCCCCGGACCGCAAGGGGCTGCCGCTGGATATCGACGTGCTGATGTATGACGACTTGCACGGCACGTTCGATGGGCTGGTGTTGCCTCGGGCCGAGATCCTGAAGAACGCCTTTGTGCTGTGGCCACTGTCGCTGCTGGCGCCGGAGCTTGTGCATCCGGGGGTAGGCAAGACAATGGCGCAGTTGTGGCAGGAGGCGCAAATTGATCAGGTGCTGGCGCCGGTTGCCTTTGAGTGGCGTGGGTTGCAGCTGACTCCCGCGTAAGCCTGTACCGGCCTCTTCGCGGGCACGCCCGCGAAAGGACCGGTATGCTCAATCGCGCTTGTAAGCCTCGAGCGCTTTCAGCCGCTCACTTTTGAGCGCTTCACCCAAGGCCTGGCCGGTCAGCCCTGCCTGCACCAATGGCTTAACATCCACTGCCCGCGCCGCCGCCGCTGCCCCTCGCAGGTAGTCGGCCTGTGGATAACCCGATTTTCCCTCGCCCAGTGCTGTCATCTCGCAAGCGATCAGGAAATCCTCGAACCGCTGCGGCCGCCGGTACACGTCGAACTTCTGCAACAGCTCCAGGATTGTCGCGGCAGGCAGTTCCTGCGCCTGGTTGCCTAGCTCCAGGCACTCACCCGTCAGCAACGCCAGCTCCTGACACTCTCGCGGCGCCTTCAGGCGCTTGTTGACTGCCTTGATGGCGTCCGGTGCCAGCGGCTGTAGCAGGCAGGCCCAGCGTATATGCAGGGGCTGGTCGTGCATTGCAGCCTGTTCCAATGCTGCCAGAGCCTGGGGGCCGTCATCCAGTTCGGGCAGCAGTTCCTGCAGAGCATCGCAAGCACGCAGCACCTGGAAAAACATCCGTGGCTGCGCCTCCATCAGCGCCCGCTCGATTTCCTTCCAGCTGCGCTCGGCGGTCAGCGCCTGCAATTCGCCAGAGGCACTGATCTGACGCATCAGCTCAAGCGTCTCATCGGCAACCCGGAATCCCAGCGGTGCATAACGGGCAGCAAAGCGCGCGACACGCAGTACGCGCAACGGATCTTCGGCGAATGCCGGGGAAACATGGCGTAAAAGGCGTTGATCGATATCGTCCTGGCCATGATAGGGATCGTATACCGTACCCGTCTCGTCCTCGGCCATTGCATTGATGGTCAGGTCACGACGGATCAGGTCTTCTTCCAGGGTCACATCGGGGCTGGCGTGGAAAGTGAAACCGCCGTAGCCACGCCCGCTCTTGCGCTCGGTGCGCGCCAGGGCGTATTCCTCGCCGGTTTTCGGGTGCAGGAACACCGGGAAATCAGCGCCGACCGGTCGAAAGCCCTTGGCGTGCATTTCCTCGACCGTGGCGCCGACCACCAGCCAGTCGATATCGCTGACAGGGCGGCCGAGCAGGCGGTCGCGCACGGCGCCGCCGACTTTGTAGATGTGCATGTGCAGCTCTCCATAACTGCCGACAGGATAACCCGTCGGCAGCCTTGAAGTTGCACTAGAGGTGGTGAATGACAGCCAGATCCATGCGGCCATAGTCGGCGCTTTCGCCGTGCTCGCCGCGTGGTGGCATGTGGTGGGTTTTCATCACCTGCTCTCCCTGGACGGTCTCCAGGTGGATGTCGAAGCCCCACAGGCGGTGCAGGTGCTTGAGCACTTCATCGGTAGAATCGCCCAGCGGTTTGCGGTTGTGTTGCTGGTGACGCAAGGTCAGCGAGCGGTCGCCGCGGCGGTCAACGCTCCAGATCTGCACGTTCGGTTCGCGGTTGCCCAGGTTGTACTGCGCCGCCAGTAGTTCGCGAATGGTCCGGTAGCCGGCCTCGTCGTGGATGGCAGGTACATACAGGTCGTCGCGCTGGTCGTCATCGAGGATGCTGAACAGCTTCAGATCGCGAATGACCTTCGGCGACAGGTACTGCAGGATGAAGCTCTCGTCCTTGAAGCTGCTCATGGCGAACTTGATGGTAGAAAGCCAGTCGCTGCCGGCAATGTCGGGGAACCAGCGCCGATCTTCTTCGGTCGGGTTTTCGCACATGCGGCGGATGTCGGTATACATCGCAAAGCCCAGTGCGTAGGGGTTGATGCCGTTGTAGTAGGGGCTGTCGAAGCCGGGCTGGAATACCACGCTGGTGTGCGACTGCAGAAACTCCATCATGAAGCCTTCGGTGATCAGCCCCTCGTCGTACAGGTCGTTCATCAGTGTGTAGTGCCAGAACGTCGCCCAGCCTTCGTTCATCACTTGGGTCTGGCGCTGCGGGTAGAAATACTGGGCGATCTTGCGCACGATGCGCACCACTTCACGTTGCCAGGGCTCCAGCAGCGGGGCGTTCTTCTCGATGAAATACAGGATGTTTTCCTGCGGTTCGGCGGGGAAGCGCGCATCATCTCGCTCGTTACCCTTGTCGGCGCTCTTCGGAATGGTCCGCCAAAGGTCATTGATCTGCCGCTGCAGGTGCTCCTCGCGCTCCTTCTGCCGCCGCCGCTCCTCTTCAGCGGAAATCGGATAAGGCCGCTTGTAGCGGTCGACGCCGTAGTTCATGAGGGCATGGCAGGAGTCGATCAGGTCTTCCACGGCATCAATGCCATGGCGCTCTTCGCACTGGGCGATGTACTGCTTGGCGAACACCAGGTAGTCGATGATTGAACTGGCGTCGGTCCAGGTGCGGAACAGGTAGTTGCCCTTGAAGAAACTGTTATGGCCGTAGCAGGCGTGGGCGATCACCAGTGCCTGCATGCACATGGTGTTTTCTTCCATCAGGTAGGCGATGCAGGGGTCGGAGTTGATCACGATCTCGTAGGCCAAGCCCATCTGGCCACGGCTGTAGGACTTCTCCGTGCTGAGGAACTGCTTGCCGTAGGACCAGTGGTGATAACCCAGCGGCATCCCGACCGAGGCGTAGGCGTCCATCATCTGCTCGGCGGTAATGACCTCGATCTGGTTGGGGTAGGTGTCCAGGGCGTAACGCTCGGCCAGGCGGCTGATTTCCCGGTCGTAGGTCTGGATCAGTTCGAACGTCCACTCGGACCCGGTGGAAATAGGTTGGCGTCTCTGTGCTCTGGCGGTCATGTGGCTAACCTGCGCTGGAAGAGTTCACGGAAGACCGGGTAGATATCCCCGGCCGATACCAACTGCTGCTGGGCGAACGTGTCGGGGAAGGCTTCGCCGATGCGCTCGTATTCGTACCACAGCGCCTGGTGTTCACGCGGGGTGATTTCAACGTAAGTGTAGTACTGCACATGCGGCATGATCTGCTTGGCCAGGATGTCACGGCAGATCGGCGAGTCGTCGTTCCAGTTGTCGCCGTCGGAAGCCTGGGCGGCGTAGATGTTCCAGTCGCTGGCCGGGTAGCGTTCGGCCATGACCTCCTGCATCAGTTTGAGTGCGCTGGAAACGATGGTGCCGCCGGTTTCCCGCGAATAGAAGAATTCTTCCTCGTCGACTTCACGAGCGCTGGTGTGGTGGCGGATGAACACCACTTCGATGCGGTCGTAGTTACGCTTGAGGAACAGGTACAGCAGGATGAAGAAGCGCTTGGCGATGTCCTTGGTGGCCTGGGTCATCGAGCCGGACACGTCCATCAGGCAGAACATCACAGCCTTGGAACTGGGGTTGGGCTGCTTGACCAGCAGGTTGTACTTGAGGTCGAAGGTGTCGAGGAAGGGCAGGCGGTTGA
This sequence comes from Pseudomonas asiatica, assembly GCF_009932335.1. Taxonomy (NCBI): domain Bacteria; kingdom Pseudomonadati; phylum Pseudomonadota; class Gammaproteobacteria; order Pseudomonadales; family Pseudomonadaceae; genus Pseudomonas; species Pseudomonas asiatica. Next base: position 317,311 of record NZ_BLJF01000002.1, read on the forward strand.
TGCGTGCCTTCAGGCGTTCGATCTCGTGTTCGACTTCCTGGATATCGGTGAAGTTGTCTGGCTCCTCGACCTTCAGGCGGGCGAGTTCCTTTTGCGCTTCGCGCAGCAGTGCGCGGCTGCTGCCGGTCAGGGCGATGCGCCGGGCATGGGCCGAACGCAGGGTGCGCACGATGTTGATGCGTGACGGGTTGCCTTCGTTGGCGATACCGGCGCGCACGGTCTTGAAAGTGTCGGCCCCGGTCAGGTGACGTTTGACCAGGTTGGGTAGCTCGAGGTCCTCGAACATGAACTCGAGGAATTCTTCCTGGGTGATCTGGAATACGAAGTCGTCCATGCCTTCGCCGGAGTTGCCGGCCTTGCCTCGGCCGCTGCCACCGCCACCGCCTTGTGGCCTGGGGATGTGTTCACCGGCGGTGAATTCCTTGTTGCCTGGGTGCACGATGGTCTGCTTGCCCCCGCGACCATGGTGCAGCACCGGTTCGTCGATGTCGCGCCCCGGAATGCTGATCTGCTCGCCATGTTCCATGTCCATGATGGAACGGCGGCTTACCGCCTCTTCGACGGCTTTCTTGATGTGTTCGCGGTACCGCCGCAGGAAGCGCTGGCGGTTCACCGTGCTCTTGTTCTTGCCGTTCAGGCGTCGATCTATAACGTAGCTCATGGTCCCTCCGGTAGCTGGGAACAGCTGCACGCTTCAAGCTACGAGCTGCTGCAGATAAAGGCAGCAAAGCAGCTGCCGCCGCCCAGGGCTGGCATGGCAGCCCTGGGCGCGCGGTGGGTAGCTTGTCGCTTTATTGCGATTTCCTGACCCGCAGGTACCATTCCGACAGCAGACGAACCTGTTTGTCGGTGTAGCCACGCTCTACCATACGCGTGACGAAGTCGTTGTGTTTCTGTTGGTCCTCCTTGCTTGCCTTGGCGTTGAAGCTGATGACCGGCAGCAGGTCTTCGGTGTTGGAGAACATTTTCTTCTCGATCACCACCCGCAGCTTTTCGTAGCTCAGCCAGCTCGGGTTCTTGCCGTTGTTGTTGGCGCGGGCGCGCAGCACGAAGTTGACGATTTCGTTGCGGAAATCTTTCGGGTTGCTGATGCCGGCCGGCTTCTCGATCTTCTCCAGTTCTTCGTTGAGGGCGATACGGTTGAGGATTTCGCCGGTTTCCGGGTCGCGGTATTCCTGGTCCTGAATCCAGAAGTCTGCATACAGCACGTAGCGGTCGAAGATGTTCTGGCCGTACTCGCTGTAGGACTCCAGGTAGGCGGTCTGGATTTCCTTGCCAATGAACTCGATATAGCGCGGGGCCAGGTACTCCTTCAGGTAGCGCAGGTAGCGTTCGCGCACTTCCGCCGGGAATTGTTCCTGCTCGATCTGCTGCTCCAGCACATAAAGCAGGTGCACCGGGTTGGCGGCCACTTCATGCGGATCGAAGTTGAACACCTTGGACAGGATCTTGAACGCGAAGCGGGTCGACAGGCCGTTCATGCCTTCGTCGACGCCGGCGGCATCGCGGTACTCCTGGATCGACTTGGCCTTCGGATCGGTGTCCTTGAGGTTTTCCCCGTCGTACACCCGCATCTTCGAGTAGATGTTGGAGTTTTCCGGCTCTTTCAGGCGCGACAGCACGGTGAACTGGGCGAGCATCTTCAGCGTATCTGGCGCGCAGTGCGCCTTGGCCAGCGAGCTGTTGATCAGCAGCTTGTCGTAGATCTTGATTTCGTCGCTGACGCGCAGGCAGTACGGCACCTTGACGATGTAGATCCGGTCGATGAACGCCTCGTTGTTCTTGTTGTTACGGAAGGTGTGCCACTCCGATTCGTTGGAGTGGGCCAGCAGAATCCCGGAGTAGGGGATGGCGCCGAGGCCTTCGGTACTGTTGTAGTTGCCTTCCTGGGTGGCGGTGAGCAACGGGTGCAGGACCTTGATCGGGGCCTTGAACATCTCGACGAATTCCATCAGGCCCTGGTTGGCCCGGCACAGCGCGCCCGAATAGGCATATGCGTCGGCGTCGTTCTGCGGGAATTCCTCGAGCTTGCGGATGTCGACCTTGCCGACCAGGGCCGAAATGTCCTGGTTGTTCTCGTCGCCAGGTTCGGTCTTGGCGATGGCGATCTGGTTGAGGATCGACGGGTACAGCTTCACCACCTTGAACTTGCTGATGTCGCCGCCGAACTCCTGCAGGCGCTTGGTGGCCCAGGGCGACATGATGGTGTTCAGGTAGCGCCGCGGGATGCCGAACTCTTCCTCGAGAATGGCCCCGTCTTCGGTGGCATTGAACAGGCCCAATGGCGACTCGAATACCGGCGAGCCCTTGATGGCGTAGAACGGTACCTTTTCCATCAGCTGCTTGAGTTTTTCGGCCAGCGACGACTTACCGCCGCCCACCGGGCCCAGCAGATAGAGGATCTGTTTCTTCTCCTCCAGGCCTTGGGCGGCGTGGCGGAAGTAGGACACGATCTGGTCGATGCACTCTTCCATGCCATGGAAGTCGGCAAAGGCCGGATAGCGGCGGATAACCTTGTTGGAGAAGATTCGCGACAGTCTGGAGTTGGTTGAGGTGTCGATCAGCTCCGGCTCACCGATGGCCAGCAACAGCCGTTCGGCCGCCGATGCGTAGGCACTGCGATCCTCTTTGCACAGCTCGAGGTACTCCTGCAGCGAGAGTTCTTCCTGGCGCGTAGACTCGAAACGTTGTTGGAAGTGGCTAAAAATACTCATGACGTCACCTCGCTCGATACGTGGAGACGACGCCGGATCAGTCAGCTGATGCTGGCATGCAACCGGGGCTGCCGATTGCTGTATACCCCCCAGAACACCCTTTAACGCTACCGATGACCCGCACGCCGGTGTACCGGCTCTCCCCTTTTTCTGGATGGCCTGCGCTTAAGAATAGTTGGTTATCCGCAAGGTCAAGGGCGAGGCGTGGAGAAGTTGCGAACGACCGTTCGTCAGATAAGCCGCAAGCCCGCATGGGGCGCGGGCTGCAGTAAAAATGAAAAAATTATTCGGCAGTGCCCTGGGCGGTTTCGGCCGGGTAGGTGGCGCGCCACAGCTCAAAGCCGCCGTCGACGCTGTATACGTCCGAGAAACCCTGGTTCACCAGATAGGCCGCAGCGCTCTGGCTGGAATTGCCGTGGTAGCACACCACCAGGGTTGGGGCGTCGAGGTCGGCATTGCGGATGAACTCGGCGACAGAATGGTTATCCAGATGCTTGGCGCCAGTGATGTGGCCGGCGGCAAAGGCCTGCGGGTCGCGAATGTCGACGACTACCGCACCTTGCGCGCGAAGGGCCAGGGCCTGTTCGGGATGGATGCGCTTGAATTCGCTCATGGGTACGGCTTCCTTCAGGATTGATCGTTCAGTGTAGGCGTTTGGGTGGGAAGGCGTAAGTTGCCGTCGTCGCTGCAGTCACAGCGGTGGTATTCGCCGCTGTCGACGTTGTACAGGGTCATGGCACCGCCCCATACGCAACCGGTGTCCAGGGCGATGATGCCGGGCTCGTCGACCTGCCCCTGCAGGGCGGCCCAGTGGCCGAAGATGATCTTCACGTGGCGTGAGCGGCGGCCTTTGTGTGCGTACCAGGGCTTGTAGCCCTTGGGGGCGGTATCCAGGCCTTCCTTGCTCTTGAGGTCGAGCTTGCCCTCGGCGGTGCAGAAGCGCATGCGCGTGAGGCAGTTGGTGATGACCCGCAGGCGTTCGATGCCGGTGAGGCTCTTGCTCCACTTGTTCGGCTCGTTGCCGTACATGCCGTCCAGGTACAGTTTCAGGCGCTCATCGTCACGCAGCACTTCCTCTACCTCGGCGGCCAGTTCCAGGGCTTTGCCCAAGGTCCATTGCGGTGGAATACCGGCGTGAACCAGCGCAATGCCACGGGGTTCGTCGTAATGCAGCAGCTTTTGCTGGCGTAGCCAGTCGAACAGCTGATCGGCGTCCGGTGCTTCGATGATCTCGCGCAGTGTGTCGCTTTTCTTCAGGCGTTCGACGTTATGCCAGACGGCCAGCAGGTGCAGGTCATGGTTGCCTAGCACGCACACCAGCGACTGGCGGATCGAATAAAGGAAGCGCAGGGTTTCCAGTGACTCGGGGCCGCGGTTGACCAGGTCGCCGACCAGCCACAGGTGGTCGACGGCGGGGTTGAAATTGACCCGTTCGAGCAGGCACTTGAGTGGCTGCAGGCAGCCCTGCAGGTCACCGACGGCATAGGTAGCCATCAGTGCAGCGCCCCGGGCACCGCCAGGCGGAAGGGGGCGATCTCGGCATCGAAGCGTTTGCCGTCTTCGGCGAACATCTGGTAGCTGCCCTGCATGGTGCCCACGCGGGTGCTGATGACCGCGCCGCTGCTGTAGGTATGGCTCTGGCCCGGGTCGATATTGGGCTGCTGGCCGACCACGCCGGCGCCACGCACCTCCTCGACCTCGCCGTCACCGTTGGTGATCAGCCAGTGGCGCGACAGCAGCTTGGCCTTGAGCGAGCCATTGTTCTGCACAGTGATGGTGTAGGCGAAAGCGAAACGACTGTTTTCGGGGTCGGATTGTTCTTTGAGGTAGCGGGTCACGACGCTAACGTCGATTTTATAGCGAGGGTCGGACATGCAAGGGCCTTGGGCAAACTGACGCAGTAATGCAGTCTAGGCCATTGGGAGGGGTGAGGGCCAGCGGTGAGGGGCTTGGGGGTTTGTGTTGTCTGTCCCGGCCCTTTCGCGGGTAAACCCGCTCCTACCTGGAGAGCATGGGTTTCAAGGTATGCACAGGACCTGTAGGAGCAGCCTTGTGCTGCGAAGAGGCCATTACTGTCGAAGAAAATCCTTCTTCGCAGCACAAGGCTGCTCCTACAAGGTACTACGCAGATTTTGAGGGCTGTGCAGTACCTGTGGGAGCGGGTTTGCCCGCGAAGAGGCCGGTACAGGCGATATCAGGCTTGCTGATCGGCCAACTGGTCAGCCAGGCGCACGAAGGCGGCCAGGTCCAGCTGTTCAGGGCGCAGGCTGCCATCCACGCCGGCAGCTTCGATGGCCGCACTGTCGAGCAGGCCTTTCATGGTGTTGCGCAGGGTCTTGCGGCGCTGGTTGAAGGCTTCGCGTACCACCTGCTCCAGCAGCTTTGCGTCCTTGGCCGGGTACGGCAGCACTTCGTGCGGCACCAGGCGGACGATGGCCGAGTCCACTTTCGGCGGCGGGTTGAATGCGCCAGGGCCAACGTTGAACAGGTGCTCGACCCGGCAGTGGTACTGCACCATGATCGACAGACGCCCCCAGTCACCACCGCCAGGGCCGGCGGCCATGCGCTCGACCACTTCCTTCTGCAGCATGAAGTGCATGTCGCGGATCAACCCGGCATGGCTGAGCAGGTGGAATATCAGCGGGGTGGAAATGTTGTAGGGCAGGTTGCCCACTACCTTGAGGCTGCGCGGTGGCACGCCTAGCTGGTTGAAGTCGAACTTCAAGGCGTCGCCTTGGTGCAGGCGGAAATTGCTGCGGTCGGCGAACTTGTGCTGCAGGATCGGCACCAGGTCCTTGTCCAGTTCCACCACGTCCAGTTGTGCCCCGCTGCCGAGCAGGCCTTCGGTCAGGGCGCCCTGGCCGGGGCCGATTTCCAGCAGATGTTCGCCGGCCTTGGCGTTGATGGCACGCAGGATGCGGTCGATGATGCCGGCGTCGTGCAGGAAGTTCTGGCCGAAGCGCTTGCGCGCCCGGTGTTGGTATTGCTCGTTCATGGTCGGTTCTCGGCCATCTGGTAGGCGGTTTCCAGCGCGACGCGCAGGCTGCCGGTGTCGACCTTGCCGGTGCCGGCCAGGTCCAGGGCTGTGCCGTGGTCGACCGACGTGCGGATGATCGGCAGGCCCAGGGTCACGTTGACCGCAGCGCCGAAGCCTTTGTACTTGAGTACAGGCAGGCCCTGGTCGTGGTACATCGCCAGCACCGCGTCGCAGTGCTCCAGATATTTGGGGGTAAACAGGGTATCGGCCGGCAGCGGCCCGCGCAGGTCCATGCCTTCGGTGCGCAGGCGGGCCAAGGTCGGCTCGATGATGTCGATTTCCTCGCGGCCCAGGTGGCCGCCCTCGCCCGCGTGCGGGTTGAGGCCGCACACCAGGATACGCGGGTTGGCAATGCCGAACTTGTCGCGCATGTCGGCATGCAGGATACGGGTTACACGCTCGACGCGCTCGGCAGTGATGGCGTCGGCAATGTCGCGCAGCGGCAGGTGCGTGGTCACCAGGGCCACGCGCAGGCCACGGGTGGCCAGCATCATCACCACTTGCGCGGTGTGGGTCAGCTCGGCAAGGAATTCGGTATGCCCGGAGAAGGCGATACCGCTTTCGTTGATTACGCCCTTGTGTACAGGGGCGGTGATCATCCCGGCGAAATGCCCTTCCAGGCAGCCTTGCCCGGCACGGGTCAGGGTTTCCAACACAAACGCGGCATTGGCCTTGTCGAGCTGGCCCGGCGCCACCGGGGCCGCCAGGGGGGTATCCCAGACGTAAAGGCTACCCGCTGGCGCCGGCTGCTCGGGCCATAGCCCCGGCGCTACCGGCAGCAGGTTGACGGCCAGCCCCAGCTGCGTGGCCCGCTCGGCGAGCAGGTCACGGCTGGTGATGGCGATCAGGGGATGGGGCTGGGCGTCTGCGGCGAGCAGCAGGCACAGGTCAGGGCCTATGCCGGCCGGCTCGCCGGGGGTGACGGCGAAGCGCAGGGGCTTCACTGGGCGGCCTGGTCAGCGCCAGGCAGCTTGATTTCAACGTAGGCCTCGTCGCGGATCTGGCGCAGCCAGGTCTGCAGCTCTTCGTCGTACTTGCGGTTGCGCAGTACGTTCATGGCCTGTTGCTCACGAGCCTGCTCGGTGCTGTCGGTGGCGCGACGGCCCAGCACTTCCAGGACATGCCAGCCGTACTGGGTCTTGAACGGACGAGTGACCTCGCCTTGGGCGGCGTTGGCCATCTGCTCGCGGAACTCCGGTACCAGGCTGTTCGGGTCGACCCAGTTGAGGTCGCCGCCGTTGAGCGCCGAACCCGGGTCTTCCGAGAAGCTCTTGGCCAGCTCACCGAAGTCTTCACCGTTCTTGATGCGCTCGTACAGGCGCTCGGCGAGTTGCTCGGTGGCCGCCTCGCTGCGGATCTCGCTCGGCTTGATCAGGATGTGGCGAACGTGCACTTCGTCACGCAGCACGTTCTCGCTGCCACCGCGCTTCTCCTCGAGCTTGAGGATGATGAAGCCGTTGGGGATGCGGATGGGCTGGGTAATTTCGCCAACCGGCATGCTGCTGAGCATCTTGGCGAAGTCTGGTGGCAGCTGGCCGGCTTTACGCCAGCCCATTTCGCCGCCTTCCAGGGCGTTTTCGCTGGCGGAGCGGGCAATGGCCATCTGGCCGAAGTCCGCGCCCTGCTTGAGCTGCTGGTACACATCGCCAACCTGGCGCGCGGCGGCCTGGATGGCTTCCGAGTTGGCCGCTTCCGGGGTCGGGATCAGGATGTTGGCCAGGCGGTACTCTTCCGACATCTGCATCTTGCCAAGGTCGGAGTTGAGGAAGTTCTTCACTTCCTGCTCGGAGACCTGGATACGCTCGGCCACGCGGCGCTGGCGCACGCGGCTGATGATCATCTCGCGCTTGACCTGCTCACGGGCGTCGTCGAACGACATGCCGTCACGAGCCAGGGCGGCGCGGAACTGGTCCAGCGACATGCCATTGCGCTGGGCAATGGTGCCCATGGCCTGGTTCAGCTCTTCGTCGGTGATGCGGATGCCGGAGCGCTCGCCGATCTGCAACTGCAGGTTCTCGACGATCAGGCGTTCCAGCACCTGCTGATCCAGCGCACCGGCAGGCGGCATGCCGCCGCCACGCTTGGCGATGGTTTGCTGGACCTCGCGGACACGCTGGTCCAACTGGCTTTGCATGACCACGTCGTTGTCGACGATGGCCACCACGCGATCAAGAGGTTGCACCGCGGCATGCACCGCGCCACTCAGCAATGCAACGCCCAGCAACGCCGGGCGCAGTCGATCAATAAGCTTGGTCTTCACGTTCACGATAACCTTGAATGCCTTGGTCGAGGAAAGATTCGACCTTGTTGCCGACTACACCACCGAGGCCTTTCAGGACGATCTGAAGGAAGATGCCGTGGTCGCCTTTTTCGTTCGCCGGGAGGGCTTGGCTGAAGTCGTCGTAGTCGATCCAGTAACGGTTGATCAGACGCAGCTTCCAGCAGCAGTTGTCGTACTCGAAACCGCCCAGGGCTTCCAGGGTGCGATTGCGGTTGTAGTCATGCTGCCAGCGAGCGATGACGCTCCACTGCGGAACGATCGGCCAGATGACCGAGAAGTCATGCTGCTGGATCTTGTAGTAGTCCTTGATGTAGTTCTCGCTGCCTGGGACGCCGTAGTCGCCACCGCCCACTTTCCAGGTACCGGTCGTGGAGTCGTAGGAGATGGTGTCGTTACGGTAGCGATAACCGAGGTTGACCACTTTGTTCGGGTTGTCTTCAGGCTGGTAATGGAACATCGCGCTGCCCGAGCGGGTGCTGCGGCTGTCCGGGTCCCAGTTGAAGTCCGAATTGAAGCGCCAGTCGCGGTTGAAGTAGTAGTTGTACACCAACGCGTATGGCGACACATCGGACTGCGAGTCGCTGCGGGTACGGTAATCGATACCAGGGAGCTGAACTTTGCGGTCCTTGAAATAGAAAGCCTGACCGATGCTGAAGTTCTGGCGTTCGAAACCGTTTTCTTCGATCCAGCGGGTGGTCACGCCCAGCGACAGCTTGTTCTCGTCACCGATGCGGTCGGTGCCGCTGAAGCGGTTGTCGCGGAATAGCGAATCGTAGCTGAACAGGGTTTCACCCGAGTCGAACAGCGGGATGTCCTTCTGGTCCTTGTACGGGACGTAGAGGTAGTACATACGCGGTTCGAGGGTTTGCTTGTAGTTGGTGCCGAACAGCGAAGTTTTGCGGTCGAAGTACAGGCCGCTGTCCACGCTGAAGATCGGTACGTCGCGGTTCAGCGAGCTGTTGTAGCTGCCATACGCTGGGTTGGCCGATTGCGCGATAGCCTGGGTTTTACCCTGGCTGTCCAAGTCCAGATCGTAGTGGGTATACGCATATTTCAGCTTGGGGGTCAGGAAGCCGTAGCTGGCTTCCATCGGCAGGCTGATCGATGGTGCGACGTTGAAACGGTTGCCGTTGGCGCGGGCGATGCCGCTGACGTTCTGGTCCAGGCGGCGACCAGGCGCACCCGCCGAAGTGTCGGGAAGGCCATCTTCGTTCAATACGAAGTCGTCTTTCAGGTCACGATCGAAACGGACTGCCTCGGTTTCGTAAGCAATATTGAGCCCACCCGGCTCGTACGGCAGCTTGCCATTGAAGGTAATCTGCGGCAGGCGATCATACGGGGTGATCTTCGAGATGGTCGCCATTTCGTAGGCATGCACATTCAACCGTGCGGTGTAGCTGTCACCACGGTAGGTCAGTGCACCCTGCTGGTTCAGCAAGTCCTGGGTTTCAATACCGATCTGGTCGGATTCCAGGTCCTGGAAGTAGAACGGATCGCTGATGTCGGTGTAGTCCACTTCAGCCATCAGGCGCTCGTCCAAGCCGCCCTTGTGCTGCCAGTTGACCATCCAGCGCTGCTCTTTGTAGTCAGTCTGGTCTTTACGGTCGTCGTTCTTGTCGTTGAGGTACGCGCCACCGAACTGGCCTTCGCTGGAAGGCGTCAGGTAGCGGAACTCGCCTTCCATCAGCAGGCCGCGCTTGGTCATGTAGCGCGGATACAACGTGGCATCGTAGTTCGGCGCCAGGTTGAAGTAGTACGGCGTGACCAGCATGAAGCCGGTATCGCTGGTGCTGCTGAACGATGGCGGCAGGAAGCCGGACTGGCGACGGTCGTCGATCGGGAAGTAGATGTACGGTGTGTAGAACACCGGGAAATCCTTGACCCGCAGCGTAACGTTGGTCGCGGTACCGAAACCGGTGGCCGGGTTCAGGGTGATGTTGTTGCCCTTCAGCTGCCAGGCGTTGCTGCCCGGTTCGCAGGTGGTGTACGTACCGTCCTTGAGGCGGATGATGGCGTTCTCGCCACGCTTGGCGTACAGGGCACTGCCGCGGATGTGCGACTTGTGCATCACGTATTCGGCGTTGTCGACCTGGGCCTCGCCCGTGTCGAGCTGGATCTGTGCCTCGTCACCGACCACCAGAGAACCGTTGTCACGGATCTTGACGTTGCCCTTGAGCTCGCCACGGTTTTCGGTCTGGTAGAGGTTGGCCTCGTCGGCCTCGGCCTGCATGCTGCCCTGGCGCATCACCACGTCACCGGCGAGGGTAGCGATCTGCTGCTCTTGCTGGTACTTGGATACCTTGGCGTTGATGTAGGTCGGCGACTCGTCCTTCGGCGTGGTGTCGGCCATGCCAGGGCGGGTTGGCTCGATGTAGGCGCCTCCGCAGTACGGGCCGGTTTCGGCCAACTGTGCGGCAGTGAGCTTTTCACGCGGAACCCAGTCCAGGTGGCTGTAGTCTTCGCTACGCGACTTCAGGCCACGGCCCTTGGCCTCGGTGACCAGCATCGGCCGGTCCGCGGTTTCGCCTTCGCTCGCGGCTTCGGTGCCGGTGCTGACGGCAGCACCCTCGTGCACCGGGCGCGGCGGCAGGTTGTTGGTTGGGGTCTTGGGCTTGCAGTCCCAACCACCGGAGGCGGACACTTGGCAGTCGAACTGTTCGGCTGCCACCACGTAAGACGTGGCCAGAGGTTGCAGGGCCAGCAGACCGCCGGTTACCAGCAACGGAAACTTTCTACGAAACGCGGGGGATTTCAATGCCATCTTATTAGTCCGGGCTTCCTGCGTGCCATCTGCCCGCGTGTGGGGCCGCACGCCTCTCGATGGTCTGAAAAAGATGCTGGATAATAAAGCATGACCCGCTTGACGGCTAGGGCCGTCGGAGACCCTTGTAATGCCTGAACACGATGTACGCCTGCAACAACTGACGGTCTGGCTCGATGAGCAGCTCAATGATCTTTTCCGGAAAAATGCCTGGGGCGACGTGCCTGCAGGCAGCTTGACCGCGGCCAGCAGCGACGCCAGCTTCCGCCGTTATTTCCGCTGGCAGGGTGCCGGCCACAGCTTCGTGATCATGGATGCACCACCTCCACAGGAAAACTGCCGACCGTTCGTCGCCATCGACCACCTGCTGGCCAGCGCCGACGTGCACGTGCCGCTGATCCATGCCCAGGACCTGGAACGTGGTTTCCTGCTGTTGGGTGACCTGGGCCACCAGACATACCTTGATATCATTGATGCGGACAACGCCGACGGCCTGTTCGCCGATGCCATCGACGCACTGCTGGCGTTTCAGCGCCTGCCGATGGACGCGCCGTTGCCCAGCTACGACGATGCGCTGTTGCGCCGTGAAGTTGAGTTGTTCCCGGAGTGGTACGTGGGTCGTGAGCTTGGCCTGGCCTTCAGCGATGCCCAGAAATCCACCTGGCAACGAATCAGCCAGCTGCTGATCGACAGCGCACTGGCCCAGCCCAAGGTGCTGGTGCACCGAGACTACATGCCGCGCAACCTCATGCAGAGCACGCCCAACCCCGGCGTGCTGGACTTCCAGGATGCCGTGTATGGCCCGGTCACCTACGACATCACCTGCCTGTTCAAGGACGCGTTCCTCAGCTGGCCGCAGGCGCGGGTCGAAGGCTGGCTGCGCGACTACTGGCAGAAGGCGCAGGCTGCCGGCATCCCGGTGCAGGCCGATTTCGAGGCGTTCCAGCGTGCCAGCGACCTGATGGGTGTACAGCGCCACCTGAAGGTGATCGGTATTTTCGCCCGTATCTGCCACCGTGACGGCAAACCCCGTTACCTGGGCGACGTACCGCGCTTCTTCGCCTATATAGAAGAAGTGATCAGCCGCCGGCCCGAATTGGCGGAGCTGGGTGAGCTGATTGCCGAGTTGCAGGCCGGAGCGCGTGCATGAAGGCAATGATCCTGGCAGCGGGCAAAGGCGAGCGCATGCGCCCGCTCACCCTGCACACCCCCAAACCGCTGGTCCCGGTCGCCGGCCAGCCATTGATCGAGTACCACCTGCGGGCCCTGGCTGCGGCGGGCGTCACCGAGGTGGTGATCAACCATGCCTGGCTCGGCCAGCAGATCGAGGACCACCTGGGTGACGGCAGCCGTTTCGGCCTGAGCATCCGCTATTCGCCCGAAGGAGAGCCGCTGGAAACCGGCGGTGGCATCTTCAAGGCCCTGCCATTGCTGGGTGACGCGCCGTTCCTGTTGGTGAACGGCGATGTCTGGACCGACTACGACTTCGCGCGCCTGCAGGCTCCCCTGCAAGGCCTGGCTCACCTAGTGCTGGTCGACAACCCAGGCCATCACGGCCGCGGCGACTTCCGCCTGGTGGGTGAGCGGGTGGTCGATGGTGATGATGCGCCTGGCACGCTGACCTTCAGTGGCCTTTCGGTGCTGCACCCGGCGCTGTTCGAAGGCTGCCAGCCTGGCGCCTTCAAGCTGGCGCCGTTGCTGCGTCAGGCCATGGCTGCGGGCCAGGTCAGTGGCGAGCACTACCGTGGGCACTGGGTTGATGTCGGTACGCTCGAACGCTTGGCCGAGGCCGAGCGCCTGATCCGCGAGCGTGCCTGACATGTGGTGGCCAAGCACGGTGATTGGTGTCGGTGCCGGCTTTGCCGTTGCCAGCATCCCCGGGGCCTTGCTCGGGGCGTTGCTCGGGCAGGCCATGGACCGTCGCCTGCGTTTGCAAGGCTGGGAGGACATGCGTGAACGCCTGGGTGGGCGCCCGGCGTTGCAGGACGACGAATTGCTGTTCGTGATGCTCGGGCGCCTGGCCAAGTGCGATGGCCGGGTGGGCGAGCAGCATATTCAGCAGGCGCGCCAGGAGATGGTGCGCCTGGACCTGGCCGAAGAGGCTCGGCTGCGTGCGATTGCTGCGTTCAACCGCGGCAAGGCGGGCAAGGACCGGCTGGGTGGGCACCTGCGGCGCATTCGCCAGCAGCCGCATGCGGCCGAAGGTACCCTGCGTGCCTGTTGGCGCATGGTCTGGGCCGACGGCAAGATGGGCAACAAGGAGCGTGAACTGCTGCTGGACTGGGGGCAGAAACTGGGCCTGAGCCGGCGGCAGGTGCAGGCCATGTCGCTGGAGTACGAACCACGCAAGGCGGCGGGGCCGGAAGGGGTCGCCATGACCTATGCGGCGGCGTTGCGCTTGCTGGCGGTCGAGGCGGATACCGATGGCGACAAGGTCAAGCAGGCGTATCGTCGGCTGGTCAGCCGGCACCACCCGGACAAGCTGGCGGGTACTGGTGCCAGTGAGTCGCAGGTGCGTGAAGCAACCGAGCGGACCCGGGAGCTGCATCAGGCTTATGCCATGATCCGCAAGCGGCGCGGGCTTTGATGGCCCTATCGCGGGCAAGCCAGCTCCCACAGGTATTGCACTGACCCTGAACACTGTGGTGTACCTGTGGGAGCTGGAGTGCCGGCGACAGGGCCATCATGGCAAACCTTACCCCTGCGGACTCATCCACCCCCGCACCCGGCGGAACAGTTGCTCCTGCTCGGCCGCCTTGTTCCCCGGCATGGCAATCAGCGACAACTGCCGGTACTTGTTGTCCTTCTGCCGCTTGCTGGCCTGCAGGCGCTGTGCGGCTGCATTGCGGTCACTGCTGCGGGTGGCGTAGTAGATGTCGGCAGTCGGCACTTTCAAGGTTGGCGCCAGGCTTTCCAGGTCATGCTCCACCCGTGCTGGTGTCTGCGCGGCAACCATTACCAGTTTCTGCACCTGTGGTGGCTGCCTCTCGCTCAGATAGCGGGCCGCCCAATATGCGCCGCTGCCATGGCCGATCAGCACGATGCTGCGGGCGTTGTGCTGCTGGGCAAAGGCCACCGCAGCATCCAGGCGGGCGAAAATGCGCTCGGCATCGGCTGGGTCGGTTTGTTCGCTGGCCTGTTTGGCGTCAGTGCTCTCTGCGGTGTCGGCATCGGCTGCGGTAGCCTGGGCGACGTTAGCATTGGCATCGGCCGGCATGTCCTTGGCCGGAGCGCTTTCGCCCTTGTCTGGCTCCGGCTCGGTAGCCGGCTTGGCCTCGACTCGCGCCTGCGGGCTGTCGGCGAGCAGGTCAGGCAGGCTGATGCTGAGGCTGTGCCAGCCGATATCGGGGAACTTCTGCCGCAGCGGGCCGACCGCATTCGGCCAGTCAGCCGTTTCGCCAGCCCCCGGGACGATGATGACCGCGCCCTGTGGATCGCTGTCGTTGGCTGGTTTCCACAAGGCCAGGAAGCTGTCGGCACCGGCCTGAAGGGTCTGCTGTTCGGCCTTGGGCACCAGCCGTTCAAGTGCCTGGGCATCCTCCTGGCTGCGTTCCAGCAGCGGCGGGCGAGGAGCTTGGGCAACGGGTGCCTCGGTGGTGGTGGATGGTTTTTCGGCATCGGCGGCCAGGGCGCCGAGTGGAAGGATCGAGGCCAGGCAGCACATTGCCAGCGTCGTGCGATAAAGTGTGGACATGAGTCAACCCGGGGCCAGAATGATACCGGCAGCCTAATGGTATTTGCCCGTGACGGCCATGCTGCATGGCCGCTTTGCCAAGACGAGCGTGTAGATGAAGCGAGTGCGTCGCCTGTTGGTTATCGGCTGCTTTTGGCTGCCCTTGATTGCATTGGCAAGGCCCGAAGCGGTGCCCACGGTTGCCCTGGAACCTGCCCAGCAGCAATGGCTGGATACACATCGTAGCCTGCGTGTCGGCCTGGTGTTGCAGGCGCCCTACGCTCAGTTCGACCGGCGCCTGCAGCAACTGTACGGTGCCAACGTGGAACTGGTGAGCAGCCTGGCGCAGGCGCTGCGGCTGGACCTTACCTGGCGCAACTTCGCCGACCAGGCCAGCCTCGAACATGCCCTCCAGGCCGGCGAAATCGACTTTGCCCCGGGGCTTACCCAGACCCCTGCCAGCCTGCGTCTGTGGCTGTTCAGCGACCCTTACATGCGCGTGCCGCAACTGGTGGTGGGGCCGCGCACCGGGACGATGGCCGTGGAACTGGAAACGCTCGGAGCCGAGCAGCGGGTGGCGGTGCGCATGCCCAGCCAGCTGGCGGACTACCTGCGCGGTAACTACAGCAACCTCAACCTGCAAGGGGTACCCAACGAGCGCGAGGCCCTGCAATTGGTGGTGGGCGGCCAGGCCAGTTTCGCCGTGCTGGATGAAGCTCAGCTCAGCCGCCTGTCGCGCGAAAGCGAGTTCGGCGAGCTGGCTGTGGTCGGCGATATCGGCCTGCCGCAACTGTTGCGCATCGGTTCGCGGCGCGACTGGCCGCTGCTGGCTGATGTGCTGGAGCGTGGCCTGCAGGCGCTGCCGGCCAAGGAACTGGAGCAACTGCACCAGCGTTGGCTGCAGCCAAAGTACCCACGCTTGAGCGAGTCGACAGGATTCTGGAAGAACCTGGCACTGCTGTTCGGCTTGCTGCTGTTGTGCGCGTTGGCCACCCTGGTGTGGCAGCGTCGGCAACAGCGCCAGTTGGAGCGCAGCCTGCTGGCCACGCGCGAAAGTCTTGTGGAGCGGCAAGTGCGCGAAGAAGCGTTGCGCCTGAGTCAGTTTGCCATCGACCAGAGCACGGTGGGCATCCTCTGGGTCAACTGGGACAGCCACGTACGCTACGCCAACCATGCCGCCGAGCGCATGCTGGGCTACGGCGAAGGCGCACTGCTGGAGCGGCCGCTTAGCGACTTTGAACCCAGCCTGACCATGGATCGCTGGCTGGAGCTGTGGAAGGGCGCACGTACCGGGGCGGGCGGTGTTGGTCAGTTCGAGACGCAGTGCCGCCGGGCTGACCACAGCCTGTTGCCGGTCGAGCTGTCGCTGAGTTTTCTGCGCTTTCGTGACTCCGAGTACCTGGTTGTGTACCTCGCCGATGTCACCGAGCGCTACCGCGCCCTGGCGGCCCTGCGCGAAAGCGAGGCGCGGCTCAAGGGCATTGCCGGCAACGTGCCGGGGCTGGTGTTCCGCCTGGAGCGCGACCCGGCCGAGGGCGACCTGGAATTCCCCTACATCAGCGAAGGCAGCGAGGCCTTGGTGGGCTATTCGCCCAGTGAGATCCAGGACCCGCAGATGGGCCTGCGCAACCTGGTGCACCCTGAGGACCGTGCCGATTACCACCGGGTGCAGGACCTGGCCTTGGCCAGCGACCAGGACTGGTCCTGGCAGGGGCGCATCCTCACCCGCCAGGGTGAACAGCGCTGGGCCGACATCAAAGCCAGTACCCGGCGCCTGGGTAACGGCCGGGTGGTATGGGACGGTGTGGTTTGGGACATCACGCAGGGCAAGCGGGCCGAGCTGGCGCTGGCCAGGTCCCAGGAGCAGCTGCGCGAACTGTCGGCCCACCTGGAAAGCGTGCGTGAGGAAGAAAAAGCCCGCATCGCCCGAGAAGTGCACGATGAACTGGGGCAGATGCTGACCGTGCTCAAGCTGGAAGTGTCGATGTGCGAGCTGGCCTTCGCCGAGCTGGACCCGGGGCTGAACGAGCGGCTGGCCAGCATGAAGCGCCTGATCGCCCAGCTGTTCCAGCTGGTGCGCGACGTAGCCACTGCCTTGCGTCCTCCGATTCTCGATGCCGGCATCGCCTCGGCCATTGAATGGCAGGCGCGGCGCTTTGAAGCACGCACGCAAATCCCCTGCCTGGTGCAAGTACCGGATAATCTGCCAGCATTGAGCGATGCCAAGGCCATCGGGCTGTTCCGTATCCTCCAGGAGGCGCTGACCAACGTGATGCGCCATGCCCAGGCCCATAGCGTGGAGATCGAACTGGTGCGTGAGCACGGGCAATTGCGCATGACCGTCAGCGATGACGGCCAGGGCTTTTGCCGCGACCAGCCTCGGCCCACCTCGTTCGGCCTGGTAGGGGTACGTGAGCGGGTGCTGATGCTGGGCGGCAGCATGGCGCTGGACAGTGAACCGGGCGAAGGCACCAGCCTGAGCGTGGCCATACCGTTGGAGTAGGAGAGCGATCGTGATTCGAGTGCTGGTGGCCGAAGACCACACCATTGTCCGTGAGGGCATCAAGCAGTTGATTGGCCTGGCCAAGGACATGCAGGTGGCGGGGGAAGCCGGTAACGGCGAGCAGTTGCTGGAAACCTTGCGCCACACCCCGTGCGAGGTGGTACTGCTGGATATTTCGATGCCGGGCGTGAATGGCCTGGAAGCGATTCCGCGAATCCGCGCGTTGCAGGACGCCCCGGCGATCCTGATGCTGTCGATGCACGATGAAGCGCAGATGGCGGCGCGGGCGCTGAAGGCCGGAGCGGCGGGCTATGCCACCAAGGACAGCGACCCGGCGCTGTTGCTGACCGCGATTCGCCGGGTTGCCGCTGGCGGGCGCTATATCGACCCGGCGCTGGCCGACCGCATGGTCTTCGAGGTGGGCCTGACCGAGTCGCGGCCGTTGCACACCCTGCTGTCGGAGCGAGAGTTTTCGGTGTTCGAACGCCTGGCCCAGGGCGCCAACGTCAACGACATCGCCCAGCAGTTGGCGCTGTCGAGCAAGACCATCAGCACCCACAAGGCGCGCCTGATGCAGAAGCTGAAAGTGAATTCGCTGGCTGAGCTGGTGAAGTACGCGATGGAGCACAAGCTGGTCTGATTGCGACATGCGCTTCCTACGTCCTGTAGCGAATCCCTGTGGGAGCGGGTTTACCCGCGAAAGGGCCTGACCTGCCATCTGCGCTGCCTGGGCTAGCCTCTTCGCGGGTAAGCCCGCCACAGGGGCGCGCCGGAGGTCTGAGAGAAGTATTCCAATCCCGCCATCTTTGTAGGGGAATCCCTACAACAAATCTTCCATCCGGATGATGGCATTCTCTCAGCACCCCCGATTTTCCGGTGCTTGCCGCTTGTCTAGTCTATGCCTACGCAGTCATCCAACAAGAAGGTGCAGGCATGAGCGAGGCGAAGTCGAACGCTGCAACCAGCGAAACGCTGGTCAGCTTCCGTGGTGTGCAGAAGAGCTACGACGGCGAGTCGCTGATCGTCAAAGACCTCAATCTGGATATTCGCAAGGGCGAGTTCCTTACCCTGCTTGGCCCGTCCGGCTCGGGCAAGACCACCAGCCTGATGATGCTGGCTGGCTTCGAAACCCCCACCGCCGGTGAAATCCAGCTGGCCGGGCGTTCGATCAACAACGTGCCGCCGCACAAACGCGACATCGGCATGGTGTTCCAGAACTACGCGCTGTTCCCGCACATGACCGTGGCCGAGAACCTGGCGTTCCCGCTGACCGTGCGCAACCTGAGCAAGACCGACATCAGCGAGCGGGTAAAGCGGGTGCTGAACATGGTCCAGCTCGATGCCTTCGCCAAACGCTACCCCGGCCAGCTGTCCGGCGGCCAGCAGCAGCGTGTGGCCCTGGCCCGGGCACTGGTGTTCGAGCCGCAGCTGGTTCTGATGGACGAACCGCTGGGCGCGCTGGACAAGCAGCTGCGCGAGCACATGCAGATGGAGATCAAGCACATCCACCAGCGCCTGGGCGTGACCGTGGTGTACGTGACCCACGACCAGGGCGAAGCGCTGACCATGTCCGACCGGGTGGCCGTGTTCCATCAGGGCGAAATCCAGCAAATCGCCGACCCGCGCACGCTGTACGAAGAACCCTGCAACACCTTCGTCGCCAACTTCATCGGCGAGAACAACCGCATCAACGGCACCTTGCTGGCCAGTGATGGCAAGCGCTGCCAGGTGCAGTTGCCGCGTGGCGAGCGGGTCGAGGCGCTGGCGGTGAATGTCGGCCAGGCCGGCGAGCCGGTGACCCTGTCGATCCGCCCGGAGCGCGTGCGCCTGAATGGCCACAGCGAAAGCTGTGTTAACCGTTTCTCGGGCCGGGTGGCGGAATTCATTTACCTGGGCGACCACGTGCGGGTGCGCCTGGAAGTTTGCGGCAAGGGCGATTTCTTCGTGAAACAGCCGATTGCCGAGCTCGACCCGGCCCTGGCCGTGGGCGATGTGGTACCGCTGGGCTGGGAGGTGGAGCACGCCCGCGCGCTCGATCCGATTGCCGAAGCCCATTGATGGATTGCTTCACCAACCCTGTACTGTGGAGAGAATAATAATGCGCAAGCAGTTGAAACTGACCGCCCTGGCCCTGGGGCTGTTCGCCGCTGGCCAGGCCATGGCCGCAGACCTGACTGTTGTCTCGTTTGGTGGTGCCAACAAGGCGGCCCAGGTGAAGGCGTTCTACGAACCGTGGGAGAAGGCCGGCAAGGGCAAGATCATCGCAGGCGAGTACAACGGCGAGATGGCCAAGGTCAAAGCCATGGTCGACACCAAGAGCGTGTCGTGGAACCTGGTGGAAGTGGAGTCGCCAGAGTTGGCCCGTGGCTGTGACGAGGGCATGTTCGAAGAACTCGACCCGGCCCTGTTCGGTAATGAGGCCGACTATGTGCCGGGTGCCATTCAGCCATGTGGTGTTGGCTTCTTCGTATGGTCCACGGTGCTGGCCTACAACGCCGACAAGCTGAAGACCGCACCGACCAGCTGGGCCGATTTCTGGGATACCAAGAAATTCCCGGGTAAGCGCGGCCTGCGCAAGGGCGCCAAGTACACCCTGGAATTCGCCCTGATGGCCGACGGTGTGGCGCCGAAGGATGTGTACCAGGTGCTGGGCACCAAAGAGGGCGTGGACCGCGCCTTCAAGAAGCTCGACGAACTCAAGCCAAGCATCCAGTGGTGGGAAGCCGGCGCCCAGCCGCCGCAGTACCTGGCCTCGGGTGACGTGGTCATGAGCTCTGCCTACAACGGCCGCATCGCTGCGGTGCAGAAAGAGAGCAACCTGAAGGTGGTGTGGAACGGCGGCATCTACGACTTCGATGCCTGGGCCATCCCGAAAGGTGCCAAGGATGTCGAGGAAGCGAAGAAATTCATCGCCTTCAGCGTGCAGCCAGAGCAGCAGAAGACCTACTCCGAGAACATCGCCTACGGCCCGGCCAATTCCAAGGCCGTGAGCCTGCTGTCGGACGCTGTGAAGAAGGACATGCCGACCACGCCTGAAAACATCGCCAACCAGGTGCAGATCGATGTGGCCTTCTGGGCCGACAACAGCGAGCAGCTGGAGCAGCGCTTCAACGCCTGGGCGGCGAAGAAGTAAACGACCAGTGTAGGGGGCCGCTTTGCGGCCCATCGCCGGCAAGCCAGCTCCCACAGGGGGCCGCTCTAGAGCCAGCGCAGTATCTGTAGGAGCTGGCTTGCCTGCGATGGGCTGCGCAGCAGCCCCATTTTCAGTTCGTATCGCGGAGTTCGCCATGGCCATTGCAGTGCCCCTCAAAGAAGGCGCAGGTCCAAGTCTCAAGCAGCGCCTCAAGCATGCCGAGCGGGTCAACCGCTGGAAGGCGCAGGCGTTGATCGCGCCGCTGGCGCTGTTTCTCCTGCTGGTGTTCCTGGTGCCTATTGCGGCGCTGCTGTACAAGAGCGTCGGCAACCCGGAAGTGGTTGGCGGCTTGCCGCGCACCGTTGGCGTCATCACCCAGTGGGATGGCAAGAGCCTGCCGGGCGAGGACGTTTACAAGGCGTTGAGCCAGGATTTGGCCGAATCGCGCAAGAACCAGACCTTGGGCGACCTTTCCAAGCGCCTGAACATGGAGCTCGCCGGTTACCGCAGCCTGTTGGCAAAGACCGCGCGGGCGCTGCCGTTCAAGAGCGAACCCGCTTCGTATAAAGATGCCTTGCAGGCTCTCGACGAGCGTTGGGGCGACCCGGCCTACTGGCAGGCAATCCGCCGCAACACCAGTACGGTCACCTCTTTCTACCTGCTGGCTTCGCTCGACCACCGTATCGATGACCTTGGCGAACTGGCCAAGGCCACCCCGGACCAGGCCATTTACCTGGACATCTTCGCCCGCACCCTGTGGATGGGTGTGGTGATTACCGCAATCTGCCTGGTGCTGGCCTACCCGCTGGCGTACCTGCTGGCCAACCTGCCGACCCGGCAGAGCAACCTGCTGATGATCCTGGTGCTGCTGCCGTTCTGGACCTCGATCCTGGTGCGGGTGGCGGCGTGGATCGTGCTGCTGCAGTCGGGCGGCCTGATCAACAGCGCGCTGATGGCCATGGGCATCATCGACCAGCCGCTGGAACTGGTGTTCAACCGCACCGGCGTGTACATCTCGATGGTGCACATCCTGTTGCCTTTCATGATCCTGCCGCTGTACAGCGTGATGAAGGGCATTTCGCCGAGCTACATGCGTGCGGCGATCTCGCTGGGCTGCCACCCGTTCGCCAGTTTCTGGCGGGTCTACTTCCCGCAGACCTACGCCGGGGTTGGCGCTGGTTGCCTGCTGGTGTTCATTCTGGCCATCGGCTACTACATCACCCCGGCACTGCTGGGCAGCCCGAATGACCAGATGGTCAGCTACTTCGTGGCCTTCTACACCAACACCAGCATCAACTGGGGCATGGCCACCGCGCTTGGCGGGCTGTTGCTGCTGGCGACCGTGCTGTTGTACCTGATCTATAGCTGGCTGGTCGGCGCCAGCCGCCTGCGCCTGAGCTGAGGAGCCTTGTCATGCTGAGCCCTTACATGTCGCCCGTGGAGCGGGTGTGGTTCTACAGCCTGCGCATTCTTTGCGGCTTGATCCTGCTGTTCCTCATACTGCCGGTCCTGGTGATAGTGCCGCTGTCGTTCAACAGTGGCAGCTTCCTGGTGTACCCGCTGCAGGGCTTCTCGCTGCAGTGGTACCAGGACTTCTTCGGTTCGGCCGAGTGGATGCGGGCCTTGAAGAACAGCATCATCGTCGCCCCGGCAGCCACGGTGCTGGCCATGGTGTTCGGCACCCTGGCGGCCATCGGCCTGACCCGTGGCGACTTCCCGGGCAAGTCGCTGGTGATGGCGCTGGTGATTTCGCCGATGGTGGTGCCGGTGGTGATCATCGGTGTGGCCAGCTACCTGTTCTTCGCCCCGCTGGGCATGGGCAACAGCTTCACCTCGCTGATTCTGGTGCATGCGGTACTCGGCGTGCCGTTCGTGATCATTACCGTGTCGGCGACCTTGCAGGGCTTCAACTACAACCTGGTGCGTGCGGCAGCCAGCCTGGGCGCCTCGCCACTGCTGACTTTCCGCCGGGTAACCCTGCCGTTGATCGCGCCCGGGGTGATTTCGGGGGCGTTGTTCGCCTTTGCCACGTCGTTTGACGAAGTAGTGGTGACCCTTTTCCTGGCCGGGCCGGAGCAGGCGACCCTGCCGCGACAGATGTTCAGTGGTATTCGCGAGAACCTGAGCCCGACCATTGCCGCGGCGGCGACCTTGCTGATTGCCTTTTCGGTAGTGTTGCTGCTGACCCTGGAATGGTTGCGTGGGCGTAGCGAGAAGCTGAGGACCCAGCAGCCGACTTGATTAGTAGCTCAAGGCCTGCGCATTACCCTTGTAGGAGCAGCCTTGTGCTGCGAAGAGGCCGGTAAGACAAAAGCTATTCTTCGGCCCTACCGGCCTCTTCGCAGCACAAGGCTGCTCCTACAGACGCGAAGAGGCCGGTACAGGTTGATGCTAATCAGCCTTCATCCGCTTCCCTGGGTTACAATGCGCGCCACCGTGATTCTGCCAACAGGTGCGCCATGCAGCCCTACGCTATTGCCCCCTCCATTCTCTCCGCCGATTTCGCCCGTCTGGGCGAGGACGTCGACAAGGTATTGGCCGCGGGTGCCGACATCGTCCACTTCGATGTGATGGACAACCACTACGTCCCCAACCTGACCATCGGTCCGATGGTCTGCACCGCCCTGCGCAAGTACGGCGTCACCGCCCCGATCGACGTGCACCTGATGGTCAGCCCGGTCGACCGCATCATCGGCGACTTCATCGAAGCTGGTGCCACCTACATCACCTTCCACCCGGAAGCCTCGCAGCACATCGACCGTTCTCTGCAGTTGATCAAGGACGGTGGTTGCAAGGCCGGTCTGGTGTTCAACCCGGCCACCAGCCTGGATGCCTTGAAGTATGTGATGGACAAGATCGACATGGTGCTGCTGATGAGCGTCAACCCGGGCTTTGGCGGGCAGAAGTTCATCCCTGGCACCCTCGACAAGCTGCGCGAGGCGCGTGCGCTGATCGACGCCAGCGGCCGTGATATCCGCCTGGAAATCGACGGTGGCGTCAACGTCAACAACATCCGCGAAATCGCTGCCGCTGGCGCCGACACTTTCGTGGCCGGCTCGGCGATCTTCAACGCCCCGGATTACCAGGAAGTAATCGCCAGGATGCGCGCCGAACTGGCTCAGGCCCGCCCATGAGCGGCTTCGAGCAGCTGTTCCCCGGGACGCTGCCCAGGCTGGTGATGTTCGATCTGGACGGTACCCTGATCGATTCCGTGCCAGACCTGGCCGCCGCCGTGGACCGCATGCTGCTCGAACTGGGGCGCCCGCCTGCCGGCCTGGAGGCGGTGCGCCACTGGGTGGGCAACGGTGCCCAGGTTCTGGTGCGCCGGGCGCTGGCCGGCGGCATCGACCACGCTGCCGTGGAAGATGCGCTGGCCGACCAGGCGCTGGCGCTGTTCATGGACGCCTATGCCGAAAGCCACGAACTGACCGTGGTCTACCCCGGTGTGCAGGACACCCTGCGCTGGCTGCGCAAGCAGGGCGTGGAGATGGCTCTGATCACCAACAAGCCCGAGCGCTTCGTTGGCCCGCTGCTGGACCAGATGAAGATCGGCAACTACTTCCGCTGGATCATCGGTGGCGACACTCTGCCGCAGAAAAAGCCCGACCCTGCGGCGTTGCTGTTCGTCATGCAGATGGCCGGTGTCACCCCGCAGCAGTCGCTGTTTGTCGGCGATTCACGCAGTGACGTGCTGGCGGCCAAGGCGGCTGGCGTGCAGTGCGTCGGCCTGACCTACGGCTACAACCATGGCCGGCCGATCCACGACGAATCCCCCAGTCTGGTGATCGACGACCTGCGTGCATTGCTGCCCGGTTGCGCAGACCCGGCCACTGGGATAACGTTGGCGGACCTTCAAGCCTCACAAGACAGAGAGTCCACCGTGGCGGTTACCGGCAAATTCTGGATGAAAGTCATCAAGGCCTTGGCCCGTTGGCGTTGGCGCGCCTGACTTCAGCCTGCCGGCGCGTGCCGGCCCGTCCGTTTGCCTGACCTATTGCTGCTTGCCACGAGGCTACCCATGACCCGCGAAGAATTCCTGCGCCTGGCCGCTGCCGGCTACAACCGCATTCCCCTGGCCTGCGAAACCCTGGCCGACTTCGACACGCCGTTGTCGATCTATCTGAAACTGGCCGACCAGCCCAACTCGTACCTGCTCGAATCGGTGCAGGGCGGCGAGAAATGGGGCCGTTACTCGATGATCGGCCTGCCGTCGCGCACCGTGATGCGTGTGCACGGTTACCACGTCAGCATCCTGCAGGATGGCGTGGAGGTGGAAAGCCACGATGTCGAAGACCCGCTGGCCTTCGTCGAAACCTTCAAGGACCGTTACAAGGTCGCCGATATCCCTGGCCTGCCGCGCTTCAACGGCGGCCTGGTCGGCTACTTCGGCTACGACTGCGTGCGCTATGTGGAAAAGCGCCTGGGCGCCAGCCCCAACCCGGACCCGCTGGGTGTGCCGGATATCCTGCTGATGGTGTCCGATGCGGTGGTGGTGTTCGACAACCTGGCGGGCAAGATGCACGCGATCGTGCTGGTCGACCCGGCGGAAGAGCAGGCTTTCGAACAGGGCCAGGCACGCCTGCAAGGCCTGCTTGAAACCCTGCGTCAGCCGATCACTCCACGCCGTGGCCTGGACCTGAGTGGCCCGCAGGCTGCCGAGCCGGAATTCCGCTCCAGCTATACCCGCGAGGATTACAAGAACGCCGTCGGCCGCATCAAGGAATACATCCTGGCTGGTGACTGCATGCAGGTGGTGCCGTCGCAGCGCATGTCGATCGACTTCAAGGCGGCGCCTATCGACCTGTACCGCGCGCTGCGCTGCTTCAACCCGACGCCGTACATGTACTTCTTCAACTTTGGCGACTTCCATGTGGTCGGCAGCTCGCCCGAGGTGCTGGTACGCGTCGAGGACAACCTGGTCACCGTACGCCCGATTGCCGGCACCCGCCCGCGTGGTGCTACCGAAGAGGCCGACCGCGCGCTGGAAGACGACCTGCTGTCGGACGACAAGGAAATTGCCGAGCACCTGATGCTCATCGACCTGGGCCGTAACGACGTCGGGCGCGTGTCCTCGACCGGCAGCGTGCGCCTGACCGAGAAGATGGTGATCGAGCGTTACTCCAACGTGATGCACATTGTGTCCAACGTCACTGGCCAGCTGCGCGAAGGGCTGACGGCGATGGACGCACTGCGGGCGATACTGCCGGCCGGTACGCTGTCGGGTGCGCCGAAAATTCGTGCGATGGAAATCATCGACGAGCTGGAGCCGGTCAAACGTGGGGTTTACGGTGGTGCCGTCGGTTACTTCGCATGGAACGGCAACATGGATACCGCCATTGCCATCCGTACCGCGGTAATCAAGGACGGTGAGCTGCATGTGCAGGCCGGGGGTGGCATCGTTGCCGACTCGGTGCCGGCGCTGGAATGGGAAGAGACCATCAACAAGCGCCGAGCGATGTTCCGCGCGGTGGCGTTGGCTGAGCAGACTTCCGCCAAATAAGTTGATCGGGGCCGCAAAGCGGCCCCATCAATTCAAAAGTCGACGCTGATGCCCAAGCTCACTCCCTGCTGCGTCAATTCATCACTCTTGCGCCAGTTGTAGTTGCCGCGCAAATGCACCCCCGCCACCACTTCATGGCTCACCCCCAGGCTCGCCCGGGTCAGGTCGCTGTGCGGCGTATACCCTGTCAGGGTGAAATCGTTCGCCGGCAGGCTGGTCAGGTGCATCGTCACATCCTGCTGGTCATCCTCGAACTCGTGCTCCTGCGCCACCTCGGCGAACAGCCGAGTACCTGGCAGCACCTGCACGCTACCCAGCAACCCCACGCCCAAACGGCGTGATGTACGTTCCTGGTCATCGAAACCCAGCGCCGTCGAGCGCCCGGTCTTCTCGTCATAGCCATCCACCTTCACTCGCGCATAGTCGGCGCTGATGAACGGCGCCAGCTGCCAGCTGCTGCTCTCGGCTGCCAGGTTGTAGCCCAGTCGCCCCGACATCGCCCAGGCCTCGCCATTGGTGTCGCCCTTTTCGCTGCGGTCGTTCACGCCAAGGGCGAAGGTGCGCTTGAGGTCGCTGTAGTCCAGGTGCCCGGCGGTCAGCGCCGCGTCGGCCCACCAGCGGTCCTGGCGGTATTGGGCGAAGGCGCTGGCAAGGTAGCTGTCCAGCTTGTAGTCCGAGTCCTGTGCGCCGGCTTCCAGCTTCTGCCGGTACACGCCTCCGGCCAGGCCCAGGCGCCATGCATCGTTCAGGCGGTAGCTGCCGCCCAGAGTCAGGTTGTAGCCGCGGCCGTCGCCGCTGGCCGCGCTGCGCTGGCCGTCGATGTCCAGGTCCTGTGCGCCGGTGGCAACGAAGGCCTGCCACTGGCCAACTGCCTGCCAGGGTGTCTGCCACTGGTTGCGCAGTTCGTCCTGGTGAGCGCGTAGGCTGGCGTGGGCCATTTCCGGGAGCAAGGTCAGTTCCCAGGGGGCGGCGATGATCGAATAGGCGTAGTCGGCAATCAGTTGCTGGCCGGCAATGGTCGGGTGCACCGAGTCGTTGAACAGCAGCTTGGTCGGGTCTGGCGTGGCGCCGTTGATGCCATACACGGGATTTCCCACACAGCCTTCGCCGCTGTAGCAGGTGCCGACCAGATTCTGGCCGCTGGCCAGGCCGAACTGCTCGGGGCTGGCCAGCGCTTCGCTCAGCAGCACAGGGATGTTCAGCGGAATGATTTCGGCATCGATCTGCCCCAGTTGGCTGAGCAGCGACTGGTTGAACGCGCCGGATAGCCGCGACAGTGGGTTTTGTTGCGGCGTACCGCTGAAGTTCGGTGTTTGCCCGAGGTCGGGCAGCAGCCAGACCATGATGTAGCGGGCGCCGCCTTGCTGCAGGGCCTGGGCGCTGGCGGCCAGGCGGGCGCCGGCGGCCACGGCATCGGTCGGGCTGTTGACCAGGCCTTGCAGGAAGTCATTGCCGCCGCCAGTCAGGTAATACAACGCGTTGGGGTCGGCGCGCAGGCCGTTGGCCAGGTAGCCCGGTTTATCACGCAGTACCAGCCCGGCGCCGGGTCGCCCTGGCGGGATGACGGTTTCGGAGGTACTGGTTATCGAGTCCAGGATCTGCTGGGTGGTGTAGCCACCGACTGCCCAGTTGTTGCCGTCGGGAAGGCCCAGCACCGGATTGACCGGTGAGGTGGAAGGGCCAAGCTCGGTCGGGCTCACACCGAGCCGCCCGCCCAGGATCATCGGTGACACTGGCGCATAATTGCCATTGGCATCGCGGTTGGTGAAGCGCACCCCGCCAAACTGCCCGGCGTCGCTGAGGCTGTCACCAAACACGATCATGCTGGAGTAGGGCGAGGGTGTCGCGAAGGCCTGGCTGCAGGCTAACGTCAATGAGGCGAGGGTAAAGCGCAATAACGGTGCTTTTCGCATCAGGGAACATCCTTTTCTTTGTTTTTATCAGGACAACCCCATCGACCTTAGCAAATCGCAGTGCATCCCTCCCAAGTCCATTCGTTTCCCCGTGTTTACGGGCATATTGCGCCCGCCGCCCCGGTAGGCTACTGTGCCGGAACGTATGAGCGAGACCTATCCTGTGTTGATCGTCAGCAAACTCTTGATGCGCGTTATCAAGGCCCACGCCCGTTGGCGTTGGCGCGCCTGACTTTATCCCCTGCCGGCCCGTCCGGCCCGCCCCCGTTTGCCTTCCTGACTACCGCCCCTGAATGGCCAAGCTGCGCCTTTGGCAGAAGCAGGAAGGTTCGAATTTTGAAGTCAGTAGATTCAAGAGGTTTAACCCGATGTTACTGATGATCGACAATTACGACTCATTCACTTACAACGTCGTTCAGTACCTTGGCGAGCTGGGTGCCGATGTAAAGGTCATTCGCAATGACGAAATGACCATTGCCCAGATCGAAGCCCTCAATCCCGAGCGCATCGTCGTATCTCCAGGCCCGTGCACGCCGAGCGAGGCGGGCGTGTCCATCGAGGCCATCCTGCACTTTGCCGGCAAGCTGCCGATCCTTGGCGTATGCCTGGGCCACCAGTCCATCGGCCAGGCCTTTGGTGGTGATGTGGTACGTGCCCGCCAGGTGATGCACGGCAAGACCAGCCCGGTACATCACCGTGACCTGGGCGTGTTCGCCGGCCTCAACAACCCGTTGACCGTTACCCGTTACCACTCGCTGGTGGTAAAGCGCGAAACCTTGCCCGACTGCCTGGAAGTGACCGCCTGGACCGCCCATGCTGACGGCTCGGTCGACGAGATCATGGGCTTGCGCCACAAGACGCTGAATATCGAAGGGGTGCAGTTCCACCCCGAGTCGATCCTGACCGAACAGGGCCACGAACTGTTCGCCAACTTCCTCAAGCAGACCGGCGGCCGCCGCTAAGGATCGAACATGGATATCAAGAGTGCGTTGAGCCGTATCGTCGGTCAGCTGGACCTTTCTACCGAAGAAATGCGCGACGTCATGCGCCAGATCATGACCGGCCAGTGCAGCGAAGCGCAGATCGGCGCCTTCCTGATGGGCATGCGCATGAAGAGCGAAAGCATCGACGAGATCGTCGGTGCGGTGTCGGTGATGCGCGAGCTGGCAGACAAGGTCGAACTGCAGAGCCTCGATGGCGTGGTCGATATCGTCGGTACCGGCGGTGATGGCGCCAACATCTTCAACGTGTCCACCGCCTCGTCGTTCGTACTGGCGGCGGCAGGTTGCACCGTGGCAAAGCATGGCAACCGCGCGGTATCGGGCAAGAGCGGCAGTGCCGACCTGCTGGAGGCCGCCGGTATCTACCTGAACCTGACGCCCACCCAGGTGGCCCGCTGCATCGATAGCCTGGGCATCGGCTTCATGTTCGCGCAAAGCCATCATTCGGCCATGAAGCACGCAGCCGGCCCGCGTCGCGACCTGGGGCTGCGCACCCTGTTCAACATGCTCGGCCCGCTTACGAACCCGGCCGGGGTGAAGCACCAGGTGGTCGGTGTATTCGCCCAGACCCTATGCCGCCCGTTGGCTGAAGTGCTGCAGCGCCTGGGCAGCAAGCACGTGCTGGTGGTGCACTCGAAAGACGGCCTGGACGAGTTCAGCCTGGCTGCACCGACCTTCGTCGCCGAACTGAAGAATGGCGAAATCACCGAATACTGGGTAGAGCCGGAAGACCTAGGCATGAAGAGCCAGAGCCTGCACGGCCTGGCCGTCGAGAACCCGCAGGCGTCGCTGGAGCTGATCCGCGATGCACTGGGCCGACGCAAGACCGAAAACGGCCAGAAGGCCGCCGAGATGATCGTGCTCAATGCCGGCGCGGCGCTATATGCCGCTGACCATGCCATGAGCCTGAAAGCCGGTGTGGAACTGGCCCACGACGTACTGCACACCGGGCTGGCCTGGGAGAAGCTGCAGGAGCTGGGTGCCTTTACTGCAGTATTCAAGGTGGAGAACGAAGCATGAGTGTGCCGACGGTGCTGGAAAGGATCATTGCCCGCAAGTTTCAGGAAGTGGCCGAGCGCAGCGCGCGCGTCAGCCTCGCCGAACTGGAGGGCCTTGCAAAGGCTGCCGACGCCCCGCGTGGTTTTGCCAAGGCTCTGATCGAGCAAGCCGCACGCAAGCAGCCGGCGGTGATTGCCGAAATAAAGAAGGCCTCGCCGAGCAAAGGCGTGATTCGCGAGCATTTCGTGCCGGCGGAAATCGCCGTCAGCTACGAGAAGGGCGGGGCGACCTGCCTGTCGGTACTGACCGATGTGGATTACTTCCAGGGCGCCGACGAGTACCTGCAGCAGGCCCGCGCGGCGGTGTCGCTGCCGGTGATCCGCAAAGACTTCATGGTCGACCCGTACCAGATCGTCGAGGCCCGGGCCCTGGGCGCGGACTGTGTACTGCTGATCGTGTCGGCGCTGGATGACGTGAAGATGGCTGAACTGGCGGCCACGGCCAAGGATGTCGGCCTCGACGTGCTGGTGGAAGTGCACGACGGCGATGAGCTGGAGCGCGCGTTGAAAACCCTGGATACACCGCTGGTGGGGGTGAACAACCGCAACCTGCACACCTTCGAGGTCAGCCTGGAAACCACCCTCGACCTGCTGCCGCGTATTCCGCGTGATCGCCTGGCGATTACCGAGAGCGGCATCTTGAACCGGGCCGATGTGGAGCTGATGGCGATCAATGAGGTCTACTCGTTCCTGGTAGGTGAGGCATTCATGCGCGCCGAGCAGCCAGGGCTTGAATTGCAGCGGTTGTTCTTCCCGGAACAGGTGAAGAAGACTGTTCAGCAACTGGACTGATCGAATGAAGCCGGCGTTATTGCCGGCTTTTTTGTATGCCTGCAATGGCCTCTTCGCGGGCGAGCCCTCGAAGAGGCCGGTAAAAAAAGACATAGGTGGATCAATGACCGATCAACCCCTGACCCTGACCGTAGAACAAGGCCTGCACGCCGAACAGGAATTGCTGGCCGCCGTCTGCCGCGGGGAGTGCGACAGTGGCGTGCTGTTCTGGCGCCCGACCGACCACGCCCTGGTCATGCCCCGGCGCATGAGCCGTCTGGAAAACTTCGAAGCCGCCTGCGCGGAGCTGGCGATTGCCGGCTGGCCGGTGCTGCTGCGCGAAACCGGCGGCGAACCGGTGCCGCAGTCACACTCCACGGTGAACGTAGCCCTGGTCTATGTTGCCCCCCGCAGCGAAGGAGACCACGGCCGTATCGAAAACGCCTACGAGCGCTTGTGCCTGCCGCTATGCGACGTGCTGCGCGAGTGGGGTGGGGTGGCATCGGTGGGCGAAATCGACGGTGCCTTCTGCGATGGCCGTTACAACGTCAACCTCAATGGCCGCAAATTGGTCGGCACCGCCCAGCGCTGGCGCCAGGGGCTGGGTGGCAAGCGCCCGGTGGTGCTGGTGCACGGTGCGTTGCTGCTGGACAACGAGCGTGATTCGATGGTGGCTGCGGTCAACCGCTTCAATGAGTGCTGCGAACTGGAGCAGCGCTGCCGTGCCGATGCGCACATCGCCCTGCACGAAGTGGCGCCCGCGGCCCCATGGTTCGAGCGGCTGTCGCAGGCCTATGCCAAGGTGCTGACCGACCTGCCCAGAGACTAGCGGGTACCGTAGACCACCATGGTCTTGCCTTTGACCTGCACCAGGCTGCGTTCCTCAAGGTCCTTGAGGACGCGGCCGACCATTTCCCGCGAGCAACCGACGATGCGGCCGATTTCCTGACGAGTGATCTTGATCTGCATGCCATCGGGGTGGGTCATGGCGTCGGGTTGCTTGCACAGCTCCAGCAGGCAACGTGCGACACGCCCGGTAACGTCGAAGAACGCCAGGTCGCCGACCTTGCGCGTGGTGTTGCGCAAGCGCTGGGCCATCTGGCTGCCCAAGGCATAAAGGATTTCCGGGTCTTGGCGCGCGAGTTCGCGAAATTTCTCATAACTGATTTCGGCCACTTCGCATTCGGTCTTGGCGCGCACCCAGGCACTGCGCTGCTGTTCACCTTCGACTGGTTCGAACAGGCCCAGCTCGCCGAAGAAGTCGCCATTGTTGAGGTAGGCGATGATCATTTCATGGCCGTCATCGTCCTCGATGAGGATGGTGACCGAACCCTTGATGATGAACGACAGTGTCTCGGCCCGGTCGCCGGCGCAGATGATGTTGCTTTTGGCGGTATAGCGACGGCGCTGGCAGTGCACCAGCAGCTTGTCGATGTTCTTGATCTTGGCGGGTAGGGCGGAAGCAACCATCACGAAATCCTGTTCGATATGACGCATAGGCTTTATATAAAGGTTGGCTGGCGGAGCGCGCCAGTCATTTGGCGCCAGCTTATCAGACACTACAGGATGTTTCGGTACTAAACCGACATGACTCGTACTTTTCCCACAGCCGTACAAGGTCTAAGCTGACACCCTTTTTCGTAAATCAGGAGTCCGGGTAGATGAAGGCACGTATCCAGTGGGCCGGTGAGGCGATGTTCCTCGGCGAATCGGGGAGCGGCCATGTCGTCGTGATGGACGGCCCGCCCGAGGCCGGTGGCCGTAACCTGGGCGTGCGCCCGATGGAAATGTTGTTGCTGGGCCTGGGTGGCTGCAGCAGCTTTGACGTGGTCAGCATTCTGAAGAAGTCGCGCCAGGCGGTGGAAAGCTGCGAGGCGTTCCTGGAGGCCGAGCGTGCCAGCGAAGACCCGAAGGTGTTTACCAAGATCCACATGAACTTCGTGGTGAAGGGGCGTGGGCTCAAGGAAGCCCAGGTCAAGCGTGCGGTGGAGCTGTCGGCGGAGAAGTATTGCTCGGCTTCGATCATGCTCGAGCGTGCCGGGGTTGAGATTTCCCACGGGTACGAGATTGTAGAGCTGGGTCAAGGCTGACATTTTGGGGCCGCTTTGCGCCCCATCGCGACACAAGGCCGCTCCTACAAGGGATCGCGTACCACCTGTAGGAGCGGCCTTCTGTCGCGATGGGGCGCGGAGCGGCCCTGGCAATTTCAGCTGCGAAGCGCCGGCAGCGCAGCCCGCACCCATCCCGGCAAACAATCGCGCATCACCCGGCTCAACCGCTCCCGCCGCTTCTGGTAAACCAGCCCCAGCCCGATAACCCCCAGCCCGATCAGGGTCACCACCACCGGGAACAGCAGCGAGTCGGCAAACACCTCGTACGACAGGTACCCCAGGTAAGCCGCCACACCCAACGCCCCGAACACCATGAACACCGGCCGGCGCAACAGCACCGCCATACCCATCAGGGCAATATTGATCAGGCAGTACAGGGCCTTGCCCAGCTCACTGCCGCTGTCCACCAGCGTCAGCCCGCCCCAGAATGCCGCCAGCCCGGCCAGGTAGCCCCAGTGGGCATAGTCTTCGCGGGTGCGGCCGTCCACACCAACAAAAAACACCAGCAAGCCCAGACCGAACCACAGCGAAACCTCGCGGCGCTGTTCCCAGCTGAATGGCGAGCCGAAGAACCATTCGCTCAAGTCCATCGACATGAACCACAGGGCGACGGCAATCGGCATGACGATAAACGGGTAGGGGATCAGCCTCAGCATCAACAGTCCGGCAAGTACCGTGGCTGCTTCCATTGCCAGCCAGCCGCCCTGCACGTAGGTGTAGTACTGGTGATAGTTCGCCTGCGCATCATCCATTGGCCACCAGCCGACCAGCCGTTCGATGGCGAACACCGCCAACGGCACGATGCTGACCGCCACCGCCGCCAGCACCCCGGCCGCGACGGGCTGTACGCGCCGTTGCAGGTTAACGGCGAACAGTGTGAGCAGCAGAATATAGAGGCTGGCGATGAGCAGCAGCGCCCAGTCGCCGATGCGCATCCAGGCTTCGGTGAGCAACCAACCCATGGCTGCCATGATCAGCATGGCGCCGAAGTAGAACGCGACATGGGCCAGTTGGAAGCTGCCACGCTGTGCTGGTCGCTGGCGCAGGAACGCCAGCAGGGCCTGGTCCTGGCCTGGCTGGAGAATGCCGGCTTGCACGGCGCGCGCCAGGTCCTTGGCGTCGAAACGGTCCGTCATGGTGATGCCTTCAGATACGGTAGGTACTCTTGGTCATGACTTTGGCCAACAGGCTCATGCCAAAACGGACTGGGGCAGGGAAGCGATAACCGCCGGCTTCCAGTGCAGACTCGGCGTGCTGTTCCTCGTCGACGCGCATCTGTTCGAGGATGGCCCGGGACTTTTCGTCTTCCTGCGGAATCTGCTCCAGGTGCTCGTCGAGGTGCTTGCACACCTGATGCTCGGTGGCGGCGACGAAGCCAAGGCTGACCTTGTCGCTGACCAGCCCGGCGAGTGCACCGATACCGAACGACATGCCGTAGAACAACGGGTTGAGCACGCTGGGGTGGCTGTTCAGTTGGCGAATGCGCTGTTCGCACCAGGCCAGGTGGTCCACTTCTTCCTCGGCGGCGTGTTCCATGGCCTTGCGCACTTCGGGCAGCTTGGCGGTCAGGGCCTGGCCCTGGTACAGCGCCTGGGCGCAGACTTCACCGGTGTGGTTGATACGCATCAACCCGGCAACATGGCGGGCCTGCTGTTCGTCAAGGTCGACGTCCGGCTGGACGATGGCCGGCGAAGGGCGGGTGGGTTGGCCGCTGAAGGGCAGCAAGGTGCGCATGGCGGTATCGGCCTGCAGCAACAAGCGGTCGAGCGGCGAGTAGTGACGTTCGGTAGCCATCGGGCACCTCCGCAAGAATGTGCCCGACAGTTTACCGCAATAGTGGCAGGGTCGCTTGCCGTGGATCAGCCCGGTGGCCAGTGCATCTGGCGCTGGCCAAGCACGTGCATGTGGATGTGGTAGACGGTCTGGCCGCCTTGCTCGTTGCAGTTCATGACTACGCGGAAGCCTTCTTCGCAGCCAAGTTCCTTGGCCAGGCGCTGGGCGGTGAACAAGATGTGACCAGCCAGGCCTTTGTCTTCCTCGGTCAAGTCATTGAGAGTGCGGATGTGCTTTTTCGGGATGACCAGAAAATGCACGGGCGCCTGGGGGGCGATATCGTGGAACGCCAGAACCTGGTCGTCCTCGTAGATGATCTTCGCCGGGATTTCCCGGTTGATGATCTTGATGAATAAATCGTCCACAACACTTGCTCCATGGTGAGGGTCGGGCCGAGTGTACTCAGCCGGGCGCCGCTCGCCCAGTAGCTATTCCATACCAACCGGGCAATAGCGGCGGTGGATGGCACCGGCCAGCTTGCGCACCAGCCAGCGCGGCAGCAGACGCGGGGCGAACGCCAGCCAGCGGTTGCGCCGGCCGGGCATGATCAGCGCGCGGTTCTTGTCCAGCGCGCGCACCGTGTACAGCGCAACTTCCTCAGGGCTGAGGCAGCGTGGCTTGCCATCCAGCCGCGGAATGCGCCGGCGCGAGGAGTGCACCGGGCCTGGGCACAGTACCGAAACCTTGATGCCGGTGCGCTTGAGTTCTTCACGCAAGGCCTGGGAGAAGCTCAGTACATAGGCCTTGCTAGCGGCATAGGCGGCCATCCACGGGCCTGGCGCCACCCCGGCCAGGCCCGCGACATTGAGGATCTGTCCGCCGCCCTGCACGGCCATCAGGTTACCGATGGCGTGGCACAGGCGGCTCAGGGCCAGCACGTTGACTTCCAGCAAGTCCTGCTCGTCCGCCCACTCATGGGCCAGGAATGGCCCGTAGGTGCGCAGGCCGGCACAATTGACCAGCAGGTCTATACGTCGCTCGCCTTCCTCCAGTTCAAGCACGAAGCCTGACAGGCGTAACGGTTGGCTGAGATCGCAGGCGCGGAATAGCACCTCGACACCGAAGCGTTGGGTCAGTTCGATGGCCACCGGCTCCAGCGTTTCACGCTGGCGAGCCACCAGGATCAGGTTGCGCCCGCGCCGCGCCAGGGCTTCCGCCAGGGCGAGGCCCAGGCCGCTGGAAGCACCAGTGATCATGGCGTAACGGGTCATGCAAGGCTCCTGGGGGCTGAAGAGGGCGCCTAGTGTACAGCTTGGCCAGTCAAGGTGTTGCCTTTTGCTACAAGGTACGGGCGCGCAGGGCCTGGCAGCGCTCCAGGGCGTCCCGGTACTCGTCATGCAGCCGTCCGATCAGCGCGCTGGCGCTGGGCAGGTCGTCTATACCGCCGACCCCCTGGCCCGCCGACCACACGGTCTTCCAGGCCTTGGCTTCGTCGTCGATCGGCTTGAGCTTGCCTTGCTCATGGCCGCCCTTGATGGCGTTCATGTCATAGCCGGCCTGTTCCAGGCTCGGGCGCAGGAAGCTGGCGGGGACGCCGGACACCGCCGGGGTGTGGACGATGTCGGCGGCATGGGAATCGAGCAGCATCTGCTTGTAGGCGCCCGGGGCCTGGCTTTCTGCGGTGGCGATGAAGCGGGTGCCCATGTACGCAAGGTCCGCACCCAGCATTTGCGCGGCGAGGATCTCGTGGCCGTGGTTGAGGCAACCGGCCAGCAGCAGGGTCTTGTCGAAGAACTGGCGGATCTCCGCGGCCAGGGCGAACGGGCTCCAGGTGCCCGCATGGCCGCCTGCGCCTGCAGCAACGGCGATCAGGCCATCGACACCGGCTTCGGCGGCTTTCTCGGCATGGCGGCGGGTGGTGACATCGTGGAACACCAGGCCACCGTAGCCATGCACGGCATCGACCACTTCCTTCACCGCGCCGAGGCTGGTGATGACGATCGGCACGCGGTGTTCCACGCACAACGCCAAGTCGGCCTGCAGGCGCGGGTTGGTCGGGTGGACGATCAGGTTGACGGCATAGGGTGCTGGCGCCTGCAGCTGTGCCAGGCCTGCCTCTATTTCCTCCAGCCAGGCCTTGAAGCCGGTGCTGTCGCGCTGGTTCAGGGCCGGGAAGCTGCCGACCACGCCGCTGGAGCAGCAGGCCAGTACCAGCCTGGGGTTGGAGATCAGGAACATCGGTGCGGCAACCACGGGCAGGCGCAGGCGTTGTTCGAGGGAGGCAGGTAACGACATGGCAAGGCTCCTTGAGCGGGTGGCTATGTCAGAACGGTTTGACCACCACCAGAATTACGATACCCAGCAGGAACAGCACGGGCACTTCGTTGAACCAGCGATAGTAGACGTGGCTGCGGGTGTTGCTGCCGCTGGCGAAGCGCTTGCGCTGGGCGCCGCACATGTGATGGTAGACGGTCAGCAGGATGACCAGGGTCAGCTTGGCATGCAGCCAGCCCTGGCTGAGCCAGCCGGGCGTGAGATAGAGCATCCACGCGCCGAACACGTAGGTGGCGATCATCGCCGGGTTCATGATGCCGCGAAACAGCTTGCGCTCCATGGTCACGAAGCGTTCCTGGCTGATGCTGTCCTGGCTTTGGGCGTGGTAGACGAACAGCCGCGGCAGGTAGAACAGGCCGGCGAACCAGCAGACCACGCTGACGATATGCAGCGCTTTGATCCATAGGTAAAGCATGGGGGAGTTCCTTCAGGTATTCACGGTCGTCAGATAGTAGTGGTCAAGCGCCCGAAGGGTCACCCGAAGAGTTGTTACAGGCGCCTTGCGCCCCTATTATCGTGCGCTTTCCAGACGGCTCGTTGATAAGGGGCAAGCGTTATGATCAAGGTCGGTATCGTCGGCGGCACGGGTTACACCGGCGTCGAACTGTTGCGTCTGCTGGCACAGCATCCACAGGCCGAAGTGGCGGTCATCACTTCGCGCTCCGAGGCGGGCGTTGCAGTGGCGGACATGTACCCGAACCTGCGCGGCCACTATGACGGGCTGGCGTTCAGCGTGCCGGACAGCAAGACCCTGGCAGCCTGCGACGTGGTGTTTTTCGCCACCCCGCACGGTGTTGCCCACGCCCTGGCTGGCGAACTGCTGGCGGCCGGTACCAAGGTGATCGACCTGTCGGCCGATTTCCGCCTGCAGGACGCTGCCGAGTGGGGCAAGTGGTACGGCCAGCCGCACGGTGCGCCAGAGCTTCTCAAGGACGCGGTATACGGCCTGCCTGAAGTCAACCGCGAGAAGATTCGCCAGGCGCGCCTGATCGCTGTGCCGGGTTGCTACCCGACTGCTACCCAACTGGGCTTCCTGCCGCTGCTGGAAGCTGGCCTGGCCGACCCGTCGCGCCTGATCGCCGACTGCAAGTCGGGTGTCAGCGGCGCTGGCCGTGGTGCGGCGGTGGGCTCGCTGTTCTGCGAGGCCGGCGAAAGCATGAAAGCCTATGCAGTGAAGGGCCATCGCCACCTGCCGGAAATCAGCCAGGGCCTGCGCCTGGCCGCTGGCAAGGATATCGGCCTGACTTTCGTGCCGCACCTGACGCCAATGATCCGTGGTATCCATGCAACCCTGTACGCTACCGTCGCCGACACCTCGGTCGACCTGCAGGCGCTGTTCGAGAAGCGTTATGCCAACGAACCGTTCGTCGACGTGATGCCGGCTGGCAGCCATCCGGAAACCCGCAGTGTGCGCGGTGCCAACGTCTGCCGCATTGCCGTTCATCGCCCGCAAGGTGGTGACCTGGTGGTGGTGCTGTCGGTGATCGACAACCTGGTCAAGGGCGCGTCCGGCCAGGCAGTGCAGAACCTCAACATCCTGTTCGGCCTGGACGAACGCATGGGCCTGTCCCACGCGGGCCTGCTGCCATAAGCAGCCAGCTTGCGAAAAGGCCCGCGTCGTGCGGGCCTTTTTGTAGGTCGCGACTAAAGCCGCACAATTCTTGACCGATTTTCTCGGGAAAGCGGATAATGCGCGTCATCGAGTTTTATGGCGGCTACCACGCCGGGAGAATCAACATGAGCGTCGAAACCTTCACCCCCACCGCTTTGGAATTCACCCACGGCGCTGCGCAAAAGGTGAAGAACCTGGTTTCCGAGGAAGGCAACGATCGTCTGAAGCTGCGCGTGTTCGTCACCGGTGGCGGCTGCTCGGGCTTCCAGTATGGCTTCACCTTCGATGAGGACGTGGCCGAAGACGACACCATCGTCGAGCGCGAAGGTGTTTCCCTTGTGGTCGACCCAATGAGCTTCCAGTACCTGGCCGGCGCCGAGGTGGATTACCAGGAAGGCCTGGAAGGCTCGCGCTTCGTGATCAAGAACCCGAACGCTGCCACCACCTGTGGCTGCGGCTCCTCGTTCTCGATCTGAGGCCTGGCCATACGAAAACGCCGCGCAATTGCGCGGCGTTTTGCTTTCTGGCGTAACGTTCAGGCCGGGTAGATTGCGCCGAGTACGCGCAGGCCCTTGGCCGCTGTCACGCTAGGGCGATTGGCAGCAATGCCTTCCAGGCAGCAGTGGGCCAGCCAGGCGAAGGCCATTGCTTCGACCCAGTCCGGGTCCACGCCATGGGCGCCGGTGCTGGCGACACGGGCGTCGGGCAGCAACTGGCCAAGGCGTGCCATCAGGGCGCCGTTGCGCGCACCGCCACCGCAGACCAGCAGCGCTTCGGTGCCTTGCTGGGCGTTGCTCAACGAGTCGATGATGCTGCGTGCGGTCAGTTCCAGCAAAGTTGCCTGTACGTCCTCGTCGCGGTAAGCGGGCAGGCGGGCCAGGTGACCTTCCAGCCAGGACAGGTTGAATACTTCGCGACCGGTGCTCTTCGGGCCGATTCCGGCGAAGAACGGGTCGGCCAGCAGTGCGCTGAGCAAGTCGGCTTGCACCAAGCCCGAGGCAGCCCAAGCCCCATCCGCATCGTAGGCCTGGCCGCGCTTGCGTTCGATCCAGGCATCCAGCAGCACGTTGCCCGGGCCGCAGTCGAAGCCGTGGACTGGCTTGTCGTGTTCGATCAGGCTGAGGTTGCTGAAGCCGCCCACGTTGAGAATTGCCAGGCGCTGGCCCAGATGGCTGAACAGGGTTTCATGGAAGGCCGGCACCAGTGGCGCACCTTGTCCGCCGGCGGCCACATCGCGGCGGCGGAAGTCGGCTACCACGCTGATACCGGTAAGCTCGGCCAGCAGCGCCGGGTTGCCGATTTGCACGGTAAAGCCGCGTGCAGGTTCGTGGCGAATGGTCTGGCCGTGGCTGCCGATGGCGCGGATGGCTCCGGCCGGCAGCCCTTGCCTGGCCAGCAGTTGGCAGATGCCTTCGCCTGCCAGGCTGGCCCAGCGGTTTTCCGCCAGTGCAGCGCGGGCGATCTCGTCAGGGCCGCTGCTGCAAAGGCCCAGCAGTTCCTGGCGCAGGTCGCCGGGCATGGGCAGGTAGTGGGTGGCGAGCAGTTCGAGCTGCTCGCCTTGTTCGATCAAGGCAATGTCCAGGCCATCGAGGCTGGTGCCGGACATCACCCCCAGGTATAGCGCCATGTGCTTAGCGCTTGTTCGCTGCGAGCAGGGTGGCCTTTTCCTGATCCATGCGGGCGATCAAGGGCTGGCTCTGCTGCAGGAAACGCTGGCGTTCGTTCCTGGCAATCGGGTCGGCCATTGGCACTTTCTGGCTCAGCGGGTCAACGTGCACACCGTTGACCTGGAACTCGTAGTGCAGGTGCGGTCCGGTGGACAAGCCGGTGGTGCCGATATAGCCGATGATCTGGCCCTGCTTGACCGAGCTGCCGGTCTTGATGCCCTTGGCAAAGCCTTGCATGTGGCCGTACAGCGTCTTGTAGCGGTTGCCGTGCTGGATGATCACGGTATTGCCGTAACCACCGCGGCGCCCGGCCAGTTCGATGCGGCCGTCACCGGCTGCCTTGATCGGGGTGCCGCGTGGGGCGGCGTAGTCGACGCCTTTGTGGGCACGGATCTTGTTCAGGATCGGATGCTTGCGGCCGGCAGAGAAGCGCGAGCTGATGCGGGCGAAGTCGACCGGAGTGCGGATGAATGCCTTGCGCAGGCTGTTGCCATCTGCGGTGTAGTAACTGGTGTTGCCCTGCTTGTTGGTATAGCGCACGGCGGTGTAGGTCTTGCCGCGGTTGGTGAAGCGCGCGGAGAGGATGTTGCCGGTACCGACGACCTTGCCGTCCATCACCTTCTGCTCGTAGACCACGTCGAATTCATCGCCCGGGCGGATGTCCTGGGCGAAATCGATGTCGTAACCCAGCACGCGAGCCATGTCCATGGTCATGCTGTGGGACAGGCCGGCACGTTGGGCCGAGGCCGACAGCGAGCTTTTGATCACACCGTGGGCGTAGGCGGTACGCACAACCGGCTTGCTGATCTCGCGGTTGAAGGTATAGCCCTTGTCGGTCTTGGTCAGGCGAATGGTTTCGAGGTTGCTGACCTTGCTGTGCAGGCTGGCCAGCTGGCCGTCCTTGTCAAGCTCGAACTGCAGCACCTGGCCATGCTTGAGCTGGCTGAACTGCTTGGCCTGCTTGTTGCTGGCCAGAAGGTCGTGCACCGCGTTGCTCGGCAGGCCGACCTTGGCGAACAGTGTGGACAGGGTGTCGCCACGGGCCACGGTGACTTCGCGGTGGCTGGGCTGCTTGGCAGCTTCGACGACCGGTTCGGCCGCAGGGGCTTCCTGCTCGGCCTTCTGGGTCTCGGGGGCGGCCTCTTCGATCTGGGCGAATGGTGAGCCTTGCTCACCTTCTGCCTGCACCAGGGGCGCAGCGCGGGATTCGTCCTTCAACTGCTCGGCAGGGCTCTCCAGCTCGAGGTTGAGGGTGGTTTTCTTGGCTTCCACTTCGCTGGAAGGAAACACCAGCAGGGCCAGGCTGAGCAGGGCGGCTATGCCGCTGGCGGCCAACAGATGGCTTTTCGGATAAAGCGGGGGCGCTTTAGGCGGTTCGTTGGTCATGGGCAAGGTGACTTTGAAAAAGGTGAAATGGAAAAGATGAATGACATGATGAAGATGAAATAACTGTATAAAATATAACCAAAACCATTTTCACGCAAGGGCGCGTAGACGCCGCAAGCCCGGGCTCGGGTCACATTCCTTTGCGAAACTTGTAATTGACGGCCGATCTTGTATGGTTGGCTCCCCCTGAATCTGAGCCTTGCGGGTTTGTCTATGAAGTCGGTTGAAGAGCAGCTGGCGCTTATCAAGCGCGGCGCGGAAGAAGTACTGGTCGAGTCGGAACTGGTGGAGAAGCTCAAGCGCGGCCAACCTCTGCGCATCAAGGCCGGCTTCGACCCGACCGCGCCTGACCTGCACCTTGGGCACACGGTGCTGATCAACAAGCTGCGCCAGTTCCAGGATCTGGGGCATCAGGTCATCTTCCTGATCGGTGACTTCACCGGCATGATCGGCGACCCGAGCGGCAAGAGCGCCACGCGCCCGCCGCTGACCCGCGAGCAGGTGCTGGAAAACGCCGAGACGTACAAGCAGCAGGTGTTCAAGATCCTTGACCCGGCCAAGACCGAGGTTGCATTCAACTCCACCTGGATGGACAAGCTGACTCCGGCTGATTTCATTCGACTGGCGTCGCAGTACACCGTGGCGCGCATGCTCGAGCGCGATGACTTCGACAAGCGCTACACCACCAACCAGCCTATTGCCATCCACGAGTTCCTGTACCCGCTGGTGCAGGGCTATGACTCGGTGGCACTGAAGGCTGATGTCGAACTCGGTGGCACTGACCAGAAGTTCAACCTGCTGATGGGGCGTGAACTGCAGCGCGCCTATGGCCAGGAGGCGCAGAACATCGTGACCATGCCGCTGCTCGAAGGGCTCGACGGCGTGAAGAAGATGTCCAAGTCGCTGGGTAACTATGTAGGTATCCAGGAAGCGCCGGGGGTTATGTACAGCAAGTTGGTGTCGATCCCGGATACCCTGATGTGGCGCTACTTCGAGCTGCTGAGCTTCCGTTCCATGGAAGAGATCGAGCAGTTCCGTACCGACGTCGCCAATGGCGCAAATCCACGCGACATCAAGATCAAGCTGGCGGAAGAGATCGTTGCACGCTTCCATGGCGAGGAGGCTGCGGCCAATGCTCACCGTGCCGCGGGTAACCGCATGAAGGAGGGCGAGTTGCCGGAAGATCTGCCGGAGGTCGAAGTGGCTGCGGCTGAAAGCCTGCCAATTGCTGCCGTGCTGAACCGGGCTGGCCTGGTGAAGAACTCGGCTCAGGCGCGTGATTTGCTGAGTGGTGGTGCGGTCAAGGTTGATGGCGCGGTGGTCGATCGTGACTTCGTGTTTGCGCTGGGTGCAACCCATGTGTGCCAGGCGGGCAAGAAGTCGTTTGCTCGGGTTACCCTCAAGGCTGAGTGATAGCCGGTAGGTGTAGCTATGTAAAAGCGGGGAGGTCGGTAGGCCTCCCCGCTTTGTTTTTGGGTTGTTGGTTGTTGGTTGTGTCAGGGCTGCCGGGTGCCTGTCTTGAGATGGCATTGGCTTTGAGAGGTGGCTGTCTTGGGTTTTCTGGCGCCTGTGAGATCGAGCGTCGCCCGCGCGGCGCTTCGCAGCACAAGGCTGCTCCTACCGTTTGTTTCGGGCCAATTATTCCTGTGAGAACGGCACGCGACCGCCTTGGCGTCCACCTCGATGTCGCGTCGGGCAAACAAGGCGGTCGCGTGCGCAGGCACAGGCGTGACTGGCCCGAAACAGATGTAGGAGCAGCCTTGTGCTGCGAAGCGCCGCGCGGGCGACGCTCGATCTCATAGGCGCAGAAGGTGTTGTGGCGAACATCTGGTGGCCTTTATAAGGTCTTCGCCTGGGATATTTCAAATAAATGAAATTAATCCTTGACCGCCTTCTGAATCCCCTTATAATGCGCCCCACTTCTGACGTAGTCGAAGCGCAAAACTTCTTGCAAATCAATTAGTTAGGCGATTCAGGTAGTGTCAGGAGCGCTTCGATCGAATGATCGACAGCGGTTGAGATGATGGTTGACAGCGCTTCTAAACGCTGTATGATTCGCCTCCCGCTACGAGAGATCGCAGCGAGTCAAGTGTTTGAAGCTAAACGAGTTTCTCGCAAAAACTTCAAAATAAACGCTTGACAGCAAATGAGGAAGGCGTAGAATGCGCGCCTCGGTTGAGACGAAAGGCTCTTAACCAAACGCTCTTTAACAAATCGAATCAAGCAATTCGTGTGGGTGCTTGTGAGTACGGGCTGATAGTCACAAAGATTATCAGCATCACAAGTGGCCATGCGAGAAATCACATAGTCATTTGAGATTGCTGAGCCAAGTTTAGGGTTTCTTAAAAACCCAAGCAGTATTGAACTGAAGAGTTTGATCATGGCTCAGATTGAACGCTGGCGGCAGGCCTAACACATGCAAGTCGAGCGGATGACGGGAGCTTGCTCCTTGATTCAGCGGCGGACGGGTGAGTAATGCCTAGGAATCTGCCTGGTAGTGGGGGACAACGTTTCGAAAGGAACGCTAATACCGCATACGTCCTACGGGAGAAAGCAGGGGACCTTCGGGCCTTGCGCTATCAGATGAGCCTAGGTCGGATTAGCTAGTTGGTGAGGTAATGGCTCACCAAGGCGACGATCCGTAACTGGTCTGAGAGGATGATCAGTCACACTGGAACTGAGACACGGTCCAGACTCCTACGGGAGGCAGCAGTGGGGAATATTGGACAATGGGCGAAAGCCTGATCCAGCCATGCCGCGTGTGTGAAGAAGGTCTTCGGATTGTAAAGCACTTTAAGTTGGGAGGAAGGGCAGTAAGTTAATACCTTGCTGTTTTGACGTTACCGACAGAATAAGCACCGGCTAACTCTGTGCCAGCAGCCGCGGTAATACAGAGGGTGCAAGCGTTAATCGGAATTACTGGGCGTAAAGCGCGCGTAGGTGGTTCGTTAAGTTGGATGTGAAAGCCCCGGGCTCAACCTGGGAAC
Organism: Pseudomonas asiatica; assembly: GCF_009932335.1. Taxonomy (NCBI): domain Bacteria; kingdom Pseudomonadati; phylum Pseudomonadota; class Gammaproteobacteria; order Pseudomonadales; family Pseudomonadaceae; genus Pseudomonas; species Pseudomonas asiatica. Next base: position 361,526 of record NZ_BLJF01000002.1, read on the forward strand.
TGCATCCAAAACTGGCGAGCTAGAGTACGGTAGAGGGTGGTGGAATTTCCTGTGTAGCGGTGAAATGCGTAGATATAGGAAGGAACACCAGTGGCGAAGGCGACCACCTGGACTGATACTGACACTGAGGTGCGAAAGCGTGGGGAGCAAACAGGATTAGATACCCTGGTAGTCCACGCCGTAAACGATGTCAACTAGCCGTTGGAATCCTTGAGATTTTAGTGGCGCAGCTAACGCATTAAGTTGACCGCCTGGGGAGTACGGCCGCAAGGTTAAAACTCAAATGAATTGACGGGGGCCCGCACAAGCGGTGGAGCATGTGGTTTAATTCGAAGCAACGCGAAGAACCTTACCAGGCCTTGACATGCAGAGAACTTTCCAGAGATGGATTGGTGCCTTCGGGAACTCTGACACAGGTGCTGCATGGCTGTCGTCAGCTCGTGTCGTGAGATGTTGGGTTAAGTCCCGTAACGAGCGCAACCCTTGTCCTTAGTTACCAGCACGTTATGGTGGGCACTCTAAGGAGACTGCCGGTGACAAACCGGAGGAAGGTGGGGATGACGTCAAGTCATCATGGCCCTTACGGCCTGGGCTACACACGTGCTACAATGGTCGGTACAGAGGGTTGCCAAGCCGCGAGGTGGAGCTAATCTCACAAAACCGATCGTAGTCCGGATCGCAGTCTGCAACTCGACTGCGTGAAGTCGGAATCGCTAGTAATCGCGAATCAGAATGTCGCGGTGAATACGTTCCCGGGCCTTGTACACACCGCCCGTCACACCATGGGAGTGGGTTGCACCAGAAGTAGCTAGTCTAACCTTCGGGAGGACGGTTACCACGGTGTGATTCATGACTGGGGTGAAGTCGTAACAAGGTAGCCGTAGGGGAACCTGCGGCTGGATCACCTCCTTAATCGACGACATCAGCCTGCTGATGAGCTCCCACACGAATTGCTTGATTCATGGTTGAAGACGATCAAGATCCTGTATGGATCTTGTGTTGTTCCTGGTCAGAACTTGGAAATGAGCATTCGTTTCGAATGTTGATTTCTGACTTTTGTCAGATCGTTCTTTAAAAATTCGGATATGTGATAGATATAGACTGATGACCAGTTTCACTGCTGGTTAATCAGGCTAAGGTAAAATTTGTGAGTTCTGCTCGAAAGAGCAACATGCGAATTTTCGGCGAATGTCGTCTTCACAGTATAACCAGATTGCTTGGGGTTATATGGTCAAGTGAAGAAGCGCATACGGTGGATGCCTTGGCAGTCAGAGGCGATGAAAGACGTGGTAGCCTGCGATAAGCTTTGGGGAGTCGGCAAACAGACTGTGATCCAGAGATCTCTGAATGGGGGAACCCACTCAGCATAAGCTGAGTATCTTGTACTGAATACATAGGTGCAAGAGGCGAACCAGGGGAACTGAAACATCTAAGTACCCTGAGGAAAAGAAATCAACCGAGATTCCCTTAGTAGTGGCGAGCGAACGGGGACCAGCCCTTAAGTTGATTTGAGATTAGTGGAACGCTCTGGAAAGTGCGGCCATAGTGGGTGATAGCCCCGTACACGAAAATCTCTTGTCAATGAAATCGAGTAGGACGGAGCACGAGAAACTTTGTCTGAATATGGGGGGACCATCCTCCAAGGCTAAATACTACTGACTGACCGATAGTGAACCAGTACCGTGAGGGAAAGGCGAAAAGAACCCCGGAGAGGGGAGTGAAATAGAACCTGAAACCGTATGCGTACAAGCAGTGGGAGCCTACTTTGTTAGGTGACTGCGTACCTTTTGTATAATGGGTCAGCGACTTATATTCAGTGGCGAGCTTAACCGAATAGGGGAGGCGTAGCGAAAGCGAGTCTTAATAGGGCGTTTAGTCGCTGGGTATAGACCCGAAACCGGGCGATCTATCCATGGGCAGGTTGAAGGTTAGGTAACACTGACTGGAGGACCGAACCGACTACCGTTGAAAAGTTAGCGGATGACCTGTGGATCGGAGTGAAAGGCTAATCAAGCTCGGAGATAGCTGGTTCTCCTCGAAAGCTATTTAGGTAGCGCCTCATGTATCACTCCAGGGGGTAGAGCACTGTTTCGGCTAGGGGGTCATCCCGACTTACCAAACCGATGCAAACTCCGAATACCTGGAAGTGCCGAGCATGGGAGACACACGGCGGGTGCTAACGTCCGTCGTGAAAAGGGAAACAACCCAGACCGTCAGCTAAGGTCCCAAAGTCATGGTTAAGTGGGAAACGATGTGGGAAGGCTTAGACAGCTAGGAGGTTGGCTTAGAAGCAGCCACCCTTTAAAGAAAGCGTAATAGCTCACTAGTCGAGTCGGCCTGCGCGGAAGATGTAACGGGGCTCAAACCATGCACCGAAGCTACGGGTGTCATCTTTGATGACGCGGTAGAGGAGCGTTCTGTAAGCCTGTGAAGGTGAGTTGAGAAGCTTGCTGGAGGTATCAGAAGTGCGAATGCTGACATGAGTAACGACAATGCGAGTGAAAAACTCGCACGCCGAAAGACCAAGGTTTCCTGCGCAACGTTAATCGACGCAGGGTTAGTCGGTCCCTAAGGCGAGGCTGAAAAGCGTAGTCGATGGAAAACAGGTTAATATTCCTGTACTTCCAGTTATTGCGATGGAGGGACGGAGAAGGTTAGGCCAGCCTGGCGTTGGTTGTCCAGGTTTAAGGTGGTAGGCTGAAATCTTAGGCAAATCCGGGATTTCAAGGCCGAGAGCTGATGACGAGTTGCCTTTAGGCGACGAAGTGGTTGATACCATGCTTCCAAGAAAAGCTCCTAAGCTTCAGATAACTGGGAACCGTACCCCAAACCGACACAGGTGGTTAGGTAGAGAATACCAAGGCGCTTGAGAGAACTCGGGTGAAGGAACTAGGCAAAATGGCACCGTAACTTCGGGAGAAGGTGCGCCGGCGAGGGTGAAGGACTTGCTCCGTAAGCCCATGCCGGTCGAAGATACCAGGCCGCTGCGACTGTTTATTAAAAACACAGCACTCTGCAAACACGAAAGTGGACGTATAGGGTGTGACGCCTGCCCGGTGCCGGAAGGTTAATTGATGGGGTTAGCGCAAGCGAAGCTCTTGATCGAAGCCCCGGTAAACGGCGGCCGTAACTATAACGGTCCTAAGGTAGCGAAATTCCTTGTCGGGTAAGTTCCGACCTGCACGAATGGCGTAACGATGGCGGCGCTGTCTCCACCCGAGACTCAGTGAAATTGAAATCGCTGTGAAGATGCAGTGTATCCGCGGCTAGACGGAAAGACCCCGTGAACCTTTACTATAGCTTTGCACTGGACTTTGAATTTGCTTGTGTAGGATAGGTGGGAGGCTTTGAAGTGGGGACGCCAGTTCTCATGGAGCCATCCTTGAAATACCACCCTGGCAACTTTGAGGTTCTAACTCAGGTCCGTTATCCGGATCGAGGACAGTGTATGGTGGGTAGTTTGACTGGGGCGGTCTCCTCCCAAAGAGTAACGGAGGAGTACGAAGGTGCGCTCAGACCGGTCGGAAATCGGTCGTAGAGTATAAAGGCAAAAGCGCGCTTGACTGCGAGACAAACACGTCGAGCAGGTACGAAAGTAGGTCTTAGTGATCCGGTGGTTCTGTATGGAAGGGCCATCGCTCAACGGATAAAAGGTACTCCGGGGATAACAGGCTGATACCGCCCAAGAGTTCATATCGACGGCGGTGTTTGGCACCTCGATGTCGGCTCATCACATCCTGGGGCTGAAGCCGGTCCCAAGGGTATGGCTGTTCGCCATTTAAAGTGGTACGCGAGCTGGGTTTAGAACGTCGTGAGACAGTTCGGTCCCTATCTGCCGTGGACGTTTGAGATTTGAGAGGGGCTGCTCCTAGTACGAGAGGACCGGAGTGGACGAACCTCTGGTGTTCCGGTTGTCACGCCAGTGGCATTGCCGGGTAGCTATGTTCGGAAGAGATAACCGCTGAAAGCATTTAAGCGGGAAACTTGCCTCAAGATGAGATCTCACTGGGATCTTGAATCCCCTGAAGGGCCGTCGAAGACTACGACGTTGATAGGTTGGGTGTGTAAGCGCTGTGAGGCGTTGAGCTAACCAATACTAATTGCCCGTGAGGCTTGACCATATAACACCCAAGCAATTTGCTAACGCAGATTGCGGTGGTGAAGACGAAACAACCGAAAGTTCGCAACATCACAAATATCGCATATCCGAATTCGCTGGGCTGTCCATCTGGACATTCTGGCAACAGAATTTCTTGACGACCATAGAGCATTGGAACCACCTGATCCCATCCCGAACTCAGCAGTGAAACGATGCATCGCCGATGGTAGTGTGGGGTTTCCCCATGTGAGAGTAGGTCATCGTCAAGATTCATTTCGCAAAACCCCTATCTGCACATGCAGGTAGGGGTTTTGTCTTTGTGGCGCAAAAATTCCCGGGCATACAGCGGGTTCACCTGCGAACACCAGCAAGGCCGGTGCCATCCACCGCGTCGCCTGCTTTGCGGCGAAAGCCCATAAGTGCGGCGGGGTCTTCAGGGTATGCTGCAGGATCCCCATCGCCCTGCCGGCGGGCCCTTTTCCTATGCAAGCCAACGGCCCATAGCTATCATGCCTGCCTTATTCCAAGTCGAGACTGGCATGCTGAAGTTGTTGAATCTCCTCAAGGATGGTCGGTTCCATTCCGGAGAAGCTCTGGGGTCGGCCCTCGGGGTAAGTCGCAGCGCCGTTTGGAAGCAGCTGCAGCACCTGGAGAGCGAACTGAACCTCACCATTCACAAGGTTCGTGGGCGCGGCTATCAGCTGGCGGCGCCACTGGCTTTGCTCGATGCACAGGCGATCTCCGAGTTTGCCGAAGGCGAGCGTTGGCCCGTGTTCATCCACGAAACCATCGACTCGACCAATGCCGAAGGCTTGCGGCTCGCCGGGGAAGGGCAGATCGCTCCATTCCTGGTCCTGGCCGAGCGCCAGAGCGCCGGCCGTGGTCGGCGCGGTCGGCAGTGGGTCAGCCCGTTTGCCGAAAACCTCTATTACAGCCTGGTTCTCCGCGTGGATGGTGGCATGCGCCAGCTCGAGGGCTTGAGCCTGGTGGTTGGATTGGCGGTAATGCGTACCCTGCAGGCTTTTGGTGTAAGGGATGTGGGGCTCAAATGGCCCAACGATGTCCTCGTTCGCGGGCAAAAGATCACCGGTATCCTCCTGGAGTTAGTGGGCGACCCGGCAGATGTTTGTCATGTGGTGCTGGGTATTGGCATCAATGTGAACATGCAAACCAACGATCAGGTCGACCAGATGTGGACCTCGATGCGTCGCGAAATAGGTGCGGCAATAGACCGTAACCGGCTGGTAGCGTTGCTCAGTCAGCAGTTGCAGCACGAATTGGCACGGCATCGTCGCTATGGGTTTGCCGCATTCCAGGAAGAATGGGAACAGGCGCACCTCTGGCAGGGGCGCAGTGTTTCTCTGGTTGCCGGTAGCACGCGTATTGATGGCGTGGTTCTTGGCGTCGACGGGCAGGGCGGCTTGCGCCTTGAGGTGGACGGGGTGGAGAAGAGCTTCAGTGGTGGTGAGCTCAGTTTGAGGTTGCGTGATGATTCTTGAGCTCGATTGCGGTAACAGCTTCATCAAATGGCGAGTAATCCATGTCGCTGATGCAGTGATTGAAAGCGGCGGTATCGTCGACTCCGATCAGGCGCTGGTGGCCGAAGTGGCTGCACTGGCTTCGGTGCGTCTCAGCGGTTGCCGCATTGTCAGTGTGCGCAGTGAGGACGAAACCGATGCGCTTTGCGCGCTGATTGCCCAGGCGTTTGCCGTGCAGGCACGGGTGGCGCACCCGGCCCGGGAAATGGCGGGTGTGCGCAATGGCTATGACGATTACCAGCGCCTGGGCATGGACCGTTGGTTGGCGGCGCTAGGAGCCTTTCACTTGGCCAGGGGCGCCTGCCTGGTCATTGATCTGGGGACCGCTGCAAAAGCGGATTTCGTGGCGGCGAATGGCGAGCATCTGGGTGGCTACATCTGCCCGGGGATGCCATTGATGCGTAGCCAGTTGCGTACGCACACCCGGCGTATCCGTTATGACGATGCTTCCGCCGAGCGGGCATTGGCCAGTCTGGCGCCGGGACGCTCGACGGTCGAGGCGGTCGAGCGCGGTTGCGTGTTGATGCTTCAGGGTTTTGCGCGTACCCAGCTCGAACAGGCGCGTGCATTGTGGGGGGAGGATTTCACGGTGTTCCTCACAGGTGGCGATGCGCCGCTGGTAAAGGAGGCCGTCCCCCAGGCGCGTGTCGTGCCTGACCTGGTTTTCGTAGGCCTGGCCATGGCCTGCCCATTGGATTGAGGTGCCTATGCGTTGGTTGTTTCTGCTGTTACTGGTGCTTAACGTCTTCTATTACGTGTGGCACCAGCAGGAAGCCCCGCTGAAGGTCAAGGAGGTCGCGCCCTTGTCGCTGTACAAGGGCAATCAGCAAGAAATCCGCCTGTTGCGCGAAACAGGGGTGTCGGCACCGCCCAAGCGGCGGGACGAGTGCCTGGTGGTCGGTGGTGTGATGGGGCAGGGGCAGCTCGATGCGCTGCGTCAGCGTTTGATGAGCTTGGATATTGCCACGCTGCCGGTGGTGGGGCAGCTGCCAGGGGCGGACGGTCGTTGGCTCAAGGTTGCCCCGGAAAGCGAGCGTTTGCTGGACCAAACCGTCCTTGCGACTCTTTCCAACGATTTCAAAGACTTAAAACACAAAATTATTTTCTGCCAGGGTATTGCAACTGGCGAATAGCTTGATAGAATGGCGCCCGCTTCACAGGGAAGACCACTCAGGTGGCAGAACTGGAAGCAGTGTCAAAGCAGCTAAGTTTCAGATTTGATTGAAAAAATTTGAAAAAACGCTTGACACTATGGCGGCAGACAAATAGAATGCCGGCCACATCTGGAGGGATTCCCGAGCGGTCAAAGGGGACGGACTGTAAATCCGTTGCGAGAGCTTCGAAGGTTCGAATCCTTCTCCCTCCACCAGTTTTAGCGAGAGCCGCAAGCTCCGCGGGTATAGTTTAGTGGTAGAACCTCAGCCTTCCAAGCTGATGATGCGGGTTCGATTCCCGCTACCCGCTCCAAGTTTGCTGGATTTTGCACAAAGTGTTTCGCTCTTGTAGCTCAGTTGGTAGAGCACACCCTTGGTAAGGGTGAGGTCAGCGGTTCAAGTCCGCTCAAGAGCTCCATATAAACAAGGCAGATATGAAAATATCTGCCTTTGTTTTATCAGCGCAAGACTATTTCTTCTGCGGAGGATTGTATCGATGGCTAAGGAAAAGTTTGATCGTTCCCTTCCCCACGTTAACGTCGGCACTATCGGCCACGTTGACCACGGTAAGACCACTCTGACCGCAGCTCTGACTCGCGTCTGCTCCGAAGTTTTCGGTTCGGCAGTCGTTGAGTTCGACAAGATCGACTCGGCTCCGGAAGAAAAAGCGCGCGGTATCACCATCAACACCGCTCACGTCGAGTACAACTCGAACATTCGTCACTACGCTCACGTTGACTGCCCAGGTCACGCTGACTACGTGAAGAACATGATCACCGGTGCTGCCCAGATGGACGGCGCGATCCTGGTTTGCTCGGCCGCCGATGGTCCGATGCCACAAACCCGTGAGCACATCCTGCTGTCCCGTCAGGTAGGCGTTCCTTACATCGTGGTCTTCCTGAACAAGGCTGACCTGGTGGACGACGCCGAGCTGCTGGAACTGGTCGAGATGGAAGTTCGCGACCTGCTGTCCACCTACGACTTCCCAGGCGACGATACCCCGATCATCATCGGTTCGGCTCGTATGGCCCTGGAAGGCAAAGACGACAACGAAATGGGTACTACCGCTGTCAAGAAGCTGGTAGAAACTCTGGATGCCTACATCCCTGAGCCAGTTCGTGCCGTTGACCAGCCGTTCCTGATGCCGATCGAAGACGTATTCTCGATCTCGGGTCGTGGTACCGTTGTTACCGGTCGTATCGAGCGTGGTATCGTCCGCGTTCAGGATCCGCTGGAAATCGTTGGTCTGCGTGACACCACCACCACCACCTGCACCGGTGTTGAGATGTTCCGCAAGCTGCTGGACGAAGGTCGTGCTGGCGAGAACTGCGGCGTTCTGCTGCGTGGTACCAAGCGTGACGACGTTGAGCGTGGCCAGGTTCTGGTCAAGCCAGGTTCGGTCAAGCCGCACACCAAGTTCACCGCAGAAGTCTACGTTCTGTCGAAGGAAGAAGGCGGTCGTCACACTCCGTTCTTCAAAGGCTACCGTCCTCAGTTCTACTTCCGTACCACTGACGTGACCGGTAACTGCGAACTGCCGGAAGGCGTTGAAATGGTAATGCCAGGTGACAACATTCAGATGACTGTCACCCTGATCAAGACCATCGCAATGGAAGACGGTCTGCGCTTCGCTATCCGTGAAGGCGGTCGTACCGTCGGCGCCGGCGTCGTAGCAAAAATTATTGAATAAGTAGTTGATTTACTTGATCAGGCCGGTATAATGGCCGGCCTGATACAGCGTTACAGGTCAGTAGCTCAATTGGCAGAGCGACGGTCTCCAAAACCGTAGGTTGGGGGTTCGATTCCCTCCTGACCTGCCATTTCACCTCGGTGTGATGGCTTTCTTCTCACAGGATCCTCCTCGATGACTCCCAAAACTGAAGCCCAAGAATCGCGTTTTGATCTGTTCAAGTGGCTGGCTGTAGTGGCTTTGGTGGTTGTCGGTGTAGTGGGTAACCAGTATTACTCCGCCTCCCCGATCCTGTATCGCGTCCTTGCACTTCTCGTCCTGGCTGCTGTCGCGGGCTTTGTAGCTCTGCAGACTGCGAAGGGCAAGTCGTTCTTTGCGCTGGCGAAGGAAGCTCGTACCGAGATTCGTAAAGTCGTGTGGCCGACCCGCCAGGAAACCACCCAGACCACGCTGATTGTCGTGGCTGTCGTGCTGGTTATGGCACTGCTGCTGTGGGGTCTTGATTCCCTGCTCGGCTGGGCGGTCTCCTTGATCGTTGGCTAAAGGTGTCCCGTGGCTAAGCGTTGGTATGTTGTGCATGCTTACTCGGGTTACGAGAAGCATGTAATGCGCTCCCTGATCGAGCGCGTCAAGCTGGCTGGCATGGAAGACGGTTTCGGCGAGATCTTGGTCCCGACCGAAGAAGTCGTCGAAATGCGCAATGGCCAGAAGCGCAAGAGTGAGCGTAAATTCTTCCCTGGCTATGTACTGGTCCAGATGGAGATGAACGAAGGGACTTGGCACTTGGTCAAGGACACCCCTCGTGTGATGGGCTTTATTGGCGGCACCGCAGACAAGCCTGCGCCGATCACCGATAAAGAAGCAGAGGCTATCCTGCGTCGCGTTGCCGACGGTAGCGACAAGCCGAAGCCGAAGACGCTGTTCGAGCCGGGTGAAGTGGTTCGAGTCATTGACGGTCCGTTCGCTGACTTCAATGGTAGTGTCGAAGAGGTTAACTACGAAAAGAGTCGCCTGCAGGTAGCGGTGCTCATTTTCGGTCGCTCTACTCCGGTGGAGCTCGAGTTCAGCCAGGTCGAAAAGGTCTAGGCGGACGAAGCATCCCATACCCCGCAGCCCTGTGTGCTGCGGGGTTTTGTCGTCACTGGGATAAAACGCAAGTCATCCGGGGAGCCAACAGGCGTTCGTACCCGATTTTGGAGTAGCTCATGGCTAAGAAGATTCAGGCTTACATCAAGCTGCAAGTTAAGGCCGGCCAGGCCAACCCAAGCCCACCCGTTGGTCCAGCACTGGGTCAACACGGTGTGAACATCATGGAATTCTGCAAGGCCTTCAACGCCCGTACCCAGGGTCAAGAAGCCGGCCTGCCGACTCCTGTGATCATCACTGTCTACAGCGACCGTAGCTTCACCTTCGAGACCAAGAGCACCCCTGCCTCGGTTCTGCTGAAGAAAGCTGCTGGCCTGACCAGTGGTTCGGCTCGCCCGAACACCGTTAAAGTCGGTACCGTTACCCGTGCTCAGCTGGAAGACATCGCCAAAGCTAAACAGGCTGATCTGACTGCCGCTGACCTGGACGCTGCTGTACGCACCATCGCTGGCTCTGCCCGCAGCATGGGCCTGAACGTGGAGGGTGTGTAATGGCTAAGCTGACCAAACGCCAAAAGGCAATCGCCGAGAAAATCGAAGCAGGCAAGGCCTACAACTTCGAAGAAGCGGCCACTCTGCTGGCTTCGCTGCCGGCTGCCAAGTTCGTAGAGTCCTACGACATCGCCGTTAACCTTGGTGTTGACCCGCGTAAATCTGACCAGGTCGTACGTAGCGCTACCGTGCTGCCACACGGCACTGGCAAGACCGTTCGCGTTGCTGTCTTCACCCAGGGTCCAGCTGCTGAAGCCGCTCTGGCTGCCGGCGCTGACCGCGTAGGTATGGACGATCTGGCTGCCGAAATGAAAGGCGGCGACCTGAACTATGACGTCGTCATCGCATCGCCTGATGCCATGCGCGTTGTAGGTCAACTGGGTCAGGTTCTGGGTCCTCGCGGCCTGATGCCTAACCCGAAAGTTGGTACCGTGACCCCAGACGTAGCCGGCGCTGTCAAGAACGCCAAGGCTGGTCAGGTTCGCTACCGTACCGACAAGAACGGTATCATCCACACCTCCGTTGGCAAGGTCGGCTTCGAAGCCGGCAAGCTGAAGGAAAACGTTGAAGCCCTGATCGCTGATCTGAAGCGTATCAAGCCAGCTTCCTCGAAAGGTATCTACGTCAAGCGCGTTACCCTGAGCACCACCATGGGCCCAGGTCTGGTCATCGATCAGAGCTCGCTGAACGTGTAAGAACATGGTGGCGCGACCTGTCGCGCCACCAGCAAAAATTGGGGTCCCTGCCTGGCGGGGGCTATCCAAGACCGTAGGCGGCGCAAGCCTTAAAATACCAGCCCACGCAGATGGTGCTCCCGATTCGTTACCGAATCAGACACCAAAACGACATCCGGCTTCGGCCAGATGAAACGGTAAAAACCAGGAGTAAACCCGTGGCAATTAAACTCGAAGACAAGAAGGCCATCGTCGCTGAAGTCAACGAGGCTGCCAAAGTCGCTCTGTCCGCTGTCGTGGCTGATGCCCGTGGTGTGACTGTAGGCGCAATGACCGGACTCCGTAAAGAGGCCCGCGAAGCTGGCGTATACGTACGTGTCGTACGTAACACCCTGCTGAAGCGCGCTGTTGAAGGCACCGAATTCTCGATCCTCAACGACGCGTTCAAAGGCCCGACCCTGATTGCTTTCTCCAACGAACACCCGGGCGCTGCTGCTCGTCTGTTCAAAGAGTTCGCCAAGGGTCAGGACAAGTTCGAGATCAAGGCAGCTGCGTTCGACGGCAAGTTCCTTGCCGCTAACCAGATCGACGTGCTGGCAACCCTGCCAACCCGCGACGAGGCTATCGCACAGCTGATGAGCGTAATCCAAGGTGCAACCAGCAAGCTGGCTCGTACCCTGGCAGCTCTGCGCGACCAGAAAGAAGCTGCTGCTGCCTAAGGCACGCGCAACTCTTTCAAAATCATACGTTTAATTTGATGGCTGCGTAGGCTGTCACCCCAATACAGGATTTAAGTCATGTCTCTGACTAACGAACAAATCATCGAAGCGATCGGCCAGAAAACTGTTCTGGAAATTGTTGAACTGATCAAAGCGATGGAAGAAACCTTCGGCGTTACCGCTGCTGCCGCTGTTGCTGCTGGCCCAGCTGCTGGCGCTGCTGCCGCTGTTGAAGAGCAGACCGAGTTCAACGTCGTTCTGACCGAAGCTGGCGACAAGAAAGTAAACGTGATCAAGGCCGTTCGTGAACTGACCGGTCTGGGCCTGAAAGAAGCCAAAGAGAAAGTCGACGGCGCTCCTCAGGTTATCGCTGAAGGCGTTTCGAAAGAAGCCGCTGAAGACGCGAAGAAGAAGCTGGAAGAAGCTGGCGCTAAAGTCGAGCTGAAGTAATCTCGACCTTGCGACTCCAGTCCGAGCGTTGAGCGAAGGGCTGATGGCTGGTGGCTTATGCCACCGGCCTTTTTCCGTTATTGGTGGCCGGTCAGGCCGGCCCCGATAACAAGCTGCAAGACACCCATGTGGGTGGCGCAAACCAAGAGGTTTGCACGATTTTCTGGCTGCTCCCGCCGGGAGAAGCCAAACAAGCAGGTGACCAAGCTGGGGAACGCTGATGGCTTACTCATACACTGAGAAAAAACGTATCCGCAAGGACTTTAGCAAGTTGCCGGACGTCATGGATGTGCCTTACCTCCTGGCCATCCAGCTGGATTCGTATCGCGAATTCCTGCAAGCGGGAGCATCCAAGGATCAGTTCCGCGACGTCGGCCTGCACGCGGCCTTCAAATCGGTATTCCCGATCATCAGCTACTCCGGCAATGCTGCCCTGGAGTACGTAGGCTATCGCCTGGGCGAACCCGCCTTCGATGTGAAGGAATGTGTCCTGCGTGGCGTGACCTTCGCGGTCCCACTGCGGGTCAAGGTGCGCCTGATCATCTTCGACAAGGAATCGTCGAACAAAGCGATCAAGGACATCAAAGAGCAAGAAGTCTACATGGGTGAAATCCCCCTGATGACTGAGAACGGTACCTTCGTTATCAACGGTACCGAGCGTGTGATCGTTTCCCAGCTGCACCGTTCGCCTGGTGTGTTCTTCGACCACGATCGTGGCAAGACTCACAGCTCCGGCAAGCTGCTGTACTCCGCTCGCATCATCCCTTACCGCGGCTCCTGGCTGGACTTCGAGTTCGACCCGAAGGACTGCGTGTTCGTGCGTATCGACCGTCGCCGCAAACTGCCGGCCTCGGTGCTGCTGCGTGCCCTGGGTTACAGCACTGAAGAAGTGCTGAACACCTTCTACACCACCAACGTGTTCCACATTTCCGGCGAGAAACTCAGCCTGGAACTGGTACCGCAGCGTCTGCGTGGTGAGGTTGCAGTCATGGATATCCATGACGAAACCGGCAAAGTCATCGTCGAGCAGGGCCGCCGTATTACTGCGCGCCACATCAACCAGCTCGAGAAGGCCGGCGTCAAGCAGCTGGACGTTCCAATGGAATACGTCCTGGGCCGCACTACTGCCAAGGCTATTGTGCATCCGGCTACCGGCGAGATCCTGGCTGAATGCAACACCGAGATGACCACTGAACTGCTGATCAAGGTCGCCAAGGCTCAGGTCGTCCGTATCGAGACCCTGTACACCAACGACATCGATTGCGGTCCGTTCATCTCCGACACCCTGAAGATCGACACCACCAGCAACCAGCTGGAAGCCCTGGTCGAGATCTACCGCATGATGCGTCCTGGCGAGCCGCCAACCAAGGATGCTGCCGAGACCCTGTTCAACAACTTGTTCTTCAGCGCCGAGCGTTACGACCTGTCCGCCGTTGGCCGCATGAAGTTCAACCGTCGGATCGGTCGTACCGAGATCGAAGGTTCGGGCGTGCTGAGCAAGGAAGATATCGTCGAGGTTCTGAAGACCCTGGTCGACATCCGTAACGGCAAAGGCATCGTCGACGACATCGACCACCTGGGTAACCGTCGTGTACGTTGCGTCGGTGAGATGGCCGAGAACCAGTTCCGCGTTGGCCTGGTGCGTGTCGAGCGCGCGGTCAAGGAACGCCTGTCGATGGCGGAAAGCGAAGGCCTGATGCCGCAAGACCTGATCAACGCCAAGCCGGTTGCGGCAGCGGTGAAAGAGTTCTTCGGTTCCAGCCAGCTGTCCCAGTTCATGGACCAGAACAACCCGCTCTCCGAGATCACCCACAAGCGCCGCGTCTCCGCACTCGGCCCAGGCGGTCTGACCCGTGAGCGTGCCGGCTTCGAAGTCCGTGACGTACACCCGACCCACTACGGCCGTGTGTGCCCGATCGAGACCCCTGAAGGTCCGAACATCGGTCTGATCAACTCCCTGGCAGCCTATGCCCGCACCAACCAGTACGGCTTCCTGGAAAGCCCGTACCGCGTAGTGAAGGAAGGCGTGGTCAGTGACGACATCGTGTTCCTGTCGGCCATTGAAGAGGCGGATCACGTCATCGCCCAGGCTTCGGCCGCGATGAACGAGAAGAAGCAGCTGATCGATGAGCTGGTAGCTGTTCGTCACCTGAACGAATTCACCGTCAAGGCGCCGGAAGACGTCACCCTGATGGACGTTTCGCCGAAGCAGGTTGTTTCCGTCGCTGCGTCGCTGATTCCGTTCCTCGAGCACGACGACGCCAACCGTGCATTGATGGGTTCGAACATGCAGCGTCAGGCTGTACCGACCCTGCGCGCCGACAAGCCGCTGGTAGGTACCGGCATGGAGCGCAACGTTGCCCGTGACTCCGGTGTCTGCGTGGTTGCTCGTCGCGGTGGCGTGATCGACTCGGTCGACGCCAGCCGTATCGTTGTTCGCGTTGCCGACGACGAAGTGGAAACCGGCGAAGCAGGTGTGGATATCTACAACCTGACTAAGTACACCCGTTCGAACCAGAACACCTGCATCAACCAGCGTCCGCTGGTGAGCAAGGGTGACAAGGTTCAGCGTGGCGACATCATGGCCGACGGCCCGTCCACCGACATGGGTGAACTGGCACTGGGTCAGAACATGCGCATCGCGTTCATGGCGTGGAACGGCTTCAACTTCGAAGACTCCATCTGCCTGTCCGAGCGTGTGGTTCAGGAAGACCGCTTCACCACCATCCACATCCAGGAACTGACCTGTGTGGCGCGTGACACCAAGCTTGGCCCAGAGGAAATCACTGCGGACATCCCGAACGTGGGTGAAGCCGCACTGAACAAGCTGGACGAAGCCGGTATCGTCTACGTGGGTGCCGAAGTCGGCGCTGGCGACATCCTGGTCGGCAAGGTAACGCCAAAAGGCGAAACCCAGCTGACTCCGGAAGAAAAACTGCTGCGCGCAATCTTCGGTGAGAAGGCCAGCGACGTTAAGGACACCTCCCTGCGCGTGCCAACCGGCACCAAGGGTACCGTCATCGACGTACAGGTCTTCACCCGTGATGGCGTCGAGCGCGACAGCCGCGCTCTGGCCATCGAGAAGATGCAGCTGGACGAGATCCGCAAGGACCTCAACGAAGAGTTCCGCATCGTCGAAGGTGCAACCTTCGAGCGTCTGCGTTCTGCTCTGAACGGCCAGGTGGTCGACGGTGGCGCGGGCCTGAAGAAAGGCACCGTGATCACTGACGAAGTGCTGGATGGTCTGGAGCACGGGCAGTGGTTCAAACTGCGCATGGCCGAAGATGCACTGAACGAGCAGCTGGAAAAGGCTCAGCAGTACATCGTCGATCGTCGCCGTCTGCTGGACGACAAGTTCGAAGACAAGAAGCGCAAGCTGCAGCAGGGTGATGACCTGGCACCGGGCGTACTGAAGATCGTCAAGGTTTACCTGGCAATCCGCCGTCGCATCCAGCCGGGTGACAAGATGGCCGGTCGTCACGGTAACAAGGGTGTCGTCTCGGTAATCATGCCGGTCGAAGACATGCCGCACGACGCCAACGGTACTCCGGTCGATGTCGTACTGAACCCGCTGGGTGTACCTTCGCGTATGAACGTCGGTCAGATCCTCGAAACCCACCTGGGCCTGGCGGCCAAAGGTCTGGGCGAGAAGATCGACCGCATGATCGAAGAGCAGCGCAAGGCCGCTGAACTGCGCGTGTTCCTGACCGAGGTCTACAACGAGATCGGCGGTCGTCAGGAAAACCTGGACGAGTTCACCGACGAAGAGATCCTGGCCCTGGCCCACAACCTGAAGAAGGGCGTGCCAATGGCTACCCCGGTCTTCGACGGTGCCAAGGAGCGCGAGATCAAGGCCATGCTGAAGCTGGCCGACCTGCCAGAGAGCGGCCAGATGGTGCTGTTCGATGGCCGTACCGGCAACAAGTTCGAGCGTCCTGTGACCGTTGGTTACATGTACATGCTCAAGCTGAACCACTTGGTGGACGACAAGATGCACGCGCGTTCCACTGGTTCCTACAGCCTGGTTACCCAGCAGCCGCTGGGTGGTAAGGCGCAGTTCGGTGGTCAGCGTTTCGGGGAGATGGAAGTGTGGGCGCTGGAAGCATACGGCGCGGCATACACCCTGCAAGAAATGCTCACAGTGAAGTCGGACGACGTGAACGGCCGTACCAAGATGTACAAGAACATCGTGGATGGCGATCACCGTATGGAGCCGGGCATGCCCGAGTCCTTCAACGTGTTGATCAAAGAGATCCGTTCGCTCGGTATCGATATCGATCTGGAAACCGAATAACACGTGACGCGAAGGGGAGTGGGGCAGGTAATGCCCGCTCCCTGCTCCGCCAGGAGGAAAGGCCTTGAAAGACCTACTGAATTTGCTGAAAAACCAGGGTCAAGTCGAAGAGTTCGACGCCATCCGCATCGGTCTGGCGTCGCCTGAAATGATCCGTTCGTGGTCGTTCGGTGAAGTTAAGAAGCCGGAAACCATCAACTACCGTACGTTCAAGCCTGAGCGTGACGGCCTGTTCTGCGCCAAGATCTTTGGCCCAGTCAAGGACTACGAGTGCCTGTGCGGCAAGTACAAGCGCCTCAAGCATCGCGGCGTGATCTGCGAGAAGTGCGGCGTTGAAGTTGCCCTGGCAAAAGTTCGTCGTGAGCGCATGGCGCACATCGAACTGGCCTCGCCGGTTGCCCACATCTGGTTCCTGAAGTCGCTGCCGTCCCGTATCGGCCTGCTGATGGACATGACCCTGCGTGACATCGAGCGCGTGCTCTACTTCGAGAGCTACGTCGTTATCGACCCGGGCATGACCACCCTGGAAAAAGGCCAGCTGCTGAACGACGAGCAGTACTTCGAAGCGCTGGAAGAGTTCGGTGATGACTTCGACGCCCGCATGGGTGCCGAGGCTGTCCGCGAGCTGCTGCACGCTATCGACCTGGAGCACGAGATCGGTCGCCTGCGCGAAGAGATTCCGCAGACCAACTCGGAAACCAAGATCAAGAAGCTGTCCAAGCGCCTGAAGCTGATGGAAGCGTTCCAGGGTTCGGGCAACCTGCCTGAGTGGATGGTCCTGACCGTCCTGCCAGTGCTGCCGCCGGACCTGCGTCCGCTGGTACCGCTGGATGGCGGCCGCTTCGCGACCTCTGACCTGAACGACCTGTATCGTCGCGTGATCAACCGTAACAACCGTCTGAAGCGCCTGCTGGATCTGTCGGCGCCGGACATCATCGTGCGCAACGAAAAGCGCATGCTGCAGGAGGCGGTCGACGCCCTGCTGGACAACGGCCGTCGCGGTCGCGCCATCACTGGCTCGAACAAGCGTCCGCTGAAGTCCCTGGCCGACATGATCAAAGGTAAGCAAGGTCGCTTCCGTCAGAACCTGCTCGGTAAGCGTGTGGACTACTCCGGCCGTTCGGTAATTACCGTAGGCCCGACCCTGCGTCTGCACCAGTGCGGTCTGCCGAAAAAGATGGCTCTCGAGCTGTTCAAGCCGTTCATTTTCGGCAAGCTGGAAATGCGTGGTCTGGCGACCACCATCAAGGCTGCCAAGAAGATGGTCGAGCGTGAGCTGCCAGAGGTGTGGGACGTGCTCGCCGAGGTGATCCGCGAACACCCCGTGCTGCTCAACCGCGCACCGACCCTGCACCGTCTGGGTATCCAGGCATTTGAACCGGTTCTGATCGAAGGCAAGGCTATTCAGCTGCACCCGCTGGTCTGTGCCGCGTACAACGCCGACTTCGACGGTGACCAGATGGCCGTTCACGTGCCGCTGACCCTGGAAGCCCAGCTCGAAGCGCGCGCGCTGATGATGTCGACCAACAACATCCTGTCGCCAGCCAACGGTGAGCCAATCATCGTTCCGTCGCAGGACGTGGTACTGGGTCTGTACTACATGACCCGTGAAGCCATCAACGCCAAGGGCGAAGGTCGCGTGTTCGCCGACCTGCAGGAAGTCGACCGCGTATTCCGCGCCGGCGAGGCTGCCCTGCACGCGAAAATCAAGGTTCGTATCAACGAAACCGTGAAAGAGCGTGACGGCTCCGTGGTCAAGAACACCCGCATCGTCGACACCACCGTCGGCCGTGCGCTGCTGTTCCAGGTCGTACCGGCAGGCCTGCCTTACGACGTGGTCAACCAGCCGATGAAGAAAAAGGCGATCTCCAAGCTGATCAACCAGTGCTACCGCGTGGTTGGTCTGAAAGAGACCGTTATCTTCGCTGACCAGCTGATGTACACCGGTTTCGCTTACTCGACCATTTCCGGCGTTTCGATCGGTGTTAACGACTTCGTTATCCCGGACGAGAAAGCACGCATCATCGGTACCGCTACCGACGAAGTGAAGGAAATCGAGAGCCAGTACGCCTCCGGTCTGGTAACCCAGGGCGAGAAGTACAACAAGGTCATCGACTTGTGGTCGAAGGCGAACGACGAAGTGTCCAAGGCGATGATGGCCAACCTCTCGAAAGAGAAGGTCATCGATCGCGAAGGCAAGGAAGTCGAGCAAGAGTCCTTCAACTCGATGTACATGATGGCTGACTCCGGTGCGCGGGGTTCCGCAGCCCAGATCCGTCAGCTGGCCGGTATGCGTGGCCTGATGGCCAAGCCGGACGGCTCCATCATCGAGACGCCGATCACTGCGAACTTCCGTGAAGGTCTGAGCGTTCTGCAGTACTTCATTTCGACCCACGGTGCTCGTAAGGGTCTGGCGGATACCGCACTGAAGACCGCCAACTCCGGTTACCTGACTCGTCGTCTGGTAGACGTTGCCCAGGATCTGGTTGTTACCGAGATCGACTGCGGCACCGACCAGGGCCTGCTGATGACCCCGCACATCGAAGGTGGTGACGTTGTAGAACCGCTGGGTGAGCGTGTGCTGGGTCGTGTCATCGCCCGTGACGTGTTCAAGCCAGGCACCGAGGACGTCATCGTTCCGGCCGGTACCCTGGTCGACGAGAAGTGGGTCGAATTCATCGAGCTGAACAGCATCGACGAAGTGGTCGTGCGTTCGCCGATCAACTGCGAAACCCGTTACGGCATCTGCGCCAAGTGCTACGGTCGTGACCTGGCTCGCGGTCACCAGGTGAACATCGGTGAAGCTGTCGGCGTTATCGCTGCGCAGTCGATCGGTGAGCCGGGTACCCAGCTGACCATGCGTACGTTCCACATCGGTGGTGCTGCAAGCCGTACCTCGGCTGCCGACAGCGTCCAGGTGAAGAACGGCGGTATGGTGCGTCTGCACAACCTGAAGCAGGTAGAACGTGCCGATGGCAACCTGGTTGCCGTATCGCGTTCGGGCGAGTTGGCCATTGCCGACGAGTTCGGTCGTGAGCGTGAGCGCTACAAGCTGCCTTATGGTGCGGTAATTTCGGTCAAGGAAGGTGAAAAGGTCGAAGCTGGCGCTATCGTCGCCAAGTGGGACCCGCACACCCACCCGATCGTTACCGAACTGAAAGGTACCGTGACCTTCGTTGGCATGGAAGAAGGCATCACCATCAAGCGTCAGACTGACGAATTGACGGGTTTGACCAACATTGAAGTACTGGACGTCAAGGATCGCCCTGCCGCTGGCAAGGAAATCCGTCCTGCTATCAAGATGGTCGACGCTTCTGGCAAGGATCTGTACCTGCCAGGTACCGACGTACCTGCCCAGTACTTCCTGCCGGCCAACGCCCTCGTCGGCGTGGCTGACGGTGCCCAGATCGGTGTTGGTGACGTTATCGCGCGTATCCCGCAAGAAACGTCGAAGACCCGTGACATCACCGGTGGTCTGCCGCGCGTTGCCGACCTGTTCGAAGCGCGCCGTCCGAAAGAGGCCTCGATTCTGGCTGAAGTCAGCGGCACCATCGCGTTCGGCAAGGAGACCAAGGGCAAGCGTCGTCTGGTCATCACCCCGACCGACGGTAGCGATCCGTACGAAGAGCTGATTCCGAAGTGGCGCCACCTGAACGTCTTCGAAGGCGAACAGGTAAACCGCGGCGAAGTTATCTCCGACGGCCCGAGCGATCCGCACGACATTCTGCGTCTGCTGGGTGTGAGCGCGCTGGCGAAGTACATCGTCAACGAGATCCAGGACGTTTACCGTCTGCAAGGCGTTAAGATCAACGACAAGCACATCGAGACCATCCTGCGTCAGATGCTGCGCAAGGTCGAGATCACCGAGTCGGGTGACTCCAGCTTCATCAAGGGCGACCAGATGGAACTGACCCAGGTACTGGTAGAGAACGAGCGTCTCGCCAGCGAGGACAAGTTCATCTCCAAGTTCTCCCGCGTGCTGCTGGGTATCACCAAGGCCTCGCTGTCGACCGAGTCGTTCATCTCCGCGGCTTCCTTCCAGGAAACCACCCGCGTACTGACCGAAGCGGCGGTAACCGGCAAGCGCGACTACCTGCGCGGCCTGAAAGAGAACGTGGTCGTGGGTCGTCTGATTCCGGCCGGTACTGGTCTGGCCTACCACAGCGAGCGTAAGCGTCGCCGTGATGCCGACAAGCCGCTGCGTGTGAGCGCCAGTGAGGTGGAAGCCGCACTGACCGAAGCGCTGAACTCCAGCGGTAACTAAGTACAGGGCAGGGCCCCGGCAAGCCCCGAGCGATCAGCGGCGACATGAAATGTTGCCGATGATCGGGCGGGGAGGGCCGGGGCCTCGTCTTGACTGGGTGCAAGATCCTCTTTAGACTTTTGTACCCTTAAATTTGGTGAGGCTCCGTCTCGCCAATTTTTGGCTTTCTTGCAAGACAATAGCGTCGCAAGACAATCAGTGGAGCTAGTAGATGGCAACTATCAACCAGCTGGTACGTCAGCCGCGTAAGCGTACCGTCGAGAAATCCGACGTACCTGCGCTGCAGAACTGCCCGCAGCGTCGTGGCGTGTGCACCCGCGTGTACACCACCACGCCGAAAAAACCTAACTCGGCACTGCGTAAAGTATGCCGTGTGCGTCTGACCAACGGTTTCGAGGTTTCCTCGTACATCGGTGGTGAAGGCCACAACCTGCAAGAGCACAGCGTCGTCCTGATCCGTGGCGGCCGTGTAAAAGACTTGCCAGGTGTTCGTTACCACACCGTTCGCGGCTCTCTGGATACTTCGGGCGTTAAAGGCCGTAACCAGGGTCGTTCGAAGTACGGTACCAAGCGTCCGAAGTAATCGGCCGTTTGCAGACATCCATTTATTTGAGTCGATAAGAGTAAGGTCGGGCAGGGGTCGAAAGACCTGGTCCCGGGCTAACCTGAAGACCGTTTGAGGGCTTATCATGCCAAGACGTCGTGTAGCAGCAAAACGTGAGATCCTTGACGATCCGAAGTACGGATCCCAGATTCTCGCCAAGTTCATGAACCACGTGATGGAAAGCGGCAAGAAGGCCGTAGCCGAGCGCATCGTTTACGGTGCCCTGGATACCGTCAAAGCACGCAAGAACAGCGACCCCCTGGAAATCTTCGAGAAAGCTCTCGACGCCATCGCTCCGCTGGTCGAAGTTAAGTCCCGCCGTGTTGGCGGTGCCACTTACCAGGTTCCGGTTGAAGTTCGTCCGTCCCGTCGTAACGCTCTGGCAATGCGCTGGCTCGTAGACTACGCCCGCAAGCGCGGCGAGAAGTCGATGGCCCTGCGCCTGGCCGGCGAACTGCTGGATGCTGCTGAAGGCAAGGGTGCTGCAGTCAAGAAGCGTGAAGACGTGCACCGTATGGCCGAGGCCAACAAAGCGTTCTCGCACTACCGCTTCTAATTCAAGCATCAATCATTTTGCGAGGGCTTTATGGCTCGTACTACAGCAATTAACCGCTACCGTAACATCGGTATCTGCGCCCACGTTGACGCGGGCAAGACTACCACTACCGAGCGGATCCTGTTCTACACAGGTCTGAGCCACAAAATGGGCGAGGTGCACGACGGCGCCGCGACCACCGACTGGATGGTGCAGGAGCAGGAGCGCGGTATCACCATTACCTCCGCTGCCGTTACCACCTTCTGGAAAGGTTCCCGTGGTCAGTACGACAACTACCGCGTAAACGTCATCGATACCCCCGGCCACGTTGACTTCACCATTGAAGTAGAGCGTTCGCTGCGTGTACTCGACGGCGCGGTCGTTGTGTTCTGCGGCACCTCCGGCGTTGAGCCGCAGTCCGAAACCGTATGGCGTCAGGCCAACAAGTACGGCGTTCCACGTGTTGTCTACGTGAACAAGATGGACCGTGCTGGTGCCAACTTCCTGCGCGTTGTCGGTCAGATCAAGAACCGCCTGGGTCACACCCCGGTTCCGGTCCAGCTGGCTATCGGTGCAGAAGACGACTTCCAGGGTCAGGTCGACCTGATCAAGATGAAAGCCATCTACTGGAACGAAGACGACAAGGGCACCACCTACCGCGAAGAAGAAATTCCAGCGGACATGGTCGACCTGGCTAACGAATGGCGCAACAACATGGTTGAAGCCGCCGCCGAAGCCAGCGAAGAGCTGATGAACAAGTACCTTGAAGAAGGTGAGCTGACCGTCGAAGAAATCAAGGCAGGCCTGCGCGCGCGCACCCTGGCCAGCGAGATCGTTCCGGCTGTCTGCGGTTCGTCGTTCAAGAACAAGGGCGTTCCCCTGGTTCTCGACGCCGTTATCGACTACCTGCCTGCTCCGACCGAAATTCCTGCGATCAAGGGTATCCACCCTGATCTGGCCGAAGTGCCGAAGGATGAAGTCACCCCAGAGCAGTACGACGAGCGTCATGCTGACGACGATGAGCCGTTCTCGGCTCTGGCGTTCAAGATTGCCACCGACCCGTTCGTTGGTACTCTGACCTTCGTTCGCGTTTACTCGGGCTTCCTGACCTCCGGTGACTCCGTCATCAACTCGGTCAAGGGCAAGAAAGAGCGCGTTGGTCGTATGGTGCAGATGCACGCCAACCAGCGTGAAGAGATCAAGGAAGTGCGTGCGGGCGATATCGCCGCTCTGATCGGCATGAAGGACGTCACCACTGGTGACACCCTGTGCAACGCCGACAAGCCGATCATCCTCGAACGTATGGACTTCCCGGAGCCTGTGATTTCGCTCTCCGTAGAGCCGAAAACCAAGGCTGACCAGGAGAAGATGGGTATCGCACTGGGCAAGCTGGCCCAGGAAGACCCGTCGTTCCGCGTCAAGACCGACGAAGAAACTGGTCAGACCATCATCTCCGGTATGGGTGAGCTGCACCTGGACATCCTCGTTGACCGCATGAAGCGCGAGTTCAACGTCGAAGCCAACATCGGCAAGCCGCAGGTTTCGTACCGCGAGAAGATCACCAAGTCCAACGTCGAGATCGAAGGCAAGTTCGTTCGTCAGTCGGGCGGTCGTGGTCAGTTCGGTCACTGCTGGATCCGTTTCTCGGAGCCGGATCAGGACGACAAGGGCAACATCACCGAAGGTCTGGTGTTCGCCAACGAAGTCGTTGGTGGTGTGATTCCTAAGGAATACATCCCTGCGATCCAGAAGGGTATCGAAGAGCAGATGAAGAACGGCGTTGTTGCCGGCTATCCTCTGATCGGCCTGAAGGCCGCGGTATTCGACGGTTCGTACCACGACGTCGACTCCAACGAAATGGCGTTCAAGATCGCCGCTTCGATGGCAACCAAGCAACTGGCCCAGAAGGGCGGTGGCGTGGTTCTCGAGCCGATCATGAAGGTCGAAGTTGTAACTCCGGAAGACTACCTGGGTGACGTGATGGGTGACCTGAACCGTCGTCGTGGTCTGGTCCAGGGTATGGATGAATCGGTCTCTGGCCGTGTCGTCCGCGCTGAAGTTCCGCTCGGAGAGATGTTCGGTTACGCAACCGACGTTCGTTCCATGTCTCAGGGTCGCGCAAGCTACTCCATGGAATTCTCCAAATACGCCGAAGCTCCGTCGAACATCGTCGAAGCACTCGTTAAAAAACAAGGCTAATCCCCTTTAGGCAAGAGGTTCACTGTCGTGGCTAAAGAAAAATTTGATCGTTCCCTTCCCCACGTTAACGTCGGCACCATCGGCCACGTTGACCACGGTAAGACCACTCTGACCGCAGCTCTGACTCGCGTCTGCTCCGAAGTTTTCGGTTCGGCAGTCGTTGAGTTCGACAAGATCGACTCGGCTCCGGAAGAAAAAGCGCGCGGTATCACCATCAACACCGCTCACGTCGAGTACAACTCGAACATTCGTCACTACGCTCACGTTGACTGCCCAGGTCACGCTGACTACGTGAAGAACATGATCACCGGTGCTGCCCAGATGGACGGCGCGATCCTGGTTTGCTCGGCCGCCGATGGTCCGATGCCACAAACCCGTGAGCACATCCTGCTGTCCCGTCAGGTAGGCGTTCCTTACATCGTGGTCTTCCTGAACAAGGCTGACCTGGTAGACGACGCCGAGCTGCTGGAGCTGGTCGAGATGGAAGTTCGCGACCTGCTGTCCACCTACGACTTCCCAGGCGACGATACCCCGATCATCATCGGTTCGGCTCGTATGGCCCTGGAAGGCAAAGACGACAACGAAATGGGTACTACCGCTGTCAAGAAGCTGGTAGAAACTCTGGATGCCTACATCCCTGAGCCTGTTCGTGCCGTTGACCAGCCGTTCCTGATGCCGATCGAAGACGTATTCTCGATCTCGGGTCGTGGTACCGTTGTTACCGGTCGTATCGAGCGTGGTATCGTCCGCGTTCAGGATCCGCTGGAAATCGTTGGTCTGCGTGACACCACCACCACCACCTGCACCGGTGTTGAGATGTTCCGCAAGCTGCTGGACGAAGGTCGTGCTGGCGAGAACTGCGGCGTTCTGCTGCGTGGTACCAAGCGTGACGACGTTGAGCGTGGCCAGGTTCTGGTCAAGCCAGGTTCGGTCAAGCCGCACACCAAGTTCACCGCAGAAGTCTACGTTCTGTCGAAGGAAGAAGGCGGTCGTCACACTCCGTTCTTCAAAGGCTACCGTCCTCAGTTCTACTTCCGTACCACTGACGTGACCGGTAACTGCGAACTGCCGGAAGGCGTTGAAATGGTAATGCCAGGTGACAACATTCAGATGACTGTCACCCTGATCAAGACCATCGCAATGGAAGACGGTCTGCGCTTCGCTATCCGTGAAGGCGGTCGTACCGTCGGCGCCGGCGTCGTAGCAAAAATCATCGAGTAATCACTCGACCGATTGAAAAAACCCCCGCTCAGCGGGGGTTTTTTTTATTGGGTTGACACTAAATGGGGGCGTCTATAGAATCACGCCTCCTTTTAGCGGGCGTAGTGCGTCCGTTGGGAACAGCCTGGAGTCTGAAATCCAATGCAAAATCAGCAAATCCGTATCAGGTTGAAGGCTTTCGACCATCGCCTGATCGACCAATCCACCCAGGAAATCGTGGAAACCGCGAAACGTACTGGTGCACAAGTGCGTGGTCCAATTCCACTGCCTACCCGCAAAGAGCGTTTCACCGTTCTGGTTTCCCCGCACGTCAACAAAGACGCGCGTGACCAGTACGAGATCCGCACTCATAAGCGTGTTCTGGACATCGTCCAGCCAACGGATAAAACCGTTGATGCGCTGATGAAGCTTGATCTGGCGGCAGGTGTGGAAGTACAGATCAGCCTCGGCTAAGACTTCGGTCTGGTCGTGTAACGCTCTGAAATGGGCGGCCATAGCGGGTGAAAGCCCCGTACAC
This sequence comes from Pseudomonas asiatica, assembly GCF_009932335.1. Taxonomy (NCBI): domain Bacteria; kingdom Pseudomonadati; phylum Pseudomonadota; class Gammaproteobacteria; order Pseudomonadales; family Pseudomonadaceae; genus Pseudomonas; species Pseudomonas asiatica. The sequence continues at coordinate 387,121 of NZ_BLJF01000002.1, forward strand.
TCATGAGGTTTACAACATGACTATTGGTGTAATCGGTCGCAAGTGCGGTATGACCCGCATTTTCACCGAAGAAGGTGTCTCCATTCCGGTCACGGTCATCGAGATCGAGCCGAATCGCGTCACCCAGTTCAAAACTGAAGAAACCGATGGCTACCGTGCAGTGCAAGTCACTGTCGGCGAGCGTCGTGCTTCGCGCGTGACTGCCGCTCAGGCAGGCCACTTCGCCAAGGCCAACGTTGCCGCTGGTCGCGGTGTCTGGGAGTTCCGTCTTGAAGAAGGCGATTTCCAGGCTGGCGATCTGATCAAAGCTGAACTCTTCACTGCAGGCCAGCTGGTAGACGTTACTGGTCAGTCCAAAGGTAAAGGCTTCGCCGGTACCATCAAGCGCTGGAACTTCCGTGGCCAGGACAACACCCACGGTAACTCCGTGTCGCACCGTGTCCCAGGTTCCATCGGCCAGTGCCAGACTCCTGGTCGTGTGTTCAAGGGCAAGAAAATGTCCGGTCACATGGGCGCCGAGCGCGTGACTGTTCAGTCCCTGGAAGTAGTTCGCGTAGACGCTGAACGCAACCTGCTGCTGGTCAAGGGTGCCGTTCCAGGCGCTACTGGCGGCGACGTGGTTGTACGTCCAGCTGTCAAGGCTCGCGGTTAAGGGGAAACTGACATGCAACTCAATGTAAATGACGCTCAGGCGATCGAAGTTTCCGAACTGACTTTCGGTGGCGAATTCAACGAGACGCTGGTACACCAAGCAGTCGTGGCCTACATGGCCGGCGGCCGTCAGGGCACCAAGCAGCAGAAGACCCGTTCCGACGTGGCTGGTGGCGGTAAGCGCCCATGGCGTCAGAAGGGTACTGGCCGTGCTCGTGCTGGTACCACTCGTGGTCCGATCTGGCGTGGCGGTGGTGTAACCTTCGCAGCTCGCCCTCAAGATCACTCGCAGAAGCTCAACAAGAAGATGTACCGCGCAGCCCTGCGCTCCATCCTCGCTGAGCTGGTGCGTAGCGACCGTCTGGTCGTGGTTCAGGACTTCGCTGTTGAAGCACCGAAAACCAAAGATCTGCTGAACAAGCTGAACGGCATGGGTCTGAACGACGTACTGATCGTTTCCGACGCTGTTGATCAGAACCTGTACCTGGCTGCTCGCAACCTGCCGCACGTTGACGTACGTGACGTACAAGGTTCCGACCCGGTCAGTCTGATCGCATACGAGAAAGTGTTGATCACTGTCTCGGCCGTGAAGAAATTCGAGGAGCTGCTGGGATGAACCAGGAACGCGTATTCAAAGTCCTCCTTGGCCCGCACGTTTCCGAGAAGGCTACCGTTCTGGCTGAGAAAAAAGGCCAGTTCGTATTCAAGGTTGCTACCGATGCAACCAAGCTGGAAATCAAGAAAGCTGTCGAAGGCCTGTTCAATGTAAAAGTTGAAAACGTGTCGACTGTTAACGTTCTGGGTAAAACCAAGCGTACCGCACGTGGTCTGGGCAAGCGTAATGACTGGAAGAAGGCGATCGTCTCCCTTCAGCCAGGCCAAGATCTCGATTTCAGCAGCAGTGCTGAGTAAGGAAGGGGTGCATCATGGCAATCGTTAAATGCAAACCGACTTCCCCTGGCCGCCGTTTCGTGGTCAAGGTGGTCAACCAGGAGCTGCACAAAGGCGCTCCTCACGCACCGCTGATCGAGAAAAAATCGAAGTCTGGTGGTCGTAACAACAATGGCCGCATCACCACTCGTCACGTTGGTGGTGGTCATAAGCAGCATTACCGTCTGGTCGACTTCCGTCGCAACGACAAAGATGGCATTCCAGCCACTGTCGAGCGTATCGAATACGACCCGAACCGTACTGCTCACATCGCCCTGCTGTGCTACGCAGACGGTGAGCGTCGCTACATCATCGCCCCTAAAGGCGTGAGCGCTGGTGACCAGCTGATCGCAGGTGCCCTGGCCCCAATCAAGGCCGGTAACTCCCTGCAGCTGCGCAATATCCCAGTAGGTAGCACCATTCACGGCATCGAACTGAAGCCGGGTAAAGGTGCTCAGATCGCTCGTTCCGCTGGTGCTTCGGCTCAGCTGATCGCTCGTGAAGGCGTCTACGTGACTCTGCGTCTGCGTTCCGGTGAGATGCGTAAAGTACTGGCTGAGTGCCGTGCGACCCTGGGCGAAGTCTCGAACTCCGAGCACAGCCTGCGTTCGCTGGGTAAAGCTGGTGCCAAACGCTGGCGCGGCGTTCGCCCAACCGTTCGTGGTGTTGCCATGAACCCGGTTGACCACCCACATGGTGGTGGTGAAGGTCGTACCTCCGGTGGTCGTCATCCGGTATCGCCATGGGGCTTCCCAACCAAGGGTGCGAAGACCCGTGGTAATAAGCGTACCGACAACATGATCGTCCGTCGTCGCAAGTAACTAGAGGGATACGACAGTGCCACGTTCTCTGAAAAAAGGTCCTTTTATCGATCTTCACCTGCTGAAGAAGGTCGAAGTGGCGGTGGAGAAGAACGATCGCAAGCCAGTTAAAACCTGGTCGCGCCGTTCGATGATCCTGCCACAAATGGTCGGTCTGACCATCGCGGTACACAACGGTCGTCAACATGTCCCAGTTCTGGTGAACGAAGACATGGTCGGCCACAAACTGGGCGAGTTCGCCGGTACCCGCACCTATCGCGGGCACGTGGCTGACAAGAAAGCCAAGCGTTAAGGGGTAAGGAAATGGAAGTAGCCGCTAAGTTGTCGGGCGCTCGCATCTCCGCCCAGAAAGCCCGCTTGGTCGCCGACCAGATCCGCGGGAAGAAGGTGGGCGAAGCGCTCAACCTGTTGGCCTTCAGCAGCAAAAAAGCCGCTGAAATCATGAAGAAAGTCCTCGAGTCGGCCGTTGCCAACGCCGAACACAACGAAGGCGCAGACGTTGATGACCTGAAGGTCTCCACCGTCTTCGTCAACGAAGGGCGTTCGCTGAAGCGCATCATGCCACGTGCCAAAGGCCGTGCTGATCGCATCGTCAAGCGGTCTTGCCATATCACTGTCAAGGTTGCGGACAAGTAACGGAGTCGATCAGATGGGTCAGAAAGTACATCCCACTGGCATTCGCCTGGGAATCGTCAAGGAGCACACCTCCGTCTGGTACGCAGACGGTGCTACTTACGCAGATTACCTGTTGAAGGATCTGAAAACGCGTGAGTACCTCCAAGACAAACTAAAAAGCGCGTCCGTAAGCCGTATCGATATTCATCGTCCGGCTCAAACTGCACGCATCACCATCCACACCGCTCGTCCCGGTATCGTTATCGGTAAGAAAGGTGAAGATGTCGAGAAGCTGCGTCAGGACCTGACCAAGCAGATGGGTGTGCCTGTGCACATCAACATCGAAGAGATCCGCAAGCCGGAACTCGACGCTATGCTGGTTGCGCAGAGCGTAGCTCAGCAGCTGGAGCGCCGCGTAATGTTCCGTCGCGCCATGAAGCGCGCCGTACAGAACGCCATGCGTATTGGTGCCAAGGGCATCAAGATCCAGGTGAGCGGTCGTCTCGGCGGTGCTGAGATTGCTCGTACCGAGTGGTATCGCGAAGGTCGTGTGCCTCTGCACACCCTGCGTGCCGATATCGACTACAACACCTACGAAGCTCACACCACTTACGGTGTGATCGGTGTGAAGGTTTGGATCTTCAAAGGCGAAGTTATTGGTGGTCGCCAAGAAGAACTGAAACCACAAGCACCAGCGCCTCGTAAAAAAGCTGCTAAGTAAGGGGTACGCCAAATGTTGCAACCAAAGCGTACAAAATTCCGCAAGCAGATGACTGGCCACAACCGTGGTCTGGCACTGCGCGGTAGCAAAGTCAGCTTCGGCGAATTCGCCCTGAAAGCTGTTGCTCGCGGTCGCCTCACCGCTCGCCAGATCGAGTCCGCACGTCGTGCGCTGACCCGTCACGTAAAACGTGGCGGTAAGATCTGGATCCGTGTGTTCCCGGACAAGCCGATCTCCAAGAAGCCTCTCGAGGTTCGTATGGGTAAAGGTAAGGGTTCCGTGGAATACTGGGTTGCCCAGATTCAGCCAGGCAAAGTCCTGTATGAAATCGAGGGTGTTTCTGAAGAGCTGGCGCGCGAAGCTTTCGCCCTGGCTGCTGCAAAGCTGCCTCTCGCCACCTCCTTTGTTAAGCGGACGGTGATGTGATGAAAGCGAATGAACTTCGTGAAAAATCGGCACAGCAACTGAATGAGCAACTGCTCGGCTTGCTGCGCGACCAGTTCAATCTGCGTATGCAGAAAGCAACTGGCCAGTTGGGGCAGTCGCACCTGCTCTCGCAAGTTAAGCGTGACATCGCTCGCGTGAAAACTGTGCTCAACCAGCAGGCAGGTAAGTGATCATGGCTGAAGCTGAAAAAACCGTCCGTACGCTGACTGGCCGTGTCGTCAGCGACAAAATGGACAAGACCATCACCGTTCTGATCGAGCGTCGCGTAAAGCACCCGATCTACGGTAAATACGTTAAGCGTTCGACTAAGCTGCACGCGCACGACGAAGCCAACCAGTGCAAGATCGGCGACAAGGTTTCCATCCGTGAAACCCGTCCGCTGGCCAAGACCAAGTCCTGGGCACTGGTTGAAGTCCTCGAACGCGCTGTTGAAGTCTAAGGGCTAGGGGTCGGAGAAATTTTATGATTCAGACTCAATCCATGCTCGATGTGGCCGATAACAGCGGCGCTCGTCGCGTCATGTGCATCAAGGTGCTCGGTGGTTCGCACCGCCGTTACGCCGGCATCGGTGACATCATCAAGGTAACCGTCAAGGAAGCAATTCCGCGCGGTAAGGTCAAGAAAGGCCAAGTGATGACTGCTGTTGTCGTGCGCACCCGTCACGGTGTTCGTCGCGCTGACGGTTCCATCATTCGTTTCGACGGCAACGCTGCTGTTCTGCTGAACAACAAGCAAGAGCCGATCGGCACTCGCATCTTCGGGCCAGTGACCCGTGAACTTCGTACCGAGAAGTTCATGAAGATCGTCTCGCTCGCCCCTGAAGTGCTGTAAGGAGATCCGACATGCAAAAGATTCGTCGTGACGACGAGATCATCGTGATCGCCGGCAAAGACAAAGGTAAGCGCGGTAAGGTGCTGAAGGTTCTGGCTGACAACCGTCTGGTTGTTGGTGGTGTGAACCTGGTCAAGCGTCATACCAAGCCTAACCCGATGGCGGGCGTACAGGGCGGTATCGTCGAAAAAGAAGCGCCTCTGCACGCTTCCAACGTTGCCATCTTCAACGGCGAAACCAACAAGGCTGACCGCGTTGGTTTCAAAGTAGAAGACGGTAAAAAAATTCGTGTCTTCAAGTCGACCCAAAAAGCGGTTGATGCTTGAACACTGCTAGGTAGAAGACCATGGCACGACTGAAAGAGATTTACCGGAACGAAATCGCTCCTAAGCTTAAGGAAGAACTTAAGCTGTCGAACGTGATGGAAGTTCCGCGCGTTACCAAGATCACCCTGAACATGGGTCTGGGCGAAGCGATCGGCGACAAGAAAGTCATCGAGCACGCTGTTGCCGACCTGGAAAAGATCACCGGTCAAAAGCCGGTCGTGACTTTCGCTCGTAAATCCATCGCGGGCTTCAAAGTCCGTGAAGGCTGGCCGATCGGTGTCAAGGTGACCCTGCGTCGCGACAAGATGTACGAATTCCTGGACCGCCTGCTGGCGATCTCCCTGCCTCGGGTTCGCGACTTCCGCGGCCTGAATGCCAAGTCCTTCGATGGCCGTGGCAACTACAGCATGGGCGTGAAAGAGCAGATCATCTTCCCGGAAATCGACTACGACAAGATCGATGCTCTGCGCGGTTTGGACATCACCCTGACCACCACTGCTCGTTCGGACGACGAAGGCCGCGCTCTGCTGCGTGCTTTCAAGTTCCCGTTCCGCAACTGATTGGAGTAGGAAAATGGCCAAGAAGAGCATGAAAAACCGCGAGCTGAAGCGTCAGCTCACGGTAGCCAAGTACGCCAAAAAGCGTGCCGAGCTGAAAGCGACCATCGTCAACCTGAACGCCTCTCCTGAAGAGCGTTTCGCTGCCGTTGTCGCCCTGCAGAAGCAGCCACGTGATGCCAGCGCTTCGCGTCTGCGCAACCGTTGCCGCCTGACCGGTCGTCCTCACGGTGTATACCGTAAGTTCGGCCTGGGCCGTAACATGCTGCGTCAAGCTGCAATGCGCGGTGACGTACCAGGTCTGGTCAAGGCCTCCTGGTAATCGCAGCAGGCTGGATCCCGGCGGAAGGGGAGCAATCTTCCGACCGCCGGTGACCTCGCCAACAAACAAGCCCCTATATGGGGCTTGTTTCGTTTCTACCTTGTGTCTAGAATGACCGGCTCACCTGAGCCTGGGTTTTTTGCCCTGTCCGCTCGGGTGGTTGTGATAGCCGCAAGGCTAATAATTCTTGTATCAGGAGCATCTAGCCCATGAGTATGCAGGACCCGTTAGCGGACATGCTAACTCGCATCCGTAATGCCCAGATGGCTGAAAAGTCCGTCGTAAGCATGCCTTCCTCCACCCTGAAGGTCGCGGTTGCCAAAGTTCTGAAAGACGAAGGTTACATCGCCGGCTACCAGGTAACTGGTGAGGCCAAGCCTTCCCTGTCGATCGAACTGAAGTACTTCGAAGGCCGTCCGGTCATCGAGGAACTGAAGCGCTCCAGCCGTCCAGGCCTGCGCCAGTACAAGTCCGTCGCAGAACTGCCGAAAGTACGTGGCGGTCTGGGCGTGTCTATCGTCTCCACCAACAAAGGTGTGATGACTGATCGCGCTGCGCGCGCTGCCGGTGTCGGCGGCGAAGTTCTGTGCACAGTGTTCTAAGGGGAGATAGGCATGTCTCGCGTCGCTAAGAACCCCGTTAAGCTGCCAGCAGGCGTCGAAGTCAAATTCGCCGGCCAGCAGCTTTCGGTGAAGGGTGCCAAAGGCACTCTCGAACTGAACGTTCACTCGTCTGTTGAAGTTACCGAAGAGTCTGGCGAGCTGCGTTTCGTCGCTCGTAACGGTGACCAGCAAGCTCGCGCCATGGCCGGTACCACCCGCGCTCTGGTGAACAACATGGTCCAGGGCGTAAGCCAAGGCTTCGAGCGCAAGCTCCAGCTGGTCGGTGTTGGTTACAAGGCACAGGCCAAGGGCACCGTCCTGAACCTGGCCCTGGGCTTCTCGCACCCAGTGGACTACGAACTGCCAGCCGGTATCACCGCTGAAACCCCAAGCCAGACCGACATCCTGATCAAGGGTATCGACAAGCAGCTGGTGGGTCAGGTGGCCGCTGAAATCCGCGACTTCCGTCCGCCAGAGCCTTACAAAGGCAAGGGTGTGCGTTACGCGGACGAAGTAGTCCGTCGTAAAGAAGCCAAGAAGAAGTAGGGCCTAGCAAATGACCGACAAAAAAGTTACTCGACTGCGTCGCGCTCGCAAAGCACGTCTCAAGATGCACGAACTCGAAGTCGTGCGCCTGTGCGTGTTCCGCTCCTCGCAGCACATCTACGCCCAGGTCATTTCGGCCGACGGCAGCAAGGTTCTGGCAAGCGCCTCGACCTTGGACAAAGAACTGCGTGATGGCGCCACTGGCAACATCGACGCGGCCACTAAGGTTGGCAAGCTGGTAGCTGAGCGTGCGAAAGCCGCCGGTGTATCTCAAGTTGCCTTTGACCGTTCCGGCTTCAAGTACCATGGCCGCGTCAAAGCGCTGGCCGATGCTGCTCGTGAAGGCGGGCTGGAGTTCTAAGTTATGGCAAATAACGATCAAAAGCGCGACGAAGGCTACATCGAGAAGCTGGTTCAAGTTAACCGCGTTGCCAAAACCGTAAAAGGCGGCCGTATCTTCACCTTCACCGCGCTGACCGTGGTAGGTGATGGTAAGGGCCGTGTTGGCTTCGGCCGTGGCAAATCGCGCGAAGTACCTGCCGCGATCCAGAAAGCCATGGAAGCTGCTCGCCGCAACATGATCCAGGTTGACCTGAAGGGCACCACCCTGCAGTACGCCACCAAGGCTGCCCACGGCGCCTCGAAGGTTTACATGCAGCCTGCCTCGGAAGGTACCGGTATCATCGCCGGTGGCGCAATGCGTGCTGTCCTGGAAGTTGCTGGTGTTCAGAACGTTCTGGCCAAGTGCTACGGTTCGACCAACCCTGTGAACGTGGTTTACGCCACCTTCAAGGGTCTGAAAGCCATGCAATCTCCTGAATCCATTGCTGCCAAGCGCGGCAAGAGCGTCGAGGAGATCTTCTGATCATGGCAACCGTAAAAGTAACGCTGATCAAGAGCGTCTCGGGCCGTCTGCCTAACCACAAGCTGTGCGTTAAGGGCCTGGGTCTGCGTCGCATCGGTCACACTGTAGAAGTCCAGGATACTCCCGAAAACCGCGGGATGATCAACAAGGCTTACTACATGCTGAAGGTCGAGGGTTAATCGATGAAACTCAATGATCTGAGTCCAGCGCCGGGTTCCCGTCGCGAGAAGCATCGTCCAGGTCGTGGTATCGGTAGCGGTCTGGGCAAGACCGGCGGCCGTGGCCACAAAGGTCAGACTTCCCGTTCGGGTGGTTCGATCGCTCCTGGCTTCGAAGGCGGTCAACAGCCGCTGCACCGTCGTCTGCCGAAGTTCGGCTTCGTTTCCCTGAAAGCCATGGACCGCGCCGAAGTGCGTCTGTCCGAGCTGGCCAAGGTGGAAGGCGACGTGATCTCCGTGCAATCCCTGAAGGATGCCAACGTGATCGGCCAGAACGTACAGCGCGTGAAAATCATGCTGTCTGGCGAAGTCACTCGCGCAGTCACCATCAAGGGTATCGCAGCCACCAAGGGTGCGCGTGCGGCTATCGAAGCAGCTGGCGGCAAGTTCGAGGAATAAATGGCTAAGCAAGGTGCTCTCTCTTCGCTCGGTAAGGGCGGGATGTCGGAACTCTGGGCTCGTCTGCGCTTTCTGTTTATGGCGATCATCGTCTATCGGATAGGTGCGCATATCCCGGTTCCTGGCATCAATCCAGACCGTCTGGCGGATCTGTTTCGGCAGAATGAGGGGACCATTCTTAGCTTGTTCAACATGTTTTCCGGTGGCGCGCTTGAGCGCATGAGCATCTTTGCACTGGGGATCATGCCGTACATCTCGGCATCGATCATCATGCAGCTGATGACGGCGGTCAGCCCGCAACTGGAACAGTTGAAGAAGGAAGGTGAAGCTGGCCGTCGTAAGATCAGCCAGTACACCCGCTACGGCACCGTTATCCTGGCACTGGTTCAAGCCATTGGCATGTCCATTGGCCTGGCCAACCAGGGCGTTGCGTTTTCTGTAGGCCTGGGCTTCCATGTCGTTGCTGTCTCCACCTTCGTGGCAGGCGCGATGTTCATGATGTGGCTGGGCGAGCAGATCACCGAGCGCGGTGTGGGCAACGGTATCTCGATGTTGATCTTCGCGGGTATCGTTGCCGGTCTTCCGAGAGCAATCGGGCAGTCTTTCGAGTCTGCGCGCACAGGCGATATCAACATTTTCGCCCTGGTCGCTATCGGTTTGCTGGCAGTAGCGATTATCGGTTTTGTGGTGTTCATTGAGCGTGGTCAGCGTCGTATCGCCGTTCACTACGCCAAGCGTCAGCAGGGCCGCAAGGTCTTCGCTGCGCAGACCAGCCACTTGCCGCTGAAGGTGAACATGGCGGGGGTTATCCCGGCCATTTTCGCGAGCAGCATTCTGCTGTTCCCGGCTTCGCTGGGTGCCTGGTTCGGTCAGTCCGAAGGTATGGGCTGGCTGCAGGACATCTCGCAGTCGATCGCTCCTGGTCAGCCGTTGAACATTCTGCTGTTTAGTGCAGGGATCATTTTCTTCTGCTTCTTCTACACAGCGCTGATGTTCAACCCGAAAGACGTAGCGGAAAACCTGAAGAAGTCCGGTGCCTTTATTCCGGGTATCCGTCCTGGTGAGCAGTCGGCACGCTACATTGATGGCGTTCTGACCCGTCTGACCATGTTCGGTGCTCTTTACATGATGGCCGTCTGCCTTCTGCCCCAGTTCCTGGTGGTGGCAGCAAATGTGCCGTTCTACCTTGGCGGGACCTCGTTGCTGATTGTGGTAGTGGTTGTGATGGACTTCATGTCCCAAGTACAATCGCACCTCGTTTCGCACCAGTACGAATCCCTGATGAAGAAAGCCAACCTGAAAGGCTACGGTGGCAGCGGTCTGCTGCGCTGATACGCCCCTAAGGTTCGAGGAGTCGGTAATGAAAGTTCGTGCATCGGTGAAAAAGCTGTGCCGTAACTGCAAGATCATCCGTCGCGAAGGCGTCGTACGAGTGATCTGCAGCGCGGAACCGCGTCACAAACAGCGCCAAGGCTGAGTGTGATCTGCGCTTCAAACCCAGCAGCTAGTGTGCTGCTGGGTTGATTATTCGTTTCTACAGCGATATTATCTCGCGCCCTATTTCTTGGCTTCCGGGGCGTAGGTAGCTGTCAATTGGAGTCCCACTGAATGGCCCGTATTGCAGGCGTCAACATTCCAGATAACAAGCATGCTGTTATCTCGCTGACCTACATCTATGGTGTCGGTCGCACTACTGCACAGAAGATCTGTGCAGACGCTGGTGTAAACCCAGCCGCTAAGATCAAGGATCTGAGCGACGAGCAAATCGAAACCCTGCGTGGCGAAGTCGCGAAGTTCACCACCGAAGGTGACCTGCGTCGTGACATCAACATGAAGATCAAGCGCTTGATGGACCTGGGTTGCTACCGCGGCCTGCGTCATCGTAAAGGTCTGCCGGTTCGCGGTCAGCGCACCAAGACCAACGCACGCACCCGTAAGGGCCCGCGTAAGCCGATCCGCAAGTAATCGCCCAGGAATATAGACATGGCAAAACCTGCTGCTCGTCCTCGTAAGAAAGTCAAAAAGACAGTGGTTGATGGCATCGCCCACATCCATGCCTCTTTCAACAACACCATCGTGACCATCACCGACCGTCAGGGCAACGCTTTGTCCTGGGCGACCTCCGGTGGTTCGGGTTTCCGTGGTTCGCGCAAATCCACCCCGTTCGCAGCACAGATCGCTGCTGAGCGTGCTGGTCAAGCTGCGCTGGAATACGGTCTGAAGAACCTCGACGTAAACGTCAAGGGTCCAGGTCCAGGTCGTGAGTCCGCCGTTCGTGCACTGAACAGCTGCGGCTACAAGATCGCCAGCATCACCGACGTGACGCCAATCCCGCACAACGGGTGCCGTCCGCCGAAGAAGCGTCGCGTGTAATCAGGAGACAGATAAATGGCACGTTACATTGGTCCAAAATGCAAACTGTCTCGTCGTGAAGGCACTGACCTGTTCCTGAAGAGCGGCGTTCGCGCTCTGGAATCGAAGTGCAACATCGAAGCAGCCCCAGGTATCCACGGCCAGCGCCGTGGCCGTCAGTCCGACTACGGTACCCAGCTGCGCGAGAAGCAAAAAGTTCGTCGTATCTACGGTGTTCTGGAGCGTCAGTTCCGCGGTTACTACCAGGCTGCAGCCTCGAAAAAAGGCGCAACCGGTGAGAACCTGCTGCAACTGCTCGAGTGCCGTCTGGATAACGTCGTCTACCGTATGGGCTTCGGCTCGACTCGTTCCGAGTCCCGTCAGCTGGTTTCGCACAAAGCGATCAGCGTCAACGGTAAGACTGTAAACATTCCATCCTACCAAGTTCGTCCGGGTGACGTGGTCGCGGTTCGCGAGAAGTCGCTGAACCAGCTGCGCATTGTTCAAGCCCTTGAACTGTGCGCCCAGCGTGGCCGCGTTGAGTGGGTTGACGTGGATGCTGCTAAAAAGTCGGGCGTTTTCAAGAACGTTCCTGCTCGCAGCGACCTGTCTGCCGACATCAACGAGAACCTGATTGTCGAGCTCTACTCCAAGTAAGGGCTAGAAAATAGGTGCATCCATGCAGATTTCGGTAAATGAGTTCCTGACTCCCCGCCACATTGATGTGCAGGTAGTCAGTCCGACCCGCGCCAAGATTACGCTCGAGCCTCTCGAGCGTGGTTTCGGCCATACCCTGGGCAACGCGCTGCGCCGCATCCTGTTGTCCTCCATGCCTGGCTGTGCAGTAGTCGAGGCCGAGATCGACGGCGTACTCCACGAGTACTCCGCGATCGAAGGTGTTCAGGAAGACGTCATTGAAATCCTGTTGAACCTGAAAGGCCTGGCTATCAAACTGCACGGTCGTGACGAAGTTACGCTGACCTTGTCGAAAAAGGGTTCGGGGGTGGTTACCGCTGCCGATATTCAGCTGGATCACGATGTCGAGATCGTCAACCCCGATCACGTAATCGCGAACCTGGCGTCGAACGGCGCCCTGAACATGAAGCTCACTGTAGCTCGTGGTCGTGGTTACGAGCCGGCCGACTCCCGTCAAACCGACGAAGACGAAAGCCGTAGCATTGGCCGTCTGCAGTTGGACGCTTCGTTCAGCCCGGTGCGTCGTATCGCCTATGTGGTCGAGAACGCCCGTGTTGAACAGCGTACCAACCTGGACAAGCTGGTCATTGATCTGGAAACCAACGGCACCCTGGATCCTGAAGAGGCTATCCGCCGCGCTGCGACCATCCTGCAACAGCAGCTGGCCGCGTTCGTCGACCTCAAAGGTGACAGCGAGCCTGTCGTAGTCGAGCAGGAAGACGAGATCGATCCGATCCTGCTGCGTCCGGTTGACGACCTGGAACTGACTGTACGTTCGGCCAACTGCCTCAAGGCGGAGAACATCTACTACATCGGCGACCTGATTCAGCGTACCGAAGTAGAGCTGTTGAAGACTCCTAACCTGGGCAAGAAGTCCCTGACTGAAATCAAGGACGTCCTGGCCTCTCGTGGTCTGTCTCTCGGCATGCGCCTCGACAACTGGCCGCCTGCAAGTCTTAAGAAAGACGACAAGGCGACCGCCTGATCGTCGTAATCACCGAACGTAGTGTTTGGTAAGGAATGAATCATGCGTCATCGTAAAAGTGGACGTCACCTGAGCCGTACCAGCTCTCACCGCAAGGCTATGTTCCAGAACATGGCAGTGTCGCTGATCGAGCACGAGCTGATCAAAACCACCCTGCCGAAAGCCAAGGAACTGCGCCGCGTTGCCGAGCCGCTGATCACCCTGGCCAAGGAAGACAGCGTAGCTAACCGCCGTCTGGCCTTCGATCGTACCCGTTCGAAGTCCGCTGTTGGCAAGCTGTTCAACGACCTGGGCAAGCGTTACGCCACCCGTCAGGGCGGCTACCTGCGCATCCTGAAGTGCGGTTTCCGCGCTGGCGACAACGCTCCTATGGCGTACGTCGAGCTGGTTGATCGTCCGGTCGGCGGTGCTGTAGAAGCTGCTGAGTAAGACGTTCTGTCTGCTACAAAAAACCGGGCCTAGTGCCCGGTTTTTTGTTTCAAGATGTATTGTTTATTTCTATTGATTCAAGTAACGTAATGCATTTGTTCTTGTAACCTTGCTCGTCAATACTCTCTCCAGAGCCGATTAGCCGGCGCTTGAAGACCGATAAGGAGAGCCCATGAGCAAGATTCTCACCACCGCCAGCGGTGCACCTGTAGCAGACAACCAGAATTCCCGTTCCGCCGGCCCGCGCGGCCCGCTGCTGCTCGACGACTTCCACCTGATCGAGAAGCTCGCCCACTTCAATCGCGAGAACATTCCTGAGCGCCGCGTACACGCAAAAGGCTCGGGCGCCTACGGCACCTTTACCGTCACCCGCGATATCACCGATTACACCAGTGCCAAGTTGTTTGAACAGGTTGGCAAGCAGACCGAAACCTTCCTGCGCTTCTCCACCGTTGGTGGTGAGCGTGGCTCCTCTGATACCGAGCGCGATCCCCGTGGTTTTGCCGTCAAGTTCTACACCGAGGAAGGTAACTGGGACATCGTCGGCAACAACACGCCGGTGTTCTTCATCCGCGACCCACTGAAGTTTCCGGACTTTATCCACACCCAGAAGCGTCACCCACAATCCAACCTGAAGAACGCCCAGATGATGTGGGACTTCTGGTCGCACTCTCCCGAGGCGCTGCATCAGGTCACCATTCTGTTCTCCGATCGCGGCATTCCGGACGGCTACCGCCACATGCACGGTTTCGGTAGCCATACCTACAGCCTGATCAATGCCAAGGGTGAACGCACCTGGGTCAAATGGCACTTCAAGACCCAGCAAGGCATCAAGAACCTCGCACCGGCAGATGCCGCGCGCCTGGCAGGTACTGACCCGGACTACGCCCAGCGCGACCTGTTCGAAGCCATCGAGCGGGGCGATTACCCACGCTGGACCGTATGCATCCAGGTGATGAGCGAAGCCGAGGCTGCCAGCCGCGACGAAAACCCCTTCGACGTGACCAAAACCTGGTCGCAGAAGGTCTACCCGCTGATTGAAGTGGGCGTGCTGGAGCTCAACCGTAACCCGCTCAACTACTTTGCCGAGGTCGAGCAGGCTGCGTTTGGCCCGAGCAACATGGTGCCGGGTGTTGGCCTGTCGCCGGACCGCATGCTGCAAGGGCGGGTATTCGCCTACGCCGACGCGCACCGCTACCGGGTGGGCACCAACCATCAGCAACTGCCGGTGAACGCACCACGCTGCCCGGTCAACAGCTACCAGCGTGATGGTTCCATGGCCACTGCCACTTACGGCAGCGCGCCGAACTATGAGCCCAACAGCTACAGCGATGCGCCGAAGCAGTCGCCAAGCCACGCCGAGCCTGCACTGGCCCTGAATGGTTCGGCAGACCGCTACGACCACCGCGAGGACACCGACTACTATAGCCACGCCGGCGCGCTGTTCCGCCTGATGAACGATGAGCAGAAAGCCCTGCTGATAAACAACATTGCCGGCACCATGGCAGGCGTCAGCGAAGACGTGATCCGGCGTCAGCTGCAATACTTCTTCAAGGCCGATCCGGCCTATGGCGAAGGGGTTGCCAAGGCCTTGGGCATCAATCTCGCCTAAGTCGAAGTGATAAGAAGAACCGCCCTCATTTGGGCGGTTTTTCAATGAATATCACTACTGTTTAACCGATTTTTTGCTTCTAATTGCGCGGTTTTTCAGTGACCGCAGGCAAAAGCTGGTTCACACTATATGGCATAGACGTTTTCACATGGAGAAGCAGGGCGATGCAAGGTCACCCGGACGTAATCAACTACCTCGTTACGCTGCTGAAGGGCGAACTGGCGGCTCGCGACCAGTACTTCATTCACTCGCGTATGTACGAAGACTGGGGCCTGTCCAAGCTCTACGAGCGCATCAACCACGAAATGGAAGAAGAGACGCAGCACGCCGATGCCCTGATGCGTCGCATCCTCATGCTCGAAGGCACCCCTGACATGCGCGCGGATGACCTGGAAGTGGGCAGCACCGTGCCGGAAATGATCGAGGCCGACCTCAAGCTCGAGTACAAGGTACGCGGCGCGCTGTGCAAAGGCATCGAACTGTGCGAACTGCACAAGGACTACATCAGCCGCGATATCCTGCGCGCACAGTTGGCTGATACCGAAGAAGATCACACCTACTGGCTGGAGAAGCAGCAGGGGCTGATCAAGGCCATTGGCCTGGAGAATTACCTGCAGTCGCAGATGTAAAAGCCTGGGGCTGCTTTGCAGCCCTATCGCGACACAAGGCCGCTCCTACATTTGATCGCGTCAATCCAGAGATTACGCGATCGCCTGTAGGAGCGGCCTTGTGTCGCGAAAGGGGCGCAAAGCGCCCCCCGAGGCCTTACGCCCGATCCCGCTCCAGCAACGGTTTCAGGTAGTGCCCGGTATACGACTGCTTCATCGTACTCAGTTCTTCCGGCGTACCGCAGGCGATGATCTGTCCGCCTTTCGAGCCACCCTCCGGCCCCAGATCCACCAGCCAATCCGCGGTCTTGATCACATCCAGGTTGTGCTCGATCACCACCACGGTATTGCCGTGGTCGCGCAGGCGATGCAGCACGTCCAGCAACTGCTGAATATCGGCAAAGTGCAGGCCCGTGGTCGGCTCGTCGAGGATGTACAGGGTCTTGCCGGTGTCACGCTTGGACAGTTCGCGCGACAGCTTCACTCGCTGTGCCTCACCGCCCGACAGCGTGGTCGCCGACTGGCCCAGCTTGATGTATGACAGCCCCACATCCATCAACGTCTGCAGCTTGCGCGCCAGCGCCGGCACTGCGTCGAAGAACTCGCGGGCATCCTCGATGGTCATTTCCAGCACCTCGTGGATGTTCTTGCCCTTGTACTTGATCTCCAGGGTTTCGCGGTTGTAGCGCTTGCTCTTGCACACGTCGCATGGCACATAGATGTCCGGCAGGAAGTGCATCTCCACCTTGATCAGGCCATCGCCCTGGCAGGCCTCGCAACGGCCTCCCTTGACGTTGAACGAGAAACGCCCCGGACCATAGCCGCGCGAACGCGATTCCGGCACACCGGAGAACAGCTCGCGGATCGGCGTGAAGATGCCGGTGTAGGTCGCCGGGTTCGAGCGAGGGGTGCGGCCGATCGGGCTCTGGTCGATGTCCACTACCTTGTCCAGGTGCTGCAGGCCATCCATGCTGGCATGCGGCGCCGCTTCCAGGCTGCTTGAGCCATTCAGGGCGGTCGCGGCCAGTGGGAACAGGGTGTTGTTGATCAGTGTCGACTTGCCCGAACCGGACACCCCGGTCACGCAGGTCAGCAGGCCGATCGGGATTTCAAGGTCGACGTTTTGCAGGTTGTTGCCACGCGCGCCCTTGAGCTTGAGTTGCAGCTTCTTGTTGCGCGGCGTGCGCTTGGCCGGCACTACGATCTTCTTGCGCCCTGACAGGTACTTGCCGGTCAGCGAGTCGGGGTGCTCCATGACCTCCTGCGGCGACCCCTCGGCGACGATCTGACCGCCGTGCACGCCGGCCCCAGGGCCGATGTCCACCACGTAGTCGGCCAGGCGGATGGCGTCCTCGTCGTGTTCCACCACGATCACCGTGTTGCCCAGGTCGCGCAGGTGGTTGAGGGTGGCCAGCAGGCGGTCATTGTCACGTTGATGAAGGCCGATGGACGGCTCATCGAGGATGTACATCACTCCCACCAGGCCAGCACCGATCTGGCTGGCCAGGCGGATACGCTGCGCTTCGCCACCGGACAGGGTATCAGCGCTGCGGTCCAGGGTGAGATAGTCGAGACCGACGTTCACCAGGAACTGCAGGCGCTCGCAGATTTCCTTGAGGATCTTCGCCGCAATCTCGCCACGGCGTCCGGTCAGAGTCAGCTCGCCGAAGTAGTTGCTGGCTTCACCGATCGGCAGGTTGGTCACTGCCGGTAGCGTTTTTTCGCCCACCCACACATGCCTTGCCTCACGGCGCAGGCGGGTGCCGCGGCAATCGGGGCACGGCTGGGTGCCGAGGAACTTGGCCAGTTCTTCGCGCACGGTGGCCGACTCGGTCTCGCGGTAGCGACGCTCCAGGTTCGGCACGATGCCTTCGAACGGGTGCGAGCGCTTGACGATGTCGCCACGGTCGTTGAGGTACTTGAAGTCGACGCTCTGCTTGCCGCTGCCCTGCAGGATCACCTTCTGGTGCTCGGCCGAAAGCTGGCCGAATGGTTCCTCAAGGCTGAAGCCGTAATGCGCGGCCAGCGAGCCGAGCATCTGGAAGTAGTACACGTTGCGCCGGTCCCAGCCGCGGATCGCGCCTTCGGCCAAGGTGAGCTCGGCATTGACCAGGCGCTTGGTGTCGAAGAACTGCTTCACCCCCAGGCCATCGCAGGTCGGGCAGGCGCCGGCGGGGTTGTTGAAGGAGAACAGCTTCGGCTCCAGCTCGCTGATGGCATGACCACAGACCGGGCAGGCGAAACGCGCGGAGAAGATCGTCTCTTCGCCGGGCTCGTCATCCATCGGCGCGACCAGGGCTATGCCGTCGGCCAGCTTGAGCGCGGTCTCGAACGACTCGGCCAGGCGCTGTTGCAGGTCGGCGCGGACCTTGAAACGGTCCACCACCACATCGATGCTGTGTTTTTTCTGCTTGTCCAGCTTGGGCAGTTCGTCGAGCTCGTAGAGCTTGCCGTTGACCCGGGCGCGCACAAAGCCCTGGGCCCGCAGCTCGTCGAACACCGCCAGGTGCTCGCCCTTGCGCTCGCGCACCACCGGCGCCAGCAGCATCAGCTTGCTGCCTTCCGGTCGCTCCAGCACCAGGTCGACCATCTGGCTGATCGTTTGCGCTTCCAGCGGGATATCGTGATCCGGGCAGCGTGGGGTACCCACGCGAGCGTACAGCAGGCGCAGATAGTCGTAGATTTCGGTGATGGTGCCGACCGTGGAGCGGGGGTTGTGCGAGGTCGACTTCTGCTCGATGGAAATGGCCGGCGACAGGCCTTCGATGGTGTCGACGTCGGGCTTTTCCATCATCGACAGGAACTGCCGGGCGTAGGCCGACAGCGATTCCACATAGCGGCGCTGGCCTTCGGCGTACAGAGTGTCGAACGCCAGGGACGACTTGCCGGAACCGGATAGGCCGGTGATCACGATCAGCTTGTCCCGGGGCAGGGTCAGGTCGATGTTCTTCAGGTTGTGGGTACGTGCCCCACGAATCAGGATCTTGTCCACTGCGGCCTCGCTCGGCGGGCATAAACAAGGAAGTATACGGCGCCCTGCCATTACGCGGCAAAGCGTCGCGTAGATGCCGTCAAGCTGTCGGACTGATAGAATCGCCGCCGGTTCACACGAGGTTAATCCATGCACGACACCCACAACGAGCGTATGAGTGGCGGCGAAACCCGCGCCGCTGGCGGCCTGGCCCTGGTCTTTGCCTTTCGTATGCTGGGCATGTTCATGGTCTTGCCGGTGCTGGCCACCTACGGCATGGACCTGGCCGGTGCCACGCCTGCGCTGATCGGCCTGGCCATTGGTGCCTATGGCCTGACCCAGGCCGTATTGCAGATCCCGTTCGGGATGATTTCCGATCGCATCGGCCGCCGGCCTGTGATTTACCTGGGGCTGGTCATCTTTGCCCTGGGCAGTGTATTGGCGGCCCAGGCCGACTCCATCTGGGGTGTGATTGCCGGGCGTATCCTGCAGGGTGCCGGGGCGATTTCCGCTGCGGTCATGGCGCTGCTGTCCGACCTCACCCGCGAGCAGCACCGGACCAAGGCCATGGCCATGATCGGCATGAGCATCGGCCTTTCGTTTGCCGTCGCCATGGTCGTCGGCCCATTGCTGACTCGTGCCTTTGGCTTGTCAGGATTGTTCCTCGCCACGGCAGGACTTGCCCTGGTCGGCATCCTGCTGATCGCCTTTGTGGTGCCCAATACCCACAGCATCCTGCAGCACCGTGAGTCGGGTGTGGCGCGCCAGGCCATCGGCCCGACCCTGCGCCATCCGGACCTTCTGCGCCTGGATGTGGGCATCTTCATCCTCCACGCCATCCTCATGGCCAGCTTCGTCGCATTGCCACTGGCCTTTGTCGAGCGCGGCGGTCTTCCGAAGGAACAGCACTGGTGGGTGTACCTGACCGCGTTGTTCATCTCATTTTTTGCAATGGTCCCGTTCATCATCTATGGCGAAAAAAAGCGCAAGATGAAACGCGTGCTGGCCGGGGCGGTCAGTGTGTTGCTGCTGGTGGAGGTGTTCTTCTGGCAGTGGGCTGACGGTTTGCGCGGACTGGTGATCGGCACCGTGGTATTCTTTACTGCATTCAACCTGCTGGAGGCATCGCTGCCTTCGCTGGTGAGCAAGGTGTCGCCTGCAGGTGGCAAGGGGACGGCAATGGGGGTCTACTCCACCAGCCAGTTCCTCGGCGCTGCCCTGGGAGGAATCCTCGGTGGCTGGTTGTTCCAGCACGGCGGGCTGAACATGGTGTTCCTCGGTTGTGCGGTACTGTGTGCCATCTGGTTGGTCGTCGCCTTGCGCATGAACGAGCCGCCCTATGTGACCAGCCTGCGCATGCCGCTGACGCCAGAGGCAGTCCGGGAAGCCGGCCTGACCGAGCGCCTGATGGCTGTGCCAGGTGTGACCGACGCCGTCGTGGTGGCGGAAGAAGCCGCCATCTATATCAAACTGGATACGAAAATTTTGGACCGTACGACCCTCGAGCGCCTGGTAAACCCGGCCTCTTCGGCGTGCGAAGCCTAGGAGAACGTTATGGCCCGTGGGGTTAACAAAGTCATTCTGGTCGGCACCTGTGGCCAGGATCCCGAAGTCCGCTACCTGCCCAACGGTAACGCCGTGACCAACCTGAGCCTGGCTACCAGCGAGCAGTGGACCGACAAGCAGTCGGGCCAGAAGGTCGAGCGTACCGAGTGGCACCGTGTGTCGCTGTTCGGCAAGGTTGCCGAAATCGCCGGCGAATATCTGCGCAAAGGTTCGCAGTGCTACATCGAAGGCAAGCTGCAGACCCGCGAGTGGGAAAAAGACGGCATCAAGCGCTACACCACCGAGATCATCGTCGACATCAACGGCACCATGCAGCTGCTCGGCGGCCGCCCGCAGAACCAGCAGCAGGGCGGTGACCCGTACAACCAGGGTGGCGGCAACTACGGTGGCGGCCAGCCGCAGCAGTACAACCAGGCCCCACGCCAGCAGGCCCCGCGCCCGCAACAGGCTCCTCAGCGCCCGGCCCCGCAGCAGCCAGCCCCGCAGCCGGCGGCTGACTTCGACAGCTTCGATGACGATATTCCGTTCTGATCAGAACGGTTAGGCGTCTGGCAAGACCAGAAACCCAGGGCAGTTGCCCTGGGTTTTTTTATGGGCGGTGCCGCGTACCTTTTTGTGGGCGGGCTTGCCCGAGAATGAATTGGTACCGACTGCCACTCCAATAGCGAGCCTGATCAATAGAACAACCGTGGCTCTGGCGAGTCCAGCAGGCTGACCAGCTTGGTCAGGGCAAAGCCCAACTCCTGACGACTGGGGGCCATCAAGGCGATGCGCACGCCGCAGCTGGCGTGGCTGCGCTCTGGCAGGAACTGGCTGCCACTGACTACAGTGACGCCGTTGTTACGCGCCAGGTTGGCGAATTCGTCGCTGGTCCACGGCTCGGGCAACTCCAGCCAGATGTGGAAGCTGTTGGGCTGGCTGCGGATCTTGTACTTGCCAAGGATCTCCTGGGCCATTTGCTGGCGCGCGGCAGCCTCTTCCTGTTGTTCTCGCACCAACTGGTCGGCCATGCCGCTGTTGATCAGGTTGCGGGCCAGTTGTGCCATCAACGGCGATGGCATCCAGACGCTGCTGCGTACCATCGACGATAGCCGCGAGAGGGTTTGCGGTGGAGCGTACAGGTAACCGATACGCAGCGCCGGCAGCACACTTTTGGACAGGCTGGTGAGATACACCGAACGTTCTGGCGCATACGCTGCCAGTGGCTGGTAATCCGGAGCGGGTTCAAGGAAGCCGTAGATATCGTCATCGACGATGAACAGGTCGAACTCGCGGGCGATCTCTGCGATGGCCTGGCGCCGTGCGTGGGGCATGATCGAGTTGGTGGGGTTCTGGTGGGTGGTGACACACACCAACAGGGAAGGGCGATGCTCCAGGCAGGCCGCGCGCAATGCCTCGGGAATAAGGCCATGCTCGTCCATGGCCACGCCACGCAGGCGGCGGCCCATGCTGTGGGCCAGGGAGATGATGCCGGGATAGCAGAACGATTCACACAGCACCACATCGTCGCTGTTCGACAGGCTGCTGATGGCCACCAATAGTCCATGCTGTGCGCCAGAGGTCAGTACAACCTGTTGCCAGCGCGCATCAGGCAGCCAGCGCTGAATCCAGGCTGCACCTGCTTGTTTGTGGGAGGTGTGACCACCTTCTGTCACATAGTCGAGTACCTGTCCCAGGTCCGCAGAGGTGGCCAGCTCGCTGATGGCCGCACCCAGCCACTCACTCATGTGGGCGTCGTTGGGTTTGATGATCGAGAGATCGATCTGGCTGCTTTCGCCAGTAGCTGGTGTGTGCACCGACGGGGCGGATAACCGCTGTCGCAACTGCCTGACAAATGTGCCACGGCCTACCTCTCCAACCACCAGGCCGCGCTTGGCGGCTTCGTCGTAGGCTCTTCCAACTGTGCCGGGGGTTACATTCAGTGCCTCGGCAAGGTCTTTGAGGGTGGGCAAACGATCGCCTGCTGCAAGCCGACCACTTTCGATGTCCTGTTCAAGGGCATTAGCGATCATCAGGTAAACCGGCTGGGTTTGATCGCCGTATTGAGGGACCCACATGGAAATGGCACCAGATTCTGCAATTGCGCGCAGCCTAACATGAAAGCCAAGATGCGGGTAATGATGGCAATCTTCGCCATTGAGTCGATTTAATTCGATATTGAATCGATTCAATTGTTGTAATTACAATCATCGCGCTGATTGGGACATGCACATTTGCGTTGTGCTTGGCAGGACACTCCACTGGATGGACTTCGCTATGGAAATTCTGGGCGCTTTCTGGGCGGAACACTGGTTGCTGGCGGTGCTCATGCTTGGGGCTATCGCTTTCGTTGCCGGCTTCGTAGACAGCATTGCCGGTGGCGGCGGGTTGTTCCTGGTGCCGGGCTTTCTGCTGGTCGGCATGCCACCGCAGGTTGCCCTCGGCCAGGAAAAACTGGTCAGTACCGTTGGCACACTGGCAGCCATTCGCAACTTCCTGGCCAACAGCAAGATGGTCTGGCAGGTGGCGCTGGTCGGCGTGCCATTCTCGTTGCTCGGTGCCTACCTGGGAGCGCACCTGATCGTCTCGATCTCCCAGGAAGCCGTGGGCAAGATCATCCTGGCGCTGATCCCCTTCGGCATCCTCATCTTCCTCACCCCCAAGGACCGCCCGGTCGAGGAGCGTGAACTGTCATCGCGCATGCTCTTCACCGTGGTACCGCTGACCTGTCTGGCCATCGGCTTCTACGACGGCTTCTTCGGCCCGGGTACCGGCAGCATGTTCATCATCGCGTTCCACTACCTGCTGCGCATGGACCTGGTCTCCAGCTCGGCCAATTCAAAAACCTTCAACTTCGCATCCAACATCGGCGCTTTGGTGGCCTTCGTCATTGCCGGCAAGGTCGTCTACCTGTTGGCGGTGCCGCTGGTGGCCTGCAACATCCTCGGTAACCACCTTGGCAGTGCACTGGCCCTGCGCAAGGGCAACGAAGTGGTGCGCAAGGCGCTGGTGTTCTCGATGCTCTGCCTGTTCACCAGCCTGGGCGTTAAGTACCTGGCCTGACCCTTCCATAGGAGACAACTGATGAAAACTGCATTCGTAACCGGCGCCTCCTCGGGCTTTGGCCGCGCCATCTGCCGTACCTTGATCGGCAAAGGCTACCGCGTGATCGGTGGCGCCCGGCGCATGGACAAGCTGCAAGCGCTGGCCGCCGAGCTAGGCGTCAATTTCATTCCGCTGGCGCTGGATGTCACCGACCCGGTGTCGCTCGAGAAGGCGGTCGAGCAGATTAGTGATGCGTCACTGCAGGTCGACCTGCTGGTCAATAATGCCGGGCTGGCGCTGGGCGTGGACCGTGCCCAGGCCAGTAGTGCGGAAAACTGGCAGCGGATGATCGACACCAACATCACTGGCCTGGCCATGGTCACCCACAAGATCCTGCCGCAGATGGTGGAAGCTGACAGCGGCATGATCATCAATATCGGCTCGATCGCCGGCACCTATCCCTACCCGGGCGGTAACGTGTATGGCGCCAGCAAGGCCTTCGTTCGCCAGTTCAGCCTCAACCTGCGCGCCGACCTGGCGGGCACCCGCGTTCGAGTGAGCAACATCGAGCCTGGGCTGTGCTCGGGGACCGATTTCTCGGTGGTGCGCCTGAACGGTGATCTGGATGCCGTGCAGGCGCTGTATCGGGACGTGGAGGCCATCCTGCCCGAGGACATCGCGGCCACGGTGGCCTGGATTGCCGAGCAGCCGGCGCATGTGAACATCAATACCATCGAGATCATGCCGGTGGCCCAGAGCAGTGCGGCGCTGAACGTGGTGCGCAACCTGCCGCTTTGCTGATCGGCCGGTGGTGGATGGCCGGGCGTTGCCGGTGTTTGCGGGCACGCCCGCTCCAACAGGAATAGCGCCCTGCTTCGGGCATGTGCAGTAACTGTGGGAGCGGGTTCACCCGCGAATCAGGCAACACAGCGCCTTCAGCTGACCCATGTCATCGCACCTTCTCGATTCTTGGCTAGTCTTAACTGTTGGCGGCCATCAATTGGCCGCCACCGTGACTACCAAGAGGCGCCGGCCATGTTCCGTGCGTCCACCACCTGATCAGGAGTGCACGATGGACCTGAACCGTCGGCAGTTCTTCAAGGTCGCCGCCGTCGGCCTTGGAGGCTCGAGCCTTGCGGCGTTGGGCATGGCCCCGACACCCGCATTCGCCGAGCAGGTGCGTCACTTCAAGCTGGCGCATACCAAGGAAACCCGTAACACCTGCCCTTACTGCTCGGTCGGCTGCGGCCTGATCATGTACAGCCAGGGCGATGCGGGCAAGAACGTCAAACAAAACATCATCCATATCGAAGGTGACGCCGACCACCCGGTCAACCGCGGCACCCTCTGCCCGAAAGGCGCTGGCCTGCTGGACTTCATCCACAGCCCGAGCCGCCTGCAGTACCCCGAGGTACGCAAGCCGGGCAGCAAGGAGTGGGTGCGGGTCAGCTGGGACGAGGCGCTCGATCGCGTTGCCGACCTGATGAAGCAGGACCGCGACGCCAACTTCATCGAAAAGAACGCCCAGGGGCAAACGGTCAATCGCTGGCTCACCACCGGCTTTCTTGCTGCTTCCGCCGCCTCCAGCGAGGCCGGCTACCTGACCCACAAGGTCATCCGCGCAACAGGCATGCTGGGGTTCGATAACCAGGCTCGTGTCTGACATGGCCCGACGGTGGCAAGTCTTGCCCCGACGTACGGCCGTGGCGCCATGACCAACCACTGGTCCGATATCGCCAATGCGAATCTGGTCCTGGTGATGGGTGGCAACGCAGCAGAAGCGCATCCGTGCGGCTTCAAGTGGGTGACCGAGGCCAAGGCGCACAACAAGGCGCGGCTGATCGTGGTCGACCCGCGGTTTACCCGTACCGCTTCGGTGGCCGACTACTACGCACCGATTCGTACCGGTACCGACATCGCCTTCATGGGCGGGTTGATCAATTACTTGCTGAGCAATGACAAGATCCAGCACGAGTACGTGCGCAACTACACCGATGTGTCGTTCATCGTCAAAGAGAACTATGGCTTCGAGGATGGCCTGTTCAGCGGGTACGACGAGGCCAAGCGCGTGTATTCCGACAAGTCCGGCTGGGGTTACGAGCTGGGTGAAGACGGCTTTGCCAAGGTCGACCCGACGCTGCAGCACCCGCGCTGCGTGTTCCAGCTGATGAAGCAGCACTACAGCCGCTATACACCGGAACTGGCAAGCATGACCTGTGGCATGCCGCAGGACGCCATGTTGAAGATCTGGGAAGAGATCGCCACCTGCTCGGTACCGGGCAAGACCATGACGATCCTCTATGCGCTTGGCTGGACGCAGCACTCGATCGGCGCACAGATCATCCGCAGTGCGGCCATGGTGCAGTTGCTGCTGGGCAACGTCGGCATGCCGGGTGGCGGGGTCAACGCCTTGCGCGGGCACTCCAACATCCAGGGCCTGACCGACCTCGGCCTGCTGTCCAACTCGTTGCCGGGTTACTTGACCCTTGCCGGCGATGCCGAGCAGGACTATGCCGCCTATATCGACAAGCGCGCCTCCAAGCCACTGCGTCCTGGCCAACTGTCGTACTGGCAGAACTACGGCAAGTTCCATGTCAGCCTGATGAAGGCGTGGTACGGCGCCAATGCCACGGCGGAGAACAACTGGGGCTACGACTGGCTGCCCAAGCTCGATGTGCCGGCCTACGACGTGCTGCGCATGTTCGAGATGATGGGCCAGGGCAAGGTAAACGGCTACATGTGCCAAGGTTTCAACCCGATTGCCGCGCTGCCGGACAAGAACCGTGTCACTGCCGCCCTGAGCAAACTCAAGTGGCTGGTGATCATGGACCCGCTGGCCACCGAGACCTCGGAGTTCTGGCGCAACGCCGGGCCGTTCAACGATGTCGATACGGCCAACATCCAGACCGAAGTGATCCGCCTGCCCACTACCTGCTTTGCCGAGGAAGACGGCTCGCTGGTCAACAGCAGCCGCTGGCTGCAGTGGCACTGGAAGGGCGCCGACGGCCCGGGCGAGACCCGCACCGACGTTCACATCATGAGCGAGCTGTTCCTGCGCCTGCGCCGACGCTACCAGGCCGAAGGCGGCGCCTATCCTGACGCGCTGATGAACATCAACTGGCCATACAAGGTCCCTGAAGAGCCATCCCCGGAGGAGCTGGCCAAGGAAATGAACGGCTGGGCGGTGACGGACGTCACCGATCCGACTGGCGCAGTGCTCAAGGCCGGCCAGCAACTGGCGGGCTTTGGCCAGCTCAAGGACGACGGCAGCACTGCGTCCGGTTGCTGGATCTTCTCCGGCAGCTGGACCGAGCAGGGTAACCAGATGGCTCGCCGTGACAACAGCGACCCGTACGGCATGCACCAAGTGCAGAACTGGGCCTGGGCCTGGCCGGCCAACCGCCGCATCCTCTACAACCGTGCCTCCAGCGACCCGCAAGGCAAGCCGTGGGACCCGGAGAAGAAGCGCCTGGTGTGGTGGAACGGCAAGGCCTGGACCGGGACCGATGTGCCCGACTTCAAGGTCGACTCGCCGCCCGAGGCGGGGATGAACCCGTTCATCATGAACCCCGAAGGCGTGGCGCGGTTCTTCGCCATCGACAAGATGGCCGAAGGCCCGTTCCCCGAGCACTACGAGCCGTTCGAGACGCCGATTGGCATCAACCCGCTGCACCCGCAGAACAAGAAGGCCACCAGTAACCCGGCCGGGCGGGTATTCGACTCGGTGTGGGACACCCTCGGCAAGCACGACGAGTTCCCGTACGCGGCGACCACGTACAGGCTGACCGAGCACTTCCACTTCTGGAGCAAGCATTGCCGGCTCAACGCCATTGCCCAGCCCGAGCAGTTCGTCGAAATCGGCGAGGTGCTGGCCAACGAGAAAGGTATCAAGGCCGGCGACCGGGTGCGGGTATCGAGCAAGCGCGGACACATCGATGCGGTGGCGGTAGTGACCAAGCGGATTCGCCCGCTCCAGGTCAATAACCAGACCGTGCACCAGATCGGCATCCCGCTGCACTGGGGCTTCACCGGGGCTACGCGGCATGGCTACCTGACCAACACCCTGGTGCCTTTCCTGGGTGACGGCAATACCCAGACGCCAGAGTCCAAGTCGTTCCTCGTCAAAGTGGAGAAACTCTGATGGCCAGCCAAGACATCATCGCCCGCTCGGCCACCACCACCTTACCGCCTTCGGTACGCCAGCAGCAGGAAGTCGCCAAGCTGATCGACACCACCAAATGCATCGGCTGCAAGGCTTGCCAGGTGGCGTGTTCGGAGTGGAACGAACTGCGTGACGAGGTCGGCCACAACCACGGCACCTACGACAACCCCCAGGACCTCACTGCCGAGACCTGGACCCTGATGCGCTTTACCGAGCACGAGCGCGACGACGGCAACCTGGAGTGGCTGATTCGCAAGGATGGCTGCATGCACTGCGCCGAGCCAGGTTGCCTGAAGGCGTGCCCGAGCCCGGGAGCGATCATCAAGCACGCCAACGGCATCGTCGACTTCAACCAGGACCACTGCATCGGTTGTGGGTACTGCATCACCGGTTGCCCGTTCAATATCCCGCGTATTTCGCAGAAGGACCACAAGGCGTACAAGTGCACCCTGTGTTCCGACCGCGTGACCGTGGGCCTGGAGCCGGCCTGCGTGAAAACCTGCCCGACCGGGGCGATCGTGTTCGGCACGAAGGATGAGATGAAGGTGCATGCCGCCGAGCGCGTCGTCGACCTCAAGTCGCGGGGCTACGACAAGGCCGGGCTGTACGACCCGGACGGCGTCGGTGGCACCCACGTGATGTATGTGCTGCACCATGCCGACACACCGAAGCTGTACGCCGGCCTGCCGGACCAGCCGGTGATCAGCCCGCTGGTGGGGCT
Organism: Pseudomonas asiatica; assembly: GCF_009932335.1. Classification (NCBI taxonomy): domain Bacteria; kingdom Pseudomonadati; phylum Pseudomonadota; class Gammaproteobacteria; order Pseudomonadales; family Pseudomonadaceae; genus Pseudomonas; species Pseudomonas asiatica. Next base: position 415,098 of record NZ_BLJF01000002.1, read on the forward strand.
GTGGAAGGGCTTTACCAAGCCGCTGGCGCTGCTGGCCATGGGGGCTGCGGTGCTGGCCGGGTTCTTCCACTATGTGCGGGTAGGGCCACAGCGGGTGGAGGAGGACGAACACCCGGCACCTGCGGATGAAAGCGTGCACCAGGTGGACCCGTCGGTCCATGTCTATGATCCGACCAAGCCCGGTGGGCAAGGGGAGCAGCGACCATGAACGACAACAAACCCATCCTGCGCTACAACGCCAACGAGCGCAGCAATCACTGGGTCGTCGCGATCCTGTTCATCCTGGCTGGCCTGTCGGGGCTGGCGCTGTTCCATCCGGCGCTGTTCTGGCTCAGCAACCTGTTCGGCGGTGGGCCCTGGACACGCATCCTGCACCCCTTCCTCGGGGTGGCGATGTTCGTGTTCTTCCTCGGCCTGGTGCTGCGTTTCTGGCGCGCCAATTTCATCACTGCCAATGACCGACTGTGGCTGCGCCGGGTGGACCGGGTGATGCTCAACAAGGAGGAGGGTGTGCCACCGATCGGCAAGTACAACGCCGGGCAGAAGCTGTTGTTCTGGACCCTGCTGGTGTGCATGCTGGTTCTGCTGGTCAGCGGCGTGGTGATCTGGCGCGCATACTTCAGCCATTTGTTCGGCATCGAGGTCATTCGCCTGTCTGCGCTGCTCCACGCCCTGGCGGCGTTCGTGCTGATCCTCAGCATCATCGTGCACATCTACGCCGGTATCTGGATCAAGGGCTCGATCGGCGCCATGCTGCATGGCTGGGTCAGCCGCGCCTGGGCGCGCAAGCACCATGAGTTGTGGTACCGCGAAGTGACTGGTGACAAGACGCCGGGCAATCACGGACGAAAAGAAGGATGAGCGCTTGAGCACGATACTCGAACCCGGGCAGATCGAAGCGTCGGCAGTGATGCCGCCGTTTCTGCACCTGCCCCCCGCCAACCTGTTCGAACTGCGCGCCGCGCGTCTGGAGCAGCTGGCTGAGGGCAATGCCCTTGGCGAATACCTGAAGCTGGTGGCTCGTTTGTGCCGTATCCAGCAGCAGCTTGTGGATAACCCGCCCGCTGGCATGCCGGTGGCAGAGGAGCGTCAGCGCCTGTGCATAAGTCATGGTTTGCCGCCACTGGCGGCGGACAGCCTGGTGCGTGAAGGGCCATGGCTGGTCTGGTTGCTGGCCTTGCTCGAGCATCTCGACGCGGACACCAGCGGTCCGTTGGGGGAGGCGCTGCAAACCCTGCGCAGCAGTGACGACCATCAACGCAAGGGTTGGGGCATCGCCTTGCTCGCCGGCCAGTACGACGCAGTGCCCGCAGCACTGGTGCCGTTCATTGGGGCGGCCTTGCAGGCGGCCTGGTCCAGCTGGTTGCTGGCGCTGCCCGCGCCAGAGCTCAAGCCCGCCGACAGCCTGGCCCAGTGCCCGGCCTGCGGTTCGCCGGCGATGGCCGGGGTGGTGCGCAACCGCGGCAAGCACAATGGCCTGCGCTACCTGGCTTGTTCGCTGTGTGCCTGCGAATGGCACGTGGTGCGGGTCAAATGCGTGTACTGCGAGTCGAGCAAGGACCTGCGCTATACCAGCCTTGACGATGACCGCCATGCGCCGGGCAAGGCGCCGCTACGGGCGGAGTGCTGCCCGGAGTGCGAGAGCTACCTGAAGCAGAACTACCTGGAAAACGACGCGGCGGCCGAGCCGCTGGCCGATGACCTGGCCAGCCTGGCACTGGACATTCGCCTGGACGAGGAGGGCTTCCATCGGTTGGCACCGAACCTGATGCTCGCACCCGGGTAATGGAGAGTGTCTACACTGTAAGACCGAGTCGCCTTCTTCGCGGGTAAACCCGCTCCCACAGGGCCCGCGCAGCTTTTGAGGCTTGCGCGGCCCTTGTAGGAGCGGGTTTACCCGCGAGAGGCCAGTACAGACAACGGATCAGTCCAAGGTAGTACCGCATGCCCTCCAGCCTAGCCAGCGACACCCCACGCCTGCCCTCCATCGACACCCTTTTGCGCCACCCAGCCTGCCTCCCGCTGATCGACCGCCACGGTCGCGACGCGGTCCTCGCCACCCTGCGGCAACTGCTCGACGACCTGCGCGACCCCGCCCGCACCGGCCAGCTCAGCACCGCCGAACTGGCCGCTGAAGTCCTGCTGGGCCGCACTGGCGAACGCTTGGCCACCCAGCAACGCAGCCAGGTCCGCCGAGTGTTCAACCTCACCGGCACCGTGTTGCACACCAACCTCGGCCGCGCCCTGTTGCCAGAGGAGGCCATCGAGGCCATGCAGACCGCCGCCCGCTACCCGCTCAACCTGGAATTCGACCTGGCCACCGGCAAGCGCGGCGACCGTGACGATCTGATCGAGGGCCTGATCCGCGAGCTGACAGGCGCCGAAGCCGTCACCGTGGTCAACAACAACGCCGCCGCCGTGCTGCTGGCGCTCAACAGCCTGGGTGCGCGCAAGGAGGGGATCATCTCACGCGGTGAACTGATCGAGATCGGCGGTGCCTTCCGCATCCCCGACATCATGGCCCGCGCCGGCGTGAAGCTGCACGAAGTCGGCACCACCAACCGCACCCATGCCCGTGACTACGAGGCCGCCATCAGCCCGCGTACGGGCCTGCTGATGCGGGTGCATTGCAGCAACTACAGCATTCAGGGCTTCACTACCCAGGTGCCCACCGCCGAGCTGGCGCGTATCGCCCACCAACATGACTTGCCGTTGCTTGAAGACCTTGGCAGCGGCAGCCTGCTTGACCTTACCCGCTGGGGCCTGCCCGCCGAGCCTACTGTGCGTCAGGCCCTGGCTGACGGCGCCGATATCGTCACCTTCAGCGGCGACAAACTGCTGGGCGGGCCGCAAGCCGGAATCATCGTCGGGCGCAAGGAGCTGATCGCCAGAATCAAGAAGAACCCGCTCAAGCGCGCGCTGCGGGTCGACAAGATCACCCTTGCCGCACTCGAAGCGGTGCTGGCGTTGTACCGCAACCCCGACCGCCTGGCCGAGCGCCTGCCCAGCCTGCGCCTGCTGACCCGCAGTCAGGCCGAAATCCAGGCCCAGGCCGAGCGCCTGGCCCCTGAAATCAAAGCCCGGCTCGGCGAGCAATGGGCGGTCAGTGTGGAGCCGGCGTTGGGCATGATTGGCAGTGGCAGCCAACCGGTGGCCCGCCTGCCAAGCGCGGCATTGTGCCTGCGCCCGCAGGTGTCGAAGAAGTTGCGCGGGCGCAGCCTGCATGTACTGGAGCGCGCCTTGCGCGGTCTGCCCGTGCCAGTGCTCGGCCGAATCGACGATGACGCCCTGTGGCTGGACCTGCGCCAACTGGATGACGAGGCCCAGTGGCTGGCTCAGTTGCCCACCCTGCAATTGGGGCCGGTACAGTGATCGTTGGTACCGCCGGCCACATCGACCACGGCAAGACCGCACTGCTCCAGGCCCTGACCGGCCAGGCCGGTGACCAGCGCCAGGAGGAGCGCGCCCGTGGCATGACCATCGACCTTGGCTATCGCTATGCGGCGTTGACCGAGGGCGCAGTGCTGACCGGCTTCATCGACGTGCCCGGTCACGAGCGCTTTATCCACAACATGCTGGCCGGCGCCCATGGTATCGATCTGGTGCTGCTGGTAGTCGCGGCCGACGACGGGGTGATGCCTCAAACCCGCGAGCACCTGGCGATCATCGAGTTGCTGGGCATCCCACAAGCCCTGGTGGCGATCAGCAAATGCGACCGTGTAGAGCCGGCCCGCCTGGCCGAAGTGCAGGCACAGGTCAGCGAACTTCTCGCGCCGGGCCCATATGCCGGTGCGCGGCAGTTTCCGTTGTCAAGTGTGACCGGCGAAGGTATCGATGCCTTGCGCCAGGCCTTGCTGGCCGCGCAACAGCGCGTGTGCCAGCGCAGCGTGCGCGGCGGTTTCCGCCTGGCCGTCGACCGCGCCTTTGCCGTTACCGGTGCGGGTGTGGTGGTCACGGGCACGGCGCTGGCCGGGCGGGTCAGTGCCGGTGACACCTTGTTACTGGGCAAGGCCGGCAAACCGGTGCGGGTGCGTGGCCTGCATGCGCAGAACCAGGCCGCACTGGTGGCCGAAGCGGGCCAGCGGGTGGCACTGAACATTGCTGCCGAACGCCTGGCGGTGGAGCAGGTGCGCCGGGGGGACTGGCTGGTGCCCGAGTGGCTGCATGCGCCTAGCGTGCGGGTGGATATCGAGCTGAACCTGTTGCCGGGCGAGACCCGTACCTTCGAGCATTTCAGCGCTGTGCACGTGCACCTGGGCACCCAGGATGTAACGGCCCGGGTAGCCTTGCTCGAGGGTGAAACCTTGGTGGCAGGCCAGCGCATGTTCGCCCAGTTGCTGCTCAACGCGCCGCTGCAGGCGGTACACGGCGACCGCTTGGTGCTGCGCGATCAGCGTGCCCAGCGCACACTGGGGGGCGGCAAGGTACTCGATCCGTTCGCGCCAAGCCGTCAGCGTCGCAGTGATGAGCGCCTGCGCCAATTGCAGGTGCTGCGTGATGCCGAGGACCTGGAGCAGGCCTTGCCGGCACTGCTTGCCAGCGCACCCGGGGGGATCGACCCGCAACGTCTGGAACGGCAGTTCAATCGCCTGCGCGAAACCTGGCAGTTGCCGGAAGATGTGCTGGTGGTGGCCACGCGGCAGGGCCAACTGCTGTTTGCCAGTGTCCGGTGGCAGGCGCTCAAGCGCCAGGTGCTGGAGCAGTTGGTGCGGTTCCATGAACAGGAGCCCGACCAGCTCGGCCCGGACCGCGACCGCCTGCGCCGCTTTGCTGCCTTGCCGCTGGAGCGGCCCGCTTTTGTCAGCCTGCTGGATGAGTTGCTCGAAGACGGCGCCATTGCCAGCAGCGGGCCTTGGCTGCACCTGCCCGATCACAAGGTGCAGTTGAGCGAAGCCGACAGTGCATTATGGGCGAGTCTGCAACCGAAGTTGCTGGCGGGGCAATACGATCCGCCCTGGGTCCGGACGCTGGCGAGCGAGGAAAATTGTGCCGAAGCCGATGTGCGCCTGTTGCTGCGCAAGCTGGCCCGGTTGGGCCTGGTGCACCAGGTGGTGCGCGACCTGTTCTACCCCGAGGCGACGCTACAGCGCATGGCAGAGCTGCTGCTGGGGCAGGCCAGTGAAACGCCGATAGTGCAGGTTGCCGCGTTTCGCGATATGTTGGGCATCGGTCGCAAGCGCAGTGTGCAGATTCTGGAGTACTTCGACCGCATCGGCCTGACCCGGAGGGTGGCCGATCAGCGTCACATTCGCGCCGACAGCGCCCTGGCCCAGCAGCAGGCCAGGCACTGAGTTCAAGGAAGGCAATCGCGCCCGGTGGCGCGGCCGGGCTTCAAACCCGGTTGGGGACGGCAGCCGTTCCCGGGCAGGTTCGACTCCCGCTGCCTTCCGCCATTTTCCTTTGCCTGTCAGGGCCCTATCGCCGGCAAGCCAGCTCCCACAGGTACTCCACAGGCCTCAGGCCTTGTGTTATCCCTGTGGGAGCTGGCTTGCCGGCGATAGGGCCAGACCAGGCAACACTCAGGCCCGTTCCCCACACAGATCCAGGGCAAACCACCGCTCCGCCGTGTCGACATCCAGCCCGGCCCCCAGCAACGCAACCATCTTGGCCAGCGCCGCCTCCCGGGTCATGCCCCCGCCACTGACCAGCCCGGCCCCGCGCAAGCGGTTACCCGCCGCATAGGTATCGAACACCACCGACCCCTCAGGGCACTGGCTGATAGCTGCCAGCATCACACCCCGCTGGCGTGCCGCGCTCAGCGCATCCAGCAACGCCTGGTCATCCGACGGCCCGGTACCGCTGCCGTAGCACTCCAGCAGCAAACCCTGCACGCCGCTGCCCAGCAGTGCCTGCAAGTGCCCGGCCTGCAGGCCCGGGAACACCGGCACTATCGCCAGGTTGACCGGCTGGCGCGGGTGCTTGTAGCCAAGCTCGGCAGGGATCGCCGTTGCGCGCTCACTGTCACGATGGCGCGGCAGCGCGGCAAAGGCATCGAACGCCTCGCTGCGCAGCTTCGACGCCCGGCAGCCATGCAGCAGCTGCCCATGGAAGTACAGTTGCACGCCATCTTCCAGCCCTTGTTCGAACTGGCGCAGTGCGCCGCACAAGTTGCCCCAGGCGTCGCTGTCCGCGCTACCTGCAGGCAGCATCGAGCCGGTCAGCAGCACTGGCACCGGCAGGCCCAGCAGCAGGAACGACAACGCCGCGGCGCTGTAGGCCAGGCTGTCGGTACCATGCAGTACGAGCACGCCATCATGGCCAGCCACCTCTACCGCTGCGACGATTGCATCGCGCATCGCCAGCCAGTTGTGCTGTTGCATGTTGGCGCTGTCGAGCAGCGGGTTCAGTTCCTGCAAGGTCCATTGCACCTGGGGTGCATCGGCCAACTGGGCAAAGTGTTCGCGCATGCGTGCTTCGAAGCCACCGGCCGGCGCCAGGCCTTCGGGGGTTTCGAGCATGCCGATGGTGCCCCCGGTATAGAGCACGAGGAGATTCTTTACTGCTCGCATGGGAAGTATCCGTAGCGGTGAGCGGAAGAAGGTAAGCCGCCCACGGACGGGGCGGCTGGCAGGGGAGAATATCAGCGCTGCGTCTGGACTTCGCCGACTGCTTTGTCAGTGGCTGTTTCCGCCTGCGGATTGGCAGGCCAGGCATTGCGATCCAGGTCCAGGTCGGCAAACTTGGCCGAGTCGAACACCGGTTGGTCGACGCCCGCCTTGCGCTGGTCGTCGTAGTCGCGCATCACCCGCAGGCCGACCTTGAACAGCAGGGCCAGGGCCACCAGGTTGACGAAGGCCAGGCAGGTCATGGTGATATCGGCAAAGGCGAACACAGTCGACAGGTCCTGCAACGAGCCCCATACAACCAGCGCCAGTACCAGGCCACGGAATACCATCAGTACCACACGATTGCGGCTGAGGAACTGCAGGCTGTTCTCGCCCAGGTAGTAGTTGTAGAGGATGCAGGTGAACACGAACAGCGACAGTGCCACGCTGACGAACACGCGGCCCCAGTCACCAACCACGGCGGCCAGCGAGTTCTGGGTCAGGACGATGCCGTCACCTTCGAAGCCCGGGGTGTAGAAGCCCGACAACAGGATCAGCAACGCGGTGCAGGTGCAGATCACGAAGGTGTCGAGGAACACGCTGAATGCCTGGACAACGCCCTGCGCACCCGGGTGTTTCACGGCGGCCACGGCTGCGACGTTTGGCGCACTGCCCAGGCCCGCTTCGTTGGCGAACACACCACGCTTCACGCCCATGACGATGGCACTGCCGAGCAGGCCGCCGAACGCCGGGTCGAGGCCGAAGGCACTCTTGAAGATGGTTTCCAGCATGGCTGGCACGTGCTCGATCTGGGTGCCGATCACGTACAGGGTCACGCCGATGTACGCCAGGGTCTTGACCGGTACCAGCAGGTCCGACACCGCGGCGATGCGCTTGATGCCGCCGATGAAGGTGATGGCCAGCAGCACGGCGAGGACGATGCCGGTGTGCTTGGGGTCGAAGGCGAAGGCGTTCTGCAGCGAGTGAGTCACGGTGTACGACTGCAGGCCGATGAAGGCGAAGCCGTAGGTGACCAGCAGCAGGACCGAGAACACGATGGCCATGCTTTTCAGCTTCAGGCCGTGCTGGATGTAGTACGCCGGGCCACCACGGTACAGGCCGTCGCCATCGGCGCGCTTGTAGACCTGGGCCAGGGTGCATTCGAAGAAGCTGCTGGACATACCCACCAGTGCGGTGACCCACATCCAGAACACGGCGCCTGGGCCACCCAGGGTCACGGCAATGCCGACACCGGCGATGTTACCGGCACCAACGCGGCCAGCCAGGCTCAGCATCAGGGCCTGGAAGGAGCTCAGCTGGCCTGCCTGGCCACGCAGCGATTCCTTGAACACACCGAACATGTGGCCGAAGTGGCGGAACTGGACGAACCGGGAGCGGATAGTGAAGTAGCTACCCAGCCCTACGATCAGCACAATGAGAAGTTTCCCCGAGAGGAAATCGTTGAGTACTTCGAGCATTGGAAAATGACCTCGATTCTTATTGTTCGTGTGGAAAGATCAGCGGACGGCAGGCGCACCGCTATTCGTGGGGCGCATGGTTGGCTATGACAAGAGCGGTTACAATTTCGCGGGTTGCTCTGATTTGGTGCAACTTGATGCTACAATTGCGCCATTCGCGTCACCTGAGTCCCGAGTCATGAGCGATCATTTCGCTACCAACCTCAAACTGGCCTGCAGCCACTACCGCTCTATCTCCGAAGTTTGCCGCCAGCTGTCGATCAACCGCGCACAGTTCAACAAGTACCTGAGTGGGCAAAGCCGCCCGACGGCCTACAACCTCAAGCGCATCGGCGATTTCTTCGGGGTCGAAGATTACGAATTGAATTTGCCACCCGAGCAGTTCAGCCGCCTGATCGGTGCTCGCGTGTCGACCCCGGCCGAGCAGCCTGGCGACCCGATCAGTGATCTGTTCCGTCCGTTGCACGCCCATGCGGGGAACCTGTCGCGCTATTGCGGTTACTACCTGGAATATTCCAACTGCATGTCGGTTCCGGGCACGGTCCTGGTGTCATTGGTGCACCTGTGGGAGGAGCGCGGGCAGTTCCTTTTCGAACGCCAGGAACGCCAGGAGCGTTCCAGCGCCACCAACCCCCATGCCGAGGTGCGTTGCCGCTATCTGGGAGCGGCGTTCCAACTGCAGGACCGGATGTTCCTGGTCGATTACGAGTCGCTGACGTTCAACGAGATGAGCCAGACTATCCTCATCCCCAGTTTCAAGAGCCGCATTACCCGCCTCAACGGCCTGAAGGCCGGCGTATCCAGCGGAGACCGGCGCAACCCGGCCTGCACTCGGGTTGTGTGGGACTACCTGGGAGAGGAGATCAATCGCATCAATGTCTACCGGCAGGTAAAACTGTACCAGCCGGATGACCCACGCATAGATGACGATGTGCGTGAGCGCCTTAGCGTGGGGCCGTTGCGTAACAGTCTGTTCGAAATCGAGTGATGCTTTTTTCAGAGAACAAGTTGATGTAACCACTCGCCAACAGGGTTGCCTGGGTCGAGCAGCAACTTGATTGCCATGATGCAGCAAACACAGACCAGCAATGGCTTGATCAGACGGGGGCCAAAGTGTACTGCGCAGCGTGCGCCCAGTTGAGCCCCCACAAAAGCAGCGAATGCCATCGCCAGTGCCAGCGGCCAGATGATCGCCCCGCTCAGTGAAAAGACTGACAACGCGCCCAGATTACAGGCTGCGTTCAATAGCTTGCTGGTGCACACGGCTTGTATCAAGTGCTGGCCCAAGAGGATCACGCAGGCCAGCATGAAGAACGAGCCTACGCCAGGGCCGAAGATCCCGTCATAAAAGCCAATGATTGGTGCAACCGTAATGCAGAACAGGCTGGTCGATATCTTTGCCTTGCGCGCTTGTTCATTCGGCTTTGGACTGAAGGCAAAGTAGGCGGCTATCAGGATCAGCAGAGGTGGAACGCACGCCTGCAGAACGCTTTTGGGCACGTAAGTTATCGACAAGGCACCCAACGCCCCTCCGATAAACGACATGACAGCCATTGGACTGCCTTGTCTCCAGTCGATCATGCCTTTGCGGGCGAAGGCGCACGTAGCCGAAACCGTAGCCGAAGCCGCCTGGAACTTGTTGGTGGCAATTGCCGCCAAGGGTTCGATACCGGCAATGAACAACACCGGGAGCGTGATCAGGCCCCCGCCACCGGCGATAGCATCGAAAAAGCCGGCCATCAGTGCCACCAGTGCGAGGGTCAGAACAAGCGTTAAATCTAATTCGATCATTGAGTGTTTTCCTATGATCAGCCACGCACCAGCAGCGGGTCTTCAGCGAGCACCAGCGGTTCGGCAAAGGGGGAATATCCGAATTGACGGATAAGCAGGCGCCGGTTGTCCTGAACCATGTCGCGGCCGTGCAAGGCTCGGCTGTTGTTGATCAGCAGTGCGGTGTCAGGCTGCAGGACAAACGCCAACGGTTGTGTGGTATCCAGTATTTTTTGAAAGGAGTCGAAAGCGCGCGCAGCAGCGCTGCAGGCGCGGTCATTCAGACTGAAGCGATAGCTATTGTAACGAACAGAGAAACCACCATTTGGCTCGAATTGCAGTATTGAAACTGCTTTGCCTGCATTGCCTTGCCCGTGACCGAAGCAGTCACTGCGGGTGAAGTCGAAAGACGCTGAAGTCAGTGCAAGTGTGCCCATGCTACCCAAGCGTTCAATGATTCCCTGGAGCGGGAAGACATGCGTAGGTTCATTGGCGGGGTTCCAGCGCGCAGTCAGAATCAGTGCAGAGGGAGCAGGGGAGTGAGCGTTGCTGGAAATTGTCGAGCAGTTGTAAGGCGCTTCAGTGTGTGGCCCCAAGCGCAAGCCCGCATGCGAGCTGGTTTCAACTTTCAGGCAGGGATCTTCGTCGAGTCGCGGAATGCGGCCACCGCCCTTGAAGTTGCCCACCAGGCGAACCTGCTTACCCTCGTTATCTATATCGAAGGCGAAACTGCGGTGGCGCACGAGCTCCAGCAGCAGTTGATTGCGTGAGGCAAGGTATTGGCAGCGTGGGTTTTGCGCCAGGGTGGAAATGTGGGGCAGATATTCTGGTATTGGCTCGTCGGCACAAGGCATATGTCTGTACATCAAGGCAGATAGATGGCCTTCACTGAAGCGTTGTAGCAGCCCACGCTGTTCCACACTCAAGGCTTGCTCGAGTTGATCGGCGAATATACGAGCCTGAAGTGCTACTCCTTTGGCCTCTGGGCCACCCAGGTCAGCAATGGTCTGGCTTGCAAAGGCTATGGCTTTGCTTTGCTCCGGGCTGAAATCCAGGTATGCAGCTTCTGAATGAGGCATTGAACGTTCCCTGTACTTGTTTTTGTGAAGCTCCCCGGCTGGCAAGTGGGGGAGTCAACTATTCAATGCGGTTGTGCTGTTGCGCGGAAGTCAGCTCGTTCCTGGTATGTCGTAGGAGATTTCTGCGTGTTGCGGTATTGAACGGTGAAACTTTGAAATCACTACCGCCTGTGGCATCGAACGGGTCCGGTGTTGGACTTCCCCGCCCGGAAACCGCAAAATGACCCCTTTCCTTCAATCAACCTCTCCGGATCTGCTGACTCTATGCGTATGCGCCTAATGCTGTTGGGTGGTGGCAATGCCCTCGGGCAAGCGCTGATTCGTCTTGGGGCCGAGGAGGACATCGCATTCCTGGCTCCGCGTCCACCCGAGAACGGCTGGACGCCGGCCAGCCTCACCCAGCTGCTCGACGATCATCGTCCCGATGCACTGGTCAACCTGGCCTATTACTTCGACTGGTTCCAGGCCGAGTCGGTCAGTGAGCAGCGCCTGGCCCAGCAGGAGCGGGCTGTGGAGCGGTTGGCAGAGCTGTGCCAGCACCACCAGATCACCCTGGTTCAGCCATCCAGCTACCGGGTGTTCGATGGTTCTCGGGCCACGGCCTACAGCGAAAAGGACGAGCCGGTACCGCTGGGCCTGCGTGGCCAGGCCCTGTGGCGTTTCGAGCAGAGCGTTCGCGCGGCTTGCCCGCAACACGTGCTGTTGCGCTTTGGTTGGCTGCTCGACGAAAGCATCGACGGGGCGTTGGGCCGCTTCCTTACCCGCGCCGAGCAACCCCAGGAGCTGCTGCTGGCCGATGACCGGCGTGGCAACCCTACGCCGGTCGACGACGCCGCCCGGGTGATCCTGTCGGTGCTCAAACAACTCGATTGCAGTGCGCCGCTGTGGGGCACCTACCATTACGCCGGCAACGAGGCGACCACGCCGCTGGCGCTGGGCCAGGCGATCCTCGCCGAGGCAGGCCAGTACCGGCAGCTGGCCGTGCAGGCGCCGACGCCGCAGGCACATGCCGCACGGCCGGATGCCAGCGAAGAGCCGCAGCACGCGGTACTGGCCTGCAAGAAAATCCTTCATACCTTCGGCATCAAGCCGCGCGCCTGGCGCGCCGGCTTGCCGCCTCTACTGGACCGGTTCTACCGCCATGGCTGACGCCCCCATCCTGATCACCGGCGGTGCCGGCTTTATTGGCTCCCACCTGTGCGATGCGTTGTTGGAGAAAGGCTACGCCGTACGCATTCTCGACGATTTCTCCACTGGCCAGCGGGGCAACCTGCAGGTTGGCCACCCTCGGCTGGAACTGGTTGAAGGCGATGTCGCCGATGCCGAGCTGGTTACGCAGGTTACGGCTGGCTGCAGTGCCGTGGTGCACCTGGCTGCGGTGGCCTCGGTGCAGGCCTCGGTCGAGGACCCGGTGCGGACCCACCAGAGCAATTTCATCGGTACCCTCAACGTGTGCGAAGCCATGCGCGTGCATGGGCTGCGCCGGGTGCTGTTCGCCTCCAGTGCGGCGGTGTATGGCAACAATGGTGAAGGCGAGTCGATTGCCGAAGACACTCCCAAGGCGCCGCTGACCCCCTATGCCGTGGACAAGCTGGCCAGTGAGCAGTACCTGGACTTCTACCGTCGTCAGCATGGCCTGGAGCCGGTGGTGTTCCGCTTCTTCAATATCTTCGGGCCGCGCCAGGACCCGTCCTCGCCGTATTCCGGGGTGATCAGCATCTTCTCCCAACGTGCTGTGCAGGGTTTGCCGATTACCGTATTCGGTGATGGTGAGCAGACCCGGGACTTCCTTTACGTGGGCGACCTGGTGCAGGTGATGGTGCAGGCGCTGGAGCAGCCGCAGGTCGAGGAGGGCGCGGTGAATATCGGCCTCAACCAGGCCACATCGCTTAACCAGCTGCTGGCAGCGCTTGAGAAGGTGGTGGGTAGCTTGCCGGCGGTCAGCTATGTGGCGGCACGTTCGGGTGACATTCGCCATTCGCGGGCGGATAACCAGCGCTTGTTGGCGCGGTTCGAGTTTCCGCAGGCGACGCCGATGGTCGAGGGCTTGTCGCGGCTTCTGGGCAAGGGCTGAATTGCTTGGGGGCGCTTTGCGCCCCTATCGCCGGCAAGCCAGCTCCCCGAGAGCGAGTACGCGGTCCCGGTGGGAGCTGGCTTGCCGGCGATGGGCTGCGCAGCAGCCCCAGAATCACTCATGCCGCACCACTTTTCGCAGGCAATCCCCTGCCGCCAGCACCCGCCCATCCCGGGCCCGCACCTGCAGTGTTTCCAGCGCCTGCCCCGTATCACCATCCACCAACTCCGAACGCACCTCGCCCGCCTCGAACAGAAACCGCTCCCCCCACTGCCTCAAGCCAACCACCACCGGGAACACCGATCGCCCTTTCTCGGTCAGCACATACTCCTTGTAGGCACTGCCATCCGACGCCGGCTGCATCGTCAGCAGCCCACTCTCCACCAGCCACTTCAGCCGTGAGGCGAGGATGTTCTTCGCCAGCCCCAGGTTCTTCTGGAATTCACTGAAGCGCCGCAGCCCATCGAATGCGTCGCGCAGGATCATCAGCGCCCAGCGGTCTCCCAGTACCTCCAGCGCCCGGGCTACGGGGCATTGCGCATTGTTTTCATCGAGCATGGACGGGGCCTTTCGTGATCATCTGGTTGCAGATTAAAACTACATTTGCTAAATAGCCAGCATGTGGTTTCAATTCGAAACCAGATTGACGAGACCAGCCCGATGAACCCTGCACTTACACGCTGGATAACCCTGCTGCTGGCCATTACCAGCGCCATGGCTGTGGCGACAGTGTATTTCGCCCAGCCTCTGCTCGAGTCGATGGCCGCTGACCTTGGCGTGGCGCAGCAGCAGATCGGTTGGGTAGTTGGCGCGACCCAGGCGGGCTACGCCCTGGGGTTGTTGCTGATCGTGCCGCTGGGTGACCTGATCGACCGCAAGCGCCTGCTGCTCGGGCAGTTGCTGTTCTCGGCCCTGGCGCTGGTTGGGGTAGGCATGGCGCCCAACTGGGCGCTATTGCTGCTGGCCCTGGCTATCACCGGGCTGATGGCGGTCATGGTGCAGGTGATGGTGGCGCATGCAGCGAGCCTTGCCGACCCCGGCCAGCAGGGGCAGGCCGTGGGCACCGTCACCAGCGGCATAGTGCTGGGCATTTTGCTGGCGCGGCTGGTCTCGGGCGGGCTTGCCGACCTGGCTGGCTGGCGCAGCGTGTACCTGATTACCGCAGGGTTGTTGATACTGCTGGCCCTGGTGCTGTGGCGCAGCCTGCCCGTGGGGCAACCGGTGTCGCTGCGGTCTGGCTACCGGGCGCTGATCGTTGCCCAGTTCAGGCTGTACCGGCACGACCGGCTGCTACGTCAGCGCGGGTTGTTCGGCGTGTTGATCTTCGCTGCGTTCAGCGTGCTCTGGAGTGCCATGGTCATGCCCCTGAGTGCCGAGCCACTGGCGCTGAGCCATACCGCGATCGGTCTATTCGGCCTGGCGGGTGTTGCCGGCACATTGGCGGCAGCGCGCGCCGGTCGCCTGGCCGACCAGGGGCTGGGGGAGCGCACCACCGGGGTAGCGCTGATTCTGCTTGTGCTGTCATGGCTGCCCACGGCCTTCGTCGGGCATTCACTGATGGCCTTCGGGTTGGGTGTGCTGATGCTGGACTTTGCCGTGCAGGCGGTGCATGTCACCAACCAGAGCCTGCTGCTGGCCGGGCGTGGCGCAATGGCCAGCCGTTTGATCGGCGCCTACATGTGCTGCTATTCGCTTGGCAGTGGAGTGGGGGCAGTGCTGGCGAGTTGGGTGTATGCCCATTGGGGTTGGGCAGCGGTGTGTGGGCTCGGGATGGGCATCAGCGCGGTCGCGCTGGGGTACTGGTTATGGCTGCAACGCGCGAGGGCGGCCGAAGCCGCCCTGCAGTGTTCAGGTCAGAACTTGTAGCCAAGGCCGACCATGTACACCCATGGGTCGACATCGACGTCGACTTTGGTCTTGCTGTAGCCCAGTGCGGACGGGCCGTCGACGCTGGCCTTGGTGTCGATGTCGATGTACCAGACCGAAGCGTTGACCAGCAGGTTGTCGGTGATCATGTAGTCCATGCCCAGCTGACCGGCGATGCCGACCGAGTCTTGCAGCTTCAGGTTGCTGAAGCCCTGCTGCTTGCGTGCACTACTGAGGTCCTCATCGAAGAACAGGGTGTAGTTGATGCCGACGCCGGCATACGGCTGGAACTTGGAAGTTGGTTCCATCGGGTAGTACTGCAACGACAGGGTCGGTGGCAGTTGCTTGATATCGGCCAACTTGCCGTCCAGGCCGCCGCCCAGACCTTTGACGCCGACGGTGTGCTTGAACGGGGTGGCCGCCAGCAACTCGAGGCCGACATGGTCGGTGAGCATGTAGGCGAAGGTCAGGCCCAGTTGGGTGTCGCTGTCCAAGGTCGCCTTGGTGCCCGATACCTTGCTGCCGTCGAATTTCAGGTCGCCGCTGCTTTCGTTGGGGGCAACGGTGATGGCACCGGCACGGACGATGACATCACCCGCCTGGTGGGCGTGGGCGACAGGGGCAGCGAGCGCCAGGGCCGCGAGGGCGGCGCTGAGCAAGGACTTGTTCATGGAAGCTCCCAGAGGACGTGAGTAATCGAGTAGTCCAATGGTACGGATGCCGTTAAACAGAAAGTTTGACCCAGCTCAAAGAAGCGTCGTCACGAATTCGAAACAGTTCTCATCTCAGCTCATAAGCGTATATTTTCTCGGCTTCCATCTGGTAGCCGGCATCGGCCAGTTCGCTGCTGGAGGCTCTAACCTGCAGCTTCCCCTCGATCCAGTAGGGCTGGTAGAGGTCTTCTACGCGAACGCCCATTTCACTGAAGATGTGCACGATCTGGTTCGACGGTGGCGGTGGCACGTGGATGCACGCGCCGTAGTAGGGGACCAGCAGGAATTCGGTGGTGCGGCCTTCTTCGCTCACCTCCAGCGGCACGATGTAGCCGGGCAGTTTGATCTGCTGGCCGTCGAGGCTTTTTACCACTGGAGCATCGGGGGCCTGCTGGCGCGCCGGTGGGGCGGACTCGGCGGACAGGGCGTTGCTGAGCTGCGACATGTCGTGCAACGGCGCGAGTTGGGGCGGGATGACCGGGGCGCCTTCGGGGATGAGGGCGGGCCAGTCAAGTTCGCGGGGTTCCGAGGCCCAGATGGGCGATGCCAGCGAAAGCAGCATGACCAGTAGTAGTTGTACTGCCTGTACTGGCCTCTTCGCGGGTTCACCCGCGAAGAAGGCCGTGAGGTATTGGATCATTGCACGCCCTCAGAGGTGAATGGACAAGCCATCGGCCAACGACTGCCGATAGGCCCGCCACGCCGGTACGCTGCCCATCAACAGCGCAGCTCCCAGGATGATAGCCAGCAACGTCCATTCATGAGCACTCGGCATGGCCAGCGGCAAGTACAAACCATAGTTGGCCTGCACATACCCTTGTGCCAAGGCGATTCCCGCATACAGCAAGCCAAGCCCTGCAGCGATCCCGACCGCCGCCAGCGACAGTGCCTCCAGCACCAGCAGCCCTGCGATATGCCACGGCCTGGCACCAACCGAGCGCAATATCGCCATCTCCCTACGGCGTTCATTGAGGCTGGTGAGAATCGCCGTAAGCATGCCGATCAGGCCGGTCAGCACCACGAACAGCGACACCACGAACAACGCCTGCTCCGCGGTGCCCATCAGGCTCCACAGCTCCTGCAGGGCTACCCCGGGCAGGATCGCCAGCAACGGCTCGCTGCGGTATTCATTGATCTCCCGCTGCAGGCTGAATGTCGCGATCTTGCTGTTCAGGCCGAGCATGAACGCAGTGATGGCGGCAGGCTGCAGGTCCATGGTCCGTGCCTGCTCGGCGCTGATACGCCCGGCGCCACGGGCCGGCACCCCGTTGTGCCAGTCGATGTGGATGGCTTCCATGCCGCCCAGGCTGATATGCAGCGTGCGGTCGACCGGTGTGCCGGTGCGCTTGAGCACTCCGACCACGGTGAACGGCTTGTCGTCGTGCTTGACCAGGCTGATCGCGGCCACGCCGTGGGCAAGCACCAGCTTGTCGCCCAGTTTGTAGTGCAACGCCTCGGCCACTTCGGCACCCAGCACCACCTCGAACGGATCATCGGCAAACGCGCGGCCCTGGCTCAATTCCAGGTGCTGGCGGCGGCCGTACTGGTAATGGCTGAAGTAGTCGCCGGTAGTGCCCATCACCCGATAACCACGGTGCGAGTCGCCCAGCGAGATGGGGATGGTCCATTTCACCCGCGGGTCCTTGGCGTAGTGCTCATAGCTGTCCCAACGGATATTGTTGGTGGCGTTGCCGATGCGGAACACCGAGTACAACAGCAGGTTCACCGAGCCGGAGCGGGCGCCGACGATCAGGTCGGTACCGCTTATGGTGCTGGCGAAGCTGGCCCGGGCCTCGGTACGGACCCGCTCAACGGCCAGCAGCAGGCACACCGACAGGGCGATGGCGAAGGCGGTGAGGAATGCGGTGAAGCGGCGGTTGGCCAGGCTGGCCAAGGCAAGGCGGAGCAGGTACATCAGGCCTCCCGGGGCTTGGCGGCGCGGTTGAGTTCGGCCAGCGACAGGTGGCGGTCGAACAGCGGCGCCAGGCTTTGGTCGTGGCTGACGAACAGCAGGCTGGCACCGGCGGCGCGGCATTCATCGAACAGCAGGCGGATGAACGCTTCGCGGGTGTCGGCATCCAGCGCCGAGGTCGGTTCGTCGGCGATCACCAGTTCGGGTTGGCCGATCAGTGCGCGGGCGGCAGCAACCCGTTGCTGCTGGCCGATCGACAGGCTGTCGGCGCGGCGGGCGAGCAGGGCGGGGTCGTCCAGGCCCAGGTGGGCCAGCAAGGTGCTGGCTGCCTGGTCGACACTGCCATGGCGCTGCTCGGCGCGGGCCTTGCGGCTGCGCGAGAAGCGGCAGGGCAGCTCGACGTTTTCGCGCACCGAGAAGAACGGCAGCAGGTTGAACTGCTGGAAGATATAACCGGTGTGGTCGACCCGGAAGCGGTCACGGGCGCCCTGGCCCAGACGGCAGAGGTCTTGGCCGAGCAACTGGATGCGGCCCTGGCCCGGTACGTTCACCCCGCCCAGCAGGCCCAGCAATGTGGTCTTGCCACTGCCGCTGGGGCCCTTGAGAAACAGGGCTTCGCCAGCTTCCAGGCGGAATGCCGGAATATCCAGCAGCGCCGGCTGTCCGGGCCAGGCGAAGACCAGGTCATGCAGTTCGATCAACGGCTGGCGCATTCAGAACACGACCGCAGCCTTGGCTGGCGTGGCTTCCGCGCCTTTCTGGCCATTGGGGCCGATCAGTTGAACGGTGATTTTCTGGGTAGCCGGGAACGCCTTGAACAGCGGAGCGAGGTCCACCTGCGCCAGTTTGTCGGGGTTGGCGCAGGTCAGCTGGTAATGGGCGCCGATGTCGCTGTGCTGGTGGCTGTGCTCGTGGTCGTCACCATCGTCGTCGGCTTTCGGGGCATCACCGAACAGCGGGCTTTCCAGTTCCTGCTGGTCTTCCTTGCAACCGGCAGCGGCGGGCAGGCCGAACAGCTTCAGTGGCTGCTCCAGCTGCTGGCGCACCGCCGCGACCTTGGCCTTGTCGGCGTCGCTGTTGGCAGCGTGTTCGAAGCCGACCAGATTCATTGCCGGGCTGTCCAACTCCAGCTCCAGAGTGTTGCCATCGAGCACGGCATTGAGCTTGGCCACGCCATGCTCGTGGGCGCCGAGGGTGCCGTGGGCGTGGTCGTGATTGTGGTCATCATCGTGGGCATGGGCCACGGCCAGTGGCAGCAAGGCGAAGGGCAGGGCAAGCAACAGGCGACGCATGGATGACTCCGGAGCGGGCAAGAAGATTGGGTTATGTTATAACAGCTTTTCCCCGTGCTGCCAGCCTGCGTGGCGCAGGTTTCATGTTGGGGTAGGATGGCGGCATTAGACTTGGGTTCAGGGAATGCAGCATGAGAATTCGTGGACAGATTGGTGATTGGCCTGTGGACCTGACCATCGAGCTGGCGCCTGAAGAGTGGGCACAACTGGGGCGGCAGATCGAATTGCCCGCAGTGGCGCAGACCGCAGCAACCGAAACCGTGGCGACAACGCGTCAGGATGACGGGCAATGGACTGCGGCGCGTGAGGTGTTGCGCCTGGCGGGGCAGATGAGCGGGCCGGAATTGCTGGATCGGCTCGAAGGGCTGGCGGGAAGTACGGCGGCGGGTAAGCGGCTGCTGGTGCGCTTGCGGCATAGCAGTGAAGTCAAGGTGGAAAGTGGCGTGGACGCGCCGGTGTATCACTGGGTTGGGTGAAGGCTTTCAGGATTTTGGGGGCTGCTTTGCAGCCCATTCGCAGCACAAGGCTGCTCCTACAGGGACTGCGCAACACGTGGTGTAGGAGCAGCCTTGTGCTGCGAATGGGCCGCAAAGCGGCCCCGGCATTGTCAGAACATCGCCGCCGACAACTTGCGACGATACACGCCGACCAGCGGGTGATCACCGCCCAGCAGCTCGAACACCTGCAGCAACGCCTTCTGCGGCAGCCCGTTCTCATAACCACGGTTACGCTGGAACAGCTTCAACAACCCTTCCAGCGCCGCTTCATACTGCTGGCGCGCCAACTGCTGCACGCTCAGCTGATAAGCCGCTTCATCATCCTGCGGGTTCTGCGCCAAGCGGCTTTTCAGGTCAGCCACTTCCGGCAGACTGGCGGCCTGGCGCAGGAAGGTCAGTTGTGCCTTGGCACCGGCCAGTGCAGCTTTGTGCTCGTCAGTCTTGACCGCATCCAGCACCACCTGGGCCTCACCCAGCTCCCCGCGCTCGGCCAGGCAACGGGCATACAGGATCAGTGCCTCGGCATTGCTGTTGTCCTCACCCAGCAGCGCCTGCAACAGCGCTTCGGCCTCGGCAAAACGGCTTTCGGCAAACAGTCCCTTGGCCTGCTCCAGCGGCGAGGCGGTGGGCGCGGCAGGCAGTTGCACGTGCGGCTCGAGCATGGCGCGGATCGCCGATTCCGGCTGCGCACCGGCAAAACCGTCCACCGGCTGGCCGTCCTTGAACAGCACCACGGTCGGCAGGCTGCGGATGCCGAACTGGGCAACTACCTGTTGCTCCACGTCACAGTTGATCTTGGCCAGCAGCAACTCGCCCTGGTAACCCTCGGTGATCTTCGCCAGCAGCGGCATCAGTGCCTTGCACGGCGCACACCACTCGGCCCAGAAATCCACCAGCACCGGTTTGTGGAAGGAGTTCTCGATAACCAGTTGCTGGAAGGTGGCATCGGTAGCGTCGAAAATGTAAGGCGTGTCTTGGGTCATCGCGACTCTCGCAAACTCGTGGATAACACCACTATAAGGTGTCGCGGCTGGCGTGGTACAGGCTGACCCGGCGGAATTCGTGCGGCTCGGCCAGGTCCGGCAGGGTCAGCGCTTCCAGCACACCCAGCTGCTGGTACAGCGGGTGGCTGAAGTCGCGTACCCGCGAGTCGGCCACCAGCGCCTGGCGCCCGCGGCCGAGGAAGGCATCCAGCAGCGGCAGGTTGGCGCGGTCGTACAGCACGTCAGCAACCAGGATCAGGTCGAAGCGATCGTCTTCGGCGAAGAAATCGCTGCTGTAACCCAGTTCCACCCCGTTCAGCGCGGCATTCGCGCGGCAGGCATCGAGTGCCAACGGGTCGAGGTCGCAGGCCACCACTTCCAGCGCACCGGCGCGGGCGGCGGCAATACCGGCGATACCGGAGCCGGCGCCAAAATCCAGCACGCGCTTGCCGGCTACCCATTCCGGGTGCTCGGCCAGATAACGGGCCATGGCCAGGCCGCTGGCCCAACAGAAGCTCCAGTAGGGCGGATCTTCAAGAATGCGCCGAGTCTCCTCGCTACTGAAGGCGCGGTCCATGTTCTGGTCGTCGATCAGCCACAGCTTGAGGTCGCAGCCGGGTAGCTCGCTGACGACAAGACGCGCTTCGCCGATCAGGCCGCTGAGGGCTTGTTGCAGGGGCTGTTGTAGGGAGACTGGCGCCACTTACGGCGCCTTCTCGAAACGCAGCGGACCGGTGGCCTGGGTCTGGGCCTGGGTAATGCGCACCGGCGGCAGGTGCATGATCAGCTGGCCAGAGCTGCTGGCGCGGCCGCGCAGCTCGACCCGGGCACCAGCGGGGAAGGCCTCGGGGTTGAAGCGCAGTTGGTAGGGCAGGGCCTGGCCGGTGCCGGTCAGGTTGCTGCTGGCCAGCAAGCGTTGTGGGCGGTCGCGTTCGTCGATGACCAGCAAGGCCAGCTCCACGTCGGCACCGGCGGGGATTTCCAGCAAGGTGCCGCTCAGCTCGCGCTGGTAGGCCGGCAGCGGGCCCAGTACTGTGGCCGGCTTGGCCGTGCGGGCTGGCGTGGGTGCCGGAGGGGTGTCGGGCTTCGGCCTGTCGCTGCCGCAGGCAGCGAGCAGGGCGGCGCAGCACAGCACGACGAGCGCTCGGTAGTGCATGGGGTAGTCCTTCACGGGTAGATTTCCCATGGATGTTAACCCCTTTGGCTTGTCTTGCCAGTGGGATGCGCTACCATGGCCCTCCCTTTTTTTGTTGCCTGCCACCATGCACTGTCCCTTTTGCGGTGCCAACGACACCAAGGTAATCGACTCTCGTCTCGTCGCTGAGGGCGAGCAGGTGCGCCGCCGCCGTGAATGCGTCGCCTGCGGCGAGCGCTTCACCACCTTCGAAACCGCCGAGCTGGTGCTGCCCCGGCTGATCAAGCAGGACGGCACGCGCCAACCCTTCGACGAAGAAAAGCTGCGCGCCGGCATGCAGCGGGCACTGGAAAAACGCCCGGTCAGCGTCGAGCGCCTGGAAGCTGCGCTGGCGCATATCAAGAGCCGCCTGCGTGCCACCGGCGAGCGTGAAGTCAAATCGCTGGTAGTGGGTGAGATGGTCATGGCCGAGCTGCGCAAGCTCGACGAAGTGGCCTATATCCGTTTTGCCTCGGTTTACCGCCGCTTCCAGGACCTCGACGAGTTCCGCGAAGAAATCGACCGCCTGGCTCGCGAGCCGGCTAAAGAGTGACCATGCCCAGCCAAGCTGCCATCCTCGACGCCCACTACATGGCCCGCGCGCTGGAGCTGGCGCGCAAGGGCCTGTACACCACCCACCCGAACCCGCGCGTAGGCTGCGTGATCGTGCGCGATGGCGAGGTGGTCGGCGAAGGCTGGCATGTGCGCGCCGGCGAGCCGCATGCCGAAGTGCATGCGCTGCGCCAGGCCGGTGAGCGTGCCCGTGGCGCCTGTGCCTATGTCACCCTTGAGCCGTGCAGCCATCATGGCCGCACGCCACCGTGCGCTGAAGCGCTGGTCAAGGCAGGCGTGGCACGGGTGGTAGCCGCCATGCAGGACCCCAACCCGCAAGTGGCGGGGCAGGGCCTGCGGCGCCTGGCCGAGGCCGGTATCGAAGTGGCCAGCGGCGTGCTCGAGGCCGAGGCCCGCGCACTCAACCCCGGTTTCCTCAAGCGTATGGAGCACGGTCTGCCGTTCGTTCGCGCCAAGCTGGCCATGAGCCTGGATGGCCGCACCGCCATGGCCAGTGGCGAAAGCCAGTGGATCACTGGCCCGGCCGCCCGCTCGGCGGTGCAGCGCCTGCGTGCCCGCTCCAGCGTGGTACTGACCAGCGCCACCAGCGTGTTGGCCGACAACGCGCGGATGACCGTGCGCGGCGCCGAGCTGGGCCTGGATGCCGAAACCACTGCCCTGGCTCTCAGCCGCACACCGCTGCGAGTGCTGATCGATGGCCACCTGCGCCTGCCGCTGGATGCGCCGTTTTTCCAGGCTGGCCCGGCGCTGGTGGTGACCGCTGTCGCAGATGACCCGCGCTATGCCGCTGCCGGCCACGAACTGCTCAGCTTGCCGGGTGACAATGGCCAGGTAGACCTGTCGGCGTTGCTGCAGGCACTGGCGGCCCGCGGCATCAACGAAGTCCTGCTGGAAGCCGGTGCCGGCCTGGTCGGCGCCTTCTCCCGGCTAGGCCTGATCGACGAGTACCAGCTGTTCGTCGCCGGCACTTTCCTCGGTTCCCAGGCCCGTCCGCTGTTGGACTGGCCACTGGACAAGATGAGCGAAGCGCCGCGGCTGAAAATTACCGAAATGCGCGCAGTGGGCGATGACTGGCGGGTCACGGCCATCCCCCTGCCGGCACCCCGCGTATAATGCCTGGCTTGCCCTGCGCAAAACGTTTTTGAGGAAGACCCCATGTTCACCGGCATCATCGAATCCATCGGCACCATCCGCAGCCTGACCCCCAAGGGTGGCGACGTGCGCGTCTACGTCGAAACCGGCAAGCTCGACCTGGGTGACGTCAAGCTCGGCGACAGCATCGCCGTCAACGGCGTGTGCCTGACCGCCGTCGAGCTGCCGGGCGACGGCTTCTGGGCCGACGTCAGCGTCGAAACCCTCAAGCGCACCGCCTTCATCGACCTCAAGAGCGGCAGCAAGGTCAACCTGGAAAAAGCCCTGACTCCCACTACCCGGCTGGGCGGGCACCTGGTCAGCGGCCACGTCGACGGGGTCGGCGAAATCATCTCGCGCAGCGATAACGCCCGCGCCATCCAGTTCCGCGTGCGTGCACCGAAGGAACTGGCCAAGTACATCGCCCACAAGGGTTCGATCACCGTCGACGGCACCAGCCTGACGGTCAACGAGGTCAATGGCGCCGAGTTCGAGCTGACCATTGTCCCGCACACCCTGTCCGAAACCATCATGGCCGACTACCGTGCAGGGCGTCGGGTAAACCTTGAGGTCGACCTGCTGGCCCGTTACCTGGAGCGTCTGCTGCTGGGTGACAAGGCTGCCGAACCGAGCAAGGGCAGTGGCATTACCGAAAGCTTCCTGGCCGCCAACGGCTTCTTGAAATCCTGATTGAGAAGGGGGTGCCGCGTGGCGCTCAACAGCATCGAAGAACTGGTCGAAGACATCCGCCAGGGCAAAATGGTCATCCTCATGGATGACGAAGACCGCGAGAACGAAGGCGACATCATCATGGCGGCCGAGTGCTGCCTGCCTGAGCACATCAACTTCATGGCCAAGCACGCCCGCGGCCTGATCTGCATGCCGATGACCCGCGAGCGCTGCGAGACCCTGAAGCTGCCGCTGATGGCGCCGCGCAACGGCTCGGGCTTCGGCACCAAGTTCACCGTGTCGATCGAAGCCGCCGAAGGTGTCACCACCGGCATCTCCGCCGCTGACCGCGCACGTACCGTGCAGGCGGCCGCTGCCAAGGACGCCAAGGCCGAAGATATCGTCAGCCCTGGCCACATCTTCCCGCTGATGGCCCAGCCTGGCGGTACCTTGGCCCGTGCCGGCCACACCGAGGCCGCATGCGACCTGGCACGCATGGCCGGTTTCGAGCCAAGTGGCGTGATCTGCGAAGTGATGAACGACGACGGCACCATGTCGCGCCGCGCCGAACTGGAAGTGTTTGCCGCCGAGCACGGCCTGAAGATCGGCACCATCGCCGACCTGATCCACTACCGCATGATCCACGAGCGCACCGTGCAGCGCGTCTCCGAGCAACCGGTCGAGAGCGAGCTGGGTGAGTTCAACCTGGTCACCTACCGCGACGCGGTGGAAGGTGACGTGCACATGGCCTTGACCCTGGGCAAGATCTGCGCCGAAGAGCCGACCCTGGTCCGCGTACACAACATGGACCCGCTGCGCGACCTGCTGCTGGTCAAGCAACCGGGCCGCTGGAGCCTGCGCGCCGCCATGGCTGCCGTGGCCGAGGCCGGCAGCGGCGTGGTATTGCTGCTGGGGCACCCGCTGGACGGCGACGTGCTGCTGGCGCACATCCGCGAAAGCGCTGGCGATGCACCAGTCAAGGCACCGACCACCTACAGCACCGTGGGTGCAGGTTCGCAGATCCTGCGCGACCTCGGTGTGCGCAAGATGCGCCTGATGAGTTCGCCGATGAAGTTCAACGCGATATCCGGATTCGATCTGGAAGTTGTAGAATACGTGCCCTCCGAGTGACTTGAGGCGGCAGTGACGCCCTCCAGCTCGAGTCCATACCCCTGTCGAGGCCGCCAGCATGCGGCCTCGCTCTTGAAGATGAGAATATCGGAATGACCCTGAAGACCATCGAAGGTACCTTCATCGCCCCCAAAGGTCGCTATGCTTTGGTGGTTGGCCGCTTCAACAGCTTCGTCGTCGAAAGCCTGGTAAGCGGTGCCGTTGATGCCCTGGTACGCCACGGTGTCAGCGAAAGCGACATCACCATCATCCGTGCCCCGGGTGCATTCGAAATCCCGCTGGTGGCACAGAAGGTCGCCCAGCAAGGCGCCTACGACGCGATCATCGCCCTGGGCGCAGTGATCCGTGGTGGTACCCCGCACTTCGAATACGTGGCGGGCGAATGCACCAAGGGCCTGGCCCAGGTGTCCATGGAGTTCGGTGTTCCGGTGGCCTTCGGCGTACTGACCGTCGACTCCATCGAGCAGGCCATCGAGCGTTCCGGCACCAAGGCCGGCAACAAAGGTGCTGAAGCTGCCCTGTCCGCTCTGGAAATGGTCAGCCTGCTGGCGCAGTTGGAGGCCAAGTGATTAGCGACGAAAGCGATCGTTTCAACCCGCGCGATCCAAAACCTGCGGATGCCGGCAAGCCATCGAAGAGTGCCAAGCGCCGCGAAGCCCGCAAGCTCGCGACCCAGGCACTGTACCAGTGGCACATGGCGCAGCATTCGCTGAACGAGATCGAAGCGCAGTTCCGGGTCGATAACGA
Organism: Pseudomonas asiatica; assembly: GCF_009932335.1. Taxonomy (NCBI): domain Bacteria; kingdom Pseudomonadati; phylum Pseudomonadota; class Gammaproteobacteria; order Pseudomonadales; family Pseudomonadaceae; genus Pseudomonas; species Pseudomonas asiatica. Next base: position 440,732 of record NZ_BLJF01000002.1, read on the forward strand.
TTTCTCCGATGTCGACGGCGCTTATTTCCGCGAGATCCTGCATGGGGTCCCGGCGATCAAGAGCGAAATCGACAGCGCCCTGAAGCCATGCCTGGACTTGGCACTGGAAGAGCTCGACCCGGTCGAGCTGGCCGTGCTGCGTCTGTCTACCTGGGAGTTCATCAAACGCGTCGACGTACCGTACCGCGTGGTGATCAACGAAGGTGTCGAGCTGGCCAAGGTCTTCGGTGCCACCGATGGCCACAAGTTCGTCAACGGTGTGCTGGACAAGCTGGCCCCGAACCTGCGCGAAGCAGAAGTAAAGGCGAACAAGCGCTGATCCTGGCGCTTGCGGACCATGGGTGAGTTCGAGCTGATCAGCCATTACTTCGCCGCCGCGCCCTGTGCGCAAGGCGGTGAAGGCGTGGCCCTTGGCATTGGTGACGACTGCGCCTTGCTGGGCCTTCCTGCCGGCGAGCAACTGGCGGTGTCCACCGACACCCTGGTTGCCGGGGTGCATTTTCCGGCTCTGTGCGACCCTTGGTTGCTCGGCCAGCGCTCGCTGGCCGTGGCGGCCAGCGACCTGGCTGCCATGGGCGCCACCCCCATCGGCTTCACCCTTGCCCTGACCTTGCCCGAGGTCAGCGCCGACTGGCTGCAAGCCTACGCCAGCGGCCTCAACCGCATGGCCGGCCACTGCCAGCTAAGCCTTATCGGTGGCGACACCACTCGCGGCCCCCTGAGTATCACCATGACCGTGTTCGGCCGGGTTCCGGTGGGGCAGGCGTTGCGCCGTGATGGCGCTCGCCCGGGCGACCTGCTTTGCGTCGGGGGCGAGTTGGGTAACGCGGCAGGGGCTTTGCCGCTGGTGCTGGGCCAGCGCCAGGCCGATGCCGCGCTGGCGCAACCGTTGCTCGACCATTACTGGTCGCCGTCGCCGCAGTTCGCCCTGGGCCAGTTGCTGCGCGGGCGTGCAACTTCGGCACTGGATATTTCCGACGGCCTGCTGGCCGACTGCGGGCATATCGCCAAGGGCTCCCGCGTGGCGCTCGAAGTGAACCTGGAGCAGGTGCCGGTGTCATCCGCCCTGCAGGGCTTGCTCGGCGCCGAGGCGGCCGTACATGCGGCGCTGACCGGTGGTGATGACTACGTGCTGGCGTTCACCTTGCCGCCAGCCGAGCTTTCATCCCTGCAGGCACAAGGCCTGGCGGCATTCCACGTCATCGGGCGGGTGCTCGAAGGGCAGGGTGTGAGCCTGCGCGACCGGCAGGGCCAGGACATCACCCCGCGGCAACGCGGCTATCAACATTTTAGGGAGACACCGTGACCGATCACCCCAACCAGGTGCCTGCGGAGTTTGTTCCGCCTTCGGTCTGGCGCAACCCGTGGCACTTCATCGCCTTCGGTTTCGGTTCTGGCACCTTGCCAAAGGCGCCGGGCACCTGGGGCTCGCTGGTGGCCATACCGTTCATCCCGATGTGGCAGATGCTGCCCGACTGGGGCTACTGGCTGTTGCTGGGCGTGAGCATGCTGTTCGGCTTCTGGCTATGCGGTAAGGTCGCCAATGACTTGCGCGTGCACGACCATGAAGGCATTGTCTGGGACGAGATCGTCGGCATGTGGATAACCCTCTGGCTGGTGCCGGAAGGCTGGCAGTGGCTGCTGGCGGGGTTCCTGATGTTCCGCTTCTTCGACATTCTCAAGCCGTGGCCGATCCGCTGGGTCGACCGCCATGTGCATGGGGGCGTTGGCATCATGCTCGACGATATCCTGGCTGGCGTGTTTGCCTGGCTGGGGATGCAGGTTCTGGTTTGGGCGGTTGCCTGATACAGGGAGCGTGTGAATGGCCATGAGGACCGTGCTGCTGGCAATGCTGCTGAGCCTTGCCCCGTGGGCGGCGGCTGCCGAGGGTGTGCCGAAGCAGATCCACCTGGTCAGCGAAGAGTGGCTCGACTACACCAACGCCGACGGTACCGGGGTAGCCTGGGACGTGCTGCGCAAGGTGTTCGAGCCGGCCGGGGTCAAGGTAGTGACCCAGAGCGCGCCCTACAGCCGTGCGGTCGGGCTGGTGAAGCGTGGCGAGGCTGACGCCTGGGTAGGCTCGTACAAGGAAGAGAACGACGACAACCTGTATCCGCGCTGGCACTTCGACATGGACCACATCTACGCGCTAGGGTTGGTCAGCAAGCCAGTGCCTACTCGGCAGACCATAGGTCGCTACCGCTTGGCCTGGGTGCGTGGCTACGACTTCGGTAGCTATCTGCCCGATGTGCATGACTTCCGCGAAGTCCAGCGCCGCGAAGGTATCCTGCCGATGCTCGAGCATGACCGTGTGGACTTCTACATCGATGCGCTGACCGAGATCGACTATGTGCTCGGCCAGACCTCCCAGCCCGAGCGCTTCCGCCGCACCCATGTGGCCGAACTGCCGCTGTACCTGGCCTTTGCCCGCAGCGACCAGGCCAAGGCCCTGCGCGACCTGTTCGACAAGCGCATGACCGAGCTGGTGCGCAGTGGTGAGCTGAAGCCGATCTTCGAGCACTGGCAGCAGCCGTATCCGTTCAGCCCGGATAGCAAACCACATTGAGCGCCCCGTTTCATGGGCATGCCCGCTCCCACAGGATTGAGTACAGACCTTTGCTAAGCATCGAACTTTTCGATCTTACCCCACGGTATTCAGCCAGCCCACATCCCCCAACCTGCTGATACAATCGGCCCACGAGAAATTTAAACTTATTCCAGGAGCACAACGTGCCCGTCGTCTTTGTTGCCGCCTCTAAACTCCCGACTCCCTTCGCGACCTTCACCATGCATGGCTTCCTCGACGAAGCCACTGGCCGTGAGCACGTGGTGCTCAGCCTGGGTGACATCGCGGACGGCCAGCCGGTGCTGGGGCGCCTGCACTCCGAGTGCCTGACCGGCGATGCCCTGTTCAGCCAGCGCTGCGACTGCGGCTCGCAGCTGGAAGCCGCGCTGCAGGCCATCGCCCGTGAAGGCCGTGGCGTGCTGCTGTACCTGCGCCAGGAAGGCCGTGGCATCGGCCTGCTGAACAAGATTCGCGCCTACGAGCTGCAGGACGGTGGCGCCGATACCGTCGAGGCCAACGAGCGCCTGGGCTTCGCCGCCGACCAGCGCGACTACGCCATGTGCCTGCCGATGCTGGAGCACCTGGGCGTGAAGTCGTTGCGCCTGATGACCAACAACCCGCGCAAGGTCAAAGCCCTGACCGACATGAGCATCGTCGTCGCCGAGCGCGTACCGCTGCACACCGGGCACAACCCGCACAACCGCTACTACCTGGCAACCAAGGCCGGCAAGCTGGGCCACATGCTGGGTAACGAGCACCAGGGCGAGGTGCCTCAGGCGTGACCCGCGCCGAGGTCAAGCGGCGCCTGGCGCTGGCCTGGTGGCAATACCTGGCGGTGGGCCTGGTGCCGCTGCCAGTGATGGCCTGGGCCTTCGGTGGCGGTGATGCGCTGGCCTCGGTGCTGGCCATGCCACTGTTCATTGCCGGCGCGGCGACCATGTTCCTCAGCCTGCCGCGCTTCAGTGCCTACAAGCGCGCCCTCATCGCCACTTCCAAGGTGCTCGGCACTGGAGAAGAGCCCGCCGCCTGGATCGAACTGGCGCGGGTGCGGCGCCTGGCTATGTTGTATGCCTGCTTCCCGGCCTGGGTCGCCGCTTTGTCGGTGCTGGTCGGCCTCGAGGCGGTGCCGCAGATCCTGCTGGCGTTGTCCACCGCAGTGGTGCTGTACCTCTATCGTATTCCACGCCAGCTCGGCTGATGCGCCTGCTGCCCGGCCTGCTGGCGCTGCTCGTCTGCTCCGCACTGCCCGCCGAACCCCTGCGAGTGGTCAGCCTGGCCCCGTCGATGAGCGAGATCATGCTCGAACTACAGGCCGATGACCTGCTGGTCGGTGTGCTCGACGGTGGCGAACGGCCGGCGGCGCTGCGCGAGTTGCCCTCGGTGGGGCGCCAGGGGCAACTGGACCTCGAACGCCTGCTCAGCCTGCGCCCCGACCTGTTGCTGCTGTGGCCGGGCAGCGTGCCGCCGGCCCAACGCGACCAGCTCAAGCGCCTGGGTATCGCAACGTATAGCGCAGAACCCCATGACATCGACCAGCTGATCGAGCAGATCGAAGCCATCGCCGAACGAATCGGTCGTGCCGAACAGGGCCATCGGTATGCCCAGGCCCTGCGTGACCGGCTGCGGCAGCTGCGCCAGCAGTATCGACGGGACGAGCCCTTGCAGGTGTTCTACCAGGTCTGGGACCGACCGCTGTACACGCTCGGTGGCCGGCAGGTGGTCAGCGATGCCCTGGCCGTTTGCGGCGCGCGTAATGTCTTCGCCGATCTCACCCAGGCGGCGCCGCAGGTAAATGTGGAGTCTGTGCTGCTGCGCAACCCACAGGTCATTCTGGCGGGTGATCAGGCGCAGCTGGAGAGTTGGAAGGCCTGGCCGCAACTGCGTGCGGTTGCCGATGATCGTTTACTGGTGGTGCCAGACAAAGGCCTGGAGCGGCCTAGTGGGCAGATGATCGAAGCTACGGCGCGTTTGTGTGCGTTGCTCGAGGCTAACGCGCCGGCGTCCAAGTAAGCTTTTGCGAGGGCTGCGCCCTCGATCGCGACGCAAGGCCGCTCCTACAAAGAACTGCGCGGTCCCTGTAGGAGCGGCCTTGTGTCGCGATGGGCCGCAAAGCGGCCCCAAAATCTCAAAGCCCGAGCCTGGTCATCCGAGCCTTCACCGAAGCCTCGATCCCAGCCGCATCCAGCCCGCACTCAGCCAGCATCTGCGCCGGCTTGGCATGCTCGACATAGATGTCCGGCAACCCCAGGTGCAGCAGCGGTTTCACGATCGCCTGGCTGGCCAGGAACTCACCCACAGCCGCACCGGCACCGCCCATGATGGCGTTTTCTTCGATGGTCACCAGCAGCTCATGGCTTGCGGCCAGTTCCAGCACCAGTGCCTCGTCCAGCGGTTTGACGAAGCGCATGTCGACCACGGTAGCGTTGATCTGCTCAGCCACCTGCATGGCCTCGGCCAGTTGCACGCCGAACACCAGCAAGGCGACTTTCTCGCCCTGGCGACGGACCACGCCCTTGCCGATTTCCAGCGGCTCCAGGTCACCGCTGATCGGCGCGTTCGGGCCGGTGCCACGCGGGTAGCGCACAGCCGCCGGGCCGTTGTACAGGTGGCCGGTGCTGAGCATCTTGCGCAGCTCGTTTTCATCGCTTGGGGTCATCACCAGCATGCCCGGGATGCAGCGCAGGTATGACAGATCGTAGCTGCCCGCGTGGGTCGGGCCGTCTTCGCCGACCAGGCCGGCGCGGTCGATGGCGAACAGCACGTCAAGGTTCTGTACCGCCACGTCGTGGATCAGCTGGTCGTAGGCGCGCTGCAGGAAGGTGGAGTAGATCGCCACCACCGGCTTGCTGCCCTCGCAGGCCATGCCGGCCGCCAGGGTCACGGCATGTTGCTCGGCGATCGCCACGTCGAAGTAACGCTCCGGGTAGCGCTCGCTGAACTCGACCAGGTCGGAGCCTTCCTTCATCGCCGGGGTAATGCCCACCAGGCGGTTGTCGGCGGCAGCCATGTCGCACAGCCACTGGCCGAACACTGCGGAGTATTTCGGGCCGCTGGCTTTCTTCGGTGCGGCGGGTTTGTCGGCCGGCTCCAGCTTGGTGATGGCGTGGTAGCCGATCGGGTCGATCTCGGCTGGGGCGAAGCCCTTGCCCTTCTTGGTCACCACGTGCAGGAACTGCGGGCCCTTGAGGTCACGCATATTCCGCAGGGTGGCGATCATGGTCGGCAGGTCGTGGCCGTCGATCGGGCCGATGTAGTTCCAGCCCAGTTCTTCGAACAGCGTGCCCGGCACCAGCATGCCTTTGGCGTACTCTTCGGTGCGGCGGGCGATTTCCCAGGCGCCCGGCAGGCGCGACAGCACTTTCTTGCTGCCTTCGCGCATGCTCGCATAGGTGCGGCTGGAGAGGATCTTGGCCAGGTAGTTGGACAGACCACCGACATTGCGCGAAATCGACATGTCGTTGTCGTTGAGGATCACCAGCATGTCGGCGTTGACTTCCTGGGCGTGGTTCAACGCCTCGAAGGCCATGCCGGCGGTCAGCGCGCCGTCACCGATCACCGCGATCGACTTGCGGTCGCTGTTCTGCAGGCGGGCGGCAATGGCCATGCCCAGTGCAGCGCTGATCGAGGTGCTGGAGTGGCCGACGCCGAAGGTGTCGTACTCGCTCTCGCTGCGGCGCGGGAAGGCGGCGATGCCGTCCTTCTGGCGCAGGCTGAGCATGCGGTTACGGCGCCCGGTGAGGATCTTGTGCGGGTAGGCCTGGTGACCCACGTCCCACACCAGCCGGTCGTCGGGGGTGTCGAAGACGTAGTGCAGGGCGATGGTCAGCTCGATGACACCCAGGCCGGCACCAAAATGCCCACCGGTCTGACCCACGGTGTAGAGCAGTTCCTGGCGCAGTTCGTCGGCCAGGGTCTCCAGGTCGGCTTCGGCCAGCCGGCGCAGGCCGGCAGGCGTGTCAGCGCGGTCGAGCAACGGCGTGACCGGGCGTTCGCGGGGGATCTCTTGAAACGTCGTGGGCATCAGGCGAGTCGTTATAGGTGTGTGAAGACGCGGCAGTTTACCCCATTGTAGGAAATACTGCCCATTCAACCACGGGTTACGCGGCCCCTGTGGGAGCGGGTTCACCCGCGAATGCGGCGGTAAACTCAACATCGCATTCGCGGGTAAACCCGCTCCCACAGGGATTGGTGTCGTTGCTTAATTGCGGCGTTCGACGATGTAACGCGCCAACGCCCGCAGCGGTTCGGCCTTTTCGCCGAACCCTTGCAGTGCGACCAGCGCCTGGTCGCGCAGTTCGATCGCATAGGCCTTGGCCGCTTCCAGGCCCAGCAGCGCCGGGTAGGTCGGTTTGTCACGGGCGATATCGGCCCCTTGTCGTTTGCCCAGGGTGGCGGTATCGCTTTCCACGTCGAGAATGTCGTCCTGCACCTGGAAGGCCAGGCCTATCGCCTGTGCATATGTCTGCAGGGCATCCAGTTGCGCCTGCTCGGCGCGGGCGCTGGCCAGGGCGCCGAGGCGCACGCTGGCTTCGATCAGCGCACCGGTCTTGTGCCGGTGCATGAACTCCAGCGCCTGCTGGTCCAGCTTCAGGCCCACCGAGCCCAGGTCGATGGCCTGGCCACCGACCATGCCTGCCGGGCCGGCAGCCTTGGCCAGGGCCTGGACCATAGCCAGGCGAATGCTGTCGTCTTGCGGGCTCAGGCGCGGGTCGAGCAGGGCGCTGAAGGCCAGGCTCTGCAAACCGTCGCCGGCGAGGATCGCGCAGGCTTCATCGAAGGCTTTGTGGGTGGTCGGCTGGCCGCGGCGCAGGTCGTCGTCATCCATGGCCGGCAGGTCGTCATGCACCAGCGAGTACGCGTGGATCAGTTCCACCGCACAGGCTGCGCCGTTGGCGTGTTCGGCCGGGGCGCCCAAGGCTTCGCAGGCCGCGTAGGCCAGCAGCGGACGAACGCGTTTGCCACCGTTCATCACGCTGTAGCGCATGGCGGCGTAAAGGCGTTCGAGTTCCTTGGTCGGGGCGACGAACAACGGTTCGAGGGCGGCGTCGACCCGCGCCTGGCAGCTGGCCTGGTAGGTGCCGATCATGCTTCCGGCTCCGCGTCGAAGGGCTGGGCAGCCAGTTCGCCATCGCGTTCCAGCAGGATTTGCACCTTCTGTTCGGCCTGGGCCAGGGCACCCTGGCAATCGCGGGTCAGGGCGATGCCTTGCTCGAAGGCGGCCAGCGACTCTTCCAGCGACAACTCGCCGTTCTCCAGGCGCTCGACCAGTGCTTGCAGGTCTGCGAGGGATTGCTCGAAATCGAGGGAGGCTTTTTTGCGGGCCATGGCGACTGTCTCGGTGGCATTCAGAACGGCGCGACACTAGCAGAGCGGGGCGGGGGGAGCAAACTTCAGGGGCAACGCTGTTGGTTTCAAGGGCCCTTTCGCGGGCTTGCCCGCTCCCACAGGTACATCACAGTCTTCAAGACCTGTAGTGCACCTGTGGGAGCGGGCAAGCCCGCGAATGGCCCCAAGGTGGCCTGTCAGGCTGGCTCTGCTTCCAGCTCCAGCATGGCCTCACGGTACCGCGCCAGTTCCTCGATGGTCAGCACCGGCAGATTGTATTGCCGCGCATACACCGCCACTTGCTCGCCACGGGCCATCGTGCCATCGGGGTTCATCAGTTCGCACAGCACTGCCGCCGGGCGCAACCCGGCCAGGCGTGCCAGGTCCACCGAGCCTTCGGTGTGGCCACGGCGGGTCAGCACCCCGCCATTGCGGGCGCGCAGCGGGAATACATGCCCCGGGCTGACGATATGGCGCTGCTCCGCAGTAGAGCGCAATGCCGCGCCAATGGTGGTGATGCGGTCCTGGGCGGACACCCCGGTGGTAATGCCTTCCGCCGCCTCGATGGTGACGGTAAAGCCGGTGCCATGGCGTGCCTGGTTGTTCTGCACCATGGGTGCCAGTTGCAGTTCGTCGACGGTGGCCTCGTCCAGGCACAGGCAGACGATGCCGCTGCAATCGCGAATCATCATGGCCATGGTCTGCAGCGAGATGTTCTCGGCGGCGGCGATGATGTCCGCTTCGTCCTCGCGGTCGTCGTCGTCGAGCAGCAGCACAGGGCGCCCGGCCCGGAAGGCGGCGATGGCGGCGCTGACATTGGGGAATTGTGGGTGGTGCCTGGTGGACATGAAACGCTCCTCGTGAATGATCGATGAACGTCTCGGGGCGAACAAAATGCGCGCGCAGGGGCGCCCGGATGGCCCCTGCCTGACGCCTTCTTTCATCCGGACTATGACCGTCGGCTCTGGAGTCTCACCAGATCTGCTGACCCCCGGCATGGCCGGGGCGCTCGCGGGCTCATCTTTCGATTTACCGCCGGTGGGGACTTTCACCCCGCCCTGAAGACCCGCCAAGCATACAGCACATTGCCACCTCGCTGGCAATCGACGGCTCTACGACCTTTGGCGGTATCATTCCGCTATGCATTCGAGGAACAGCCCCATGGACATTCTTCAGGTCGCCGGCGGCAAACCGGTCAAGTTGTGGACCGACGGCGTACCGGTGGAAGGCGACGCCCGCAAGCAACTGCTCAACAAGGCGAGGATGCCGTTCATCTTCAAGCACCTGGCTGTGATGCCGGACGTGCATCTGGGCAAGGGCTCGACCATCGGCAGTGTGATCCCCACGGTTGGCGCGATCATCCCCGCCGCGGTGGGTGTGGATATCGGCTGCGGAATGATCGCCGCGCGCACGTCGCTGCACGCCCGCGACTTGCCGGATAACCTGCATGGCCTGCGCAATGCCATCGAGCACGCCGTGCCGCATGGCAAGACCTTCGGCAAACGCGACCAGGGCGCCTGGGCCGATGTGCCGGCCCAGGCTGACAAGGCCTGGGGGCGGTTGGCCGGGCGCTTCAAGGCCATCACCGACAAGTACCCGCGGCTGGAGAAGACCAATAACCGCCATCACCTGGGGACGCTGGGCGGCGGCAACCACTTCATCGAGGTGTGCCTGGACGAGGCCGACCGCGTCTGGTTCATGCTGCACAGCGGCTCCCGGGGCGTGGGCAATGCCATCGGCAACCTGTTCATCGAACTGGCCCAGGCCGACATGCGCCAGCACCTGGCCAACCTGCCGGACAAGGACCTGGCGTATTTCGAGGAAGGCAGCCGCCATTTCGCCGACTACGTCGAAGCGGTGGAGTGGGCGCAGGACTACGCCAGGCAGAACCGCGAACTGATGATGCTGGCGGTGGTCGGTGCGGCTCGCAAGGCGCTGGGCAAACCGTTCGAGGCCAGCCTGGAAGCGGTGAACTGCCACCATAACTATGTGCAGCGCGAGCAGCATTTTGGCCGAGAGGTGCTGGTGACGCGCAAGGGGGCGGTGTCGGCGCAGAAAGGGCAGTTGGGCATCATTCCCGGCTCGATGGGGGCCAAGAGCTTCATCGTGCGAGGGCTGGGCAACGAGGAGTCTTTCTGTTCCTGCAGCCATGGTGCCGGCCGGGTGATGAGCCGGACCAAGGCCAAGAGCCGCTTCACCGTGGAAGACCAGCGGCGGGCCACGGCGCATGTGGAATGCCGCAAGGACAAGGAGGTGATCGACGAGATCCCCATGGCCTACAAGGACATCGATGCGGTGATGCGCGCGCAGCAGGACTTGGTGGAGGTGGTGCACACCTTGCGGCAGGTGGTGTGTGTGAAGGGCTGACGGGTTTACCGAGATATCCCTTCATTCGAGCCGTGGTATGACTTCTGATAATCAGATTTTTCCCGTTGCGCGTAGGCCATTTCTGAAATAGCTTCCTAGCGCCCTTGAGCCATTGCGGTGGTGTTCCTGGCGGCCTAGTGTGGCCCTGTCGTTGCCAAATCAGCGACCGGGCCTGCAAGCCTGTCCAGAGCAAAATGCCGATCACCGATGCCAATGGCATGCCATTGCGCGCGCTTAATGGTGGCTGCGTACGGGAGGTTTTCGAACCTGCCGGATTTTGCTCTCTGCCGGTCTTGCAGACCCGTACGTGGCTGCCACCCATCACACTGCAAGTCATGAGTGGCAGCTCTAGCCAACCTATAGAGAGTGTCACCATGCTTAAGATTGTCCTCGATCCACCCCACGATATTCATTCCCTTGAAGACACCCTGATCCAGGCCACGGACTATGCGCTGTGCGCTGCGACCGTTGTGCATCAGGCCATGCTGCTGCCGCCCAAGTCGCCGGCGTCGGTTTTGATGATGACGTCGATGCATGAACTGGAGACGCTGCGGGCTTTGCTGGAGTCGGCATTGATTCAGGTGCAGATGCCCACTGGGCCCAGGACTTTGCACTAGGGCCTAAGCAATGTGTTGCCTGTTCCGGCCTCTTCGCGGGCACGCCCGCTCCCACAGGATCTTCACAGTACTCAAGACTTGCACAGTACCTGTGGGAGCGGGCGTGCCCGCGAAAGGGCCAGAGCAAGCAGTCGAGAAATTTCAGGGGGATTCAACAATGACCACAGAAGACACCCAGTTCACCGTCGGCAAAACCACCTTCTACCAAGGCGAACACGGCACCCATCCACTGTTCCGCATCGAGCCCGGCATCCCCTGCCGCGATGCCCGCGAGCAGTCCTCAGAGTTGATGGGCTATGTCCGCGAACTGACCATCACCGGCCTGATGGATGAGAAGCCGATGATGATCTGGGCTGCGCACTACCTGAGTGCGATGGCCAAGGCGCTGATGGATGATGCCGAGCTGGGCATGGGGCAGTGAGCGTTTGCCTTCAGGTTGTGTGAAGGCCGCAAGGTGTTCGCCTTAGCAATTTCAGCGCCTATGAGACCGAGCGCCGCCCGCGCGGCGCTTCGCGGGGCAAGCCCGCTCCCACATTTGTTGCAACGTGCCAAACCTGTCAGGCCATGGTTGCCCGCTTTGTTGGACTGGCGATATCTCCCCGTTGGCGCTGCTGCCGCCCCACCTATCTTGAGTCGTGCGCCAAGGCTGACAACCATGGCCTCACAGACATGGCCACGTTGCAACAAATGTGGGAGCGGGCTTGCCCCGCGAAGCGCCGCGCGGGCGGCGCTCGGTCTCATAGGCGCTGCAAACCTGTCGGTATACACCTGCTGGCCCGCTGGACCCGGCGGATCGCGTGCTGCGTAACCTGCCTTCAGTCTTTATGCATGTGCTGCTTGCCATCGCGATGAGTATGGGCCTTTGAATGCCCCTCATCATGCTGGCTTGCGCCCGAGGCCTGCTCACCATGGTGGCCAGGCACGTTGCCGCGGTGCTGGCCTTCATGGTTGTGCATTTCACTTTCGCCACCACCATGCTGGTGGCCGCCACTGGCCGCGACCATCGTTTTGTACTGCTGGGCGTTCAACTGGGGGAGCTGATCCAGGAAGGCGACGATGCCCCAGATGTATTCATCGCCCATGCTCTTGCCCCAGGCCGGCATGCCGGAGGCCTTGATGCCGTGCTTGATGATCCAGAACGCCGCAGCGGGGTCGCTACCGATCCCGCTTTTGGTCAGGTTGGGGGGTGATGGATACAGAGCCTGGCTGAGCTCGGTCTTCTCGACGCCAGGGGCAAGGTGGCAGCCGATGCACATGGCATTGTAGTTACCGGCGCCGGTACGAATCAGCGCTTCATCTTTCAGGTCTGGCACCTCGATGTCCCTGGCCCGTACTGCGATCGAGCGGTCCCGTGCCATGGCCAGAAAGGCATGCACGGCGGGGAAATGGGGATCATCGGCCCCCACATTGACCAGGCCAGAGTACGCAGCACCCAGCACGGCCACGCTGGCCACCGCGCCTGCTGCAACAAGCGTTGTTATTGTTCTTTTCATGTCTGGTTCTCAAAACCACATGCGGATACCGGCCACGAAACGCGCTTCATCCACATCACCACCGTCGTCGCGGACGAAATCGGCGGTTTTGCCGTAGGAGCGGCTCCAGGTGATGCCGATGTAGGGGGCGAACTGGCGGACAATTTCATAGCGCAGGCGCAGCCCGACTTCGGTATTTGCCAGGCCGGAACCCACACCGCGCCCAGGGTCGTTCTTGCCATAGAAATTGGCTTCAGCGGTCGGCTGCAGGATCAGGCGGTTGGTCAGCAGAATGTCGTAGTCGCCTTCCAGGCGCGCGGCAGTCTGGCCGTTCTCGCCAATGAACGCGGTGGCTTCGGCTTCGAAGTCGTAAAGCGCCATGCCCTGGATACCGAACGCCGCCCAGGTCTGGGGGGATTCAGGCTTGAAGTCCTGGCGCACCCCGGCAACCACATCCCACCATGGGCTGATCGAGCGGCCGTACAGCAGCTGCAATTCGGCATCCTCGGTGACACCGTTGGTGCGTTCACCTTCGGAGCGGATCCACAGCCGGTTGATATCGCCGCCTACCCAGCCAGAAGCATCCCAGGCCAGCGTGCTGCCTTCATCCGCATCCTGGTACTCGAGCTGATCCAGCAGGAAGAAGCTGTTGATAGCACTGTCGTGCATCTGATGCCCACCCAATGGGGGGAAGGCTGCCTGGCGGTCGGCATCGGTCAGCACCGGGATCGGGGTACGGCTTGTTGTCGGTGTATCCGCCGAGCCTTGGTTCATTGTCGAATGGTCCATAGCCTCATGATTCATAGCTCCATGATTCATCGCGCCATGGTCCATGCCCTGCATGCTGCCATGATCCATCTCGCCGTGGTCCATCATCGAATGGTCCATTTCTTCAGCGGCGAAGCTGGGCGCAGCACCCAGCGCCCCCAGCGTAACGGTCAGTGCCAGCAGCGATGGTCGTGCCAGGCTATTGAGCATCTTTCCCTGCCTTGGCTTTGTTACTGCCATGGGATTCCATCATCTTGCCGTGGTCCATGCCCTGCATCGAACCATGGTCCATACCCTTCATGGCGTCATGGTTCATACCTTTCATCGAGCTGTGATCCATCCCTTTCATGGCGCCATGGTCCATGCCTTGGGCACTCCTGGCTTCCTTGGCATCGGCAGACTGCTGATCGTTGCCGTCGGACCAGGATGATGGGGCATAAACTGCAAACAGGCCGGCTATCGCAGCAGAGAGAAAAAACGCGCTTCGTTTCATTGGTTTGCTCATCTCGGATCTCCAGTTCATTCGTCCACGCGGACTTCGCGGAACATGCCCATTTCCATGTGGAACAGCAGGTGACAGTGATAGGCCCAACGCCCCAAGGCATCTGCCGTGACGCGATAGCTTCGTTTTGAGCCAGGCGGCATGTCGATCGTGTGTTTGCGCACCATGAAGTTGCCGTTCTCATCCTCCAGGTCGCTCCACATGCCATGCAGGTGGATGGGGTGAGTCATCATGGTGTCGTTGACCAGGGTGATGCGCAGGCGCTCACCATACTTGAGGCGCAGTGGCTCGGCATCGGAAAACTTGATGCCGTCGAAGGACCAGGCGAACTTTTCCATGTGGCCGGTTAGGTGCAACTCTATTGTGCGACCAGGCGCGCGGCCGTCCGGGTCCGGGAAGGTGCTGCGCAGGTCGGCATAGGTCAGCACACGGCGGCCGTTGTCACGCAGGCCGATGCCCGGATCGCCCAGTTTTGGCGTCGGGGTCATCGTTTGCATGTCGACCAGGGGGTTGTTGGTCTCGGACTCTGGGTGGCTCTGCATGGGCGCGCTGGTGCCAGCCATTTCGCCATGGTCCATGCCGGCCATGCTGCCGTGGTCCATGCCTGCCATGTCATCGTGGTCCATGCCGGCCATGCTGCCGTGATCCATGCCGCCCATACCGCCATGGTCCATGCCCATATCGCTCATGGAAATGGTCGGCCGTGGATCGACAGCGGGAACAGGGGCCTGCAAGCCCTCGCGAACCGCCAGGGTGCCCCTGGAATACCCGGTACGGTCCATGGATTGGGCGAAAATGGTGTAAGCCTGCTCGCTTTCGGGTTCGACGATGACATCGTAGGTTTCGGCAACGGCAATGCGGAACTCGTCGACCGAAACGGGCTTTACATGCTGCCCGTCCGCCGCGACAACCGTCATCTTCAAGCCGGGAATTCGCACATCGAAATACGTCATGGCCGAGCCATTGATGAAGCGCAGGCGGATTTTTTCGCCCGGCTTGAACACGCCCGTCCAGTTACCGTCGGGGGCCTGGCCGTTCATCAGGTAGGTGTAGGTGTAGCCGCTCACGTCAGCGAGATCGGTGGGGCTCATTTTCATCTCGGCCCACATCTTGCGGTCGGCTACCGCGGCGGACCAGCCCATTTCGCTCACATCGTTGACGAAATCGCCCACCGTGCGCTTGTGGTAGTTGTAGTAGTCGGACTGCTTCTTGAGCTTGGACAGCACCCGTGCAGGGTCTTCATCCGTCCAGTCGCTGAGCATGACCACGTAGTCCCGGTCATAGGTGAACGGCTCAGGCTCTTTCGCGTCGATGACCAGGGCGCCATACACCCCGACCTGCTCCTGGAAACCGGAGTGGCTGTGGTACCAGTAGGTGCCGTTCTGCTGGACCTTGAACTTGTACTCATACATGCCGTCGGGGGCGATGCCATGGAAGCTCAGGCCCGGCACGCCGTCCATGTTCGCCGGCAGGATGATGCCGTGCCAGTGGATGGAGGTGTCCTGCTGCAAGCGGTTGCGCACACGCAGCGTCACGGTATCGCCTTCGCGCCAGCGCAGGATGGGCCCGGGAATGGAGCCGTTGATGGCCATCGCTGTGCGCGCAGCGCCGGTAATGTTGACCGGCAGCTCACCGATGTAGAGGTCGAAGTCGGTGCCGCTCAGCACATTCGGTTGGCCGGGGCTGGTCACGGCCCAGACCGGCGTGCGCCACATGCCCAGCCCGCCAAGCAGTCCGGTAGCGGCAAGGCCTTTGACGAAGGAGCGTCTGGTGGTTTTGCTTTGCATGCCGTTGCGTCCAGTCAGTCGAAAAGTTGCTGGTGTTCAGGCGGTTGAACGCCCCAGCCCGTGGGTCGAGAAGCCCCACAATCTTCCTTCACGCTAGCGGACCTGCGCTGTCAGCTGGCTGAGCTTCAGATTACTTTTCTGTCAGCTTGCGGTGGGTATGACTGACGAAGCGCATGGCATGCAGAATCTGGGGCCGCCTTGCGGCCCTTCGCGGGCACGCCCGCTCCCACAGGGATGGCGCTGTAGCCAGGACATGCGCGGGACCTGTGGGAGCGGGCGTGCCCGCGAAGGGCTGCAAAGCAGCCCCATCAAGGGGCTCTTTGGCCTGGCCGCTACTCGATGCGCAGCGCCGCCACCGGATGCAAGCGGGCCGCCCGCACGGCCGGAGCCAGGCCGGCGAGAATGCCGAGCACCGCCGCCAGCAGCAGCGCCAGTAGCAGAAACAGCGGATGCAGCGCCAAGGGCAGGCTCGGCATGGCCAGGTGCAGTAGCCCGAGCAGCAGGCCCATCAACAGCAGGCCAAGCAAGCCACCGGCCATGGACAGCAGCGTCGCTTCGGCGAGAAACAGCCCGAGCACCTGCCGCGGGCTGGCGCCAATCGCCCGCAACAGGCCGATTTCCGCCGTGCGCTCGCCCACAGCGGTCGTCATGATGGTGAGAATGCCGACCGCGCCAACCAACAGCGAAATACCCCCCAAGGCACCGATGGCCAGGCTCAGGGTGCCGAGCACGCGGTTGAAGCTGCGCAGCATGTCATCCTGGGTGGTCAGGCTGAAGTCCTCCGCGCCGTGCCGTTCGCCAAGCACCTCGCGAATCTGCCGGCTCAACGCCTTTGAAGTGGTGCCTGCGCCGAACACTACATGGGCTTTGACCACCCCGGTGCGGTTGAACAGGCTTTGCGCCCAATCCACCGGGATGTAGGCGATATCGTCGAGGTTGAAACCGAGCAACTGGCCCTTCTTTTCCATCACGCCGATCACCCGGAAACGCACGCCGCCGACGCGAATCAACTCGCCCAGCGGATTGCGCGCACCGAACAGCTCGGCACGCAGCTGATGGCCGAGCACCACATAGGGCGGCGAACGACCGTCACGGGCCGCGGGCAGGAACTCGCCCAGGCTCAGCTGCATGCGCCAGGCCTGTGCCAATTGATGGCCACTACCGAGAATGTCGCTGCGCCGGCTCAGCTGGCCGAACTGGACATCCCCGCTACCCTGAATGATCGGCACAGCTGCCTCGACATGCGGCAAGCGCCGCAGGGCATCGGTGTCACTGATGGTCAGTGGCCGTACGCTGCCGAGCAGGCCGCCGAGGCCGCTGGTCTGGGTCTTGCCCGGGCGCACGGTGATGATCCGAGTACCGAACTGCGAGAAGTTCTCCAGCACATAGCCGCGCACGCCCTCGCCGATGGCCGTGAGCAGCGCCACGGCGGCTATGCCGATCGCTACCCCGAGCAGGGTCAGCAGGCTGCGCAGCGGGCGGCAGGTCAGCGCCGAGCTGGTCAGCCGGAAACCATCTTGCCAGCGCATCAGTGCGCCCCCGGCGGGCGTAGCGCCGCCACCGGCTCCAGCGCCGAGGCCCGAGCGGCCGGCAGCCAGGCGAACAGCAGCGCCGTGCCAAGTGCCAGCAGCACTGCTCCAGCCCGCGCCCACCAGGGGGCATAGAGCGGCAGATCGAACGCCAGGCGCCCCAGCCAGAGCAAGGTTTCGGCCAGCAGCAGCCCTGCCAGTGCCCCTGTCAGGGCCAACAGCGCTGCCTCGCCGAGGAACAGCAGGCGCAGCTGCGCCGCCGTCACGCCTATGGCTTTGAGCAGGCCGATCTCGGCGCTGCGCTGGCTCACTGCAATCCAGGTCACGTTCATGATCAGGATGCCTGCCACCAGCAGGCTGATCGCGGCAATGCCAGCCACCGCCAGGGTCAGCACCGCGAGTATCTGGTCGAAGGCGCTGAGCAGGCTGTCCTGGCTGACCAGGGTAACGTCCTCCTCACCCTCGTGACGCTCCTTGAGCGCGGCGAGTATCAGCTGCTTGCTACGGTCGAGAAAGCTCGGACCATGCACCTCGACAAACACCCGCGACAACCCCTCGCTATTGAACAAGGCCTGTGCACTGGCCACCGGGATGATCAACATCTCGGCGAAATCCATCCCCAACGATTCGCCCCGCTCACCGAGAATGCCGACCACCCGGAAGCGCCGGTCGCCGGCGCGCAACCATTCACCCAGGGCCGGGCGAGCCCCGAACAGTTCGCGCCGGAGTTTGCCGCCGATCACGCAGACGGCTTCAGCCTGCTCAGGGTCCAGCGTCGGTAGGGGCTGGCCTTGTACGACCGTCAGTTGGCGAATGGCGAAGAAGTCCCGGGTGGTGCCCAGCGTCAGCACCTCACGATTGCGGTTGCCGACTATTACCTCCATCTGCCCGGCCTGCTGCGGCGCGACCCGGCGGATGCCCGGCAACCGGGTGATGGCCTGGACATCCTGCAAGGTCAACTCGTGTGGCGTCAGCCCGGTGAGCGGCGGCATTCGCCCGGTGGTTTCCTTGCGCCCCGGGAAAACGATGAGTATGTCGCGCCCGAGCAGCGAGAACTCGTTCAGGACGAAGGCCCGCGCCCCCGCGCCAAGACCGGTGAGCAGATTGACCGCGACCACCCCGATAGCGATGGCCAGCAGTAGCATCAGGCTGCGTGAGCGATGCCCACGCAAGGCACCTAGCCAGAAGCCCAGGGCATCGGCAGCGCGCATCAGGCCCGCGCCCACTGCGGCGCAATACTGTGGATCCGCCCGTCACGCATGTGCAGCTGGCGCTGTGCACGGGCGCCCAGGCTGGCATCGTGGGTCACCACTATCAGGGTCAGGCCCTCGCCGTTGAGCTCCTCCAGCAGGCTGAAGACCTCTGCGCCGGCCTGGCTATCGAGATTGCCGGTGGGTTCGTCGGCCAACAGCAGCGCCGGTTGCATGACCATCGCCCGGGCGATCGCGACGCGCTGGCGCTGGCCACCGGACAGCTCGGCCGGGCGGTGGGCAATGCGCTCGCCCAGCCCCAGGCGTGCCACCAATTGGCTGCTGCGCTTGCGCCGTTGTGCCGCACCAATGCCGGCGAGGACCATCGGCAGCTCGATGTTTTCCAGCACCGTCAGCCGTGCGATCAGGTGGTAGGACTGGAACACGAAACCTATCAGTCGGCTGCGCAACTGGGCGCGGCGCGCCTCGCTCAGCGACGCCGTGGCCTCGCCCTGCAGCCAGTATTCGCCGGCGCTCGGCGCGTCGAGCAGGCCGAGGATGTTCAGCAGGGTCGACTTGCCCGAGCCTGACGGGCCCATCACCGCCATGTAGTCACCGGCGGCGATGTCCAGGTCCAGGCCATCCAGCCCCATCACCTGCTGCTCGCCCAACTGGAAGCTGCGGCTACCGCCGCGCAGGCGGATCATTTCTCGGTCTCCGCGGCATCCACAGGGATCACCGCCACGGTATCCTTGAGCCCTTCCTGCTCGTGGCTGGCGACTATGCGTGCGTCCTCGTCCAGCCCTGCAAGCACCTCGGTCCAGCGCCAGTTGCTCAGCCCGGTTTGCACCTGCACCTCGCGCAACACCCGGGCGCTCGGGTCATATCGCAGCACGCGCTGCCCCTCCAGCAGGGTCTCGGTGGGGATGCGCAAGGCACCCGTGTGCTGCTCCAGGAGGATCTCGACATCGGCGCTATAACCGGTGAGCAGGGCCAGGTCTGCCGGCGGCTGGTCGAAGCGCACCTCGACATCGACGGTGCGCGCCTGCTTCTCCAGTTCGCGCACATAGGGCGCGATGCGGCTGACGCGGCCGGTGAAATGCTGACCACGGAAGGCATCCAGGCTGATCCGTACGGCGGTTCCTGGGTGAACCCGGGCAGCGTCCACCTCATCGATCGGTGCCTCTACATACAGGCAGCTGTCGTCGATCAGGTCGACTGCTGGCGGCGTGGGAATACCTGGCGGCGAAGGGGTGACGAACTCGCCGAGTTCGCCGTTGATTTCTGCGACGATGCCGGCGAATGGCGCGCGCAGAGTCGTCTGTTCCAGCAGTGAGCGCTGCAACTGCAGGCTGGCGTCGGCCTCGCGTATCAACACGGCACTGGCACTGCACATCAGCTTCGCCAGGTTGGCCTTGGTTGCCGCCTGATCGAGGCGATCGGCGGCAATCAACTTGCGGTCGGCCAGCTGGCCCAGGCGATCAAGGTCGCGTCGGTCCAGGAGAGCTTGCTGGCAGCGCTGTTCGCGGGTGTTGCGCTGGGCCTCCAGCCGCGCCTCGGCTTCCTGCAGCCTGGCCTGTTGCTCGTCCTGCCGCAGGCGCATGAGCACCTGACCCGGCTGGACCCGCTGGCCCTCGCTGACCAGCAACTCGGCAACCTGGCCGCCGACATTGAAGGACAGGTGCGAGCGTCGACAGGACTTCAGCGTACCCGCGCGCGTGTTGGCCACCACCGTCTCAACCGGCCCCCGCTCAACTTCCAGCAGCCTGACCGGCAACGGCTGCGGGCGGCTCAACCAGCCGCCCAACACCACGAGACAAGCCAGGATCGACGAGCCAATCAATAATTTGCGCATGGACTACACCTCCTCCCATATGGCTTGAGCCTAGATCAGGAGGGTGAAAGCTCCACGCGAAACGTCATTTATCCGACGATTTTCGGATGAGCGTTAGTATAGTGTCATAAAAATGGCGAATGAGATTTTTTTCGCTCACGCAACGGCGATTCCCCGGCCATGGGAAGGCTGCAGAAAGTTCAGAGGATGAGAATGGCGGGCATTAAAAAGCCGGCTTGTGGCCGGCTTCTCGGGGACGCTTCCGACTAATTTATGGTAAGCCGCAATCGCCTTAACTGTGTGGCCATCAAGGGGCCGAAAGAGATGGCAGATGCCCGTGTGGGATATCGCCGAGCCCTCTGGACCGCGGCTTGCGCCGGTCGGGGCTGAATGTGCGGCGTAGCATACAAGGGCGCGCGCAGGATGCCCAGCAAAAAATGGCACAGGTTGTTTCAGTCGGGCCGTTGCTGGCGGAAATGCGACCAGTGGAACACCCAGCCCAGTATCTTCAGCCCTTGTGTCTGGCGCTGGGCGGCGGTGTAGCGTTCGACCGCATAGTTGCGCCGATCATGGCTGTGCAGGTACAGCGTGCCGTGCTGGCCGAGGCTGAGGTTGTTAACCCTGAGCACGCCGTTGTGCAGCAGGGCATAGGTTTCGCCCTCGACCACCTGGGTCATGCCCAGGTCGATGGCCAGGGTAGCTTGCAGCGGAATCAGCGGGGTCATGTTGCTGGCGGGCATGGCCAGGCAGATGGCGTCGTCGGCATGCACTCCCAACCCTTTCAGGGCTTTTGCGGGCAGGCACAGGTGTTTGCCGGCCACGGGCGACAGCAGGCCGTTGTGCAGCTCGTAAAAGGGCACCTTCAATGTACGGCCGCCTTGCGCCGATAGCGGCGTGGGCGGGTTGGCGGGCGCCGGCCCCGGTGGGCAGGTGCGCAGGATCGGGTTGTGGTGTTTGGGGCCTTCGCCCGTGCGCAACCAGCGACGATGCACGCAGAACAGGTCCGCCATTTCGTCCAGCCGGGCCAGGGGCACGCCGCGCTTGAGCCAGTTGTTGACGTGCTGGGGCGTGACGCTGCGCTGGGCGGCGAAATCAGAAGGGGTCAGGCCACATTCGTGGAGGAGGGCTTTGAGTCTGTCACCGGATGTGTTCATGGCGGCGAGTGTAGCGGCGGGGTGCCAGCAAGGATATGAACCGGATGTTGATGGAGCTTGTGTGAAAAGCGCCTGTTTGTAGGGCGTTGGAGTAGGACTGCGTAGGATTTATTACCGCATCAGGCGTTGGCGCGGTAGCTGTAGGAGCGGCCTTGTGTCGCGACGGGGCGCGACGCGGCCCCAAACCATCCCGCACGATGTACCTGAGAGACCGCATTTGCTGATTTTACGGCCGCTTCGCGCCCGATCGCGACACAAGGCCGCTCCTACAACCGACCGCGAAGGCAGGTCATTCAACAAGAGGGCCGCGAACGCAGGTGTTGACGAATGGCCATAAAAAACCCCGCCGAGGCGGGGTTCTTCATGCAACCGGCATCAGCCCTTGTAGGCAGCAACCGATTTGGTGATCGCGGCGCGGGCGGCGTCAGCGCCTTCCCAGCCTTCGATCTTGACCCACTTGCCCTTCTCGAGATCTTTGTAGTTGGCAAAGAAGTGCTCGATCTGCTGGATCAGCAGGGCTGGCAGGTCGGTGTATTCCTTCACGTCGACGTACAGCTGCGACAGCTTGTCGTGAGGAACAGCGATGACCTTGGCGTCGCCGCCGCCGTCGTCGGTCATGTTCAGCACGCCGACCGGACGGGCGCGGATAACCGAACCTGGGGCTACCGGGTAAGGGGTAACGACCAGCACGTCCAGCGGATCACCGTCATCGGCCAGGGTGTTCGGGATGAAGCCGTAGTTGGCTGGGTAGAACATCGGGGTAGCCATGAAACGGTCGACGAACAGGGTATCGCTGTCCTTGTCGATCTCGTATTTGATCGGCGCGTGGTTGGCCGGGATCTCGATGGCGACGTAGATGTCGTTCGGCAGGTCTTTGCCCGCCGGAATCTTGCTGTAGCTCATTGGGCAGTGCCCCCGTGTTTGACCAAAAAAGTGGCGGCGATTATAGGCACATTCTGCATGGGCATGCCACGCCTGGCCTGATGTGCGGCCCCGTCAGGCGTGGCTTTCGCGGTATTCCGGGTGTTCGGCCTGCAACCGGCACAGGCGCGCCAGCGGGTCCTGGCGGTAGAACAGCGACAACTGGCGGTAGACCTGTGGATAAGCCTGTTGCAGCAGGTCGGGAGCACTAAAGAAGTACTCGCTGGTTACGGCAAAGAATTCTGCGGGGTTCTCTGCGGCATATGGATCGATGGCGGTTTCGGCGTCGGGGTTGGCGTCCAGCTGGCGGTTGAGGTCGTCATAGGCCTGTTGCATGGCGGTTGCCCATTCATCCACGGGCATGCCGCTGTGCAGCGGCGGCAGGCCGTTGGCATCACCATTGAGCATGTCGAGCTTGTGCGCCAGTTCATGGATGACCAGGTTGTAGGCCTCCCAGCCACCACTGGCCAGCACGCCGCTCCAGGCGAGGATGATCGGGCCCTGCTGCCAGGCTTCGCCGCTGTGCTCACCGTCCCACACGTGCTCCACGCCACTGGCATCGCGGTGGCGCTGGGGGCTCTTGAAGTCGTCGGGGTAGAGGATGATTTCGTGGAAACCCTGGTACCAGTTCAGCTCGCCCAGGTGCAGCAGCGGCAACTGCGCCTGGGCCGCCAGCACCAGGCGCTGCTCGTCATCCGGCTCGACGCCGGGCAGGCAGGTGAGGTGCTTGTCGAGCAGGAACAGGATGCAGGCTTCACGCAGCCAGCGATCCTCTTCGTCAGTGATGCCGTCCAGCATTGGCAGGCGCTCGCGCACGGCCTGCCATTGCTGGGGGGTGATGGGATAGCGCGCCAGGGTGCGCTTGCGCCGCCAGGCGCTGAACGACCACATCGGCAAGTTTCAGTGCGCTTTGGCCGTGCGGCCCAGACGGCCACGCAGCAGGCCGAGGATCATCGGTACCAGCGACAGGATGATGATGCCCACCACCATCAGCGACAGGTGCTGTTTGATGAATGGCACGTTGCCGAAGAAGTAGCCCAGGGTCACCAGGCCGCCGACCCACAGTAGCGAACCGGCGACACTGAAACCGAGGAAGCGCGGGTAGTGCATGTGGGCGATGCCGGCGACGAACGGCGCAAAGGTGCGCAGGATGGGCAGGAAGCGCGCCATGGTCACGGTCTTGCCGCCGTGGCGTTCATAGAAGTCGTGGGTACGCTGCAGGTAGTCGCGACGGAAGATCTTCGAGTTGGGGTTGTTGAACAACCGCTCGCCCGTCGTGCGGCCGATCACATAGTTGGTGCTGTCGCCGAGGATCGCGGCGGCCATCAGCAGGCCGGCCAGCAGCAACGGGTCCATGCCGCCACCGGCGGCCACGGCGCCGGCAATGAACAGCAGCGAATCGCCAGGCAGGAAGGGCATGACCACCAGCCCGGTTTCACAGAAGATCACGGTGAAGAGGATGGCGTAGATCCAGGGACCGTAGTTGGTGACCAGCAGATCGAGGTAGGCATCGAGATGCAGGATAAGGTCCAGCGGGTTGAAATCCATGTACAGCACCTGTGTTCTTGGGCGTAGGCTCGGTTACCTGCGGATGGGTAAATTTTCACACACGACAGGTGGGCCATTATACGGCTAAGTCAGGATCATGCCCGGGGAGTTTGTAGCGGGGGGTTACGGCAGGTGGTATTCCTGTACCGGCCCTTTCGCGGGCATGCCCGCTCCCAAAGAGATATCACTGCTTCCTAAGGCTGTGCTGTACCTGTGGGAGCGGGCGAGCCCGCGAAAGGGCCGGTGCAGGTCAATCCTGGCTGATCGGCAGGATATAGCTCTTGAACTCGTTATCCTCACGAAACCCGATGGATTCGTAAGTCTTGTGCGCTACCTCATTGTCCGCGCTGGTTGACACCCGCATGCGCACGGCGTTGGTTTCCTTGGCCATTTTCTTCGCCTCACGCATCAGGTGGTCGGCCACCAGCATGCGCCGCGAGTCCTCGGCCACGTAGATATCGTTGAGAATCCATACCCGCTTCAGCGACAGCGACGAGTAGCTCGGGTACAGCTGGCAGAAGCCCAGCAGCTTGCCGTCATCATCATCGGGTAGCGCCAGGTAGATCACCGACTCATCCCGCTTCAGGCGCTTTTCCAGGAAGCTGCGCGAACTGTCGGGGTAGGGTAGCTGCCCATAGAACTCGCGGTATTTGACGAACATCGGCGTAAGCAGATCGAGGTGTTCCAGGGTTGCCTTGATGATGCGCATGTGCGGCCCTCAGAGTCCATTAGGGGAAACAGCGGATTGCCAGCAGCTTTCAAAGGCATGCTGCCCAATGCTTGGCGCAAGTGCAATCCGCCTTCCGTGACATGTTTTTTATCCTTTGCCGAGCAGGAAGTTACCTTTCTGGCCGGTGCTGTTTTCGCTCTCCAGGCTATGGACCTCGGCCTCGTCCTTCAGATTCACCCCGGAAAGCTGGCGCCGGCAGGCTTCGCGCATCAAGTACAGCAAGCGGTGCGCCGCCATGCCATAACTCAGGCCCTCCAGGCGGATGTTGGAAATGCAGTTGCGGTAGGCGTCGGTCAGGCCGACCTTTGGCGCATAGGTGAAGTACAGGCCAAGGCTGTCGGGCGAGCTGAGCCCCGGGCGTTCGCCGATCAGCATCACCGTCATCCGTGCGCCCAGCAGCTCACCAACCTCGTCGGCCACTGCCACGCGGCCCTGCTGCACCAGCACCACCGGGGCGCTGGTCCAGCCGTCGGCGGCGGCCTGTTCCTCGAAGCGCGCCAGGAACGGCAGGGTGTGGCGGTGCACGGCCAGTGCCGAGAGGCCGTCAGCGACGACGATGGCCAGGTCGACCCCGCCGGGGTTGGCCTGGGCATGCTGGCGCAGCGCGGCAACCGAATCTTCGTTCAGCCGTCGCCCCAGGTCCGGGCGTTGCAGGTACTGGTTGCGGTCGCTGGCGGCGCTGTGCAGCACCAGGCTTTCGCGCCCGCGGTCACTCAGCTGGGTAGCCAGGCCGGCATGGTCGAAGGCCAGGTGCACGGCATCGCGTGCCTGGGCGTGGGCGAACTGGAAGTCCAGTTGTGCACCTGTAGGCAGGCTGGTGCCGGTGCGGCCCAGGGCGATGCGCGCCGGGGTCAGGTTGCGCAGGGCCAGCCAGGGGTTTTCGGGGGTAGGCGTGCGGTGGTCCATGGTCATCCCTATGCAAGCTGTGCCAAGGCCTGGCGGAAGGCCGGCGGCAGGTTGTCACCAAAGCGCACCCGGCCATCGGCCTGGGTGAAGATGCCGGTGCGGGCCAGCCATGCCTCGAATTCCGGCCCGGGCTTCAGGCCCAGGGTCTGGCGCGCGTACAGCGCGTCATGGAACGAGGTGGTCTGGTAGTTGAGCATGATGTCGTCGGAGCCTGGGATACCCATGATGAAGTTGATCCCGGCCACGCCCAGCAGGGTCAGCAGGGTGTCCATGTCGTCCTGGTCGGCTTCGGCGTGGTTGGTGTAGCAGATGTCGCAACCCATTGGCACTCCCAGCAGCTTGCCGCAGAAGTGGTCTTCGAGGCCGGCGCGGATGATCTGCTTGCCGTTGTACAGGTACTCCGGGCCGATGAAACCGACCACGGTGTTGACCAGGAACGGCTTGAAGTGGCGGGCCACGGCATAGGCGCGGGTTTCACAGGTCTGCTGGTCGACGCCGTGGTGGGCGTTGGCTGACAGCGCGCTGCCCTGGCCGGTTTCGAAGTACATCAGGTTCTGCCCGAGGGTGCCGCGTTTCAGCGAAAGGCCCGCTTCGTAGCCTTCCTGCAGCACGTTCAGGTTGATGCCGAACCCGGCGTTGGCCGCCTCGGTGCCGGCAATGGATTGGAACACCAGGTCCAGTGGCACGCCACGGTTGATCGCCTCGATCGAGGTGGTGACGTGGGTCAGCACGCAGGCCTGGGTGGGGATGTCGTAGCGCTGGATGATGGCGTCGAGCATCTCCAGCAGGGCGCAGATCGAGGCGATGCTGTCGGTGGCCGGGTTGATGCCGATCATGGCGTCGCCGTTGCCGTACAGCAGGCCGTCGAGAATGCTGGCGGCGATGCCGGCCGGCTCGTCGGTCGGGTGGTTGGGCTGCAGCCGGGTCGACAGGCGCCCGCGCAGGCCCATGGTGCCACGGAACCGGGTGACCACGCGGATCTTCTGTGCCACCAGCACCAGGTCTTGCACGCGCATGATCTTCGACACCGCTGCGGCCATTTCCGGCGTCAGCCCGGGTGCCAGGCTGCGCAGGCTGTCCTCGTTGGCCTCTTCGCTCAGCAGCCAGTCGCGCAGGCCACCCACGGTCAGGTGGCTGACCGGGGCGAAGGCCTGGGCGTCGTGAGTGTCGATGATCAGGCGCGTGACTTCATCATCTTCGTAAGGGATCAGCGCTTCGTTGAGGAAATGCGTCAGCGGGATATTGGCCAGGGCCATCTGCGCGGCGACCCGTTCGCCATCATTGCTGGCCGCGACGCCCGCCAGGTAGTCCCCCGAGCGGGCGGGGCTGGCCTTGGCCATCACTTCCTTGAGGCTGTCGAAGCGGTAGACCAGGTGGCCGACCGTGTGTACGAAACTTGCCATACAGACTCTCCAGAGCCGCGGGTTGCCCCGCGGCGGGTGGCGGCGATCAGTGCAAGGCCTCTTCGGCCTTCTGGATCGCGGCGAATTCCTCTTCCGGTGTACCCGCGACCAGGTGGTGGCGGCTGTAGAAAGCAAAGTAGGCAATTAATACCGCATAGATCACTGCGGCGCCAATCACCACCCGTGGGTCTACCAGGAAACCGGCGACCACAGCGATGCAGGCCAGTACCAGTGCCAGGCCCGAGGTGAAGATGCCACCAGGGGTGCGGTATGGGCGCTCCATCTTCGGCCGACGGATGCGCAGGGTGATGTGCGCGGCCATCATCAGCACGTACGACAGGGTAGCGCCGAACACCGCCACCAGGATCAGCAGGTCACCCTGGCCGGTCAGCGACAGGGCAAAGCCGATGATCCCGGGGATGATCAAGGCCAGTACCGGGGCCTTGCTCTTGTTGGTTTCCGACAGCTTGCGCGGCAGGTAGCCGGCGCGGGACAGGGCGAAGATCTGCCGGGAGTAGGCGTAGATGATCGAGAAGAAGCTGGCGATCAGCCCGGCCAGGCCGATCAGGTTGACGAAGCCGCCCATCCAGGTGCTACCGCCGTAGGCTTTGGACAATGCTTCCACCAGCGGGTTGCCGGACGCTTTCAGTGCTTCGGAGCCTGCGCCGCCAGGGCCGACCACCAGGATCAGCAGGGCGAAGGCCAGCAACACCAGCATGGCGCCGATCAGGCCGCGTGGCAGGTCACGCTTGGGGTTCTTGGTTTCTTCGGCAGCCAGCGGCACGCCCTCTACGGCAAGGAAGAACCAGATGGCATAGGGGATGGCCGCCCACACGCCGACATAGCCGAACGGCAGGAAGCTGCTGGCGCCCACAGCGTCCGTTTTGGCGATGTCGAACAGGTTGGCTGCATCAAAATGGGGCACCATGCTCACCAGGAACACGGCCAGAGCGATGGCTGCGATGGCGGTGATGATGAACATCAGCTTCAACGCCTCACCCACGCCAAAGATGTGGATGCCGATGAACACGATGTAGAACGCCAGGTAGATCATCCAGCCGCCGATGCCGAACAGTGACTGGCAGTAGGCGCCGATGAACACGGCGATGGCGGCGGGGGCGATAGCGTACTCGATGAGGATTGCCGTGCCGGTGAGGAAGCCGCCCCAGGGGCCGAAGGCGCTGCGGGCAAAGCCGTAGCCGCCGCCTGCGGTGGGGATCATCGACGACAGCTCGGCCAGCGAGAAGCACATGCACAGGTACATGGTGGCCATCAGCAGGGTGGCGAGGAACATGCCGCCCCAGCCGCCCTGCGCCAGGCCGAAGTTCCAGCCGGCATAGTCGCCGGAGATGACGTAGGCCACGCCCAGGCCGACCAGCAGGACCCAGCCGGCGGCACCTTTTTTCAGTTCACGTTGCTGGAAATAGTCCGAGCCGACTTTTTCGAAGTCGACGGAAGAGCCTGCCGGCGAGCCGGCGGAATGATCGCTTGGCATAGATTCACCTGTTGTTTTTCTTGGTGGCCGGACGGGTTCCGGGCCGATGGTGATGGGTACTGCAGGAAGCGAGCCAGAGCGGTTGGTGCTCTGGATATTGTGTTTGCAGGTCCGGCCTCATCGCCGGCAAGCCGGCTCCCACAGGTACTGCACAGGTCTGGAATCCCCTGCGATCCCTGTGGGAGCTGGCTTGCCGGCGATGGGCTGCAAAGCAGCCCCGAGGCCATCCCAGGTTTAGAAGAAGCCCAACGGATTGATGTCGTAGCTCACCAGCAGGTTCTTGGTCTGCTGATAGTGGTCGAGCATCATCTTGTGCGTCTCACGCCCGACCCCCGACTTCTTGTAGCCACCGAACGCGGCATGCGCCGGGTACAGGTGGTAGCAGTTGGTCCACACGCGGCCAGCCTTGATCCCACGGCCCACGCGGTAGGCACGGTTGATGTCGCGGGTCCACACGCCGGCGCCCAGGCCGAACTCGGTGTCGTTGGCGATCGCCAGGGCTTCGGCTTCGTCCTTGAAGGTGGTGACGCTGACCACCGGGCCGAAGATTTCTTCCTGGAACACGCGCATCTTGTTGTTGCCCTTGAGCAGGGTCGGCTGGATGTAGTAACCGGTGGCCAGCGAGCCCTCCAGTTTTTCGACCTTGCCGCCGGTCAGCAACTCGGCGCCTTCCTTCTGGGCGATATCCAGGTACGACAGGATCTTCTCGAACTGCTGTTGCGAGGCCTGCGCTCCGACCATGGTGTCAGTGTCCAGCGGGTCGCCGCGCTTGATCTGCAGCACCTTCTTCATCACCACTTCCATGAACTGCGGGTAGATCGACTCCTGCACCAGTGCCCGTGACGGGCAGGTGCATACCTCGCCCTGGTTGAAGAACGCCAGCACCATGCCTTCGGCCGCCTTCTCGATGAAGCTTGGTTCGGCTTGCATGATGTCTTCGAAATACACGTTCGGCGACTTGCCGCCCAGTTCGACGGTGGACGGGATGATGTTCTCGGCGGCGCATTTCATGATGTGCGAGCCCACCGGGGTCGAGCCGGTGAAGGCGATCTTGGCGATGCGCTTGCTGGTGGCCAGTGCTTCACCGGCTTCGCGGCCATAGCCTTGCACCACGTTGAGCACACCAGGTGGCAGCAGGTCACCGATCACTTCCAGCAGCACGGTGATGCCCAGCGGGGTCTGTTCGGCTGGCTTGAGCACCACGCAGTTGCCGGCGGCCAGTGCCGGGGCGAGCTTCCAGGCGGCCATCAGGATCGGGAAGTTCCACGGGATGATCTGCCCGACCACGCCCAGTGGCTCATGGATGTGGTAGGCCACGGTGCCTTCGTTGATTTCCGCGGCGCCGCCTTCCTGGGCGCGGATGCAGCCAGCGAAGTAGCGGAAGTGGTCGACCGCCAGCGGAATGTCGGCATTGAGGGTTTCGCGGATCGGCTTGCCGTTGTCCCAGGTTTCGGTAATGGCCAGCAGTTCGAGGTTCTGCTCGATACGGTCGGCGATCTTCAGCAGAACGTTGGAGCGGTCCTGCACTGAAGTGCGGCCCCAGGCGTCGGCCGCAGCGTGGGCTGCATCCAGGGCTTTATCGATGTCTTCGGCAGTGGAGCGAGGGAATTCAGCGATCAGCTTGCCATTCACCGGGGAGGTATTTTCGAAGTACTGCCCCTTTACCGGAGGAACGAACTCACCACCGATGTAGTTGCCGTAGCGGCTCTTGAAGGAAACCTTCGCGCCTTCGGTACCGGGATGTGCGTAACGCATGGTGTGTCTCCTGGCTATTGTGTTTGTTAGGGAGTTGGAAAGCGTAGAGCAAAGGTTGGGCCAGCGTT
This sequence comes from Pseudomonas asiatica, assembly GCF_009932335.1. Taxonomy (NCBI): domain Bacteria; kingdom Pseudomonadati; phylum Pseudomonadota; class Gammaproteobacteria; order Pseudomonadales; family Pseudomonadaceae; genus Pseudomonas; species Pseudomonas asiatica. Next base: position 470,669 of record NZ_BLJF01000002.1, read on the forward strand.
TCGAGCGCCAGGAAAATCAATGACTTGGCTCGGTTCTTTGGGCCTGGCCCACGATCTCTGTGCCAGCGCCGGTACGCGCGGGGGTGACACTTTGTGCCATTTGCGACACGTAACCGGAGGGTGCATTGCAAAGCCTTGCCGGGTGGAGGATGCTGGCGGGACTCTCTATCTGCGGAGAACTACAACAATGCAGAGCAATCATTTCAGTCGCCATGCCCAGCAAGTCCATACCGTCGCCCATGGTGGGGCCGGAGAGGGTGGAAGTGACCCGTCCATCGCCCGCTCCTGGCTGCGCTGCCTGGAGGACTACCACCTCGACCCGTCGGTGATCGAGGCCCCGGTGGTGCTCGAGCATGGGCGCCTGCTGGAAAGCCGCGAGCGCCTGCGCCAGGTGCTGCAGATTGCCGACCATGAAATGAACAGCCTGCACCAGCAGCTTTCCGGGGCCGGCCATGCGGTGCTGCTGACCGATGCCCGTGGGGTGATCCTCAATTGCGTCAGCGCGCCGACCGAGCGGCGCAGCTTCGAGCGTGCCGGGCTGTGGCTGGGCGCTGACTGGAGCGAGGCGCGCGAGGGCACCAACGGCATCGGCACCTGCCTGGTCGAGCGCCAGGCGCTGACCATCCACCAGAACGAGCACTTCCGTGGCCGCCACACCGGCCTGACCTGCTCGGCCAGCCCGGTGTTCGACCCGCATGGCGAGTTGCTTGCAGTGCTGGATGTGTCTTCGGCGCGGCCCGACGTTTCCCGGCAGAGCCAGTTCCACACCATGGCTTTGGTCAACCTGTCGGCGAAGATGATCGAAAGCTGCTACTTCCTGCGCCATTTCGAACAGCAATGGCTGCTGCGTTTTCACCTGCAGGCCGAGTCGGTCGGCCTGTTCAGCGAAGGCCTGCTGGCGTTCGACGGTGACGGGCGCATCTGCGCCGCCAACCAGAGTGCGCTGAACCTGCTGGGCACGGTGCGTGGTGGCGTGCTGGGCAAACCGCTGGAACGCTTTTTCGCTTGCAGCCACGACGAACTGTTCAGCCGCGCCACGCCCAGCGGCAGCACGGCCTGGCCGCTGCATACCCTGGACGGGCGCCAGGTGTTCGCCAGCCTGCGTGGCCAGGCGCGCGCACCGGTGTGGTCGGTACCAGCCGCCCAGCCGCGGCCCACGCGGGAAGTGGAGCCGCTTATCTGCCTGCTCGACCCCGCCTTGCAGAACGACTTCCGCCGCAGCGTGCGGGTGTTCGAGCGCGATGTGCCGCTGTTGCTGCGCGGCGAGACCGGCTGTGGCAAGGAGGCTTTTGCCCAGGCCGTGCACCAGGCCAGCGAGCGGCGCGGCAAGCCGTTCGTCGCCATCAACTGCGCCTCGATCCCGGAGAGCCTGATCGAGAGCGAACTGTTCGGCTACCGCGGCGGCAGCTTTACCGGTGCACGCAAGGAAGGCATGCGCGGCAAGCTGCTGCAGGCCGATGGCGGCACCTTGCTGCTGGACGAGATTGGCGACATGCCACTGGCCCTGCAAACCCGCCTGCTGCGCGTGCTGGAGGAGCGCCAGGTGGTGCCGATCGGTGGCGAGCCGCAGGCGGTCGACGTGCGCATTGTCAGCGCTACTCACCGTGACCTGCTGGATAGGGTGGAGCAGGGCAGTTTCCGCGAGGACCTGTATTACCGCCTCAATGGCCTGGAAGTGGCATTGCCGGCAGTGCGCGAGCGCAGTGACAAGGCGCAGTTGCTGGACTTTCTGCTGCGTCAGGAGGCGCAGGGAGAACCGATCGATATCGAGCCCAGGGCGCGGCAGGCACTGCTCGACTTCGCCTGGCCGGGCAACGTGCGGCAGATGCGCAACGTGCTGCGTACCCTGGTGGCACTTTGCGAAGACTCCCGCATCGTGTTCCCGGATCTCCCAGCCATTGTTCGCAACAGCACCGTCCCTGTAGGAGCGGCCTTGTGTCGCGAAAGGGCCGCAGAGCGGCCCCAGGGGCCCAGCCGCGCCGACCAATTTGCAGGGGCTGCTGCGCAGCCCGATCGCGACACAAGGCCGCTCCTACAGGATGCGGAGCGGCAAGCATTGTTGGAGACGCTAGAGGCAAAACACTGGCACCTCACCCGTGTCGCCGAGCACTTGGGCATCAGCCGCAATACCTTGTATCGAAAACTGCGCAAACACGGCATCACCAGGGCCGACTGAGCGAAACATCTGGTGCGATTTGTCGCGCCCTGGGCTACCCTGCCTCGATGTTTTGCGAGGTCGACCATGCATATTCACATTCTCGGTATTTGCGGCACTTTCATGGGCTCGCTGGCGGTGCTGGCCAAGGAACTTGGCCACCGCGTCACCGGCTCGGACGCCAACGTCTATCCCCCGATGAGCACCCAGCTTGAAGCCCAGGGCATCGAGCTGACCCAAGGCTATGACCCGGCCCAGCTGGACCCGGCGCCAGATCTGGTGGTCATCGGCAACGCCATGTCGCGTGGCAACCCGGCGGTGGAGTACGTGCTGAACAAGGGCCTGCCCTATGTTTCCGGCCCGCAGTGGCTGGCCGACCACGTGTTGCAGGGCCGCTGGGTGCTGGCCGTTGCCGGTACCCACGGCAAGACCACTACCAGCAGCATGCTGGCCTGGGTGCTGGAACACGCTGGCATGAGCCCGGGCTTCCTGATTGGCGGTGTGCCGCAGAACTTCTCGGTGTCGGCGCGCCTTGGCGATACGCCGTTCTTCGTGGTCGAAGCCGACGAGTACGACAGCGCCTTCTTCGACAAGCGCTCGAAGTTCGTCCACTACCACCCGCGCACGGCGATCCTCAACAACCTCGAGTTCGACCATGCGGACATCTTCCCCGACCTGGCCTCGATCGAGCGGCAGTTCCACCACCTGGTGCGCACCATCCCCAGCGAAGGCCTTGTCATCCACCCCACCACCGAGCAGGCGCTGGAGCGAGTGATCGGCATGGGTTGCTGGACCCCGGTGCAGACCACCGGCGAAGGTGGCCAGTGGCAAGCCCGTCTGCTCAGCCCCGACGGCTCGCGCTTCGAAGTGCTGTTCGACGGCGAAGCGCAGGGCGTGGTGGACTGGGCGCTGACTGGCCAGCACAACGTCGCCAACGCCCTGGCTACCCTGGCAGCGGCGCGCCATGTAGGCGTGGTGCCAGCCATGGGCATCGAAGGCCTGAGCGCCTTCAAGAGCGTCAAGCGGCGCATGGAGAAGGTTGCCGAAGTGCAGGGCGTGACCATCTACGATGACTTCGCCCACCACCCGACCGCCATCGCCACCACCCTAGACGGCCTGCGCAAGCGCGTTGGCGAAGCCCCGGTGATCGCCGTGATCGAGCCGCGCTCAAACTCGATGAAGCTCGGTGCCCACCGTGACGGCCTGCCGGAAAGCGTCAACGACGCCGACCAGGTGATCTGGTACGCCCCGGCCAACCTTGGCTGGGACCTGGCTGCCACCGCCGCGCAATGCAAAGTGCCCAGCGTGGTGGCCGACAGCCTCGAAGCGATCATCGAACGGGTCAAGGGGCAGGCCCGCCCGGGTACCCATGTAGTGATCATGAGCAACGGCGGCTTCGGCGGCCTGCACGGCAAGCTGGCCGAGGCACTGAAGTGAGCGGGCCGGAACGCATCACCCTGGCCATGACGGGCGCCTCTGGTGCCCAGTATGGCCTGCGCCTGCTCGACTGCCTGGTGCGTGAGGACCGCGAGGTGCACTTCCTGATCTCCAAGGCCGCGCAACTGGTGATGGCCACCGAGACGGACGTGGTGCTGCCGGCCAAGCCACAGGCGATGCAGGCCTTCCTCACCGAATATACCGGCGCTGCCGACGGGCAGATCCGCGTGTATGGCAAGGAAGACTGGATGTCGCCGGTAGCCTCGGGCTCCGGCGCCCCGGCGGCAATGGTCGTGGTGCCCTGTTCCACCGGCACGTTGTCGGCGATTGCCACCGGTGCCTGCAACAACCTGATCGAACGTGCTGCCGACGTTACCCTCAAGGAGCGTCGCCAACTGATCCTGGTGCCGCGCGAGGCGCCGTTCTCCACCATCCACCTGGAGAACATGCTCAAGCTGTCGCAGATGGGCGCGGTGATCCTGCCGGCGGCACCGGGCTTTTATCACCAGCCGCAGACCATCGACGACCTGGTCGACTTCGTGGTGGCGCGCATTCTCAACCTGCTGAACATTCCCCAGGACATGTTGCCGCGCTGGGGTGAGCACCACTTCGGGGTGGATGATTGAAGCGAGCGCTGGTGGGCTTGCTGGCGCTGGTGCTGCTCGGTGGCTGCGCCACGGTGCGCACGTTGGATGCCAACAAACCCGGGGCACCGGTGGTGTATGCCGGTACCCGGTTGGACTTGTATGTGATCAATGGCGGGTGCTGCCCGCGGGATCGTTACGGGGCTGAGGCGCCAGCGTATCCGGGGCTGGACCTGCCGGGGAGCATGTTGCTCGATACCTTGTTGCTGCCGTTGTCGTTGCTGACAGCGGCCGGTGTAGGCTTCCAGGCCACTGGTGGCCTGTAAGGGCCCTTTCGCGGGTAAACCCGCTCCTACAGGATCTGTGTAATCTTCTTGTGATCACTGTACCTGTGGGAGCGGGCGTGCCCGCGAAGAGGCCATCACAAGTGAAGCCTATTTCTTGCCCAACCTGCGCAACTCATCCGACTCCACAATCCGCACCCCGTCCTCTTCCTCCAGCGCCAGCCGCCACAGCGCCCGGGCCAAGGTACAAGCCTCGATCCCCCGATACTTCCCGGGTATCAGCTTGGCAAACGGCGAAGCCAACTGTTCACTAAGCCGAGGCTCGACCCGCTCACCCAGCAGCAACGATGGCCGCACGATGGTCAGCTGCGGCCAATCCTGAGCCTTGAGTGCCTCCTCCATCTCACCCTTGACCCGGTTGTAGAAAATCGACGATTTCGGGTCGGCGCCCAATGCACTGACCACCAGCAGATGCCGCGCGCCCAACTCCCGGGCACGCTTGCTGAACGCCACCACCATGTCCAGGTCCACCGCGCGGAAGGCCGATTCGGAACCGGCCTGCTTCAGTGTGGTGCCCAGGCAGCAATAGGCGATATCGACCCGCCCACCCAGTTGTGGAAGGAACACAGCCGGGTCGCCTACCGGGTTTTCCAGGTGCGGGTGCTCGGCCAATGGCCGGCGGGTAGGCGCCAGTACGCGAGTGATGGTGGGCTCGTTGAGCAGACGGTCGAGCAGGTGTTCACCTGTCAGACCCGTGGCACCGGCAAGCAGGACATGCTGAGGCGTCAAATACATGATGTCTCTCCCTTGTTACACACAAGCTTAGTGGCTGCGTGGCGTTTCCGCCTGTTCCCCCACGTTGGCCTGTGCGGCGTTACGCAATGCTTCTTCGGCCTGTTGCCGGCGCAGGTGCTGCCAGTGCTCAAGCACGTTCGGCGGCGCCCACAGCTGCGGTTCGGAGGCCTCGAAACCTTCCCTTTGTTCTCTTTCGGCAACGCTGGCGCGCGCCAGTTCAAACGCCTGTTTCAGGTCGTCGGTCTGGTTCAGCGCTTCGGCGAACAGGGCATCGCCGAAATAGGTGAAATCGGCTTCTTCCGAGCAACCGAAAGACACGCGGTCGGCCCGGGCGGCGGTCATGATCAGCGTGCGCTCATCTTTGAGCGGCGTGATGTAGCCCCCTGAATAGCAGGCGGATATGACAATCACCTTGTCGCGGTTCTTCAGCGGTGCCAGCGCGCTCGCCAGCTCGTCGGCAGACAGATCGGCCAACTGCAGGCGCGGTTGGTCGAGTACCAGCTGATGGTCCTGGCTGCCATGACTGGTGAGATAGATGAACACCAGGTCTTCGGGGCCGCTGCGCTCGGCCAGGGTACGGGCGGCGCGGGTCAGGTTTTCGCGTGTGGCCATGGCTCGGGTGGTCATGTGGTCGCGGTGGTTGACCAGGGTCACCTGGCCACTGGCGCCAAAGCGCACCTTGAGCATGTTGCTGACATAGTCGGCTTCACGCATGAACACGCTCTGCTGGCCATCGCCGGCCACCACCAGGCTGTATAGCTGAACTGGTGGCGCCGAGCGCGGTACCCGGGCCAGCGCTTCATCCAGCAAACGGCCCTGGTTGAGCAGCGTCAGGTCCAGCGGGTCGGGCAACAGCTTGCCGTTCTGGTCCCGTACGCGCACGCCGTTGCTCCAGGTGCCACTTTCGACCTTGCCGTTGGCCAGGATCAGCCGGCCCTGGCCGTGGTAGGCATCGTTGAGAAAGCCACCGATGTACTTGCTGCCGTCGGCCAGTTGCAGGCTGCCCTGGCCCGACAGGCGCCAGTCGGCGAAGGTGCCTTTGTAGTGGCTGCCATCGCTGCCCAGCAGTTCGCCTTCGCCAACCAGCGAGCCGTCCTTGAATTCGCCGATCCACACATCACCATCGGCATTTTCGTAGCGGCCACGGCCTTCCAGGCGGTTGTCCTTGAACTCGCCGATGTACTGCTCGCCGTCAACGCTGTCGTAGGTGCCGCTGCCTTCCAGCTGGCCATTGATGAAGTGGCCGCTGAACTGGTTGCCGCTGGCATCGCTGCGCACCCCAGCGCCGTTGGGCTTGCCCTTGGCGAACAGGCCCTGGTAGCGGCTGCCGTCGGCCAGTTCCAGCTCGCCGGCGCCTTCGTACAGGTCGTCCTTGAACTGGCCGCGGTAGGTCTGGTCGGCTTGCTTGAGGGTGCCTTCGCCGTCGCGGCGGCCGTGGCTGAAGGTGCCGGCATAGTGGCTACCCGGGGTAGTCAGCTCGCCCAGCCCCTGGAACAGCCCTGCGGCGAACTGGCCGCGGTACACCTCGCCGTTGCGGCCGTGCCATTCGCCCTGACCGTGCCATTGGCCGTCCTTGAAGGTACCGGCGTACCAGCTGCCGTTGGGGTAGTCGATCCGGCCCTCGCCTTGCAGCAGGCCATCGACCACCTGCCCCCGGTACCGCCCACCGTCAGGCAGGCGCGCGTCCGGCGGGAGCAGCGATTCGCCATCGCCGCAGGCGGCGAGCAGCAGGACCAGGGTGACGGGGAGCAGTGAACGCATGGCGAGAACCGGGCAATAGGTCTGCCGAGTATGACGCAGAATGGGGTCCTGAAACAGCGAACGCATGTGCTGGCGCAGCTCTCGAGCCTGCACTGCATTGAAAAGCTGGCACGGAACCTGTGGCAGCGGGCGTGCCCGAGAACACCGGCGAAGCCGGTGCCATGTACCGTGTGGTCTTCTTCGCGGGTGAACCCGCTCCCACAGGTATTGCGGTGACCTTCAGCTTTGCGCAATACCTGTGGGAGCGGCTTTAGCCGCGAACACCGGCGAAGCCGGTGCCATCCACCGAGTTGCCTGATTCGCGGGCACGCCCGCTCCCACAGGTTCCGTGTTGCCTTTGAGGTGCAATCAGCGCACGCCCGGCGAAACGATGATCTTCACGTTCTCCTCCTTGTTGTTGACCAACTCCTCGAAGCCCAGCTCGACAATCTGCTCCAGCCCGATCCGCCCGGTCACCAGCGGGCGAATGTCCAGCCTGCCGTCAGCGATGAAGGCAATCACATCGGCAAACTCGCCGTTGTACGCCAACGCGCCCAGCACCTGCTTTTCGGTGGACACCAGTTCGAAGAAGTTGAACTCGCTAGGCTCCTCGAATATCCCCACCAACACGCACTTGCCCGCCTTGCGGATGGTGTCGATGGCCAGCTTGGCCGTGTGTTTGTTGCCGATGCATTCAAAACTCACATCCGCGCCCAGCCCGGCAGTGAGCTTGCGGATTTCCACCAGGGCGTCGCACTGGCTGGGGTCCAGCACTACGCTGGCGCCAACCTCTCTAGCCTTGGCCTTGCGCGCCGAGGACATTTCCAGGGCGATCACCTGCGCCGCGCCTGCCGCCTTGGCACACATGATGGTGCACAAACCAATAGTGCCGGCTCCAACTACCACCACCGTCTGGCCAAGCAGGCTGCCGGCCTTCTTTACCGCATGCATGCCCACCGCCAGCGGTTCGATCAGCGCCCCGGCCTCTGCCGGGAAACCCTGCGGCAGCAGGTACAGCAGGTTGGCGGGCACGTTGACCAGTTCGGCAAAGGCGCCGTTGTTCATCAGGCCGGTGAAGGCCAGGCGCTCGCAGATGTTGTACAGGCCGTGGGTGCAGTAGTAGCAGGTGCCGCAATGCTGGCAGGCGTCCGCAGCCACCGGGTCACCGACGGCAAAACCTTCCACGCCTTCACCCAGCTTGGCGATCTGGCCGCAGAACTCGTGGCCGAGGATGCACTGGCCCTGGATGCCGGTCAGCGGGTGCGGTGCCTCCACCGGGATGAATACCGGGCCAGCGACGTATTCGTGCAGGTCGGAGCCGCAGATGCCGCACCAGTCCACCTTGATCTGCACCCAGCCGGGCGCAGGGTCGGCCGGCAGGGGCACCTGTTCGACGCGAATATCATTGCGGCCATGCCAGACGGCGGCGCGCATGTGGGTGTGGCTCAGGTCGTTCATTGTTGTTCTCCAGGCTCACGGAAAGGGCTTAGTGCTTGCGCAGGAACGCGAGCAGTTGCTGGTTGACCTGTTCGGCCGCCTCCATTTGCACCATGTGGCCAGCCTCGGGCAGCACCAGCACTTCAGCCTCCAGCCCTTCGGCATGGCTGGCCGGGATGATCGCGTCCTTGCCGCCCCACACCACCAGGGCCGGGTGTTGTCCCAGCACCCCGCGCAGGTCGTGGCGCTGCCGGTCGCCGTCAGCGATGGCCGATGCCAACAGGCGCAACGCGTCGTCCACGCCTTCCAGTCGCTTGAACTTGAGCATGTCCTCCAGCATCTGCCGCGTTACCAGTGCGGGGTCGGCAAACAGCTGTACCATCTGCGGTTTGAGGGCATTGCGGTTGGCGGCAGCGACGAAGCCTTGCAGGTACTGTCCGTTGATCTCCTCGCCCAGCCCGGCACTGGCCACCAGGCTCAGGCTGGCCACCCGTTGCGGCGCCAGGCGCGCCACGTTCAGGCTGACCGCGCCGCCCATGGAGTGGCCGGCCAGGTGGGCCTTGGCGATGTCCAGGTGGTCGAGCAGGGCCAGTACGGTTTCGCTCAACTCATCCAGGTCGCCCCGTTGCAGGGCCTTGGCCGACTCGCCATGGCCCGGCAGGTCGAGGGCGATTACCCGTCGCTCGGCAGACAGCGCCGGGTGGTTGAACAGCCAGTTGTTGAGGTCGCCACCAAAACCGTGCACCAGCACCAGCGGCGTGCCGCCTTCACCGAGCTCGAACCAGCGCAACTGCCGGCCAGCCACTTCAGCCTTCTGTGGCGCTGGCCCTTGGGCCTGGTCGGCGCCCCCCTCGGCGACGAACTCGGCCTGGAAGCGCTGCACCACGGCATCGATTTCGGCTTCTTCGGCTTCGCCTTCCACCACCACCGCCAGCAGGGCACCGACCGGCAGGGTTTCATCAGGCCTGGCCACCTGGCGGCGCAACACACCGCTGAACGGGGCTTCGACGCTGCTGCTGATCTTGTCGGTCTCGACGTCCAGCACCTCGTCGCCCTTGTTGATTTCGTCACCTTCCTGCTTCAGCCAGGTATCCACCCGGCCCTCGGTCATCGACAGGCCCCACTTGGGCATGGTCAGGGTATGGATCTGGCTCATGCGGCACTCCTTGCGGCTTCGATCACTTTGCGTACCGCAGCCTCGATCTTCGCCGCGTCAGGGATGTACAGGTCTTCCAGTGCATCGGAGAACGGCACAGGAGTATGCGGGGCGGTGACCATTTCGATCGGGCCCTTGAGCGCGCCGAAGGCCTTCTGTGCCACCAGCGCGCTGATGTCGGTGGCCATGGAGCAACGCGGGTTGGCTTCGTCGATCACCACCAGGCGGCCGGTCTTTTCCACGCTTTCCAGGATGCTGTCCTCATCCAGCGGGCTGGTGGTGCGCAGGTCCAGCACTTCGCAGTCGATACCCTGGCGGGCCAGGTTGTTGGCGGCCTCCAGCGCCACATGCACCATGCGGCCATAGGTGACCAGGGTCACGTCGTCGCCATCACGCAGGAAGTTGGCCTCACCGAACGGTACGGTGTACACCTCTTCCGGCACCTCTCCCTGCATGCTGTAGAGCAGCTTGTGCTCGCAGAAGATCACCGGGTCGTTGTCGCGGATCGCCTGTATCAACAGGCCCTTGGCATCGTACGGCGAGGACGGGCAGACCACCTTCAGGCCGGGAATGTGCGTCCACAGCGAGGTGAGCATCTGCGAGTGCTGGGCCGCCGCGCGCAGGCCGGCGCCGTACATGGTGCGCATCACCAGCGGGGTTACCGCCTTGCCGCCGAACATGTAGCGGAACTTGGCGGCCTGGTTGAGGATCTGGTCCAGGCAGCAGCCGGCGAAGTCGACGAACATCAGCTCGCACACCGGGCGCAGGCCCTGGGTGGCAGCACCGACGGCAGCGCCGACGTAGCCGATTTCCGACAGCGGTGCGTCGAGCACGCGCCCCGGGAACTGATGGTAAAGGCCCTTGGTCACGCCCAGCACGCCCCCCCAGGCGTCATCCTCGCCGGGGGCACCGGCGCCGCCGGCAACGTCTTCGCCAATGATGAATACAGTGTTGTCGCGGCGCATTTCCTGGGCCAGGGCTTCGTTGATGGCCTGCTGGTAGCTGATCTTTCTTGCCATGGTGATTCTCCTGTTGTTCTTGTAATCCGCGGCTCAGGGGTAGGCGACGTAGACGTCGGTGAGCAGGTCGGCGGGCTGTGGCTTGGGATCGGACTTGGCGCGGCGCACGGCGTCTTCGATCAGGTCCTCGACGCGGGCGTCGATGGCGTCCAGTTGCGCAGCCGTGAGCAGGCCGGCGCGGGTGGTCTTGTTGCGGAACTGCATGAGGCAGTCGCGGGATTCGCGCAGGTTCTTCACTTCGTCCGGGGCGCGGTAGGTTTGTGCATCGCCTTCGAAATGGCCGTAGTAGCGGCTGAGCTTGACCTCGATCAGCGACGGGCCTTGCCCGGAACGCGCACGTTCGATGGCAGCGCCGGCGGCCTCGTACACGGCAAAGAAGTCGAAACCGTCGATGGTGACACCGGGCATGCCGAACCCGGCCGCGCGATCGGCGATATGGTCGCAGGCAACCGACCAGGTCGAGGCGGTGGCTTCGGCGTAGCCGTTGTTCTCGGCCACGAAGATGCACGGCAGGTTCATGATCGAGGCCATGTTCATGGCTTCGAACACGGCGCCTTCGTTGGAGGCGCCATCGCCGAAGAAGGCCACCGATACATCGTCGCGGCCTTTGATCTTGGCCGCCAGCGCCGCCCCGGCCACCAGCGGAGCGCCGGCACCGACGATGCCGTTGGCGCCGAGCATGCCTTTTTCCAGGTCGGCGATGTGCATCGAACCGCCTTTGCCGCCGCACACGCCGGTCTTCTTGCCGTAGATCTCGGCCATCATGCCGTATACGTCCACACCCTTGGCGATGCAGTGGCCGTGGCCGCGGTGGGTCGAGGCGATACAGTCGCTATCGCGCAGGTGGGCCATGACTCCGGCGGCGGAAGCCTCCTCGCCGGCATACAGGTGCACGAAGCCAGGGATCTCGCCGGTGGCGAACTCGACGTGCAGGCGTTCTTCGAAGGCACGGATAGTGCGCATCACTTCATAGGCATGCAGCAGTTGTTCGGTACTGAGTTGATTGGACATCTTGTTGTTCTCCGGGGTTGTCTCAACACGGGTTTGCAGGGTGCAGCCGATGGCCACGGGGCACGGCCAGCAAGTGATGGCGGGCGGCGTGCGCCAGTACGGCCTCGACGTCCACGCTCAATGGGCCTTGGTGGTCGAGGGTGATGGTGGGGCTGTCATGCTCGGCGAATTCGATTTCGCGCTCGCCGTCCAGCGCCAGGGTGCCGCTGGCCAGGCTCAGGCGATGGGCTACGCCGGGCGTCAGGGCGCCGCTGGCGGTGATGCCGCAGCCTTGCAGCAGGCCGGGTGCCAGTGGTGCGAGCAGCGCTTGTTCAGCACCGGGGTTCAGGCGTACCCAGGCACCGTGCGGGTCCTGGCGCGAGACCGGGCACCACAGGCCGCACAGGGCCGAGAGGCCGATGGCATGGGGTTCGGCGAAACACGCGAAGACTTCGCAAAGGTCTTCGCTGCGGCTCAGTGCCCGAGCGCCGATGAAGCGCTGAGGCGACACCGCCACCTCCACCAGTGCCCATTCGGCAAGCTGTTGTTCGGGCACCTTCACCAGCAGGCGCTTGTTGCGGCGCAGGCCGATGCTGGCTGGTACCCGTCCGCTGGCAAGCAGGCCGCCGGCCAGGCCGGCGCTGGTGGCCTCGCGCAGTTCGGGGAAGGCATTGTTGGTGCCGGTGGACAAGGTCAGCAGCGGCACGTCCCCGGCCTCGGCAGCGACTGCCTTGTGGGTGCCGTCGCCGCCAAGCACGGCGATCATCGCCACACCGCGCTCGACCATTTGGCGGGTGGCCAGGCGGGTATCGGCAACAGTCTGGGTCAGCGGCAGGTCGAGGATTTCGATGGCCGGCCAGTGCTGGTCATGGGCGACCGGGCCCTGGCTGGCCTTGAGCACGGCAGCGGCGATGCCGGTCATGTCGCTGGGCAGCAGCACCTGGCCGATGCCGGTAGCACCGAAGGCAGCGAGCAGGCGCTGGATCGCCGATGCCTTGTCGGTACTCGAATAGAGCCCGGCATTGGCAGTCAGGCGGCGCAGGTCGCGGCCGGAGGCAGGGTTGGCAATGATGCCGACAGTTGGGGCGGGTAGCGGCATGGCGCACCTCGTTTCTTGTTTGCCAGTGCCGGAGCAAGCGCGGTGCCAGTTTTCCTTGGGTTGGCTGAAATCGCCGGGGCAGAGCGGTTTCGTTGCGCTCTGGCCGGAAACTATGGCCGGGCTGGCGAGACGCCGGGTGCCAGCCGAGGTATGGCATGGCCGAGACGCTGAGACGCTGCGTCTCAAGCCGGCCGGTAATCACGCAGTGCTTGTCGGGGCATGCCTGGAAGCGCTTAATGGCCGGACAACGATAAAAACAGCAACGAGAACCGGAGGGCCTGAATGCTTGCCGCGAACTCCCGAGCCCATGTCGACTGCGTCAGCAGGGTGCTGAAGAATGCCGACCGCCTGCCGCAGGCGCCGGTGCCACCGCTGATTCTCGATTCATGGCGCCGTTCCATGGAGCTGTACCGCCTCGACCCCGGGTCCCAGCAGGGGCCGCGCATTCTGTCCCAAAGCCTGCTCAACGAGTGCCGTGAGCGCGCCGAACTGTTCCTGCGTATCGCCAGCGATGCCGTGGCCCGCCTGCATGAGCGGGTGCGCGGTGCCGACTACTGCGTGCTGCTCACCGACGCCTTGGGGCGCACCATCGATTACCGGGTCGAGTCGGCCATCCGCAACGACTGCCGCAAGGCCGGGCTGTACCTGGGCACCTGCTGGTCGGAGGGCGAGGAGGGCACCTGCGGCGTGGCGGCGGTGTTGACCAGCAAGGCGCCGGTCACGGTGCACAAGCGCGACCACTTCCGCGCTGCGTTCATTGGCCTGACCTGTACGGCGGCACCGGTCTTCGACCCGCTGGGCGAGTTGCTGGGCGTGGTGGATGTCTCGGCCTTGCAGTCGCCGGACGACCGCCGCAGCCAGCACCTGATCCGCCAATTGGTCGAGCAGACTGCGCGCGAGATCGAAAATGCCTTCTTCATGCACAGTGCCCAGGGCCATTGGGTAATGCGTGCCCATGGCACGCCTGGCTATGTGGAAAGCCAGCCCGACTACCTGCTGGCCTGGGATGGCGATGGCCGCCTGCAGGCGATCAACAGCCTGGCGCGCCAGCGCCTGGTGGAGCATCTGGGGCGTTTGCCCGAGCACATTGGCGAGCTGTTCGACATGGATCAGTTGCGCCGCGTGAACGCATCGTCCGCTCAACGCCTGCCGGGCCTGGGTGGGTTGTACGGCCGGGTCAGCGCACCCCGCCAGCGCCAGCGTGCGCAGCCGTTGCGCCAGGCCCAGGACGCCCGTATCGAGCAGCATCTGCGCCTGGCCACGCGGGTCAAGGACTGCAATCTGGCGGTGCTTGTGCAAGGCGAGACGGGGGCTGGCAAAGAGGTGTTCGCCCGCCAGCTGCATCAGCAAAGCCTGCGTCGCGATGGCCCGTTCGTCACCCTGAACTGCGCGGCCATCCCGGAAAGCCTGATCGAGAGCGAGCTGTTCGGCTATGTGGCCGGGGCCTTCACCGGGGCTTCCAGCAAAGGTATGCAGGGGCTGTTGCAGCAGGCCGATGGCGGCACGCTGTTCCTCGACGAAATCGGTGACATGCCGCTGAACCTGCAAACCCGGTTGCTGCGCGTGCTGGCGGAGGGTGAAGTGGCGCCGCTGGGCGCGGCGCGGCGGGAGCGGGTGGATATCCAGGTGATTTGCGCGACCCACCGCGATTTGGCGGCGATGGTGGAGGATGGGCGTTTTCGCGAGGATCTTTACTTCCGCCTGGCCAATGCCCGCTTCGAATTGCCGCCGCTGCGCGAGCGTGAGGACCGCTTGGGGTTGATTCACCAGTTGCTGGTCGAGGAGGCCGAGGCCTGCGGGGTCGAGGTGGTGTTGGCGGATGATGCGCTGCAGGCGCTGCTGGTCTATCGCTGGCCGGGGAACTTGCGCCAGCTGCGGCAGGTGTTGCGCTATGCCTGTGCGGTGAGTGAGGGCGGGCAGGTGCAGATGCAGGACCTGCCGCAGGAGGTGCGCGGTGAGGTAGTCGCATCGGCTGAAAGCAGCATGTCCTGTCCGGCCCGGCAGTTGCTGCTGGATGCGCTGATCCGCCATCGCTGGAAGCCGGCCGATGCGGCGCGGGCTCTGGGGATATCGCGGGCAACTTTGTACCGGCGGGTGCATGAGCACCACATCGAGATGCCGCGGATGAAGGGGTAGGACCCGGGGGCTGCTTTGCAGCCCAATCGCCGGCAAGCCAGCTCCCACCTCGACCGCATAGACCTCAAGCCGTGTGCAATCCCTGTGGGAGCTGGCTTGCCGGCGATGAGGCCCTGACAGGCAATAAAAAACCCCGGAACAAGTCCGGGGTTTTCAGTACATCACACTACGCGATCACTCCTGGCTGGCCAGTTTGTGCTCGAGGTAGTGAATGTTGACGCCGCCTTTGCAGAAACCTTCATCACGCACCAGGTCGCGGTGCAGCGGGATGTTGGTCTTGATGCCGTCGACGACGATCTCGTCCAGGGCATTGCGCATGCGCGCCATGGCTTCGTCGCGGTCCTTGCCGTAGGTGATCAGCTTGCCGATCAGCGAGTCGTAGTTCGGCGGAACCGAGTAACCGCTGTACAGGTGCGAATCAACACGCACGCCGTTGCCACCCGGGGCGTGGAAGTGCTTCACCTTGCCTGGGCTCGGGATGAACTTCTTCGGGTCTTCGGCGTTGATACGGCATTCCAGCGCATGGCCACGGATGACCACGTCTTCCTGGCGGAACGACAGCTTGTTGCCAGCGGCGATGCTCAGCATCTCCTTGACGATGTCGATACCGGTCACCATCTCCGACACCGGGTGCTCAACCTGCACGCGGGTGTTCATCTCGATGAAGTAGAAGCGGCCGTTCTCGTACAGGAACTCGAAAGTACCCGCACCACGGTAGCCGATCTCGATGCACGCATCGACGCAGCGCTTGAACACTTCCTGACGGGCTTTCTCGTCGATGCCCGGGGCTGGCGCTTCTTCCAGTACCTTCTGGTGACGGCGCTGCAGCGAGCAGTCACGGTCGCCCAGGTGAATGGCGTTGCCCTGGCCGTCGGACAGTACCTGGACTTCCACGTGGCGTGGGTTGGTCAGGAACTTCTCCAGGTAGACCATCGGGTTGCCGAAGGCTGCACCGGCTTCGGTACGGGTGAGCTTGGCCGAGGAAATCAGGTCCTCTTCCTTGTGCACCACGCGCATGCCGCGACCACCACCGCCACCGGCGGCCTTGATGATCACTGGGTAGCCGACGTCACGAGCAATCGCCAGGGCGACTTCTTCATCTTCCGGCAGCGGGCCATCGGAGCCCGGCACAGTCGGTACGCCCGACTTGATCATCGCGTCCTTGGCCGAAACCTTGTCGCCCATCAGGCGAATGGTGTCGGCTTTCGGGCCGATGAAGGCGAAACCGGATTTTTCCACCTGCTCGGCGAAATCGGCGTTTTCCGCCAGGAAGCCGTAGCCCGGGTGGATCGCGGTGGCGCCGGTCACTTCGGCGGCAGCGATGATCGCCGGGATATGCAGGTAGGAATCCTTGGACGATGCAGGGCCGATGCAGACCGACTCGTCTGCCAGGCCCAGGTGCATCAGTTCACGGTCGGCGGTGGAGTGCACGGCGACTGTCTTGATACCCAGCTCTTTGCAGGCACGCAGGATCCGCAGGGCAATTTCCCCGCGGTTGGCGATCAGGACTTTTTCGAGCTTCCCAGACATCGTTGGCTCTCCGCGATTCAAACGACGGTGAACAGCGGCTGGTCGAACTCAACCGGCTGGCCGTCTTCTACCAGGATGGCGTCGATGACACCGCCAACATCGGCTTCGATGTGGTTCATCATCTTCATGGCTTCGACGATGCACAGGGTGTCGCCTTTCTTCACGGTCTGGCCAACTTCAGCGAAGTTCGGCGAGGTCGGCGAAGGCTTGCGGTAGAAGGTACCTACCATCGGCGAGCGGATCACGGTGCCTTTCAGGGCCGGGGCGGCGGCAGCGGCTTCAGCGGCCGGAGCGGCAGCGGCGACCGGGGCAGCAACAGGAGCGGCGGCTACCGGAGCCGGTGCGAAGTACTGCTGGGCAGCCGGGGTCTTGCTGTGACGGCTGATACGGACCGACTCTTCGCCTTCCTTGATCTCCAGTTCGTCGATGCCAGACTCTTCCAGCAGCTCGATCAGTTTCTTGACTTTACGGATATCCATTAATCATCAACTCCCAAAGGTTCGGTCAGGGGGCGAAATACAAAAAAACGTATCTGAAACGTTTCTCTCGAACCCTGGCCCACTGAGGCCAGGGTTTTCATCATTTGGGCTGTGCGTTGGCAGCCAGTTGTTCCAGCGCGGACTCCAGGGCCAGGCGATAACCGCTGGCGCCCAGGCCGCAGATCACCCCTACTGCAACATCGGAAAAGTAGGAGTGGTGGCGGAACGGTTCGCGTTTGTGCACGTTGGACAGGTGCACTTCGATGAATGGGATGCTCACCGCAAGCAATGCGTCACGTAATGCGACGCTTGTGTGGGTGAAAGCAGCCGGATTGATCAGGATGAAGTCCACACCCTCGTTGCGTGCGGCGTGAATGCGGTCGATCAGTTCGTATTCGGCGTTGCTCTGCAGGTACTGCAGATGGTGGCCTGCGGCGCGGGCACGTTGCTCCAGGTCCTGGTTGATCTGGGCCAGGGTCACGGCGCCGTAGTGGCCAGGCTCGCGGGTACCGAGCAGGTTGAGGTTGGGGCCGTGAAGCACCAGTAGCGTTGCCATCTGCGGATTCCTTGGATTTGTAGGGCAATTCGACACAGCGCGGCGAGTGTGCCGTAAAGCGACGGCAAGTGTCCAGTTCCCGGCAATAGCCAGCACGATGTCCGAGGTTCGCGCGAAGTATGTGACCAAATAATTAAATTTGGTCACTGATTTCTGGATTTTTCACAGCTCGCGGGAAGTTATAGACCGACTTTACCGCGCACGCGTGTGAGAATTTGCGCAAATTCACTGGCATTTATCTCGCCAATGACCCGATCAGCGGTTATTTCGCTACCGTTCGCGGCAAAGAACAGCAGGGCGGGCGGGCCGAACAGCCGGTAGCGATCGAGCAGGCTGCGTTGTTCGGCATTGCTTTCGGTGATGTCAAAACGCAGCAGCTTGAAGCCGGCCAGTTGCGCTTGCACCTGCGGCGTGGTGAGCACCTCGCGTTCGATCACCTTGCAACTGATGCACCAGTCGGCGTACCAGTCCAAGAGCACCGGCTGGCCGGCTGCCTTGGCCTGGGCCAGGGCAGCGTCCAGTGCGGCGGGGGTAGTGATCGTCTGCCAGCTATCCGCCTGCACCGCGGGCCCGTTGCCGGTGGCCACAAGGGTTGCCGGCGGCAGCGGGCGCAGTGGGTCGCCGTGGCCGCTGAGGGCGCCGTACCAGCAGGCCAGGGCGTACACCAGCAGGGCCAGGCCGAGCAGTTGGGCCAGGCGCTGGCGCGCGGTCTTGACGACAAATTCGAGGGCACCGAGGAACAGCGCCACGCCGGCGGCGAGGAAACCGACCAGCAGCAAGGTCAGCGGGCCTGGCAGCACACGGCTGAGCAAACCGATGGCCAAGCCCAGCAGCAGGACGCCGATGGCGTTCTTCACCGTGTTCAGCCAAGGGCCGCTTTTCGGCAGCCAGGCCGCGCCACCGGTAGCCACCAGCAGCAATGGTGCGCCCATGCCCAGGCCTAGGGCGAACAGCTTGAGTGCGCCGCCCAGGGCATCGCCGCTGGCGCTGATGTACAGCAGCGCACCGGCCAGCGGCGCCGACACACAGGGCGAAACCAGCAGGCTGGAGAGTACGCCCAGTATTGCCGCGCCCAGCAGCGAGCCGCCCCGGGTGTGGCTGGCCACATTGTTCAGGCGGTTGCTCAGGGCTTGCGGCAGTTTCAGTTCGAACAGGCCGAACATGGCCAGGGCAAATACCACGAAAAACAGCGCGAAGGGCACCAGTACCCAGGCCGACTGCAGGCGCGCCTGCAGGTTCAGGCCGGCGCCGAACAACCCCATCAACGCACCGAGTACCGCGAAGCTGGCCGCCATCGGCAGCACATAGGCCAGCGACAACGCCAAACCGCGCAGGCCGCCAGCCTGGCCGCGCAGCACCACGCCGGAAAGGATCGGCAGCATCGGCAGCACGCAGGGGGTGAACGTCAGGCCGACCCCAGCGAGGAAGAACAGCAGCAGCGACTTCCAGGTCCAGGCGTGTTCACCGCCGGCCGGGGTGCTTTTGCCGCCTTCGCCATCGATGCTCAGACGTGCGGTTTCTGGCGGGTAGCACAGGCCTTTGTCGGCGCAGCCCTGGTAGCCCACCAGCAGGGTGAAGGCGCGCGGGTCATTGCGCGGGAGCTCGATATCGAGCACGCCGTGGTACACCTCGACATCGCCGAAGAACTCATCGTGCTTGGCCTCGCCCTTGGGGATGCTTGGTGTGCCCAGGGCAATGTCGGCCGGTTCGGTGCGGAACTGGAAACGGTGGCGATAGAGGTAGTAGCCGTCGGTTGCGACGAAGCGCAGCTTGATGGTTTGCGCATCGGCCTGGACCAGGCTGAGCTTGAACGCTTCGTGTACCGGCAGGAAGTCGGCGTTGTTGGCCAGCGAAGCTGCGCCGAGGGTGGCGCTGGGGCGGTTGTCGAGCAGGCCCGTGGCGAAGGCAGGGCTGGCCAGCAGCAGGAACAGCAGGAAAAACAGGCGGCGCATGGCGGACTCGCGAGGTGGAACGTGCTGGGCATGATAGCGGAGTTGGTGCGGGTTGGGGCCATGCTGGTGGCGGGGGCGACACATGGCCGCTGGCTCATGTGCTGCGGGTAAACCCGCACCCACCTCGTCCGCATAAACCTCAAGCCATGCGCTATCCCTGTGGGAGCGGGCATGCCCGCGAAGAGGCCGGTACATGCCAACCTAGACTCTGAAGGCCCGCACCGCCCGGTTCAGTTCACCACCCAGGCTCAGCAACTGCTCGCCTTGCTCGCGCCCCTCGCCAATGCGCTGCAGGTTGTCCTCACCCAGCTCATGAATCCGCTCGCTGTGGTCGCGAATCTCACTCACGGCACCACTCTGCTGCGCCGTGACATCGGCAATCCGCACCGCAGTGTCCGAAATGGTGCGAATGGCACAGACGATCTCGTCCAGCGCCCCGTCCGCCGCCTGGGCCTGGTTGGCCGTGGCCTCGGCATGCTCAAGCTGCGCACGCATCCCGGCCACCGAACTTCTGGCTGCCTGCTGCAAGCGGTCGATCAGTGCCTGAATCTCGCCGGTCGCCCCGGTGGTGCGCTGTGCCAGCGAACGCACCTCATCGGCCACCACGGCAAAACCACGGCCCATCTCACCGGCGCGGGCCGCTTCGATCGCGGCATTCAGCGCCAGCAGGTTGGTCTGCTCGGCAATCGAGCGGATCACCGTCAGGACGCCGCCGATGGTGGCCGACTCCTCCGCCAGTTGCTCGATCATGCGGGCGTTGCCCTGCACCTCGTCGACCAACTCACGCAAGCCCGACAGGCTCTGGCCGATCACCGCCTGGCCCTGCTCCACTGCACGCCCGGCATCGCGGCTGGCGTCAGCTGCGGCGCTGGCGTCGCCGGCCACTTGCTGGATGGTCGCTTCCAGTTCACCCAAGGCATCGCGGATCTGCCCGGTGTCGCCGGCCTGGCGTTCGGCGCCGTCATGCAGGGCGGCGCTCATGCCGGCCAGGGCGTGGCTGCTGCCAGCCACCTGCTCGGCGTTGTGGCGTATGGTGCCGACCAGCTCTACCAGATACTGACGCAGGCGGTTGAGCGATTCCTGGATGTCGCGCAGTTCGCGGTTGGTCCTCCCCAGGGCGATGGCCTCGGCGAAATCACCCTCGGCCCAGCGCGACAGGGCAGGGGCCAGGCCGGTCAGGGTGCGCGCCAGGCGGCGTTGCAAGGTGTCGATCAGCAGGGCGATAAGCAGGATCAGGCCGATCATAAGGCCCTGGATGATTCGCACTTCAGCGGCAATTTTCGCATGCTGGGCGCGTACCTCGGGCTCCAGCGCCGCAATGGCCTGTTGCACGGCCTCCAGGCGCTGGCCGGTGCTGGCGGCCAGGGCGACGCGGCGCTCGATCTGTTCGCGGGTGCGCTGCAGCTCGGCCGGGTAGCGGCCGAGCAGGCTCTGCAGTTCGCGCTTGAGGCCGACGGCAATGTCTTCCTGCTGGGCGCTGGCCTGGGTTTCCAGGCCCATCATCGCGGCGAAGTCGTCGGCACCGGATTCGGCGGTATGGGTTACGCCGAGCAAGGGCAAGGCATCGATCGCCTGGGCCTGGGCACGGATCAGCTGCAGCTCACGCTCCACTTCGTCGGCCAGCTCCGGGCGGCCGCTGCTGACCAGCTTGTCCCGGGCCAGCGACAGGCGACCGAGGTGCACGGTGGCGTCGAGCAGTGGCACCAGGTAGCGGTTTGCGTCGGCGTTGCCGCTGTCGCGGGCGTAGCCGGCCATCTGTTCGAAGTTGGCACCCAGTTCCCGCTCGGCCTGCAGCAGCAGGGCTTGCGGGTCGCCGGCCAGCTTGCCGGCGGCCAGCAGCTCCTCGGCGGTAAAGGCCTGCAGGCTGTCCAGGCTGGGGCGCAGTTTGTCGGCCAGTTCGCTGGGCCAGTCGGCCAGCGCGGCCTGCAACTGCTGGTTGGCCTCCATCGCCGCGGCATGGCGCAGGGCATCGCCGCTGCCCAGGTACGCCTGGATGTTGCGGGCCGCCTGGTTCTGGAACTGCTGGGACAGGCCCAGGTAGCGCTCCATCAGTTGGTAGGGGCGCTCCAGGGCCCGTTGCGACCACCACAAGGTGGCGCCCAGGGCGATACACACGGTTACCAGCAACAGGGTGTTGAAATTGGTCAGCCACTTCAGGCGCATAGCCGCGAGCTTCCTGCGGGGGAGGGAGAGGTCGGTGGCTGAAGTTATTGCGATTTTGTGACGGGGTGATGACGACAGGGGGTTGGCGCCATAAAAAAGTGGCACAGTGCCTCTATTGGTGGCCGCCTGCACTGGCCTCTTCGCAGCACAAGGCTGCTCCTACAGCGCGTGCGATACCTGTAGAAGCAGCCTTGTGCTGCGAAGAGGCCAGTGCAGGCTATAAGAAACTCAAGGCTCCACACGGACTACACAATTACGCCCGGCATGCTTGGCCCGATACAGCGCCTCGTCCGCCGCACTGGCCATGGTCAGCGCATCCAGCCCCTCATCCAACTGCACCACCCCTGCACTGAAGGTGCACTGCAAGTCCCGTGGCTGCGCCGGGTAGAGGATCTCGGCAAAGCGCCTGCGGATTTCGTCCAGAACCTTGTGCGCCGCGTCCAGTGCGGTATTGGGCATGACAATGGCGAACTCTTCACCGCCGTAACGGCCAATGAAATCGGTCTTGCGCAAGCGCTGCTTGAGAAACAGCGCCAGGCTCTTGATCACCCGGTCGCCCATGGGGTGACCGTGGCGGTCGTTGATCTTCTTGAAGTGGTCGATGTCGAGCATGGCGAAGCACAACGGCAGCTGCTCGCGACGGGCGCGGAAGCTGCAGTCTTCCAGCAATTGCAGGATGTGGGTGTGGTTGTACAACCCGGTCAGGCTGTCGCGTACCATGCGCGCCTTCAGGTGCCGGGCGCGGGCGGCGCGGTTGCGCACGGTGGTGATCAGGTGGCGTGAGCGAAACGGCTTGGTCAGGAAGTCATCACCGCCTTCGCTCATGGCATCCAGCTGCTTGTCCAGGTCGTCCTCGGCAGACAGATAGATGATCGGCACACTCACATAACGGTCGCTGTGGCGGATCACCTTGGCCAGTTCGGGGCCGGTGCAGGCCGGCATGTACAGGTCGAGGATGATCAGGTCGGGCTGGAAGTCAGCCAGCTCGGCCATGGTGCGGATCGGGTCGGTCAGGCTGCGGGTGATCATGCCGGCGCTGGCCAGCACGCGCTCGGTGTACAGCGCCTGGGTGCGTGAGTCGTCGATGACCAGTACGCGCAACGGGTCGTGCTGGGTTGCATTGGTCAGCAGTTCGACCTTTTCCAACAGGCTGGAGGCTTCCAGGGTGCCGGTGAGGAAGTCCTGGCCACCGGCGCGCACGGCGGCCAGGCGGGTCGGGGTGTCGGTTTCGTGATGGCTGAAGAACAGCAGTGGTATATGTCGGGCCAGCCCCTGCTGCATCTGGGCAGCCAACAGCAGGCCTTGGCCGGCACCGTTGAAGTCGACATCCATGATGATGGCCGAGGGCGGGTATTCGCTGATCGAGGCCTGAAACGCCGCGGCGCTGGCAAGCGCCTGCACCACCAGGCCAAAGAATTCCAGTTGCTGGGCCAGGCGCTGGGCGCGTTCGTGGTCCTGCAGCAGGATGTACACCGGCTTGCGCAGGGGCGGCAGCAGCACCTGATCGAGCGGGTCGTCCTTGCGCAGGCCGCTACGCGTCAGCTGTTGGGCGGGGCACAGCGGGCTCGGCTCGGCTGCTTGGCTCATGTCCTGGCTACTTGTAGGTTGGGGTGTGCAGGGGCAATGATGGCTCTATGCTAGCAGTTCTTTTCAGGTGCGTGAGTGCCCTGTGTCAACAAAGCGGCCAGAACGAATATTCAGTTGCTGACCGATTGGTCGCTTATGCGTAAGGCGGTGTCTGCTTTATAGTGCTGCCACGCGGGCTTGCCGTGGCACCCTGGCGTAGGCCTGTGGTCCAAGCCCCTGAACCGTCGTGACTGATTAAGGACAAAGCCATGCTGGACTGGAAAAACCGCGAGGCCAAAGCCGAGCCCCGCGAGCGTGTCGACGGCCGTGGCGCCGCCGCCCGTAGCTATCTTGGCGGCCTCTGGAGCCGTGCCCTGGGGACCCTGATCGGGTTGTACCTGCTGGTGTGCATCGGCCTGGGCTGGTACTGGAGCCAGGAGCCGGAGCTGTTCCCGGTGCAGCAGAACGCCCAGGCCGCAGCCGAGCGTACCGGCCAGCAGATGGTGGTGGGCTACACCACTATCGAAACCCTCAAGACCGTGGCCGGCACCTTGCTGAACAAGCCTGGTGGCTACATTTCCAACGACCGCTTCCCGCCAGGGCTGTGGATGGACAACATGCCGAGCTGGGAATATGGCGTGCTGGTCCAGGTGCGCGACCTGTCCCGTGCCTTGCGCAAGGACTTCGCCCGTTCGCAGTCGCAGTCGACCGAAGACGCCGACCTGGCCAAGGCCGAGCCGCGTTTCAACTTCGACAACAAGAGCTGGATCCTGCCGTCGAGCGAGTCGGAGTTCGAAGAGGGCATCAAGTCGCTGACCCGCTACCAGACCCGTCTGGCTGCCGGCGACAAGGGCGCAATCTTCTATACCCGTGCCGACAACCTGAACAACTGGCTGGGTGACGTGGCCACCCGCCTGGGCTCGCTGTCGCAGCGCCTGTCGGCCAGCGTTGGCCGGGTCAAGCTCAACACCACGCTGAAGACCGAGTCGCTGGTCGCCGGCCAGGCGCCGCAGGTGGACGAGGAGCTGGTGGAAACCCCATGGCTGCAGATCGACAACGTGTTCTACGAAGCCCGTGGCCAGGCCTGGGCGCTGTCGCACCTGCTGCGCGCCATCGAGGTGGACTTTGCCGACGTGCTGGCGAAGAAGAACGCCACGGTCAGCGTGCGCCAGATCATCCGTGAGCTGGAAGCCTCGCAGGAAGCCCTGTGGAGCCCGATGGTGCTCAACGGCAGCGGCTTCGGCATGTGGGCCAACCACTCACTGGTCATGGCCAACTACATTTCCCGGGCCAACGCGGCGGTCATCGACCTGCGTCAGCTGCTGTCGCAGGGTTGATGATGGCGATCAGCCCGAACGAGGCCGCCCACCGGGCGGCTTCCGACCGAGAACTGGTCACCTGGGTGGATGAAGCCGACCGGGTGCTGGGTGCCTTGCCCCGGGCCGAACTGCGTGAGCGCGGCCTGATCGGGCGTTGCACGTTCATTCTGCTGTTCAACAGCGCCGGTGAGTTGTGCGTGCACCGGCGTACCCTGAGCAAGGCGCTGTACCCGGGGTATTGGGATGTGGCGGCAGGCGGCATGGTGACGGCCGGGGAGGCGTATGCCGATTCGGCGGCGCGTGAGCTGGCCGAAGAGCTGGGGATCGACGGGGTGGAGTTGCGCTTTCATGAACGGTTCTACTTCGACCAGCCGGATAACCGCTTGTGGTGTGCGGTGTATTCGGCGGTTTCGGATGCGCCGTTGCGGCTGCAGCCGGAAGAGGTGATCGAGGCGCGCTTCATTGGCCTGGAGCAGGCTGAGCAAGAAAGTCTGACCAAGCCGTATTGCCCGGACTCGTTGGCGGCGTTGCAGCGCTATAAAGCCAGCCTGGGATGACGCCGTGGACCGCTTTGCGGTCCTTTCGCGACACAAGGCCGCTCCTACATTGATCGGGGTACGCAGGGCTTTGTAGGAGCGGCCTTGTGTCGCGATCGGGCTGCAAAGCAGCCCCAGTGTCGAAAGGAGTCGCAAAACATTCGCAAAATGCCGCATTCCAGTACTTAGCAACAGCGGGATTTATCGTTACACTGCGCGCCCTTTTCGGGCTGCCGCAGGTCTTGTGGCAGTAGCGCCGCCCCTGCCAGAGTGGGGCTTCGCGGTCGGGCTCAACCCCCAGGGGCCGACCAGTTTTTGTCCTCAGCACAGAGGAACAAAAGTGGCCAAGAAAGCTTCTTCCTTCGCCGCCCTTGGCGGTCTCGTTTACTCCACCGACACCGGTCGGCACTGCCCCGACTGTAGCCAGCCGGTGGATGCTTGTACCTGCAAGCAGCAGGTCATCCCCGAAGGCGATGGCATTGCCCGTGTGCGCCGCGAAAGCAAGGGCCGCGGCGGCAAGACCGTGACCACCGTCACCGGCGTGCCGCTGCCGCTCGATCAGCTCAAGGAGCTGGCCTCTACCCTCAAGCGCCGCTGTGGTACCGGTGGCGCCCTGAAGGATGGGGTCATCGAAATCCAGGGCGACCATGTCGAACTGCTGATCGGTGAGCTGACCAAGCAGGGCTTCAAGGCGAAAAAATCCGGCGGCTGATGCGGCCACGCGATTTTTTGCCCAGTGCTTTCTAAACTCGTTGCCGTGACCAGGGTCTATCCAGGGCACGGACGAATCGTCATTTTTGGCTTTTACACTGCGCCCGCCTCCTTGCGGGGCAGTGTCTTCGACTTATCTATAGGGGACTTGAATGTCCGTACGACGCACACGCAAAGACGATGGTAGCCAATGGACCGTGGCCGACAGCCGCAGTGTTTATGGCATCCGCCATTGGGGCGCTGGTTATTTCGCCATCAATGAAGCCGGGCGCGTCGAAGTACGCCCCAACGGCCCGAAAAGCGCACCGATCGACCTGTTCGAACAGGTCGACGAACTGCGCCAGAGCGGCCTGTCGCTGCCATTGCTGGTGCGCTTCCCCGACATTCTGCAGGACCGCGTGCGCCAGCTGACCGGCGCCTTCGATGCCAACATCGCGCGCCTGGAATACCAGAGCAAGTACACCGCGCTGTACCCGATCAAGGTCAACCAGCAGGAAGCGGTGGTGGAAAACATCATCGCCACGCAGAACGTCTCCATTGGCCTGGAAGCCGGCTCCAAGCCTGAGCTGCTGGCAGTGCTGGCGCTGGCGCCGAAGGGTGGCACCATCGTCTGCAACGGCTACAAGGACCGCGAGTTCATCCGCCTGGCGCTGATGGGCCAGAAGCTCGGCCACAACGTGTTCATCGTCATCGAGAAAGAGTCGGAAGTGGCCCTGGTGATCGACGAGGCCGCCGAGCTCAAGGTCAAGCCGCAAGTCGGCCTGCGCGTGCGCCTGTCGTCGCTGGCCTCGAGCAAGTGGGCCGACACCGGTGGCGAGAAGTCCAAGTTCGGCTTGTCCGCCGCCCAGCTGATTTCGGTGGTACAGCGCTTCCGCGATGCCGGCCTGGACCAAGGTATCCGCCTGCTTCACTTCCACATGGGCTCGCAGATCGCCAACCTGGCGGACTACCAACACGGCTTCAAGGAAGCCATCCGTTACTACGGTGAGCTGCGTGCGCTGGGCCTGCCGGTCGACCATATCGACGTTGGCGGTGGTCTGGGCGTGGACTACGACGGTACCCATTCGCGCAATGCCAGCTCGATCAACTACGACATGGACGACTACGCCGGCGTGGTGGTGGGCATGCTCAAGGAATTCTGCGACGCGCAGGGCCTGCCGCACCCGCACATCTTCTCCGAGAGCGGCCGTTCGCTGACCGCGCACCACGCCATGCTGGTGATCCAGGTGACCGACGTCGAGAAGCACAACGACGACGTGCCGACCATCGAGAACAAGGAAGCCCTGCCCGAGACCGTGCAGTGGCTGGTCGACCTGCTCGGCCCGACCGACATCGAGATGGTGACCGAGACCTACTGGCGCGCCACCCACTACATGGGTGACGTGGCCGCGCAGTATGCAGATGGCAAGATCAGCCTGGCCGAGAAGGCCCTGGCCGAGCAGTGCTACTTTGCCGTGTGCCG
This sequence comes from Pseudomonas asiatica, assembly GCF_009932335.1. NCBI lineage: Bacteria > Pseudomonadati > Pseudomonadota > Gammaproteobacteria > Pseudomonadales > Pseudomonadaceae > Pseudomonas > Pseudomonas asiatica. The sequence goes on from NZ_BLJF01000002.1 coordinate 497,775, forward strand.
CCGCCTGCACAACTCGCTGAAAGCCCGCCAGCGCTCGCACCGCCAGGTGCTGGACGAGCTGAACGACAAGCTGGCCGACAAGTACATCTGCAACTTCTCGGTGTTCCAGAGCCTGCCGGACACCTGGGCCATCGGCCAGGTATTGCCGATCATCCCGCTGCACCGCCTGGACGAAGAGCCGATGCGTCGTGCCGTGCTGCAGGACCTGACCTGCGACTCCGATGGCAAGATCAACCAGTACGTCGACGAGCAGAGCATCGAGACCAGCATGCCGGTGCACGCGGTGAAGGAGGGCGAGGATTACTTGCTGGGTGTGTTCCTGGTCGGTGCCTACCAGGAAATCCTCGGTGACATGCACAACCTGTTCGGTGACACCGACTCGGTGAACATCTACCAGAACGCCGACGGTAGCGTGTACCACGCCGGTATCGAGACCCACGACACCATCGAAGACATGCTGCGCTATGTGCACTTGTCGCCGGAGGAGTTGATGACGCATTACCGTGACAAGGTGGCCAGCGCCAAGATCACTGCGCGGGAGCGGACTCAGTACCTGGATGCGTTGCGCCTTGGTCTGACCCGGTCTTCGTACCTGTCGTCGTGATCCTCGGGGGCCGCTTTGCGGCCCATCGCGACACAAGGCCGCTCCTACAGGGGACCGCGAAACCACATGGAATTGCGGTTTCGCGGGAAATCGCGGCGCGAGCTTTTGTAGGAGCGGCCTTGTGTCGCGATCTGAGGGCGCAGCCCTCACCGCGTCATACTCGGTAATGATCCACCGGCGATGCATTTCATCGCCATGCCTATCCTGTGAATGCAATGTTCAAAGGAAGTCGACATGGATCGTCACGGCAACCATCGCTTGCGCCAAGGGCGCTTTTCAGAGCCAGGCCGGCTCTACCTGCTAACCACCATCACACGCCATCGCCTCCCGTTGTTCGAGAACCTCTGGTTTGCGCGTTCGGCCATTCAGCAATTGCGGCTGAGTGATCGAGAGGGGAGTTGCCGTTCGCTGGCCTGGGTCTTGATGCCGGACCATTTGCACTGGCTGATCGAGCTTGGCCCGACCAGCCTGGGCAAACTCATGTGTGCCTTCAAGTCGCGAAGCAGTTGCGCGCTCTACCGTACAGGTGCCGAGCGACAGCACATCTGGCAACCCGGCTTTTACGACCGAGCGCTGCGCAAGGAGGAGGATGTAAAGGCCGCTGCCCGCTACATCATCGCCAATCCCATTCGGGCTGGCCTGGTGCGGCGGGCTGGTGATTATCCACATTGGGATTGTGTGTGGCTGTGAATCCGCAGGTGATCGCGATACCAGGCCATCTCCATGTAGGAGCGGCCTTGCGTCGCGATGGGCCGCAAAGCGGCCCCGGCATTACTGAATCCACTCACCTTTTTCCTGCAACCGCCATCCCACCCACCCCAACGTCACTGCCCGCAACCCCATGAACCCGAGAAACGCCAACCACAACCCATGGTTGCCAAACCCACTCATGAGCACCCCCAAGGGCAGCGCAATCACCACCGAAACCAACATCGCATTACGCATCTCCCGCGCCCGGGTCGCGCCTATGAACAAGCCATCCAGCAAATAACTCCACACCGCAATCAACGGCAGCAATGCCAGGTACGGCAGGTACGGATAAGCCGCTGCCCGCACACTCTCGATGTCGGTCTGCAAATCGATGAACAGGTGCCCGCCCAGCAGGAACAACCCGGCAAACCCCAGGCTGATGATCAGCGACCAGCCACAGGCCACCACCAGCGAGCGGCGCAATGTGTCGCGGTCGCGGGCGCCAATGGCATGGCCGCACAGGGCCTCTACCGCGTGCGCCAACCCGTCAAGCGCATAGGCAGTCAGCAGCAGGCCGTTGAGCAGCAGGGCATTGGCCGCCACGGTGGCTTCGCCCAGACGAGCGCCTTGCACGGTGATCAGCAGGAACACCAGTTGCAGCGCCAGGCTGCGCAGGAAGATGTCGCGGTTCACCGCCAGCAGCGGTCGCCAGGCCTGCCAGCGCTTGAGCGCCGCCCACACGATCTGCCCCGGGTAGGCGCGCAGGGCCGGGCGAGTCAGGGCCAGGCCGAGCAGGGCGGCGCTCCATTCTGCAATCACCGACGCCCGCGCCGAACCTAGCACGCCCCAGCCCAGGCCAAGCACGAACCACAGGTTCAAGGCGATGTTCAGCAGGTTGGTGGTCAGCAGGATGGCCAGTGGCGCCCGCGCGTTCTGGGTGCCGAGGAACCAGCCGACCAGGGCGTAGCTGGCCAGTGCCGCGGGCAGGCCAAGCAAGCGGGTATGGAAGAAGTCTTCGGTGGCTTGCTGCAGGGCCGCGCTGGGTTGCATCGCGTGCAGCGCCAGCTGGCTGAAGGGCAGGGCCAGCAGGCCGATCAGCAGGGCGAAGCCGACCGCCAGCAACAGCCCTTGTACCAGTACCTGGCGCAACGCTGCCCCGTCGCCTCGGCCGGCGGCCTGGGCGGCGAAGCCGGTGGAGCCCATGCGCAGGAAGCCCATCAGGCCGACCATGAAGGTGAACAGCGTGGCGCCCACGGCTACGGCACCCAACTGGTGGGCGTGGGGGAGGTGGCCGATGACCGTGCTGTCGACCAGGGCTACCAGCGGCACGGAGATGTTGGACAGGATCATCGGCGCGGCCAGGGCCCAGACCTTGTGGTGGGTGGGGCGGTGCTGCCAGTCGGTGGTCAGTGAGGTCATCGGGCGTCCTGGGGAATCCTGGGGCTGCTGCGCAGCCCTTTCGCGACACAAGGCCGCTCCTACAGGAACCGCAAGGCCTTCCAGGTTGCCGCGGTCTCTGTAGGAGCGACCTTGTGTCGCGAAAGGGGCGCAAAGCGCCCCCCGCTTTTCTAAATTGCCAGCAGTGTACCGGCCATGCAGCTAATTCGCGCGACCATAGTTGCGCTATAGTTGCTGCCCTCACGTACACGCTGCCAAAGAGTTCTACTCCATGTTCAACAAAGGATTGTTGCTGGCCTGCGCGCTGGCTTTGCTCAGTGCCTGTGACTCTTCGACGCCGGACAAGCCGGCGCCATCCGAAAAGCCGGCGGCCACAGCGCCCGCCGCCACCCCGGCACCCCAACGCGAAGACCCGGCCGTACTCGCCAAACGCTACGAGGGCCGAGAGCTGACGGTGCTGGATGTTTCCGAAGTGCAGCTCGATGGCGCCGCGACGCTGTCGATCAGCTTCTCCGCGCCGCTGGATGCCAAGCAGGACTTCGCCAGCAAAGTGCACCTGGTCGACACCGTCAAAGGCAAGCTCGACGGCGCCTGGGAACTGTCCGACAACCAGATGGAGCTGCGTCTGCGCCATCTGGAGCCGCAGCGCAAGCTGGTGCTGACCGTCGACAAGGGCCTGCTGGCGGTCAATGGCAAGCAACTGGACAGCGAGTCGATCAGCCGCCTGGAAACCCGCGACATGCAGCCGACCATCGGCTTCGCCAGCCGCGGTTCGCTGCTGCCCACGCGCCTGGCCGAGGGCCTGCCGGTGATCGCCCTCAACGTCGACAAGGTCGATGTCGAGTTCTTCCGCGTGAAGCCGGACATGCTCTCGACCTTCCTGGTCAACTGGGGGCGCAACAGCAGCCTTTACTACTACCAGTCCAAGGAAACCCTGGACATGGCCGATCTGGTCTACAGCGGCCGCTTCGACCTCAACCCCGCACGCAACACCCGCGAGACCGTGCTGCTGCCGATCGCCGGCATCAAGCCGCTGCAGGAGCCAGGCGTGTACCTGGCGGTGATGCGAGCCTCGGGCACTTACGACTACTCGCAACCAGCGACCCTGTTCACTCTCAGCGACATCGGTGTGTCCGCGCATCGCTACCGTGACCGCCTCGATGTGTTCGCCCAGGCCCTGGAAGGTGGCAAGGCGATGAACGGCGTCAACCTGGAAATCCATGACGACAAGGGCAAGCTGCTGGCTCAGGCCAGCACCGACAGCGATGGCCACGCCCAGCTGCCGATCACGCCCAAGGCCGACACCCTGATCGCCACCCAAGGCGTGCACACCACCCTGCTGCGCCTGAGCAGCGCGGCGCTGGACCTGGCCGAGTTCGACATCACTGGCCCGCAGGCCAACCCGCTGCAGTTCTTCATCTTCGGCCCGCGTGACCTGTATCGCCCCGGTGAAACGGTGTTGCTCAACGGCCTGCTGCGCGACCAGGACGGCAAGCCGGTCAAGGCGCAGCCAGTGAGCGTGGAAGTGCGTCGCCCGGATGAGCAGGTCAGCCGCAAGTTCGTCTGGGAAGCCGACGGCAATGGCCTGTACCAGTACCAGCTGCAGCTGGCCAGCGAGGCCCCGACCGGCCGCTGGCAACTGCTGCTCGACCTGGGGGGCGGGCGCAAGCAGGTGTATGAATTTCTCGTCGAAGACTTCCTGCCCGAGCGCCTGGCGCTGGAACTCAAAGGCAGCAGCAAACCGTTGTCTCCGGATCAGGATGCGCGTATCCAGGTCAATGGCCGTTACCTTTACGGCGCCCCGGCTGCCGGCAACCGCCTGAGCGGCCAGGCCTATGTTCGCCCGCTGCGCGAGGCGGTACCGGCGCTGCCTGGCTACCAGTTCGGCTCGGTCACCGAAACCGAGCTGAACCAGGACCTGGAGCTGGACGAAGTTACCCTCGACCAGGCCGGCAAGGCCGTGGTCGATATCGAAAGCCGCTGGGCCGAAGCCCGCTCGCCGCTGCAACTGACCGTGCAGGCCAGCCTGCAGGAGTCCGGTGGCCGGCCGATTACCCGCCGCCTGGAACAACCCATCTGGCCGGCCGAGCGCCTGCCGGGCCTGCGTGGCCTGTTCGACGGCGAGGAAACCGACAGTGACGGGCCGGTGGAGTTCGAGTTCCTGGTGGCCGACCGCAACGGCAAGAAACTGGCGGCCAACGACCTCAAGGTGCGGCTGGTGCGCGAGCGCCGCGACTACTACTGGAACTACTCGCAGAGCGATGGCTGGAGCTACGCCTACAACGAGAAGTTCCTGACCCAGAGCGAAGAGACCGTAAGCGTCAAGGCCGGCTCCACCGCCAAGCTGAGCTTCCAGGTGGAATGGGGCCCTTACCGTGTCGAGGTGGAGGACCCGGAGACGGGCCTGGTGTCCAGCGCGCGCTTCTGGGCAGGCTATCGCGCCCAGGACAACGCCGAAGGCGGCGCGGTGCGGCCGGACCAGGTCAAGCTGGCGCTGGACAAACCGGCCTACGCCGACGGCGCTGCCGCCAAGGTCACCGTCACCCCGCCCGCAGCCGGCAGTGGCTACCTGATGATCGAGTCCAGCGATGGCCCGCTGTGGTGGCAGGAGATCGACGTTCCCGCCGAGGGCAAGACGTTCGATGTGCAACTGGACAAGCAGTGGGCACGCCATGACCTGTACATCAGCGCGCTGGTGATCCGCCCGGGTGAGCGCAAGGCCAACGCCACGCCGAAACGCGCGGTGGGCGTGCTGCACCTGCCGCTGAACCGCGCCGAACGCAAGCTGGCGGTGAGCCTGCAGGCTCCGGAAAAAATGCGCCCGAAACAGCCGCTGACCGTGAAGATCAAGGCTGCAAATGCCGATGGCAGCGTGCCTGAACGGGTGCATGTGCTGTTGTCGGCGGTGGACGTGGGCATCCTCAACATCACCGACTTCAAGACCCCCGACCCATTCGCCAGCCTGTTCGGGCGCAAGGCTTACGGTGCTGACCAGCTGGATATCTACGGCCAGTTGATCGAAGCCGGCCAGGGCCGCCTGGCCAGCCTGGCATTTGGTGGTGACGCAGCGATGGCCAAGGGTGGCAAGCGCCCCAACACCACGGTGACCATCGTCGCCCAGCAGAGCCTGCCGGTGACCCTGGACGACAAGGGCGAGGGCCAGGCCACGGTCGATATCCCCGACTTCAATGGCGAACTGCGGCTGATGGCCCAGGCCTGGACCGAGGAACAGTTCGGCATGGCCGAAGGCAAGACCGTGGTCGCCGCGCCGCTGATCGCCGAACTCTCGGCGCCGCGTTTCCTGGCCGGTGGCGACCGTACCAGCCTGGCGCTGGACCTGGCCAACCTGTCTGGTCGTGCCCAGCAACTGAATGTTGAAATCAGCACCGAAGGGCAGCTGAGCCTGGCGGCCAACGCCGTGCAAAACGTAGCCCTGGCTGAAGGCCAGCGCTCGACGCTGATGATCCCGGTACAGGCCCAGGGTGGCTTGGGGCAGGGCAAGGTACATGTGCGGGTTACTGGCCTGCAGCTGCCGAACGAGCCGACCGGCGCGTTCGAACGCGAGTGGACGCTGGGCGTGCGCCCGGCCTACCCGGCGATGCTCAAGCACTACCGCGTGGCCTTGAAGGACCAGCCATGGACCCTGCCTGAAGCAGACCTGGCCGCCTTCGAACCCGCCGGGCTTGAAGGCAGCCTGGCCTTGTCGAGCCGGCCACCGCTGAACCTGGCCGAGCAGATCCGTGCCCTCGAAGCCTACCCCTACGGTTGCCTGGAGCAGACCACCAGCGGCCTCTACCCGTCGCTGTACGCCGATGCCGACAGCCTCAAGCGCCTGGGCATCAAGGGCGAGCCAGCCGATGTGCGCAAGCGCAAGATCGAGATGGGTATCGAGCACCTGCTGGGCATGCAGCGCTACAACGGCAGCTTCGGCCTTTGGAGCTCGGACAGCGAGGAAGAATACTGGCTGACCGCCTATGTCACCGACTTCCTGCTGCGCGCCCGTGACCAAGGCTATGGTGTGCCGGCCGAAGCGCTGAAGAAGGCCAGCGAGCGCCTGCTGCGCTACCTGCAGGAGCGCAACCTGATCGAAGTCGACTACAGCGAGAACGCCGAACACACCCGCTTCGCCGTGCAGGCCTATGCGGCATTGGTGCTGTCGCGCAGCCAGCAGGCGCCTCTGGGGGCACTGCGCGGCTTGTTCGAACGCCGCGCCGACGCCCGCTCTGGCCTGCCACTTGTGCAACTGGCGGTGGCGCTGGACAAGATGGGCGACAAGCCGCGTGCCGAGCAGGCCCTGCAGGCGGGCCTGGGCATCAGCCGCGGTAAAGGCTGGATGGCCGACTATGGTAGCGCCCTGCGCGACCAGGCACTGATCCTGGCGCTGCTGCAGGAAAGCAACCTGGCCAGCCGCCAGGTCGACCAGCGGCTGTTCGCCCTGTCGGATGAGCTGGCGGCCAACCGCTGGCTGTCGACCCAGGAGCGCAATGCGCTGTTCCTGGCCGGCCGTGGCCTGCTGGGCAAACCGGAAGGCCAGTGGCAGGCGCGCCTGGACAGCGCGGGTGAAGTGCGCGAGTTCAACAATGCCGAGTCTGGCATGAAGCTCGAAGGCCCGTTGCTGGCTTCGCCATTGAGTGTGCAGAACCAAGGCAGCGAGACGCTGTACCAGCAACTGACCTTGTCGGGTTACCCACGCCAGGCGCCTGCGGCCGGTGGCAACGGCATGCAGATCCGCCGTGAGTACCTGGGCATGAATGGTCAGCCGTTGGACCTGCATAACCTGCGCAGCGGCGACCTGGTGCTGGTGCACCTGGCGCTCAAGGCTGAAGACCGGGTGCCGGATGCGCTGGTGGTGGACTTGCTACCGGCGGGCCTGGAGCTGGAAAACCAGAACCTGGCGCAAAGTGCCGCCAGCCTGGAAAACGCCAGCAGTGCGGTGAAGGAATGGCGCGAATCGATGCAGAACGCCAGCGTGGTGCACCAGGAGTATCGGGATGATCGTTACGTCGCCGCGCTCAAGCTGGACAGCTATGGCACCACCCACCTGCTGTACCTGGCTCGGGCGGTGACCCCGGGCACCTATCGCGTGCCGCCGCCGCAGGTTGAATCGATGTACCGGCCAAACCTGCAGGCCGTGGGGGATGGGCAAGGGGAGATGACCGTAAAAGCCCGCTAGAATTTTGTCGCCTTTACCGGCCTCATCGCCGGCAAGCCAGCTCCCACAGGATGGAGCATGGCTTGAGGGCGACGCGGTCGAGGTGGGAGCTGGCTTGCCGGCGATTGGGCCGCAACGCGGCCCCCGGCCTTGTTCAGTGTATCACCCAGCTCATCACCCACAACCCCAGCAACAGCCAGATGATCCCGAGGATGATCGAGGCGCGCATGAACGCGCGGATTGCCGAGTACAGCAGCACCAGCCCGATGATCAGGGCGAGGATGCTGAGCAGCGAGGTCTCCATGCCCAAGGTGCGCGCCAGGCCATCGATGAAATTGCCACCGGCATTGGCCAGCAGGTTGAACAGCCCGCTCAATGCGTCGACGATGAAGCGGATCAATGACCCCAGCGCCTGGCCCAGCCACTCGAAAAAACCTTCTACATGCATAGTTGCTTCCTGATGAACGAATCGGCGATGTTGCCGTTCCCAAGCCTTTGGCCATCACCTGGCCAGGTCGGTTCCCGATGCCAAGCTTAACGCGGCCGCATACCCGTGCGGGCAGGCTGTTGCGCGCCACGGCGATCGGCATGCTGGTGCTGTTCGGCCTGTTGTGGCTGGCCGACCGCCTATGGCCGCTGCCCATGCCCGGAGACGACCTGGCCCGCGTCGTGCTGGCCGAGGACGGCACGCCGTTGTGGCGCTTTGCCGATGCCGATGGCGTATGGCGCTACCCGGTCAGCTCCGACGAAGTCTCGCCGCTGTATCTGCAGGCGCTGCTCACCTACGAAGACCGCTGGTTCTACAGCCACCCCGGAGTCAACCCGCTGGCCCTGGCTCGCGCTGCCTGGCTGAACCTGCGTGGCGGGCGTGTGGTGTCGGGCGGCAGCACGCTGTCGATGCAGGTCGCACGCCTGCTCGACCCGCATGAGCGCACCCTGGCCGGCAAGCTGCGCCAACTATGGCGCACGGCGCAGCTGGAATGGCACTTGTCCAAGCGCGAAATCCTGCAGATCTACCTGGACCGCGCGCCCTTCGGCGGCACCCTGCAGGGCGTGGCGGCGGCCAGCTGGGCCTACCTTGGCAAGTCGCCCATGCACCTGACCCCGGCCGAAGCGGCACTGCTGGCCGTGCTGCCCCAGGCGCCCAGCCGCTTGCGCCCGGACCGTCACCCCGAGCGTGCGCAGCGCGCCCGGGACAAGGTGCTGCAACGCCTGGCCGAATACCAGGTGTGGCCGGCTCAGCAAATCCGTGAGGCTGCCGAAGAGCCGCTTGTACTGGCGCCACGTCAGGAGCCGGCTCTCGCGCCGTTGCTGGCCCGGCGCCTGAACAGCGCCGACAGCCCGCCGCTGATCCGTACCACGCTCGACGCCGCACTGCAGCGGCGCCTCGAAGACCTGCTGCTGGGCTGGCGGGCACGGCTGCCGGAGCGCACCTCCGCCGCCATCCTGGTGGTCGATGCGCAGACGATGGCGGTGCGTGCCTACCTGGGTTCTATCGACCTGGCCGACGAGCGCCGCTTCGGGCATGTCGACATGGTGCGTTCGTTGCGCTCGCCGGGCTCCACTCTAAAGCCGTTCCTCTACGGCATGGCACTGGATGATGGCCTGATCCATTCCGAGTCGTTGTTGCAGGATGTGCCGCGACGCTATGGCGACTACCGCCCCGGCAACTTCTCCATGGGCTTCAGCGGGCCGGTGTCGGCCAGTTCGGCGCTTGCGCTGTCGCTCAACCTGCCGGCGGTGCAGCTGTTGGAGGCCTATGGTCCGAAACGCTTTGCCGCGCAACTGCGCATGGCGGGCATGCCGCTGATATTGCCGCCTCTGGCAGAGCCCAACCTGTCGTTGATCCTGGGTGGTGCGGGCAGCCGCCTGGAGGACCTGGTGGGTGGCTACGCTGCGCTGGCGCGGGGTGGCAATAGTGCGAGGGTGCGCCTGCAACCACAGGATCCGTTGCTGGAACGGCGCCTGCTGTCGCCAGGGGCGGCGTGGATCATCCGGCGCATCCTCAGCGGCCAGGCGCGCCCCGACCGCGACCCGCATGCCGAGCTGGTGCAACGCCCGCAACTGGCGTGGAAGACGGGCACAAGCTACGGCTTTCGCGATGCCTGGTCGATCGGCGTGGGCCCGCGCTACCTGATCGGCGTATGGATTGGCCGCCCCGATGGCACACCGGTCCCCGGCCAATTCGGGCTGGCTTCGGCAGCGCCGCTGATGCTGCAGGTGCACGACCTGCTGAGCAACCGTGACAGCCAGCGTGGCATCAGCGTGCCGGTGGAGCGGGTGCCGGCGAACGTCGGCGTGGCTGCGATCTGTTGGCCACTGGGCCAGCCGATGAGCAAAAAGGACCCCAACTGCCGGCGTCAGCGTTTCGCCTGGACTTTGGACGGCACTACGCCGCCAACCCTGCAGGCCGCCGACCAGCCACTCGGCCTGGGCCTGCGCGAAAGCGTATGGGTCAACGACCAGGGGCTGCGCGTCGATGGCAGTTGCCCGGGCGCCAAGGCCCGCGATATCGCCCTATGGCCCGCCCCGCTGGAGCCTTGGCTGCCACGTGTGGAGCGGCGTGCGGCGCGCCTGCCGGCCATCGATCCGGCCTGCCCGCCGCAGGTGCCGGCCAGCGCGCCACCGCTTTCGATCGTGGGCGTGCGCCCAGGCGACAACCTGCGCCGCCCGGCCACCAGCAGCGAGCCGTTGCAACTGCATGTGTCGGCGCTGGGCGGCGGCGGTCGGCGCTGGTGGTTCCTCAACGGCCAGCCATTGGGCGAAACCCAGGGCCAGGACAGCCTGCTGGTGCGCTTCCAACAGGTAGGCCAGGCCGAAATCAGCGCGCTGGATGAAAGCGGCGAGACGGCGCGCGTGGCGTTCCAGGTCAGCGAGTAGCCGTTCGACGAGGGCCGAGGCAGCACCTACGCTTGCAGGTAACGGGTGTGACCGGCTGGCGCCCCTGATGCCTGTCAGTCAAGCAATTTGGGGCCGCTTTGCGGCCCTTCGCGGGCACGCCCGCTCCCACAGGTTTGGTGCTGGGTTCAGGAAAGCGCGATCTCGGTGGGAGCGGGCGCGCCCGCGAAGGGCTGCAACGCAGCCCCAGGGAACATGGAGCGCCCTATGCGTCCTCTGGCCGTGCCCCTATTGTTGCTGCCTTGGGCACTTGCGGCCCATGCCGAGCCTTTGCCGGGTTTTCTCGACAGCCATGAGTACGAACGTCGCCTGCCCAGCGCCAACCTTCCAATAGACGCCTACCGCCCGGTCAGCGCTCACCTGCAGCTGGCTGGGGTGGAGGGTGACAGCCCCGCGTGGGCGCCTGCGAATACCCCGCTGGTGCTGCATAAAGTGCGCTTCGAAGGCGGCACGGTGTTCCCCTTGAGCGACCTGCGCGAACACTACCAACCGCTGATCGGGCGCCAGACCACGTTGGGCGAGCTGCAGCAGTACACCGCGCGCCTGACCCAGCGCTATCGGCAGGAAGGCTACCTGTTGTCGTACGCCTACCTGCCGCCGCAGGAAGTGGCCGATGGCCGGGTCAATGTGGTGCTGGTCGAAGGTTATATCCGTGATTACCGCGTGGACGGCGATATCGGCCCGGCCGGCGCCTATCTGCATCAGCTGCTGGAGCGGCTTGCCACCGAGCGCCCGCTGACCCGAGAAACGCTGGAGCGCTACCTGGGCCTGGCCAAGCGCCTGCCGGGGGTAACGATAGAGCCGCAGCTGGCCGTGGCGCAAACCGCTGATGGTGCTGCGCGGTTGACTGTGCATGCGCAGCGCAAGCCGTTCAGCGCTGCTGTTATCGTTGCTGATGGCAACCGCGACGATGCGCAGGCGCTGCTGACGGCAACCAGCCACGCCCAGACCCGCTTTGCCGAACAGATCGAGGCCAGCCTGTTGCTGCCGCCGGGGGATGACCAGGTGCATTACCAGCGCCTGGCCTACAGCCAGTACCTGGACGCGGGCGGCAGCCAGCTGCTGCTGTCGGCTTCGCGCTACCGCAGCGAACCCGGCACGCGGATTCGTCTGGACGATGGCCGTGACATCACCCGCAAGCGCGACAGCGATCGCTATGCGATCGGCCTGCGCCAGCCGGTGATCGTCAGGCCGGATGAATGGATGGTGGTGCAGGGGCAGGTGTATTCGGTCAGTGAGCACTTCGAGGACCGGGTAGATGGGTTGCCATCGGCACGGGACTACGACACCTACGTGCGTGCGCTGTCATTCGAGGGCGACTGGCGCAAGGTGGAAGAGGGCCGTTTGCGCATCGTCAGCGCCGGGGTCTATCAGGGCCTGGATTATCTGGGGGCGCGTAGCGATGCCGACTACGATCTGGATTTTCTGCGGTTGCGGCTTTCCGGCTTGCAGAGCAACACGTTGCTAGGTAACTGGCAGGGGGTGGTGTCCGGGGCGTTGTACTGGAGCGATGACCAGCTGCCTGACAGCGAGCGTGCGGGATTTGGCGGGCAAAATTTCGGCCGTGGCTACCCGCGCGACCAGGCGGACGGCGACAAGGGCTGGGGTTTGGCTTACGAGGTGAACTACAGCATGCACGGCAGCTGGCTGGCGTTGGTGCAGCCCTATGTGGTGGTGGACACGGCGCAGGCATGGCATAACCGAGGGCCTGTGGAGGATGCCCACCTGGCTTCGGCGGCGCTTGGGGTGCGATTGGGCGATGGGCGCTTGTTCAATGTGGCGCTGGAGGTGGCCAAGCCTTTGGCCGATGTGGCATTGGACAGCCTGGACCGCGCGCCGCGCGTGACGTTAAAACTGGCTATCCAGTTGTAACAGGTGAACCGAGGATCTGTAGGAGCAGCCTTGTGCTGCAAAGAGGCCATTTCAGGCGCAATCTTTTGTATGCCATGAGGGCCCTTTCGCAGCGCAAGGCTGCTCCTACAAAAAAGCGGTGTGCCTACCGGTCACTCAATGGGTAGTAAACCGCTGATGCACCGGCGACGAACTGGGTGTCAGTGCCAGTGCCAGCTGGGTGCGGTTGTGCATGTGGGTCAGGCGCAGCACCTGCGACACATACAGCTTCACGGTATTCTCGGTAATGCCCAGCTCACAGGCGATCTGGTAGTTGGTCTGGCCCTTGCCCACCAGGCGGGCTACTTCCAGCTGGCGTGGCGACAGCTTCTCGAACGCCGCTGGCAGTTCGCTTTCACTCTCGTCCACATCGCTGGCACGCCGGTGCATGCCCTGGCCCCGGGCTTTTTGCAGGTCCTGGTAAAGCTCGTCCATCGACTCTGCCAGCTCTTGCAGACGCTGGCTCAACCCGCCCAGCTCGCGGAAGCTGCGCTGGCGCTCCTGCACGGCCTGTTCCTGGCGGCGTACGCCCTCCAGCAGTTCATTGAGGTCCATGGGTTTCTGGTAGTAATCGGCAAAGCCCTCGCGCAACGCTCGGATCACATCCTGCTTCTCCGCTCGACCGGTCACCATGATGGCCTCGAACGCGCGCTGCCCGCCTTGTATCTTCAGTTCGCGGACCAGTTCAATACCATCACGACCAGGCATGTGCAGGTCACAGATGACCACGCCAATGGTCTCGTCTGCCAGGTAACGTTCCAGGGCTTCGTCAGTGGAGTGGGCCGGCAGGCAGCGGTAACCCTTGGTTTCGAGAAACTCACACAATTGTTCGACTATCACTGGTTGGTCATCGACCACCAATATCTTCACATCACTGAATGCTCTGGACACGATCAACTCCCTGTCGTTACGCGGTCCTGCTCCCGGGCCAAGCGCTCTGCAAACTAAAAATAGTCGGGGGTAGTGGATTTGTACAAATTACATATTCTGTACAGCCATCGGACCACGAGATTGCTCACTGGATCCATACAGCAGTCAAAAGAAAACCGGTGAGCACATAGGGGACGAACGCCTGCTTGTCACCCATTTCCTCGGTCAAAGCCTGCAAGCGCTTTTTTACCTTGGGGTTGAGCAACGTCCACAGGCGCCGGCGGGTAAGCAGCCACAGCAGCACGCTGACGCCGGCGCCGATGAAGGTGCCAAGCACGTATTGCGGGCTGGTGGCCAGGGCCAGGGCGCCCATCAGCTTGACGTCATCGGCACCGAAACGGCCGAGCATGTAGCCGGGCAGGGTCAGCAACATGACGATGGCCAGCGCCCATCCGGCATCGCTGGCATCGGCGCCGATCCAGCTGCGGCCAGTGGCGAAAAGCCAAGCCAGGGCACAGGCAGCCACACCCAGGGTGAGCATGTTGGATATCTGGCGTTGACGCACGTCCTGTTCGGAGCACAAGGCAAGCCACAGCAGGAGAACAATGCTTTGCATTGGCAGGTCGCCCTTCCCAAATGTTGAACACATCTACCCGGTCAGTCAGGTTTCCTTAAGTGAAGATAGACGGGAACCTGCGGGGAGTGGAGCGGGAGAGGGAAAAAGGCGTGGCCGGGATGGATTTTGTCGCTGTTGAAACAGGCCTCGCAGGCGACCCTTGTGGGAGCGGGTTCACCCGCGAACACCGGCAAAGCCGGTGCCATGCACCGCGTTGTTTTCTTCGCGGGTAAACCCGCTCCCACAGGGGCTGCGGTGCCTGCATAACCGCGCTCGGTGTTACTTCTTGCTCCCCGGCGGGTAGTTGGCCAACACCTTGGTCACGGTGTTCTGGATCGCGCTGTTGCGTTCCTCGGGGCTTGGCGGGTAGTTGTTCATGATCTGCTCGGCACTGCCGCGCCACACCAGCTTGCCGTCACGCCCATCGAACAGGTCGATCTGGATAGTGGCGACCTTGTAGTCGACGCTGCGAGTTTCGTTGTACATCGGGCCACCCCAGTAGCCGCCCCAGTAGCCTCCCCAGCCACCGCCGTAGTTGGTGGTGATCTGTTGCTGGCGCTGCTCGACGATCAGGTACGCGCGCACTGTCACGTCCGGCCGGGCGCCGCCTTGTACCGGGCGCAGGCCACGCTGGTCGAGTTGGCTTGCAACTGCCTGGTGAATGCGTTGCTCGGTGAGGTCGCTCTTGATTCGTGGGTCATCCGGGCGGTACTGCAGGCCCGGTTCCTGCCATGCCCAGCTGCGGTAGGCGGCAAAGTCACGGCTGGCATCGAAATCCTGCTGGACGTTATTGCTGGAGCAGGCGGCGAGCAACAACGCGAATGACAGTAGAACGAGACGGCGCAACATGATGGTTCTCCGTTGGATATCAACTGGGAGGATAGCCGTTGAGCGCCTTGTGCACAGAATCGCGCAGGGCGCTTTCGCGTTCACGCGGCGAGTCCTTGTCGCTGCCGCTTTCGGCACTGGCACTCCATACCGGCTGGCCGCTGCGGGCGTCGTACAGGTCGATACGCACCACCATCACCTGCACTTCGTAGGTGCGCACGATGGGCACGCTGGCATAGCCCCCATAGCCATGGCGGTAGCCGCCATAGCCGACACCGCCATAGGGATACGGGCCGTAGTAAGGGTCGTAGGCATCGTAGTCACGTACCTGGCGCAAGCGCTTTTCCAGGCGTATGTCGGCGCTGACCAGCAAGTCGCCGGGGCCGCCCCGGGCGGGACGCAGGCCATGCTGGTCCAGTGCGCCGCTGACGGCATCGGCCAGTTGCGCCGGGTCGGTATCGACCGAGCCACTGGGCAACTGGCCGTTGAGCCAGCTCCAGCTACGGTAGTGCCCGTAATCACGGGCCGGTGTCGGGTAGGCACTGGCATCGAAGGTGCTGGCCGCCTGGGCCGGTGCCGGTGGTAACGGGCGGCTGCTGGCCACGTAGGGGTTGCTGCCCTGGCAGCCAGCCAGGGCAAGCGGCAGCACGGCCAGGCACAACAGACGGTACGGCATGTATTCCTCCCGGCGGGCAGGTCAACGGGGGCGACAGACCCAGTGCAGGTAGCGGCCGAGCCCGGCGAAGCTGGGGTGGCGACGGTAGGCCAGTTCCATTTCCAGCAGGTCGAGCAGCTCGGCCTTGCCTTGGAATTCCTTGGGCATGTAGTCGTGGAACACCCGCACGCCACTTTCGCTTTCAACCTGCCACATAGGATCAAGTTGCGCCCTGAGTTCCCGTGGATCAAGCGGTTTTTGCGGGGTCAGGCTCTGCTTTTCACCTTCCAGCCGGTTGCTGCGCAACTTGCGGAAATGGCCCTTGAGCAGGTTGCGATAGACCAGGGCGTCGCGGTTGTAGAAGGCCAGCGACAGCCACCCGGAAGGGGCCGTGAGCTGGTGCAGCACCGGCAGGATGCTTTCGGGCTCGGCCAGCCATTCGAGTACGGCGTGGCATAGCACCAGATCGTAGGGTTCGGTCAGCTGGCCAAGCAGGTCTTGCCAGGGGGCCTGGATGAAGGTGGCCGGTTGGCCGGCTTCGGCAAAGCGCGCCCGTGCGCCGTCGAGCATGGGCGCGGCGGGTTCGGCCAGGGTCAGCTGGTGGCCGCGCTGGGCCAGCCACAAAGCCATGTGACCCAACCCGGCACCGATGTCGAGGATGCGCAGCGGGCGGTCAGGCAGGGCTTCGGCCAGGTCGGCCTGCAGCACGGCCAGGCGGATCGCGCCCTTGGCGCCGCCGTAGATCTTTTCGGCAAAGCGGGTAGCCAGCTCATCGAAGTGACGGTCGTTCATCGGGCGAAGCGCCTCTCGCTGTGGGCCAGCTTGGCTCGCACTACCTGGTCCATGTCCAGGCCAAGTTCGCTGCACAGCAGCAACAGGTAGAGCACCACATCGCCGATTTCCTGGCCGGCATGGGCCAGCTTATCGGCTGGCAGCTGGCGCGATTGGTCTTCGTTCAGCCACTGGAAGATTTCCACCAGCTCGGCCATTTCGACACTGGCGGCCATGGCGAGGTTCTTCGGGCTGTGAAAGCCGCGCCAGTCGTTGTTGTCGCGGATCTGGTGCAGGCGTTGGGTGAGTTCTTGCAGGTTCATCGGGGGTCTCCTAATGCTGCATAGCTTCTGCGCAGGCCCGATGCAAAGCAAGCGTATACCGCCAAGACAGACATGGTCCCTGTAGGAGCGGCCTTGTGTCGCGATGGGGCGCGAAGCGGCCCCAAATTATCAGCTTCGCCGCTGGCATCGCCGGGGCCGCTTTGCGGCCCATCGCGACACAAGGCCGCTCCTACAGGGGGGCCCAGCGCCCGACCATATGCAACATGCCTCCATGCCCATCCAGCCGCAGCTCTCCCGTAGCCCCCGCCTCACTGGCACCGAGCACCACCTCCGATGGCAACCGCACCGGCTTGCGGAAATCCACCTCGAAGGCATAGCCACTGTGCGGCAGGTGCCCGCGCAGTGCCGCCAGGGCCATGGCCTTGCTCCACATGCCATGGGCAATGGCCGTGGGGAAGCCGAAGAGCCGGGCACTGGCCGCGCTGAGGTGGATCGGGTTGTAGTCCCCGCAGACCTTGGCATAACGCCGGCCGATATCGCTGTCGGCGTACCAGCGGGTCGCCTCTGGCAGCGCTTGCGGTTCGTCCTCGGCAGGCTCACCTGCCTGGCTTTCCAGCTTCAGCCCGCGCACCAGCATGCGGCTGGTCTCGCGCCAGAGCAGGCCGATGCCGTCTTCGGCTTCGGTGACCAGGTCGAAGGTGCCGCCCTTGGCATGCGCTTGCAGATTGCCTGCATGCACCGCAAAGCGCAGCCCTTCGATACCGCCCAGCGGGCGCATCACTTCGATGCGGTTGTGCAGGTGCACCAGGCCGAGCAGCGGGAAGGGGAAGTTTGGCGCGGTCATCAACTGCAGCTGCAGCGTGAACGCCATGACATGTGGATAAGTACCCGGCAGGCGGCCATCGTCGGTGAAGTGGCACAGCCGACGATAGGCGGCCAGGTTGCCCGACTGGACGCGAATGAAACAGCGCAGGCCGTCGTCCGGCAGCTGGTCGCCGCTGATGGTGCGCTTGCTTGCCGCGCGCAGGTACAGGCTGGCGCGCGAAGCCGGGCTGTGCAGGTCGTGCCAGTGTCGGCTCATGTTCAGGCCCCCATCAAGGCTTGGCCGCATACCCGCAGCACCTGGCCGTTGACTGCACCGGAGCCCGGCTGGCTGAGCCAGGCGATGGCTTCGGCGACATCCTGCGGGCGGCCGCCCTGGCCAAGCGAACTCAAGCGTCGCCCGGCCTCGCGCAGGCCCATGGGCATGGCGGCGGTCATGTGGGTTTCGATGAAACCGGGTGCCACGGCATTGATGCTGCCGCCGCGCTCGGCGAGCCGGGGCGCCCACGCCTGGGCCAGGCCGATCAGCCCGGCCTTGCTCGCGGCATAGTTGGCCTGCCCGCGGTTGCCGGCGATACCGCTGACCGAGGCCAGCAGGGTGATGCGCGCGTTTTCACCCAGGGCGCCGTTGTCGTACAGCGCCTGTGTCAGCACCTGCGGTGCCTTGAGGTTTACCGCCAGCACCGCGTCCCAGTATTCCGGGGTCATGTTGGCCAGGGTCTTGTCGCGTGTGATACCGGCGTTGTGCACCACGATGTCGACGCCGTCGGGCAGGGCCGCAAGCAGTTGCGTTGCCGCGTCGCCGGCGCAGATGTCCAGGGGCAGCGCCTTGCCACCCAGGCGTGCGGCCAGGGCGTCGAGGTCCTGACTGGCTTGCGGCACGTCCAGCAGCAGTACGTCGGCACCGTCCCGCGCCAGGGTTTCGGCAATGGCGGCACCGATGCCGCGTGCGGCCCCGGTTACCAGGGCGCGGCGGCCAGCCAGCGGCCGTGTCCAGTCCTCGACCTGGCTGGCGCAGGCATGCAGGCGCAGCACCTGGCCGGAAATGAAGGCGCTCTTGGGCGAGAGGAAGAAGCGCAGGGCGCCTTCCAGCTGGTCCTCCGCGCCGGGGCCGACATACAGCAACTGCGTGGTCGCACCGTTGCGCAGTTCCTTGGCCAGCGAGCGGCTGAAGCCTTCCAGGGCTCGTTGGGCAATGCTGGCCAACGGGTCGTCGAGGTTTTCTGGCGCGCGGCCCAGCAACACCACATGGGCGCACGATGCCAGGCTGCGCAGCAGAGGCTGGAAAAACTCGCGCAACTGCTTCAACGCGTCGCTGTCGGACAGGTGACTGGCATCAAATACCACGGCCTTGATCTTCGGCCCCAGGCCAGCCACCCATGCCTCGGCCTGGAGGTTGTCGGTATTGAAGCTGTAAAGCGTGTCGGTCAGGCGCGGGGCAATGGCTTCGACCTGGCTCGCCAGTGGCCCGCCACCCAGTACCAGGGCACCTTCGACCGGGCGCAGGCGGCCTGCCTGCCAACGCTCCAGCGGCGCTGGACGTGGCAGGCCAAGGGCATCCACAAGGCGGCGGCCGAGGTTGGAGTTGGCAAAGCCGAGGTAGCGATCGCTCATGAGTGGGTCTCCCGGAAGGCAAGCTTGAAAGTGTGGACCAACTTTGTGGCAAGGTCGTTCGAATGCGGCAAAAACACCTAGGCTGTACGGATCAAATTGTTTCAGGAGGAACAAGCGCATGCGTTCACTTCGCCGGGTCGCGATCCTGGGCGGCAACCGAATTCCCTTCGCCCGTTCCAATGGCGCCTACGCCACGGCCAGCAACCAGGCGATGCTAACCGTCGCCCTCGAAGGGCTGATCGAACGCTACCGCCTGCATGGGTTGCGCATGGGGGAAGTGGTGGCCGGTGCGGTGCTCAAGCACTCGCGTGACATGAACCTGACCCGGGAGTGCGTGCTGGGCTCGCGGCTGTCGCCGCAGACGCCGGCCTACGACATCCAGCAAGCCTGCGGCACCGGGCTGGAGGCAGCGCTGCTGGTGGCCAACAAGATTGCCCTGGGGCAGATCGACTGCGGGATTGCCGGCGGCGTGGACACCACCTCCGATGCGCCGATTGCGGTAAACGAAGGCCTGCGCCACATCTTGCTGCAGGCCAACCGTGGCAAAAGCCTGGGCGAGCGGCTCAAGCCATTCCTCAAGCTGCGCCCTCACCACCTGAAACCCGAATTGCCGCGCAACGGCGAGCCGCGCACCGGGTTGTCGATGGGCGAGCATTGCGAACGCATGGCCCAGGCCTGGCGCATTGGCCGTGCCGAACAGGACGAGCTGGCGCTGCTCAGCCACCAGGCGCTGGCTGCCGCGTACGCCGAAGGTTGGCAGGATGACTTGCTGACGCCGTTTCTGTCGTTGACCCGTGATAACAACCTGCGCCCCGACCTGACGCTGGAACAATTGGCCAAGCTCAAGCCAGCCTTCGACCGCAGCGGGCAGGGCACGCTGACGGCGGGCAACTCCACACCGCTGACCGATGGTGCTTCGCTGGTGTTGCTGGGCAGCGAGGAATGGGCCGAGCAGCAGGGGCTGTCGGTGCTGGCCTATCTGGTCGATGGTGAAACCGCTGCGGTGGATTTCGTTACTGGTCGCGAAGGGCTGTTGATGGCGCCGGTGTATGCGGTGCCGCGGCTGTTGGCGCGCAATGGCCTGACGCTGCAGGACTTTGACTATTACGAGATTCACGAAGCCTTTGCTGCCCAGGTGCTGTGCACGCTCAAGGCCTGGGAAGATGCCGATTATTGCCGCGAACGGCTGGGGCTGGATGCGCCGCTCGGGGCGATTGACCGCAGCAAGCTCAACGTCAAGGGCAGTTCGCTGGCGGCCGGGCACCCGTTTGCCGCGACCGGGGGGCGGATATTGGCCAACCTGGCCAAGCTGCTGGCGAGGTCGGGGAAGGGGCGGGGGTTGATATCGATCTGCGCTGCGGGCGGGCAGGGGGTGACCGTCATCGTCGAGCGCTGAGCTGTTAGGCTTGTCTGGTCAGAACTAAAAGAAACCACCATGCCCATCATCGGACACCCCCGCCCCATTCCGGCGCTGGACCACCTGCCCAGGCCGCTCTATGCACGAGCCGAAAGCCTTGGCGCCGGCTCCTGGACCACCCGCCACCAGCACGACTGGGTGCAGTTCTCCTACGCCATCAGCGGCGTCCTCGGGGTGTATACACAGGAAGGCAGCTACTTCGCCCCGCCCCAGTGGGGCGTATGGATACCAGCCGATGCCGAACACGAAGTGGTCACCTCAATGCAGGCCGAAATGCGCAGCCTTTACGTGCGCCGGGATGCCTGCCCGTGGGCCCCGGAGCAATGCCGGGTACTGGAAGTGACCCCGTTGGCGCGCGAACTTATCAAGCAGTTCTGCCTGTTCCCGGCAGACTACCCGGAGGGTGACAGTGCCGAGGCGCGGCTGGTGGCGGTGCTGCTCGACCAGTTGCGCATGCTGCCCGAAGTCGGCTTTTCGTTGCCACTGCCACGGCACCCGGGGTTGCTGGCGCTGTGCAATGGTCTGATCGCTGCACCGGACCAGTCGCAGACCTTGCAGCAGTGGGCGCGAGAGTTGGGTTGCTCGGAGAAGACGCTGATGCGGCTGTTCCAGCGGGAGACGGGCTTGAGTTTTCGCAACTGGCGGCAGCGTATGCGGCTGTTGTCGTCGCTGGCGCTGCTGGAGGCCGGGGAGAGTGTGACCGAGGCGGCGTTGGGGTGTGGGTATGACTCCACCTCGGCTTACATTGCGGCGTTCAAGCAATTGTTCGGCGCGACGCCGGGGGAATTGAAGCTTTAGGCAATCAGGCATTGTTTGCCTGCACCGGCCTTATCGCCGGCAAGCCAGCTCCCACAGGATCCCACTGCACTCAGGGCCTGTGCAGTACCTGTGGGAGCCGGCTTGCCGGCGATTAGGCCGGGGCAGGCAAAACATCAGGTACGGAACCTGCGCACCAGTGCATCCAGCTCATTGGACAACCCGGCCAGGCTCTCCGAATCCATCCGCGCCGCTTGGGCCAGTTCGGCCACCAGCTGCGCATCGCCATGAATCTGGCTGATGTGCCGGTTGATGTCTTCGGCCACCTGGTGCTGCTCTTCGGCCGCCGTGGCAATCTGGGTGTTCATGTCGCGGATCACATCCACCGACTCGCGGATCTGCCCGAAGCTGTCACGGGCCAGGCCGATGCGGCTCACCGACTGCTGCGAAACCTCCAGGCTGGCGTGCATCTGTGCGGCAACCTCGGCAGTGCGGCTGGCCAGGTTGCCCAGCAGGCCGTCGATCTCGGCGGTGGAGTCGGCAGTGCGCTTGGCCAGCGCCCGCACTTCGTCGGCAACCACGGCAAAGCCACGGCCCTGCTCGCCGGCACGGGCCGCTTCGATGGCGGCGTTGAGTGCCAGCAGGTTGGTTTGCTCGGCAATCGAGCGGATGGTGCCGAGGATCGACTGGATGGCGTTGCTGTCACGCTCCAGCTGCTGGATCGACTGCGCCGACTGTTCTATCTCCTGGCTCAGGCGGTCAACGCTATGTACCGCGGCATCGATTTGCTGCTGGCCTTCGCGGGCCTGCTGCTGGCCGCTGTCGGCCGACTGTGCCGCCTGGCTGCAGGAACGTGCCACTTCGTTGGCGGTGGCGACCATTTCGTGGAAGGCGGTAGAGACCATGTCCACCGCTTCGCGCTGGCGGCCTGCGGCTTCGGCCATGTCGCTGGAAACGCGGGTCGAGCTGCTGGAGGTGCTGAGTATCTTGCTGGCGGCAGCCCCGATGTGCTGGATCAGGCTGCGAATGGCACCGAGGAACTGGTTGAACCAGCTGGCCAGTTGCGCTGTTTCGTCGCGGCCACGGATCTCCAGGTTGCGGGTCAGGTCGCCCTCGCCCTGGGCGATATCTTCCAGGCCGCTGGTGACGCCGTTGATCGGGCGTACGATCAGCTTGGCGAAGGTGGCACCGACCACGGCGAACAGCGCGGCCAGTACCAGGGCCACCACGCCGATCAGCCAAGTCAGGCGGGTGGTGGTCTGCATCACTTCGCTTTGTTCGATCAGGCCGATCAGGGTCCAGCCCAGCTGTTCGTCCGGGTAGATGTTGGCCATGTAGCGCACGCCATTCAGTTCCACTTCGGCCAGCCCCTTGCCGTGCTTGGCCAGCTCGGCGTACCCGTCGCCAAAGCTCGCCAGTTGCTTGAAGTTATGCTTGGCGTCACGAGGGTCGACCAGTACGTTGCCGTTGTTTTCCACCAGTAGCACGTAGCCGCTTTCGCCCAGCTTGATCTGCTGGACGATCTCGGTAAGGCCTTTGAGCGAGACGTCGACGTTGACCACGCCACCAGGGTTGCCCAGTTGGTTGGCGACGGTGCGCACGGTGCTGACCAGCACGGCGTCGTCGGCAGCCCAGTAGTAGGCGCCGGTACGCAAGGTCTTGCCAGGGTTGGCCATTGCCAATTGGTACCAGGGGCGGGTGCGCGGGTCGTAATTGACGAACTTCTGCCCGGCCGGCCAGCCGACATAGCCACCGTCATTCACCCCGTAGGACAGGTACGCATAGCTGGGATGCGTGGTGGCCAGGCGGGTCATGAACTCCAGCAGCTTGTTGGCCTGGTCGCCCAATTCGTTGGACGGGGTTGCGCTCATGTACTTGTTCAGTTCGCTACCCGTGGCGGCGACCATCGGCTGCGCAGCCAGGTACTCGACATTCTGGTTGATGCCCTGGAAGAAGATGTTCATCGCGTTGCTGACCTGGCGGATTTCCCGGCTGCTGCCATCGAGGAATCCGTCGCGGGCTTCGCCACGCAGGTTGAGGACCACCAAGGTGGCCACAAGGATTATGGGCAAGCCGGCGATGACCGCGAATGCCCAGGTCAGTTTCTGTTTGATGCTCATCGACGCTCCCGGATTTGTTATTTTCGACACACGAGGCAGGTAACAATTGCATCGGCAGCATCCGGGTTTAATGTAGGAAAACGCCCGTATTTATTGGATAAAGTCGCAGTTGGTGACTATTCGGTCGTGTTTGGACGTATATGGCATACCAAACGTTGCGGGTGGCTCAGTGACAGCAGCCATTAGCAGAGCCATTGGCCAGATCCTTGAGGATCGGGCAGTCCGGGCGCTCGTCTCCCTGGCAATGCGATACCAGTTCGCCAAGGGTGTCGCGCAGGTTCACCAGCTCTTCAATGCGCCGGTTCAGCTCATCGATGTGTTGCATGGCCAGCGCTTTCACATCGGCGCTGGCACGCTGGCGGTCCTGCCACAAGGTCAACAGCTTGCCGACCTCCTCAAGGGAAAAGCCCAGGTCGCGGGAGCGCTTGATGAAGGCCAGGCTGTGCAAGTCTTCCGCCTGGTAAAGGCGGTAGCCGCTGTCACTGCGCGTGGCGGGTTTGAGCAGGCCGATGGACTCGTAGTAACGGATCATCTTGGTGCTGAGCCCGCTGCGGCGGGCGGCCTGGCCTATGTTCATGGGGCCTCCTGGGTGTTGCTGGTGGGTTTCCACGCCTTGAGCCACAGCGCGTTGCTCACCACGCTGACGCTGGACAGGGCCATGGCGGCGCCGGCCAGTACCGGGTTGAGGTAACCCAGCGCGGCCAGCGGGATGCCGATCAGGTTATAGATGAACGCCCAGAACAGGTTCTGGCGGATCTTCGCATAGGTCTTGCGGCTGATCTCCAGGGCGGCCGGTACCAGGCGTGGGTCGCCGCGCATCAGGGTGATGCCGGCGGCCTGCATGGCCACATCGGTACCGCCGCCCATGGCAATGCCGATATCGGCGGCGGCCAGCGCCGGCGCATCATTGATGCCATCCCCGACCATGGCGACCACGCCATCCTGCTTGAGTGCAGTCACGGTCGCGGCCTTGTCGGCCGGCAGCACTTCGGCATGCACGTCGTCGATGCCCAGGGCATCGGCCACCACTTTGGCGCTGCCGCGGTTGTCGCCGGTCAGCAGGTGGCTGCTGATGTGTTGCGCGTGCAGGGTATCGATCGCCTGCGCGGCGCCGGGCTTGAGGCTGTCACCAAAGGCGAACAGGCCCAGCACACGCGGCTGCGCGCCGCGTTCGATAAGCCATGACAGGGTGCGCCCCTCGGCTTCCCAGGCCTGGGCCTTGGCGGCCAGGTCGCCGGGTGGCAGGGCGCTTTCATCGAGCAGGCGGCGGTTGCCCAGGGCCAACTCGCGGCCTTCCACACGCCCGGCAATACCACGCCCGGTCAGCGACTGGCTGTCAGCAACGCCAGG
This sequence comes from Pseudomonas asiatica, assembly GCF_009932335.1. NCBI lineage: Bacteria > Pseudomonadati > Pseudomonadota > Gammaproteobacteria > Pseudomonadales > Pseudomonadaceae > Pseudomonas > Pseudomonas asiatica. The sequence goes on from NZ_BLJF01000002.1 coordinate 522,510, forward strand.
CACGTCCAGGCCCTGTTCGGCACAGGCATCCAGTACCGCCTTGGCCAGCGGGTGTTCGCTGCCGCGCTGCAGGGCACCGGCCAGGCGGTGCAGGTCGGCGCTGCTGCCCACCTGCGCCTGGCTGTGGACAACGCGCGGGCTGCCGGAGGTGAGGGTGCCGGTCTTGTCGAACACCACACGGTTGACCGCATGGGCGCGCTCCAGGGCTTCGGCGTCCTTGATCAGGATGCCATGGCGGGCGGCGACCCCGGTGCCGGCCATGATCGCGGCGGGTGTGGCCAGGCCGAGGGCGCAGGGGCAGGCGATGACCAGTACCGCGACGGCATTGATCAGCGCGGTTTCCAGTGGCGCGCCAGCCAGCCACCAACCGACCAGGGTGATCAGCGCCAGTACCAGCACGGCCGGGACGAATACCTGGCTGACCCGGTCGACCAGCTTCTGGATCGGTGCCTTGGCCGCCTGGGCGTCTTCCACCAGGCGGATGATGCGTGCCAGCACGGTTTCGGTACCCAGTGCCTGGGTGCGTACCAGCAGCCGGCCTTCGCCGTTGATGGCGCCACCGGTGACCCTGTCCCCTGGCTGCTTGGGCATCGGCAGGCTCTCGCCGCTGATCAAGGCTTCATCGGCATGGCTGCTGCCGTCTTCCACCACGCCATCGACCGGGAAGCGCTCGCCGGGTTTGACCAGTACCAGGTCGCCGAGGCGCAGTTGTGCAATGGCCACGTCCTCTTCCTGGCCATCGACCAGGCGCACGGCCCGTTCCGGGCGAAGGGCTTCGAGGGCACGGATGGCGCTGGCAGTCTGGCGCTTGGCACGGCTTTCCAGGTACTTGCCCAGCAGCACCAGGGCAATCACCACGGCCGAAGCTTCGAAGTACAGGTGAGGGGCCATGCCGGCGGGGGCTTGCGCCCACTGGTACAGGCTCAGGCCGTAGCCGGCGCTGGTGCCCAGGGCTACCAGCAGGTCCATGTTGCCAGTCCCGGCGCGCACGGCTTTCCAGGCGGCCACGTAGAACCGCGCGCCGAGAATGAACTGCACCGGTGTGGCCAGCAGGAACTGCACCCACGCTGGCAACATCCAGTGCACGCCAAACGGCTGCACCACCATTGGTACCACCAGCGGCAGGGCGAGCAGCAACGCTGCGCCGACCGCCAGGCGTTCGTTACGCAGGCGGTGCTGGGCAGCGTGCTGGTCGTCCTTGGCGGTTTGCGGCAGGCTGGCGCTGTAGCCGGCCTTTTGCACGGCGTCGATCAGCAGGTTGTCGTCGAGGGCCGCGAGCACTTCGAGGTGAGCGCGTTCGCTGGCCAGGTTGACGCTGACCCGTTCAACACCCGGCAGCTTGCCGAGAGCGCGCTCTACGCGGCCGACGCAACTGGCGCAGGTCATGCCGCCAATCTGCAGTTCGACGGTGCGGGTGGGCACGCCATAGCCGGCTTCGCGTATGGCCTCGACCAGCGCGGGCAGACTGTTGGCCGGGGCCTGGACCCGGGCCTGTTCGGTGGCGAGGTTGACGCTGACCTGTTCAGTGCCGGTGACCTTGCGCAGGGCGCGTTCGACCCGGCCGGCACAACTGGCGCAGGTCATGCCGGAGATCGGCAGGTCGTATGTGGTGGATGCGGGCATGGCTCTCCTCCTTGGACAGGCCTCCAGCATCAACCTTGCCACGCAGGTAAGGTCAATAGCCCAGGCCGGCTCGCTTCAACTCCAGCCCATATTGCCCCATGGCGATGCGGTATTTGTTGATCTGGCCCGCCTGCAGGTCCAGTCGTGTGCTGCGTTGGTCCTCGACACCCGGGGCGCAGCCGGGCATTTGCCCGGGCAGCAGGCGCAGGCGCACGTCCACCGGGCCGGGCGGCAGGTTGAACGAGGTGGACTGCTCCTGGAACACGCGCCCGGAGAGCTGGTCGTTGAGGTAGATGCCGATTTCGCAACTGGTGGCCACTTCCAGACGCTCCCGGGAAATGATCAGCACGCTGTAGTCCGAGTTGCCCTCGGCGCTGGCCGGTGGCACTGCAGCCAGCGTGCTCAATAGCCCGACGACGCCCAATGCTGCCCTGAACATGAAGAATCTCCTGCTTGCCTGATCATCAAAGGCGCAGCTTGGCCGACGCGCGCGCGGATTTCCACCCCGGCTGGTGTCGGCAAGTCTTGACCTTGCCCCGATGGCAAGCTTGAGACTTGTGGAAAACCCGAAGGAGGTAACCCCCATGCAAGTGTTCAATGTACAAGGCATGACCTGTGGCCATTGCGTGAAAGCCGTGACCCGGGCGGTGCAGGAACAGGATGCCGCGGCCAAGGTGGAGGTCGATCTGGCGGCCAGGCAGGTACGGGTGCAGAGCGAGTTGGCTCAGGAGCAGATCCTCACGGCCATTCGCGATGAGGGTTATCAGGCCGACGTAGCCTGATCAGGCTATGCGCTGAACTCTGTAGGAGCGGCCTTGTGTCGCGATGGGCCGCAAGGCGGCCCCAGGATATTGGCATCGATGCATGACTTGCTGGGGCCGCTTTGCGGCCCATCGCGACACAAGGCCGCTCCTACAGGGGCCGCGCCAGGGCCTGTATTGTTGCAAATGTTTTCATGTCGATAGGGCCCGCAGCAGGTAGAATCGAGCACTTGCTTAGCCTGCTATGGATTCCTGATGAACCTGCGAATGGTGCTCATCCTGGGCGCACTCAGTGCGTTCGGGCCCTTGGCGATCGACTTCTACCTGCCTGCTTTCCCGGCCATGGCGCAGGCGTTCGCCACCGATGAAAAACACGTCCAGGCCACTTTGGCCGCCTACTTCCTTGGCCTGTCCATCGGGCAACTGGCCTACGGGCCGGTGGCTGACCGCTTTGGCCGACGCAAGCCGCTGATGTTCGGGGTGACCCTGTTCACCCTGGCGTCACTGGCCTGTGCCTATGCCCCCAACCTCGATACCCTGGTGCTGGCGCGGTTTGTCCAGGCGTTGGGCGGTTGCGCCGGGATGGTGCTTTCGCGGGCCATCGTCAGTGACAAGTGCGACCCGGTGGCCTCGGCCAAAGGGTTCTCGCAGCTGATGCTAGTCATGGGCCTGGCGCCAATCCTGGCACCGATGCTGGGCGGGGTGCTGGTGAACGTGGCCGGCTGGCAATCGATCTTCCTCGCCCTGAGCCTGTTCAGTGCCGGCTGCCTGCTGGCGGTCAGCCTGGGCCTGCCGGAAAGCCTGCCCGAGCACATACCGCGGCAACCGCTGTCTGGCGCCATGCGCCAATACTTGCGTCTGTTCGCTGACCGGGTGTTCGTCGGCCATGCCCTGACCGGTGGTATCGCCATCGCCGGCATGTTTGCCTACATCGCCGGTTCACCTTTCGTGTTCATCAAGCTCTACGGCGTGCCGGCCGAGCATTACGGCTGGTTGTTCGGCACCAATGCCGCCGGCTTCATCCTGGTGGCGCAGGTGAATGCACGCTTGCTGGCCAAGCGCGGGCCGGCGTTTCTGTTGGCGCGTGCGGTGTGGCTGTACCTGGCTGCGGGCTTGGTGTTGCTGGCCGTGGCGGCAATGCGGCCAACACAGCTGTGGCCACTGCTGGTACCGCTGTTCGTCTGCATCTCCAGCCTTGGCTGCATCATCCCCAACGCCTCTGCCTGTGCCATGAGCGGGCAGGGGGCGCGGGCCGGCAGTGCCTCGGCGCTGATGGGCTGCCTGCAGTTCAGCGTTGCCGCCGGCGCAGCAGCGCTGGTCGGGCTGCTGCATGATGGCAGTGCGGTACCGATGGCGCTGGTGATCAGCCTGTGCGGGGCGCTGGTGGTCAGTGTCGCGCTGCTGACCCGACGCTTGCCGGCCAAGGCTCCCGCATAAGCGGGTGAGGTGCATGCAGGCGGGTTTCCAGCGTGGCGACGAAGGCACGCGCCTCGGCCTCGCTGCGGAAACTGACCACGTGTTGATCGAGCTGGACCTGCCAGGGGCAAGCGGGGTTTCGGCTCGACGCACTGACGACAATTTTCATCGCGGCATACCTCCAAAGGGGGAGAGCGGATGAAGTGTAGCGCTGCACCTTCTGCCCGCCATGACCTGCATCAGTGTCCTGACTGACGGTCGGCAAGAATGTTTTCTACATGTTTTTTCCTGCTTGGGGTGCAATGCCCGCAAGCACGTGGAACCTTCGCTTTGGCTTGCGCTACTTGTGGAAATTGGTTGTCGGCCGCGTCCGAAGTTGCATCCGGTGTTTTTTCCGCCTGTCGTTCCCGGGCTCCTGCCATGTGTGCCGGGCTGCTTGCCCACGCGGTCCGGGCAGCTTTCACGCACTGCTTCACTGCTTGCCATGGGTAGGCATACCCAGTGGTATTTTGCCTGTGGCACCACTGCGCGGCGCTGCCTGAATGGCGTTTTTTGCGGCTTATACTGGCGAACCAGGCCAGTGCCAGCGAGAGGCGCTTCCCTGCCAAGGGTGGCCATCGCATCCACACAGTGAACTTGCAGGGAGTTACAGGGACATGAACGCAGCCAGCAGTATCAGCCAGATTGCCAGCCTGATGGCCGACCCCAAGCGCAGTGCCATGTTGTGGGCATTGATCGATGGTACGCCGCGGCTGGCCAACGAGCTCGCGGTAATGACAGGCCTGACCTCGTCATCGGCCTGCGCTCATCTTTCGTTGTTGTCGTCGGCCGGTTTGCTCCGGCACGAAGCGCGGGGGCGCAAGCGCTACTTCCGGCTGGCCACCCCGCAAGTCGGGGCAGCGGTGGAGGCCCTGGCCAGTGTCCAGTTGGAGAGTGCCAGGGGGGAGCGGGCCAAGGCACCGGTATCACCGCTGCCCATGTCGATACGCAGGGCGCGTCGCTGTGGCGATCACCTGGGTGGGGAACTGGCCGGTGAGCTGTATCACCGTCTGGTGGTGGCCGGCTGGCTGGAGGGTAGTGGTCGGCAGTTGATGGTAAGCGAAGAGGGGCGGACGCAGCTGGCTTTGGTCGGGGTCTACATCGATGCCTTGGCGCCGCACCAGCAACGTGGCTGCGTGATCTGCCGCTGCACCGAGTGGAACGACCAGGGGCCGCACCTGGGCGGCGTGCTGGGGCAGGCCTTGTTCCGGCTGTTCCTGCAATCTGGCTGGATGCGCGAGGCCGAGGACTCGCGGGCATTGCATATTTCTGCGTTGGGTATCCAGCAGATCAATCGCATTGCCCGCGTGCCGACGTTGCAGGTAGGTTGACGGCGCCACAGATATGTCGCCGTCAGGTCATTCAGGCCAGCCGGGCATCCAGGCTGTTCTGGGCCAGTCGACGGGCCTGGTCTTCGGTCATGCCCAAATGGGTGTACAGGGCGTGGAAGTTTTCGGTGACATAGCCGCCGAAGTAGGCCGGGTCGTCAGAGTTGACCGTGACCTTCACGCCGCGCTCGAGCATCTCGAGGATGTTGTGTTGGCTCATGTGGTCGAACACGCACAGCTTGGTGTTCGACAGCGGGCACACCGTGAGCGGGATCTGCTCGTCGATGATGCGCTGCATCAGGCGCTCGTCCTCGATGGCGCGCACACCGTGGTCGATACGCTTGACCTTCAGCAGGTCCAGGGCTTCCCAGATGTACTCGGGCGGGCCTTCCTCGCCGGCATGGGCAACGGCGACCAGGCCTTCGCTGCGGGCGCGGTCGAACACTCGCTGGAACTTGCTCGGTGGGTGCCCCATTTCCGAGCTGTCCAGGCCAACGGCGATGAACGCATCGCGGAATGGCAGGGCCTGGTCGAGGGTTTTCTGTGCTTCATCTTCGCTGAGGTGGCGCAGGAAGCTGAGGATCAGGCCACTGCTGATGCCCAGTTGCTCGCGACCGTCCTTCAACGCCTGGTTGATGCCGTTGAGCACCACCTCGAAGGGGATGCCGCGGTCGGTGTGGGTCTGTGGGTCGAAGAACGGTTCGGTGTGGATCACGTTCTGCGCCTTGCAGCGTTGCAGGTAGGCCCAGGTCAGGTCGTAGAAGTCCTGCTCGGTGCGCAGCACGTCGGCGCCTTGGTAATACAGGTCGAGGAACTCCTGCAGGTTGTTGAAGGCATAGGCACCGCGCAAGGTCTCCACATCGGCCCAGGGCAGGGCGATCTTGTTGCGCTCGGCCAGGGCGAACAGCAGCTCGGGCTCCAGCGAGCCTTCCAGGTGCAGGTGCAGTTCGGCCTTGGGCAGGGCGTTCAACCAGTCATACATGGTGGGTCATCTCAATCAGGTACGGTTGCCGCCATTCTACAGAGCCTTGCCGGGCATTGCGCCCGGCCAGGCTGCGACCTGGTGAATCACCAGACCAAGGGTTCGCCCTTGTAGTTGATGAAGCGCAGGCCGCCGTTGCCGCTTTGCGCCTTGATCTGTTCAAGCATGCCGCGGGTGCTGGTCAGCACGTCGATCTCGGCGTTTTCACCGCCCATGTCGGTTTTCACCCAGCCCGGGTGCATGGCCAGCACGCACAGGTCGGGGCGTTGTTGCTCGACGACGAAGCTGTTGATCATCGAGTTCAGGGCCGCTTTGCTGGCCTTGTACAGGCAGATTTCGCCGCCATCGGGGATGGTCACGCTGCCGAGGATCGAGCTCATGAAGGCCAGCACGCCGCTGCTTTCGCGTACCTGACCGACCAGGCGGCGGGCCACGCGGATTGGCGCCACGGCGTTGGTCATGAAAAGGTCGCCGATGTCCTTGTTCTGCACTGTCTCCAGGTCTTGCGGCAGAGGCCCCATGACCCCGGCGTTGATGAACACCAGGTCGAAGACTTGGTCTTGCAGGCGTTGCTTGAGGCCATCGAGCTGGGCCGTGTCGTTCATTTCCAGCTGTTCGATGCGCACGCCGGGCACGTCCGCCAGGGCGCCGGGCTGCTGCGGGTTGCGCACGGTGGCGGTGATGTTCCAGCCGTCTTCCTGGAGGCGTTGCACCAGGCCCAGGCCTAGCCCGCGCGAGGCGCCGATGATGAGTGCGGTTTTTGCGTTAGCCATTTGGATGCGCTCCGTGATCGGTTCGAAGAAGGATATTGAGGATAATGCACTGTGGTGCCGAGCGCCTCGTGGTGGGCTGTACGAAAAATCACCAGTTGCGTCAGGCCCTTGTACGGCGTGGCCTTCGGCCTGTTGGCGCACGGGTTATCCACAAGCTGGTCCACAGTTATTGTGTGCAAGCGCAGATTGCTTGCGGGGGGTACGCAGGCTGGGGACCTGGGGATAACCTCAGGAGCATCAACGGTTTGCGGCTGTCATCAAATGGTGATCAAAATATGATCAAGCCTCTGTAGCCCTTGATTAATGCTGCCTGCAAGCGAATGCCCCAAGCTTATCCACAGGCCGGCCCACAGTTGTTGTGGGCAATGTTCAACGTGCTTCGAGCAGAATGCGCCCGCGGCTCAAGTCGGCCAACTGCTGCTGAATTTGCGCCAGATGGGTGTCGCCGAGTGCAATCAGCAGGTCCACGCCATTGGCGGTGAATTGTTCGTCCAGAACCAGGCCGTCAACCTCTGCCAGGCGCAGCTTCACCAGTGCCAGTTCGCTGAAACTGCAACTGCAGGTGAATTCGCTGCGCTGCACCAGAAGCCGCTTGGGTGCCTGTTGCAGGCATTTGTTTGCGCCGCCGCCGTAGGCCCTGGCCAAGCCGCCAGTTCCCAGCTGAATGCCGCCGTACCAGCGGATTACCAGCACCACCACCTGGTCGCAGTCCTGCGCCTCGATGGCCGCGAGGATTGGCCGCCCCGCGGTACCGCCAGGTTCGCCGTCATCGCTGCTGCGGTACTGGGCGCCAAGCTTCCAGGCCCAGCAGTTGTGGGTGGCGGCCAGGTCGCTGTGGCGTTCGATGAAACTCATCGCGTCGGCGGCACTGCTGATCGGCCCGGCCAGGGTGATGAAGCGGCTTTTGCGGATTTCCTCGCGGTACTCGCAGAGGTCGAGCAGGGTAGAAGGCATAAATGACGATCAGGCAGCCGGCTTGATGCCGCAGCCCTTCAAAATGATGTGGATAAGATTGTTGCTCGCGTCTTCCATGTCCTGCTTGGTCAGGCGGCTGCGGCCGGTCACCTGGCAGATCTGGGTGGCGAAGTCGGCGTAGTGCTGGGTGCTGCCCCACAGCAGGAAGATCAGGTGCACCGGGTCGACCGGGTCCATCTTTCCGGCTTCGATCCAGGCCTGGAACACCGCGGCCCGGCCGCGGAACCATTCGCGGTAGTCGGCACTGAAGTATTCGCTCAGGCAGGTGCCGCCGCTGATCACTTCCATGGCGAAAATCCGCGAGGCTTGCGGGTTGCGCCGGGAGAACTCCATCTTGGTGCGGATGTACTGGCTCAGGGCTTCGCCCGGATCGTCGTCGACGCTCAAGGCGTTGAAGGTGCTGTCCCACAACTCGATGATGTTGCTGAGTACGGCAATGTACAGGCCCAGCTTGTTGGTGAAGTAGTAATGCAGATTGGCCTTGGGCAACCCCGCCTTGAGGGCGATGGTGTTCATGCTGGTGCCCTTGAAACCATGGCGGGCAAACTCGTCTTCGGCGGCCTGGATAATGGCCTGTTCGTTCTTCTGGCGGATGCGGCCCGCGGGCTTGCCCGAGGCGGAGAGGCGATGCGCAGGGACTTCTAGGGTCATGGACGATTCCGTACGGGTCAGTGGCTGCGGCTGTCGGACAAGATTACCTGCCTGTGCCGAAGTGACAAGCGTTTGCGGCACAGACTGGCATCAGCGTGTCGCAGCCAGGCTTTCGAGGAAGCTTTCCAGTACCAGGTTCGGCCGCCGGCCCTTGCGCGTTACCCAGCTGAGACTCAGGTCATAGAAGCGTTCCCGGGGCTTGAGGGCACGCAAGCGGCCTTGCTGCACCCAGAACGTGGCGTAGTGGTCTGGCAGGTAGCCGATGTAGCGCCCGGTAAGGATGAGAAACGCCATGCCTTCGCGGTCCGAAGCACTGGCCGTGCAATTCAGTGCCTGGTAATGCGCCTGGATTTCGGCCGGCAGGCGGAAGGTGGGGGTGATGGCTTCCTGGCTGTTGAGGCGGTCGTCGTCGATCTGCTGGTCATCGGCATAGAACAGCGGGTGGCCGACTGCGCAGTACAGCAGTGAGCGCTCACTGTACAGCGGCTGGTACTCGAGGCCCGACAGCGGGCTGGTCTGCGGCACCACGCCGACATGCAGGCTGCCATCGAGCACACCGTGCTCGACCTGGCTGGGTGCGATCATGCGGATCTGGATGCGCACATCGGGGCCGCGGTCCTTGAGCTCGGCCAGGGCATGGGTAATGCGCATGTGCGGCAGCGTCACAAGGTTGTCGGTCAGGCCAATGTTCAGCTCTCCACGCAAATGCTGGTGCAGGCCGTTGACCTCGGTGCGGAAGCTTTCCAGGGCGCTGAGCAGTTGCAGCGCCGAGTGGTAGACCTCGCGGCCTTCCTCGGTCAGTGAGAACCCGGCGCGGCCGCGCTGGCACAGGCGCAGGCCGAGGCGTTGCTCGAGGTCGTTCATCTGCTGGCTGATGGCCGAACGGCCAATGCCCAGCACGTTTTCGGCGGCCGAGAAACCGCCGCACTCTACGACACTGCGGTAGATCTTCAGCAGGCGGATGTCAAAATCGCTGACTTGGGCGAGTGGATCGGGGCGTCGGCTCATTAGTTTAGTCAGGGCCTGTCTGAAGATTAGAAATGTTGGCTTTTCCAGACTTTATCGCCGTGCCAATTTAGCTGCAACAACATCCATCGTTGCCTAATCGTCTTCCGAGGAACCGCCGATGAACATGCCCGAAACCGCCCCCGCCGGTATCGCCAGCCAGCTCAAGCTGGATGCGCACTGGATGCCCTACACCGCCAACCGCAACTTCCAGCGCGACCCACGCCTGATCGTGGCGGCGGAAGGCAGCTACCTGTTCGACGACCAGGGGCGCAAGATCTTCGATGCCCTGTCCGGTTTGTGGACCTGCGGCGCCGGGCACACCCGCAAGGAAATCACCGAAGCGGTGGCTCGCCAGATCGGCACACTGGACTACTCCCCGGCCTTCCAGTTCGGCCACCCGCTGTCGTTCCAGCTGGCCGAGAAGATCACCGAACTTACCCCGGGCGACCTGAACCATGTGTTCTATACCAACTCCGGTTCCGAGTGTGCCGACACCGCGCTGAAGATGGTGCGTGCCTACTGGCGCCTGAAAGGCCAGGCGACCAAGACCAAGATCATCGGCCGTGCTCGCGGCTACCACGGCGTGAACATCGCCGGCACCAGCCTCGGTGGCGTCAACGGTAACCGCAAGCTGTTCGGTCAGCTGCTGGATGTCGACCATCTGCCTCACACCGTGCTGCCGGTCAACGCCTTCTCCAAAGGCATGCCCGAGGAGGGTGGTATCGCCCTCGCTGACGAGATGCTCAAGCTGATCGAGCTGCACGACGCCTCCAACATCGCTGCCGTGATCGTCGAGCCGCTGGCAGGTTCGGCTGGTGTTCTGCCGCCGCCGAAGGGTTACCTGAAGCGCCTGCGTGAAATCTGCACCCAGCACAACATCTTGCTGATCTTCGACGAAGTGATTACCGGCTTCGGTCGCATGGGCGCGATGACTGGCTCCGAAGCCTTCGGCGTGACCCCGGACCTTATGTGCATCGCCAAGCAGGTGACCAACGGCGCTATCCCGATGGGCGCGGTTATCGCCAGCAGCGAGATCTACCAGACCTTCATGAACCAGCCGACCCCGGAGTACGCCGTGGAATTCCCGCACGGCTACACCTACTCGGCCCACCCGGTAGCCTGCGCCGCCGGTATCGCCGCGCTGGACCTGCTGCAGAAGGAAAACCTGGTGCAGGCCGCCGCCGAGCTAGCGCCGCACTTCGAGAAGCTGCTGCATGGCGTGAAGGGCACCAAGAACATCGTCGATATCCGCAACTACGGCCTGGCCGGCGCGATCCAGATCGCTGCCCGCGACGGTGATGCCATCGTGCGTCCGTACGAGGCAGCGATGAAACTGTGGAAGGCAGGCTTCTATGTACGCTTCGGTGGCGACACCCTGCAGTTCGGCCCAACCTTCAACACCGCGCCGCAGGAACTGGATCGCCTGTTCGACGCAGTAGGCGAAACCCTGAACCTGATCGACTGATCTTTCCGATTCTGATGCCTGGCGCGTGAACGCATCGCGCGCCTGCCTCAACCTTCTTTATCTGGAGTTTTGCATGAGCATTGTTCAGCACCTGATCCATGGCGAACTGGTTACCAAGGGTGAGCGCACCGCCGATGTCTTCAACCCGTCCACCGGCCAGGCCGTGCGCAAAGTCGAGTTGGCCAGCCGCGCGACCGTGCAGGAAGCGATCGATTCGGCCAAGGCTGCCTTCCCGGCCTGGCGCAACACCCCACCGGCCAAGCGCGCCCAGGTGATGTTCCGCTTCAAGCAACTGCTGGAGCAGAATGAAGCACGAATCTCGCAGATGATCAGCGAAGAGCACGGCAAGACTCTGGAAGATGCTGCCGGCGAACTGAAGCGTGGCATCGAGAACGTCGAGTTCGCCTGCGCCGCGCCGGAAGTACTGAAAGGCGAGTACAGCCGCAACGTTGGCCCGAACATCGATGCCTGGTCCGACTTCCAGCCACTGGGCGTGGTTGCCGGTATCACCCCGTTCAACTTCCCGGCCATGGTGCCGCTGTGGATGTACCCACTGGCCATCGCCTGCGGTAACGCCTTCATCCTCAAGCCTTCCGAGCGCGACCCGAGCTCGACCCTGTTCATCGCCCAGTTGCTGCTGGAAGCCGGCCTTCCGAAGGGTATCCTCAACGTGGTGCATGGCGACAAGGAAGCGGTGGATGCGCTGATCGAAGCGCCGGAAGTGAAGGCCCTGAGCTTCGTCGGTTCGACTCCGATCGCCGAGTACATCTACGCTGAAGGCACCAAGCGCGGCAAGCGTGTGCAGGCCCTGGGTGGTGCGAAGAACCACGCGGTGCTGATGCCGGATGCCGACCTGGACAATGCCGTGAGCGCACTGATGGGGGCTGCCTATGGTTCGTGCGGCGAGCGTTGCATGGCCATTTCGGTGGCGGTGTGCGTGGGTGACCAGGTGGCAGACGCCCTAATTGCCAAGCTGGAACCGCAGATCAAGGCACTGAAGATTGGGGCCGGCACCTCGTGCGGCCTGGACATGGGGCCGCTGGTGACGGCTGCTGCCCGTGACAAGGTGGTGGGCTACATTGATGACGGTATTGCTGCTGGCGCCAAGCTGGTGGTGGATGGCCGTGGCTTCCGTGTGGCTGGTAATGAGGATGGCTACTTCGTCGGTGGCACCCTGTTCGATAAGGTGACCCCGGAGATGCGTATCTATAAGGAAGAGATCTTCGGCCCGGTGCTGTGCGTAGTGCGTGTGAACAGCCTGGAGCAGGCCATGCAACTGATCAACGATCATGAGTATGGCAACGGCACCTGCATCTTCACCCGTGACGGTGAAGCGGCGCGCCTGTTCTGCGACGAGATCGAAGTGGGCATGGTCGGTGTGAACGTACCGCTGCCGGTGCCGGTGGCCTACCACAGCTTTGGTGGCTGGAAGCGCTCGCTGTTCGGTGACCTGCATGCCTATGGTCCGGACGGTGTGCGCTTCTATACCCGTCGCAAGGCGATTACCCAGCGCTGGCCGCAGCGGGCCAGCCATGAGGCTTCGCAGTTTGCGTTCCCTAGTTTGTAAGGGATGAAGCAGAAGCGGGGAGGCCGACAGGCCTCCCCGCTTTGTTTTTGGGGTTTGGTGTTTTGGCTTTTGGTTGTCGTGTGCGTCAGGGCGGCTATGGGCCTGTCTTGAGATGGCATTGGCTTTGAGAGGTGCCTGTCTTGGGTTTTCTGGCGCCTGTGAGATCGAGCGCCGCCCGCGCGGCGCTTCGCAGCACAAGGCTGCTCCTACCGTTTGTTTCGGGCCAATTATTCCTGTGAGAACGGCACGCGACCGCCTTGGCGTCCACCTCGATGTCGCGTCGGGCAAACAAGGCGGTCGCGTGCGCAGGCACAGGCGTGACTGGCCCGAAACAGATGTAGGAGCAGCCTTGTGCTGCGAAGCGCCGCGCGGGCGGCGCTCGATCTCATAGGCGCAGAAGGTGTTGTGGCGAACATCTGGTGGCCTTTATAAGGTCTTCGCCTGGGATATTTCAAATAAATGAAATTAACCCTTGACCGCCTTCTGAATCCCCTTATAATGCGCCCCACTTCCAGCGACGCCGGAACGACAAACTCCTTGATTTTCAAAGAGTTAGATAGTTGAAGCGAAGTTGAAAGGGCTACGATCAAATGATCGGCAGCGGTTGAGATGATGGTTGACAGCGCTTCTAAACGCTGTATGATTCGCCTCCCGCTACGAGAGATCGCAGCGAGTCAAGTGTTTGAAGCTAAACGAGTTTCTCGCAAAAAACTTCAAAATAAACGCTTGACAGCAAATGAGGAAAGCGTAAAATGCGCGCCTCGGTTGAGACGAAAGGCTCTTAACCAAACGCTCTTTAACAAATCGAATCAAGCAATTCGTGTGGGTGCTTGTGAGTACGGACTGATAGTCACAAAGATTATCAGCATCACAAGTGGCTATGCGAGAAATCACATAGTCATTTGAGATTGCTGAGCCAAGTTTAGGGTTTCTTAAAAACCCAAGCAGTATTGAACTGAAGAGTTTGATCATGGCTCAGATTGAACGCTGGCGGCAGGCCTAACACATGCAAGTCGAGCGGATGACGGGAGCTTGCTCCTTGATTCAGCGGCGGACGGGTGAGTAATGCCTAGGAATCTGCCTGGTAGTGGGGGACAACGTTTCGAAAGGAACGCTAATACCGCATACGTCCTACGGGAGAAAGCAGGGGACCTTCGGGCCTTGCGCTATCAGATGAGCCTAGGTCGGATTAGCTAGTTGGTGAGGTAATGGCTCACCAAGGCGACGATCCGTAACTGGTCTGAGAGGATGATCAGTCACACTGGAACTGAGACACGGTCCAGACTCCTACGGGAGGCAGCAGTGGGGAATATTGGACAATGGGCGAAAGCCTGATCCAGCCATGCCGCGTGTGTGAAGAAGGTCTTCGGATTGTAAAGCACTTTAAGTTGGGAGGAAGGGCAGTAAGCTAATACCTTGCTGTTTTGACGTTACCGACAGAATAAGCACCGGCTAACTCTGTGCCAGCAGCCGCGGTAATACAGAGGGTGCAAGCGTTAATCGGAATTACTGGGCGTAAAGCGCGCGTAGGTGGTTCGTTAAGTTGGATGTGAAAGCCCCGGGCTCAACCTGGGAACTGCATCCAAAACTGGCGAGCTAGAGTACGGTAGAGGGTGGTGGAATTTCCTGTGTAGCGGTGAAATGCGTAGATATAGGAAGGAACACCAGTGGCGAAGGCGACCACCTGGACTGATACTGACACTGAGGTGCGAAAGCGTGGGGAGCAAACAGGATTAGATACCCTGGTAGTCCACGCCGTAAACGATGTCAACTAGCCGTTGGAATCCTTGAGATTTTAGTGGCGCAGCTAACGCATTAAGTTGACCGCCTGGGGAGTACGGCCGCAAGGTTAAAACTCAAATGAATTGACGGGGGCCCGCACAAGCGGTGGAGCATGTGGTTTAATTCGAAGCAACGCGAAGAACCTTACCAGGCCTTGACATGCAGAGAACTTTCCAGAGATGGATTGGTGCCTTCGGGAACTCTGACACAGGTGCTGCATGGCTGTCGTCAGCTCGTGTCGTGAGATGTTGGGTTAAGTCCCGTAACGAGCGCAACCCTTGTCCTTAGTTACCAGCACGTTATGGTGGGCACTCTAAGGAGACTGCCGGTGACAAACCGGAGGAAGGTGGGGATGACGTCAAGTCATCATGGCCCTTACGGCCTGGGCTACACACGTGCTACAATGGTCGGTACAGAGGGTTGCCAAGCCGCGAGGTGGAGCTAATCTCACAAAACCGATCGTAGTCCGGATCGCAGTCTGCAACTCGACTGCGTGAAGTCGGAATCGCTAGTAATCGCGAATCAGAATGTCGCGGTGAATACGTTCCCGGGCCTTGTACACACCGCCCGTCACACCATGGGAGTGGGTTGCACCAGAAGTAGCTAGTCTAACCTTCGGGAGGACGGTTACCACGGTGTGATTCATGACTGGGGTGAAGTCGTAACAAGGTAGCCGTAGGGGAACCTGCGGCTGGATCACCTCCTTAATCGACGACATCAGCCTGCTGATGAGCTCCCACACGAATTGCTTGATTCATGGTTGAAGACGATCAAGACCCTATATAGGTCTGTAGCTCAGTTGGTTAGAGCGCACCCCTGATAAGGGTGAGGTCGGCAGTTCAAATCTGCCCAGACCTACCAATATTTGGGGCCATAGCTCAGCTGGGAGAGCGCCTGCCTTGCACGCAGGAGGTCAGCGGTTCGATCCCGCTTGGCTCCACCACTTGCTTTACTTGATCAAACTCAGAAATGAACATTCGCATCGAATGTTGATTTCTGACTTTTGTCAGATCGTTCTTTAAAAATTCGGATATGTGATAGATATAGACTGATGGCCAGTTTCACTGCTGGTTAATCAGGCTAAGGTAAAATTTGTGAGTTCTGCTCGAAAGAGCAACATGCGAATTTTCGGCGAATGTCGTCTTCACAGTATAACCAGATTGCTTGGGGTTATATGGTCAAGTGAAGAAGCGCATACGGTGGATGCCTTGGCAGTCAGAGGCGATGAAAGACGTGGTAGCCTGCGATAAGCTTTGGGGAGTCGGCAAACAGACTGTGATCCAGAGATCTCTGAATGGGGGAACCCACTCAGCATAAGCTGAGTATCTTGTACTGAATACATAGGTGCAAGAGGCGAACCAGGGGAACTGAAACATCTAAGTACCCTGAGGAAAAGAAATCAACCGAGATTCCCTTAGTAGTGGCGAGCGAACGGGGACCAGCCCTTAAGTTGATTTGAGATTAGTGGAACGCTCTGGAAAGTGCGGCCATAGTGGGTGATAGCCCCGTACACGAAAATCTCTTGTCAATGAAATCGAGTAGGACGGAGCACGAGAAACTTTGTCTGAATATGGGGGGACCATCCTCCAAGGCTAAATACTACTGACTGACCGATAGTGAACCAGTACCGTGAGGGAAAGGCGAAAAGAACCCCGGAGAGGGGAGTGAAATAGAACCTGAAACCGTATGCGTACAAGCAGTGGGAGCCTACTTTGTTAGGTGACTGCGTACCTTTTGTATAATGGGTCAGCGACTTATATTCAGTGGCGAGCTTAACCGAATAGGGGAGGCGTAGCGAAAGCGAGTCTTAATAGGGCGTTTAGTCGCTGGGTATAGACCCGAAACCGGGCGATCTATCCATGGGCAGGTTGAAGGTTAGGTAACACTGACTGGAGGACCGAACCGACTACCGTTGAAAAGTTAGCGGATGACCTGTGGATCGGAGTGAAAGGCTAATCAAGCTCGGAGATAGCTGGTTCTCCTCGAAAGCTATTTAGGTAGCGCCTCATGTATCACTCCAGGGGGTAGAGCACTGTTTCGGCTAGGGGGTCATCCCGACTTACCAAACCGATGCAAACTCCGAATACCTGGAAGTGCCGAGCATGGGAGACACACGGCGGGTGCTAACGTCCGTCGTGAAAAGGGAAACAACCCAGACCGTCAGCTAAGGTCCCAAAGTCATGGTTAAGTGGGAAACGATGTGGGAAGGCTTAGACAGCTAGGAGGTTGGCTTAGAAGCAGCCACCCTTTAAAGAAAGCGTAATAGCTCACTAGTCGAGTCGGCCTGCGCGGAAGATGTAACGGGGCTCAAACCATGCACCGAAGCTACGGGTGTCATCTTTGATGACGCGGTAGAGGAGCGTTCTGTAAGCCTGTGAAGGTGAGTTGAGAAGCTTGCTGGAGGTATCAGAAGTGCGAATGCTGACATGAGTAACGACAATGCGAGTGAAAAACTCGCACGCCGAAAGACCAAGGTTTCCTGCGCAACGTTAATCGACGCAGGGTTAGTCGGTCCCTAAGGCGAGGCTGAAAAGCGTAGTCGATGGAAAACAGGTTAATATTCCTGTACTTCCAGTTATTGCGATGGAGGGACGGAGAAGGTTAGGCCAGCCTGGCGTTGGTTGTCCAGGTTTAAGGTGGTAGGCTGAAATCTTAGGCAAATCCGGGATTTCAAGGCCGAGAGCTGATGACGAGTTGCCTTTAGGCGACGAAGTGGTTGATACCATGCTTCCAAGAAAAGCTCCTAAGCTTCAGATAACTGGGAACCGTACCCCAAACCGACACAGGTGGTTAGGTAGAGAATACCAAGGCGCTTGAGAGAACTCGGGTGAAGGAACTAGGCAAAATGGCACCGTAACTTCGGGAGAAGGTGCGCCGGCGAGGGTGAAGGACTTGCTCCGTAAGCCCATGCCGGTCGAAGATACCAGGCCGCTGCGACTGTTTATTAAAAACACAGCACTCTGCAAACACGAAAGTGGACGTATAGGGTGTGACGCCTGCCCGGTGCCGGAAGGTTAATTGATGGGGTTAGCGCAAGCGAAGCTCTTGATCGAAGCCCCGGTAAACGGCGGCCGTAACTATAACGGTCCTAAGGTAGCGAAATTCCTTGTCGGGTAAGTTCCGACCTGCACGAATGGCGTAACGATGGCGGCGCTGTCTCCACCCGAGACTCAGTGAAATTGAAATCGCTGTGAAGATGCAGTGTATCCGCGGCTAGACGGAAAGACCCCGTGAACCTTTACTATAGCTTTGCACTGGACTTTGAATTTGCTTGTGTAGGATAGGTGGGAGGCTTTGAAGTGGGGACGCCAGTTCTCATGGAGCCATCCTTGAAATACCACCCTGGCAACTTTGAGGTTCTAACTCAGGTCCGTTATCCGGATCGAGGACAGTGTATGGTGGGTAGTTTGACTGGGGCGGTCTCCTCCCAAAGAGTAACGGAGGAGTACGAAGGTGCGCTCAGACCGGTCGGAAATCGGTCGTAGAGTATAAAGGCAAAAGCGCGCTTGACTGCGAGACAAACACGTCGAGCAGGTACGAAAGTAGGTCTTAGTGATCCGGTGGTTCTGTATGGAAGGGCCATCGCTCAACGGATAAAAGGTACTCCGGGGATAACAGGCTGATACCGCCCAAGAGTTCATATCGACGGCGGTGTTTGGCACCTCGATGTCGGCTCATCACATCCTGGGGCTGAAGCCGGTCCCAAGGGTATGGCTGTTCGCCATTTAAAGTGGTACGCGAGCTGGGTTTAGAACGTCGTGAGACAGTTCGGTCCCTATCTGCCGTGGACGTTTGAGATTTGAGAGGGGCTGCTCCTAGTACGAGAGGACCGGAGTGGACGAACCTCTGGTGTTCCGGTTGTCACGCCAGTGGCATTGCCGGGTAGCTATGTTCGGAAGAGATAACCGCTGAAAGCATCTAAGCGGGAAACTTGCCTCAAGATGAGATCTCACTGGGATCTTGAATCCCCTAAAGGGCCGTCGAAGACTACGACGTTGATAGGTTGGGTGTGTAAGCGCTGTGAGGCGTTGAGCTAACCAATACTAATTGCCCGTGAGGCTTGACCATATAACACCCAAGCAATTTGCTAGCGCAGATTGCGGTGGTGAAGACGAAACAACCGAAAGTTCGCAACATCACAAATATCGCATATCCGAATTCGCTGGGCTGTCCATCTGGACATTCTGGCAACAGAATTTCTTGACGACCATAGAGCATTGGAACCACCTGATCCCATCCCGAACTCAGCAGTGAAACGATGCATCGCCGATGGTAGTGTGGGGTTTCCCCATGTGAGAGTAGGTCATCGTCAAGATTCATTTCGCAAAACCCCTATCTGCACATGCAGGTAGGGGTTTTGTCTTTGTGGCGCAAAAATTCCCGGGCATACGCAGTCCCTGTGGGAGCGGGTTCACCCGCGAAGCAGACGACCCGGTGTATGGCACCGGCTTCGCCGGTGTTCGCGGCGGTTCGACGCCTCGACTCGCCCGCACTGGTCTCCGTTCGATCGTCGCCTCCCACAATTCGAGCCAGAACACTAGAATAGGCCCACGCACCTATTCAGAAGCGCTATATGCCCAATCCTGTCGAACCTGAAACCCTGGCCCAGTTGCCGTTGGACGAGCTTGTCGCCTGTCATGAATGTGACCTGCTGCTGCGCAAGCCCGTGCTCCAGCATGATGAGAAAGCCCAATGCCCGCGCTGCGGCTATGAGCTGTACGCCCATCGGCACAATGTGGTCAACCGCAGCCTGGCCCTGGTGCTCACCGCCTTGCTGCTGTTTGTGCCTGCCAATTTCCTGCCGATCATGCAGCTGCACCTGCTTGGCCAGACATCGGACGATACCGTCTGGAGCGGCGTGCTGGGCCTGTACAACTCGGAAATGCGCGGTGTGGCCGTCGTGGTTTTCCTGTGCAGTATGGCCATCCCTTTGGCAAAACTGCTCTGTCAGCTGGTCGTGCTCTTGAGTATCCGTCTGAACGTGGGGCGTAGTTTCGGCCTGCTGTTCTACCGCATCTATCACCACTTGCGTGACTGGGGCATGCTCGAGGTCTATTTCATGGGCGTGCTGGTAGCCATCGTCAAGCTGGTGGACCTGGCCGAGCTGACGGTAGGCCTGGGGCTGTTCTGCTTCATCAGCCTGTTATTGATCCAGGTGTGGCTCGAGGTGGTGATGTCACCGCACCAGATCTGGAGTGCGCTATCAGGGGAGGACCTGCATGCGGGCGATTGATGCAGGCATTCTTGTCTGCAATGAATGTCACGAGCTGAACCGGCAACAGCCAGACAGCACTTCACAAACCTGTACACGCTGCGGTGCCATCGTGCATGCCCGTCGGCCGAACAGCATCGCGCGTACCTGGGCGCTGCTGATTGCCGCGTCGATCCTGTACATCCCGGCCAACATGCTGCCGATCATGACCGTGAGCACCCTGGGCCAAGGCAGCCCCGACACGATCATGTCCGGTGTCATCACCTTGCTCAAGCATGGCATGGTGCCCATTGCTGCCGTGGTGTTCATTGCCAGTATCCTGGTGCCCACGTTCAAACTGGTGGGCATCGGCTTGCTGTTGTACTCCGTTCAGCGTCGTCAGCCGCTTTCGGCACGGCAACGGATATTGATGTACCGCTTCATCGAATTCATTGGGCGCTGGTCCATGCTCGATATCTTTGTCATCGCCATCCTGGTGGCGGTGGTGAATTTCGGCCGAATAGCCAGTGTCGAAGCCAACCTGGGCGCTGTCGCCTTTGCAACTGTGGTGATCCTGACAATGCTTGCCGCTTTAACTTTCGATCCCCGACTGATTTGGGATAACACGGAGTCGGATGACGACCATGAGTGACCTGCCAACGGCTAAAACCCGCCCAGCCTCGAACTGGTCGGCCATATGGATCCTGCCTTTGATCGCCTTGATGATCGGTGGCTGGCTTGCGTGGCAGGCTTACCGTGATGCCGGTGTGGAAATTGAAGTCCGCTTCGAGTCGGGTGAGGGTATCGTCGCCAACAAGACCGAGGTGATCTACAAGGGCATGCCGGTTGGCAAGGTCAAGAGCCTGGTGCTCGACGCCAAGGGTGAGAACCAGGGGGTGATCGCCACCATCGAGATGAACAAGGCTGCCGAGCCGCATCTGACCAAAGGCACGCGTTTCTGGCTGGTGAAGCCGAGCGTCAGCCTGGCGGGTATTTCCGGCCTGGAAACTCTGGTGTCAGGCAACTACATCGCCGTCAGCCCAGGGGAGGGGGAGCGCACCAAACGTTTTACTGCCTTGAAGGTTGCGCCGCCGCTGTCGGACACCGAGCCGGGCCTGCACCTTACCCTCAAGGCTGAGCGGCTTGGGTCGCTCAACCGTGACAGCCCGGTGTTCTACAAGCAGATCCAGGTTGGCCGGGTAAAAAGCTACCGCCTGTCCGAGGACCAGAGCACTGTCGAGATAAAGGTCTTCATCGAGCCGGCCTATGCCAGCCTGGTGCGCAAGCACACGCGTTTCTGGAATGCCAGCGGCGTCAGCATCGATGCCTCGCTGTCGGGCGTGAAAGTGCGTAGTGAATCGCTGTCGAGCATTGTCGCCGGTGGTATCGCCTTTGCCACGCCGGAACACCGCAAGGACAGTCCACCCACCGACTCGAACCTGCCGTTCCGTCTGTATGAGGACTTTGATGCGGCCCAGGCCGGTATCCGGGTGAAGGTGAAATTGAGCGATTACGAGGGCCTGCAGGCGGGCCGTACACCGGTCATGTACAAGGGCATCCAGGTAGGCTCGCTGAAAGCCCTGACAATGGCAGACAACCTGGCCAGTGCCTCGGCCGAGCTTACGCTGGACCCGTTGGCCGAGGATTACCTGGTCGAGGGCACGCAGTTCTGGGTGGTAAAGCCGTCGATTTCTCTGGCGGGTATCACCGGCCTGGAGGCGCTGGTAAAGGGTAACTACATTGCCATTCGCCCTGGTGAAAAGGGCGCGCGGCCCGAGCGCGAGTTCGAAGCCCGCGCCAAGGCGCCTCCGCTCGACCTCAAGGCACCAGGCCTGCACATGGTGCTGTTCGCCGACACCCTGGGTTCGCTGGAAGTCGGTAGCCCGGTCATGTACCGCCAGGTGAAGGTGGGTAGCGTGCAGAGCTACCAGTTCGCCCGCAACAGCAACCGCATCCTGATCGGTGTGCATATCGAGAAGGAATACGAAAAGCTGGTCAACGGTTCGTCGCGCTTCTGGAATGTCAGTGGCATCACCCTGACGGGCGGCCTGTCGGGCATCAAGATCAAGAGTGAATCACTGCAAACCCTGATGGCCGGTGGTATCGCGTTCGACACGCCACGGCCCGATGTGCCGCTCAAACGCCACATCCCACGCTTCCGCCTGCATGACAGCCAGGAGGCGGTCAACCGCGCAGGAACGTTGATCACCATTCGTGTGGACCGTGCTGACGGCCTCAAGCCAGGCACGGCGATCCGCTTCCGTGGCCTGGATGTGGGCAGCATCGAGAGCGTCGACCTGACCGATGACCTGCAGGCGGTGCTGCTGCGGGCGCGCATTACCGAAGCGGCGGACCGTATCGCCCGCGTCGGTACGCAGTTCTGGGTGGTCAAGCCAGCCTTTGGCCTGGTGCGCACGCAGAACCTCGACACTCTGGTGGGTGGGCAGTACCTGGAAGTGCAGCCGGCTGCCAAGGACCGTGGCCCGCAGCGCGATTTCATCGCCTTGGCCGACGCCCCGCAGGTGGCAGGGCCTGAAGTCGGGCTGCCGTTGACGCTGAGCGCTCCGCGCCGTGGCTCGATCAAGCCGGGCGTGCCGGTGACCTACCGTGAGGTTGCGGTGGGCAAGGTGACGGGCTTCGAGCTGGGCCAGAGCGCTGACCGCGTGTTGATCCATATCCTGATCGAACCGCGCTATGCGGCCCT
The DNA here is from genome assembly GCF_009932335.1 of Pseudomonas asiatica. Taxonomy (NCBI): domain Bacteria; kingdom Pseudomonadati; phylum Pseudomonadota; class Gammaproteobacteria; order Pseudomonadales; family Pseudomonadaceae; genus Pseudomonas; species Pseudomonas asiatica. The sequence continues at coordinate 544,775 of NZ_BLJF01000002.1, forward strand.
GGTGCGCAGCGGCAGCCGCTTCTGGAACAGCAGCGGCTTCGGTTTCGACTGGGGGCTGGTCAAGGGGGTTACGGTGCGTACCGAGTCGGTGGAGACCATGATCGACGGCGGTATCGCCTTCGCCACGCCGGATGGCGAGCAGATGGGCAACCCGGCACGGCCGCAGCAGACGTTCGCCTTGTTCGACAAGGCCGAGGATGAATGGCTGCAGTGGGCGCCGAAGATTCAGATTGCCAAGTGATGTGGAGGCAGGGCTGCCAAGTGCAGCCTTGCGCTTTTCCGTAGGAGCAGCCTTGTGCTGCGAATGGGCTGCGTAGCAGCCCCGACAATGTCCGCTGCCAGCTGAAGCCTGGGGCTGCTATGCAGCCCATTCGCAGCACAAGGCTGCTCCTACAAAAAGCCGATCGTAATCAACTGGGCGGGATGCTTGCACAAATCGCAGGCAACAAAAAACCGACCCTAGGGTCGGTTTTTCGACTAGCGCGTCGCTTAGGCAGCTGCAGCTTCTTTCAGCGCCTTGATGTGGCCATTCAGACGGCCTTTGTGACGAGCAGCCTTGTTCTTGTGGATGATGCCCTTGTCGGCCATACGGTCGATTACAGGCACAGCCAGAACGTAAGCGGCTTGCGCTTTTTCGGCGTCTTTTGCGTCGATGGCTTTAACTACATTCTTGATGTAGGTACGGACCATGGAACGCAGGCTGGCGTTGTGGCTGCGACGCTTCTCAGCCTGTTTTGCACGTTTCTTGGCGGAAGGTGTGTTGGCCACCGTCGAGCTCCTCGAAAGACTTTAGGTAAATAGCAAACAAAATAGGCCGCGAATCATGCCGATCAGTCGAACGGATGTCAAGGCCACCTGCAAGGTTCCGCCGAGCGGTGCGCCAACAAGAGGGAAATATTCCTTTCTGCTGCGCGACCTGTAAACTCGGGAATTTTTGGCTCCCCTGCGAAGGCGCGGGAGTATCGCACATTCGGACGCTGTCTGGCAGCGTCCTCTGCCCTTGGCGTGAATCTTTTCGATGAACCTGCTCAAATCCCTGGCTGCGGTAAGCTCGATCACCATGATTTCCCGGGTGCTAGGCTTTGTCCGCGACACCATCCTGGCGCGTGTTTTCGGCGCCGGCATCGCCACCGATGCTTTCTTCATCGCCTTCAAGCTGCCCAACCTGCTGCGGCGCATCTTCGCCGAGGGCGCGTTTTCTCAGGCCTTCGTGCCGATCCTGGCCGAATACAAGACCCAGCAAGGCGAGGAGGCGACCCGCACCTTCGTCGCCTATGTCAGTGGCCTGCTGACCTTGGTTCTGGCGCTGGTGACCGCCATCGGCATCCTGGCGGCGCCATGGGTGGTGTGGGCGACCGCCCCAGGCTTTGTCGACAGTGCCGAAAAGTACGAACTGACCACCGCCCTGTTGCGGGTGACTTTTCCTTATATATTGCTGATCTCGCTGTCCTCCCTGGCCGGGGCAATCCTCAATACCTGGAACCGTTTCTCGGTGCCGGCCTTTACCCCGACCTTGCTGAATGTGGCGATGATTGCCTTCGCCGTGCTGCTCACGCCGTATTTCGACCCGCCCATCATGGCCCTGGCATGGGGCGTGCTGGCCGGTGGCCTGGCACAGTTGCTGTACCAGCTGCCAGCGCTGAAGAAGATCGGCATGCTCGTGCTGCCACGCCTGAACCTGCGTGATGCCGGCGTGTGGCGGGTGCTCAAGCAGATGCTGCCAGCGATCCTCGGGGTGTCGGTGAGTCAGATCTCGCTGATCATCAACACCATCTTCGCCTCCTTCCTGGTAGCCGGCTCGGTGTCGTGGATGTACTACGCCGACCGCCTCATGGAGCTGCCTTCCGGTGTACTGGGCGTGGCCCTGGGCACCATACTGCTGCCGACCCTGGCCAAGACCTACGCCAACAAGGACCGCGAGGAGTACTCACGGATCCTCGACTGGGGCCTGCGCCTGTGTTTCCTGCTGGTGCTGCCCTGCACCCTGGCCCTGGCCATCCTCGCCGAGCCTTTGACCGTGGCGCTGTTCCAGTACGGCAAGTTCACTGCCGTCGACGCAGCCATGACCCAGAAGGCGCTGATCGCCTATTCGGTGGGCTTGCTGGCGATCATTCTGGTCAAGGTACTGGCACCGGGCTTCTATGCGCAGCAGAATATCCGTACACCGGTGAAGATCGCGGTATTCACCCTGGTCTGCACCCAACTGTTCAACCTGGCCCTGATCGGGCCGCTCGCGCATGCCGGCCTGGCCCTGGCGATCAGCCTGGGGGCCTGCCTGAACGCCGGCCTGCTGTTCTGGAAACTGCGCAGTCAGCAGCTGTTTCAGCCGCAACCAGGCTGGGCGATATTCCTGCTCAAGCTGTTGCTGGCGGTGGGGCTGATGTCGGCGGTGTTGCTGGCCGGCATGCATTATCTGCCAGCCTGGGAACAGGGCAACATGCTCGAGCGCCTGGTGCGCCTGGGGGCTCTGGTACTGGCGGGCGTCGTGACCTATTTCGGCTGCCTGTACCTGTGCGGCTTCCGGCCTCGGCATTTCGCCCGCAAGGCCTTGCACTGAGGCATCGGGCGGGTCAGGCGTCGGTTTTTCGCATTCCACGCCGCCCTTGGGCGCTGCTGCCTGTCACCGGCGCCCGGGTGTGGTTATAATCGGCCACTTTATGAGCAAGAAGCGCGTTATGCAGCTGGTTCGAGGTCTTCACAACCTGCGCCCCGAGCACCGGGGCTGTGTCGCCACCATTGGCAACTTCGACGGGGTTCACCGCGGCCACCAGGCTATCCTGGCGCGCCTGCGCGAGCGCGGCCAGGCCTTGGGCCTGCCGACCTGCGTGGTCATCTTCGAACCGCAACCACGCGAGTACTTCGCCCCCGACACCGCGCCGGCCCGCCTGGCCCGGCTGCGCGACAAGATCGAGCTGCTGGCGGCCGAGGGTATCGACCGGGTGCTGTGCCTGGCATTCAACCAGCGCCTGAGCAATCTCGGCGCCGATGCCTTCGTCAAGGCCATCCTGGTCGACGGCCTGGGTGTACGCCACCTCGAAGTGGGCGATGACTTCCGCTTCGGCTGCGACCGCGCCGGCGACTTCGCCTTCCTGGTCGAGGCCGGCAAGCAGTACGGCTTCACCGTCGAGGCTGCCAACACGGTGATCCAGGACGGCCTGCGGGTCAGCAGCACCGAAGTGCGCAAGGCCCTGTCCGAAGGCAACTTCGAGCTGGCCGAGCACCTGCTGGGCCGCCCATACCGCATCAGCGGCCGCGTGCTGCATGGCCAGAAGCTGGCCCGCCAGCTCGGCACACCTACCGCCAACATCCAGCTCAAGCGCCGCCGCGTGCCGCTGTCCGGGGTCTACCTGGCCAGCATCGAAATCGACGGCAAGGCCTGGCCGGGTGTCGGCAATATCGGCGTGCGCCCCACCGTTGCCGGTGACGGGCGCCCGCACCTGGAGATTCATCTGCTGGACTATGCCGGCGACCTTTACGGCCGGCGCCTGACGGTGGAGTTCCACCACAAGCTGCGTGAAGAGCAGCGATTCGCCTCCCTGGAGGCGCTGAAGTCGGCGATCGATGCGGATATCGCCGCCGCACGTGCACATTGGCACGCTCAACCGCTAACGAAGAGCCTGAAATGACCGACTACAAAGCCACGCTTAACCTTCCGGACACCGCCTTCCCCATGAAGGCCGGCCTGCCTCAGCGCGAACCGCAGATCCTGCAGCGCTGGGACAGCATTGGCCTGTACCAGAAGCTGCGCGAAATTGGCAAGGATCGTCCCAAGTTCGTCCTGCACGACGGCCCGCCCTATGCCAACGGCAAGATTCATATCGGTCATGCGCTGAACAAGATCCTCAAGGACATGATCGTCCGTTCCAAGACCCTGGCCGGCTTCGATGCGCCGTATGTGCCGGGCTGGGACTGCCATGGCCTGCCGATCGAGCACAAGGTCGAGGTCACCCACGGCAAGCACCTGTCCGCCGACCGCACTCGCGAGCTGTGCCGCGAGTACGCCGCCGAGCAGATCGAGGGGCAGAAGACCGAGTTCATCCGCCTGGGCGTGCTGGGTGACTGGGACAACCCGTACAAGACCATGAACTTTGCCAACGAGGCCGGCGAAATCCGCGCCCTGGCCGAGATGGTCAAGCAAGGCTTCGTGTTCAAGGGCCTGAAGCCTGTGAACTGGTGCTTCGATTGCGGTTCGGCCCTGGCCGAGGCCGAAGTCGAGTACGCCGACAAGAAATCGCAGACCATCGACGTTGCCTTCCCGGTAGCCGATGACGCCAAGCTGGCTACTGCCTTCGGTCTGGCTTCGCTGGCCAAGCCGGCTGCCATCGTGATCTGGACCACCACCCCGTGGACTATCCCGGCCAACCAGGCGCTGAACATCCACCCGGAGTTCAAGTACGCCCTGGTCGACACCGGCGAGCGTCTGCTGGTTCTGGCCGAAGAGCTGGTCGAGTCGTGCCTCAAGCGCTACAGCCTGGAAGGCTCGGTCATCGCCACCGCCCAGGGTTCGGCACTGGAACTGATCAACTTCCGCCACCCGTTCTATGACCGCCTGTCGCCAATCTACCTGGCTGACTACGTCGAGCTGGGCGCCGGTACCGGCGTGGTGCACTCCTCGCCAGCCTACGGTGAAGACGACTTCGTCACCTGCAAGCGCTACGGCATGGTCAACGACGACATCCTCACCCCGGTGCAGAGCAACGGCGTGTATGTGGACTCGCTGCCATTCTTCGGCGGCCAGTTCATCTGGAAGGCCAACCCGGCCATCGTCGAGAAGCTGAGCGAAGTCGGCGCGCTGATGCACACCGAAACCATCAGCCACAGCTACATGCACTGCTGGCGCCACAAGACCCCGCTGATCTACCGCGCCACCGCGCAGTGGTTCGTGGGTATGGACAAGCAGCCGACCACCGGCGAGCCGCTGCGTGAGCGCGCACTTAAAGCCATCGAAGACACCAAGTTCGTCCCGGCCTGGGGCCAGGCGCGCCTGCATTCGATGATCGCCAACCGCCCGGACTGGTGCATCTCCCGACAGCGCAACTGGGGTGTACCGATCCCGTTCTTCCTGCACAAGCAGACCGGCGAGCTGCACCCACGCACCGTCGAGCTGATGGAAGCAGTGGCCAAGCGCGTCGAACAGGAAGGCATCGAGGCCTGGTTCAAGCTGGACGCCGCCGAACTGCTGGGCGCTGAAGCCGAGCAGTACGACAAGATCACCGACACCCTCGACGTGTGGTTCGACTCGGGTACCACCCACTGGCACGTGCTGCGTGGCTCGCATGACATCGGCCACGCCACCGGCCCGCGTGCCGACCTGTACCTGGAAGGTTCCGACCAGCACCGCGGCTGGTTCCACTCGTCCTTGCTGACCGGTTGCGCCATCGACGGCCACGCGCCGTACCGCGAGCTGCTGACCCACGGCTTCACCGTGGACGAGAACGGCCGCAAGATGTCCAAGTCGCTGGGCAACACCATCGAGCCGGAGAAGGTCAACAACACCCTGGGTGCCGATATCCTGCGCCTGTGGGTTGCCGCTACCGACTATTCCGGTGAAATGGCCGTTTCCGAGCAGATCCTGCAGCGCAGCGCCGACGCCTACCGCCGTATCCGCAACACTGCACGCTTCCTGCTCTCCAACCTGTCCGGCTTCGACCCGGCCCGCGACCTGCTGGCCCCGGAAGACATGCTGGCGCTGGACCGCTGGGCGGTTGACCGCACCCTGCTGCTGCAACGCGAGCTGGAAGAGCACTACAGCGAGTACCGTTTCTGGAACGTCTACTCCAAGGTGCACAACTTCTGCGTGCAGGAACTGGGCGGCTTCTACCTCGACATCATCAAGGACCGCCAGTACACCACCGGCGCCAACAGTGTCGCTCGCCGCTCCTGCCAGACCGCGCTCTACCACATCAGCGAGGCGCTGGTGCGCTGGATCGCGCCGATCCTGGCGTTTACCGCCGACGAAATCTGGCAGTACCTGCCAGGCGAGCGCAACGAGTCGGTAATGCTCAACGGCTGGTACGAAGGCCTGAGCGAGCTGCCGGAAGGTACCGAACTGGACCGCGCCTACTGGGACCGCGTGATGGCCGTCAAGGCATCGGTCAACAAGGAGCTGGAAAACCAGCGTACCGCCAAGGTCATCGGCGGCAACCTGCAGGCCGAAGTCACCCTGTACGCCGACGAAGGCCTGAGCGCCGACCTGGGCAAGCTGGGCGACGAACTGCGCTTCGTGCTGATCACCTCGGCTGCCAGCGTGGTGCCATTCGCGCAAGCGCCGGCCGAAGCGGTGGCCACCGAAGTCGAAGGCCTCAAGCTGCAAGTGGTCAAGTCCGGCCACACCAAGTGCGGCCGTTGCTGGCACTTCCGCGCCGACGTCGGCAGCCACCCGGAGCACCCGGAAATCTGCGGCCGTTGCGTCGACAACCTGAGCGGTTCCGGCGAGGTGCGCCACTATGCCTAACCCTGTAGCGGGGCGCTTCGGGCGCCTTGCATGGCTTTGGCTGAGCCTGGTGGTACTGGTCCTCGACCAGGCCACCAAGCTGTATTTCAACAATGCCCTGACCATGTACCAGCAGGTTGTCGTCATCCCTGACTACTTCAGCTGGACCCTGGCCTACAACACCGGCGCGGCGTTCAGCTTCCTGGCTGAAAGCTCCGGCTGGCAGCGCTGGCTGTTTGCCCTGATCGCCGTGGTGGTCAGTGCCGTGCTGGTAGTGTGGCTCAAGCGCCTGGGGCGCAACGAGACCTGGCTGGCCGTGGCGCTGGCGCTGGTGCTGGGTGGCGCGATCGGCAACCTGTACGACCGCGTCGTGCTCGGCCATGTGGTCGACTTCATCCTGGTGCACTGGCAGAACCGCCATTACTTCCCGGCCTTCAACCTGGCCGACAGCGCCATCACCGTTGGTGCGGTGATGCTGGCGCTGGATATGTTCAAGAGCAAGAAGTCCGAGGATCCGGTCCATGACTGACACCCGTATCGGCCAGAACACCGAAGTCACCCTGCACTTCGCGCTGCACCTGGAAAACGGCGACACCGTCGACAGCACGTTCGACAAGGCCCCGGCCACCTTGAAGGTTGGCGATGGCAACCTGCTGCCAGGGTTCGAGAACGCCCTGTTCGGCTTCAAGGGCGGCGACAAGCGTACCGTCGTGGTGGCCCCGGAGAACGCATTCGGCCAGCCAAACCCGCAGAACGTGCAAGTCATGCCGCGGTCCCAGTTCGAGGGCATGGAGTTGTCCGAAGGGCTGTTGATCATCTTCAACGACGCCGCCAACACCGAGCTGCCGGGTGTGGTCAAAGCGTTCGATGACGACCAGGTGACCATCGACTTCAATCACCCATTGGCTGGCAAGACCCTGACCTTCGAGGTGGAGATCCTCGAGGTGAAGGCCCTGTAAGCCTGGAGCCGAGCATGCAAATCAAACTCGCCAACCCTCGCGGCTTCTGCGCTGGGGTCGACCGGGCGATCGAGATCGTCAACCGCGCGCTGGAAGTCTTCGGCCCGCCGATCTATGTGCGTCACGAAGTGGTGCACAACAAGTTCGTGGTGGAAGACCTGCGCAACCGTGGCGCCATCTTCGTCGAAGAGCTGGACCAGGTACCGGACGACGTCATCGTCATCTTCAGTGCCCACGGTGTTTCCCAGGCCGTGCGCCAGGAAGCTGCTGGCCGTGGCCTGAAAGTGTTCGATGCCACCTGCCCGCTGGTGACCAAGGTGCACATCGAAGTGGCCAAGTACAGCCGCGACGGCCGTGAGTGCATTCTCATCGGCCACGAAGGGCATCCGGAGGTCGAAGGCACCATGGGCCAGTACGACGCCAGCAACGGTGGCGCCATCTACCTCGTCGAAGACGAGGAGGATGTTGCCAACCTGCAGGTGAAGGACCCGGACCACCTGGCGTTCGTCACCCAGACCACGCTGTCGATGGACGACACCAGCCGCGTGATCGACGCCCTGCGTGCCCGCTTCCCGAACATTGGCGGCCCGCGCAAGGACGACATCTGCTACGCCACCCAGAACCGCCAGGACGCGGTCAAGCAACTGGCGGACGAGTGCGACGTGGTACTGGTGGTCGGCAGCCCGAACAGCTCCAACTCCAACCGCCTGCGCGAGCTGGCCGAGCGCATGGGCACCCCGGCCTACCTGATCGACGGTGCCGAGGACCTGCAGCGTGGCTGGTTCGACCAGACGGCGCGGGTCGGCATTACCGCTGGCGCTTCGGCTCCCGAAGTGCTGGTGCGTGGCGTGATCGAGCAGCTCAAGGCCTGGGGCGCCACCGGTGCTGAAGAGCTGGATGGGCGGGAAGAGAACATCACCTTCTCCATGCCCAAGGAGTTGCGGGTTCGGTCGCTGATCTGACCGCAGTTTGCGCAATCCCCCCTGTAGGAGCGGCCTTGTGTCGCGAACGGGCTGCAAAGCAGCCCCAGGATTTCAGCGTTAGAGCTGATATTGCCGGGGCCGCTTTGCGGCCCTTTCGCGACACAAGGCCGCTCCTACATTGACCGCGCTGATCTGCTAGTGGTGTCTTTGCATCGGGATTTTTTTGGCTCTCCCATCTGTACGTTGACCCTGCCAGTCGATGCCATCACCACTTGATACTGGCTAGTTGCGGTCAAGCGCTCGCAAATCTCCATCGTTGAACCTAACCAATTACCGTTGGCCCCAAGCGGAACACCCTGCGCACTGAATTTCAGCTGCTCACCGCGATTGCTCGTGATCTTCAGCGGCCGTGAAAGACGCTGCTCGCGCAGCACCTGCCCGTTATGCTCCAGCATCACCTGCCAACCATTCCCCCAGTTACCGTCCAACGCCTGCACCAGCACCGGCTGGCTTTGCAACATGGCATGGCTGCGCGCACTGCGCAGCGCCTGCGCCAAGTCACGCGCAGCTGCCGCCCTGTGTAGGTCGTCGCTCAATCTGGCGTAGGCCGGCATGCCGAGCTGTGTCAGCAACACGGCCACCGCCAGGGCCGACAACATTTGAATCAGTGTTACACCTCGTTGCTTCACCGTGCATTCCTCCCTGGAAGTGCTTGGCTGTAGCTTCACGGTCGTTGGACCCGCGGTCCAGTCGCCCGGGTTCAATGCAATTGCAGGAAAAGTCGCAGGAGGTGCAGGGATGCACGCAAGACAGCGGGGCATGACGCTTCTGGAAGTGTTATTGGCGGTGGTAGTGGTGGCTGTGGGTATGTTCGCAGCGGCAGGCCTGCAACTGCAGGCATTGCAGGCTGCGGAGGACGCGCGCCGCGATGGGAAGGCGGCAATGGCGGCGCACAGTGAGCAGGAAAGGGGGCGGCCATGAGTCGGGGCCAGTGTGGTTTCGGCTTGCTTGAGGTGATGCTGGCGCTGACCATCGGGTTGCTGCTGTTGGCGGCGGCCAGCCAGCTATTCGCCTCGGCCCACCATACCTGGCGGCTGCAAAGCACGGCAGTACGCATGCAGGATGAGGCACGCATGGCATTGCTGCGAATGGCCCAGGATATCCGCATGACCGGGATGTTTGGCTGCCTGCGACTGCGGCCAAGGCACTTCGGCAGTTCGAGCGCAGACCACGCATTCGCCCGGCCGATGGAAGTCGAAGCATCCACCCTTAGCCTGGTCGTTGCGGAGTTACCTGGGCAAGCCGGGGGCCCGCAGTGGTTCCTGCACACGGACTGTACTAGCAAAGTGTCTGTGGACGATGAGTTGAAGGAGGGCTACCCACAGGTTTACCCCATCAGCAGATATGTCTACCAACTCCAGGGCAATACGCTGAAATTCAAACGCAACAAAAGCAACTTCCAGCCGCTGGTTGAAAATGTGCGGTCAATGCGTTTGCAGCGTGTGCAAATGGCACAGGGTGAGGGGGTGGATATTGCCCTGACGCTTTACGAACCCACGCTCGAACTTGAACAGCACCATGAACTGAGCGTCGCAATCCGCAACCCGGTGCCGAACCCATGAATCGTCAGCGTGGCATAGTCCTGTTGTTGGCCTTGGTCCTGAGCCTGCTGCTTGGGCTGCTTGCGGCGTCCGCCCTGCGTGATGCGCTGGCGCAAACGCGAATGACCGGCTATCTGAGCGAAGGCCTGCTGGCGCTGGAGCAGGCCGAGGCCACGCTGCTGGCAGGGGCAGGCGAGCTCGAGCGGGCTCCCCCCGACCCTTGCGAGGCGTGCCCGCCACCCGCTCGACCGCATGACCTGAGCGGGCAGTGGCAGCGCACGCGAACCGGCTATTTCCATTTGCAGAATCTGGGTACCAGCGAACACGCGGCGCATATGCCGGAAGGGCAGCAGGTCACCCTGTACCGCGTCACCGCCGTCAGCCTGCAAACCCAGTCACGGCATGTGCTGGAAGCTTTCTACGCCATGGCCGGCGACACAACCCGGCGCATTGCCTGGCGGCAGAGATTGCGAGGAGACTGACATGCAGCAAGGCTTGAGCCTGATCGAGTTGTTGATTGTGCTGGCCGTGACCGGCATTCTGGCAGCCATTGCCTACCCCAGTTACAGCGACCAGCTACGGCGAGCCGCGCGCAGCGAAGTGGTTGGCCTGCTGCATGACGCCGCCCTGCGCCTGGAGCGCCACCGCGTACGCACTGGCCAATACGCCGAGGGCGACCCTGCCTTGCCCGACGGTACCCGCTATTACAGCCTGCAGGCCCAGCGCGACAGCGACACCTTCACGCTGCGCGCCCGGCGGCTGCCGAGCGGGCTGATGGCGCAGGACCGCTGTGGCGATTTCCAGCTCGACCAGGCCGGCGTGCAGCGCAATCCGGGTGCCGTCGAAGACAGCGTGCACTGCTGGGGAAGCTGAAGATTGAATGATGCCCGGTGCATCGCGGATTTACTTCAGGTGTTGGATCGACAGATGAGCAAGCAAGTAGTGGTGGTCGGTGGCGGGGTGATCGGCCTGCTGACGGCATTCAACCTGGCGGCGAAGGTCGGGCAGGTGGTGGTGTGTGATCAGGGTGAAGTCGGCCGCGAATCGTCCTGGGCCGGCGGTGGCATCGTCTCGCCGCTGTACCCGTGGCGCTACAGCCCGGCCGTGACCGCCTTGGCACACTGGTCGCAAGACTTTTATCCACAGCTGGGCGAGCGTTTGTTCGCCAGCACCGGCGTCGACCCCGAAGTGCACACCACCGGCCTGTACTGGCTCGACCTGGACGACGAGGCCGAAGCGCTGGCCTGGGCCGAGCGTGAGCAGCGGCCGCTGAGTGCCGTGGATATTTCGGCGGCCTATGACGCGGTGCCGGTGCTGGGCCCGGGCTTCAAGCGTGCCATCTACATGGCCGGCGTGGCCAACGTGCGCAACCCGCGCCTGGTGAAGTCGCTCAAGGCGGCGTTGCTGGCGTTGCCCAACGTGACCTTGCGTGAGCACTGCCAGGTTACCGGTTTTGTCCAGCAAGGCGGTCGCGTGACCGGGGTGCAGACGGCAGACGACGTGCTGGCGGCGGATGAGGTGGTGCTCAGTGCTGGCGCGTGGAGTGGCGACCTGCTGCGTACGCTCGGCCTGGAACTGCCGGTGGAGCCGGTGAAGGGCCAGATGATTTTGTTCAAATGTGCCGAAGACTTTCTGCCGAGCATGGTGCTGGCCAAGGGGCGCTATGCGATCCCGCGGCGTGACGGGCATATTCTGGTGGGTAGCACGCTGGAGCATGCCGGGTACGACAAGACCCCGACCGAGGAGGCGTTGGAGAGCCTGAAGGCCTCGGCGGTGGAGTTGCTGCCTGAGCTCGAGGGGGCCACGGTGGTGGCGCACTGGGCCGGGCTGCGGCCGGGGTCGCCGGAAGGTATTCCGTATATCGGACCGGTGCCGGGGCATGCGGGGTTGTGGTTGAACTGCGGGCATTACCGCAACGGGCTGGTGCTGGCGCCGGCTTCGTGCCAGCTGTTTACCGACCTGTTGACCGGGGCAGAGCCGATCATTGACCCGGCGCCGTATGCGCCAGCCGGGCGGTTGAGCTGAGATTGCCGGGGCCGCTCCTACAGGGGCTGCGTATTCCCTGTGGGAGCGGCCTTGTGTCGCGAAAGGGCTGCAAGGCAGCCCCAGTTTCTAACGGGATTGCCCCGGCCCTTGCTGCAGGTGTGCCTGGCTGCAATACCACTCGTTGCCCTGCTGCAGCGCCCGGTCATTGGGCAGGTGCACGCCGCAATGGGCGCAGCGCACCATCTTCAGCGGCGCATCCAGCTTCGCCTCGGGGTGCGACTGTTGGCTGGCTTTGAACTTGCGCCACAGCCAGAACGCGGCGGCGATCAGGGCGATCCAGAAAAGTAGGCGAACCATGGTGTCCAGCTTGTCGGTTGAAGAAGCCGACAGTCTAGGACGCGGCCAATAAAAAAGGGAGGCCCAGGGCCTCCCTTTCATGTACCGCTACGTATCAGTCGAACAGACCAAAGGTCATGTAGCTGAACCAGGAACGGTCCTTCTCGGCTTCCTTCGGCCCTTCCGGCACGATCGGATCACCGTTCTCGTCGGTTGGCAGCAGCTCACGCGGCATCTCGTCACGTGCGTCCTGGAACTGCTTGACCACGTCCTGGTTCGCGCGGGTTTCACCCGGCGGCAGCGGGGTGTCGGTCTCGATCAGGCCCAGGGTCGCTTTGGACAGCCAGCCGCGGCCGTCAGACTCGGTCTGCTTTGGCTGGAACTCGCCATCTACCAGGCTCGGGTGGTCCGGGTAGTTGAGTTTGAGGGTTTCCAGGCTGGTGGCGGCCAGTTCGTCCAGGTGCATCTTCTGGTACGCCTCGACCATCACCGCCAGGCCGTCGCCGACCGATGGGGTTTCCTGGAAGTTCTCTACCACGTAGCGGCCACGGTTGGCAGCGGCTACATAGGCCTGGCGGCTCAGGTAGTAGTCGGCCACATGGATTTCGTACGACGCCAGCAGGTTGCGCAGGTAGATCATGCGCTGCTTGGCGTCGGGGGCGTAGCGGCTATTGGGGAAGCGGCTGGTCAGCTGGGCGAATTCGTTGTACGAGTCGCGGGCAGCACCCGGGTCACGCTTGGTCATGTCCAGCGGCAGGAAGCGCGCCACCAGGCCACGGTCCTGGTCGAACGAGGTCAGGCCCTTGAGGTAGTAGGCGTAGTCGACGTTCGGGTGCTGCGGGTGCAGGCGGATGAAGCGCTCGGCAGCCGACTTGGCAGCCTCGGGCTCGGAGTTCTTGTAGTTGGCGTAGATCAGCTCGAGCTGCGCCTGGTCGGCATAGCGGCCGAACGGGTAGCGCGACTCCAGGGCCTTGAGCTTGTTCACGGCGCTGGTGTAGCTGGAGTTGTCCAGGTCAGCTTGCGCCTGCTGATACAGCTCGGCCTCGCTGAGGTTCTCGTCGATCACTTCCTTATTGGAGGAACAGGCCGCGGTGAGCCCGAGGATGGCGATCAGCAGCAGGTGTTTCACTTGCATGGCGGCTTGCGTCCCTTTGACGGCCGCTGTCTTGGGCGGTGCCGTCCTGTTATGATGAGCGCCCCGGCCAACCCCGGGACAAAAGAAGCCGTATTTAACCACAAGCTCGCAGCCGAAACCAAAGGCTGTGCGCCCGCCGAATCGAGCATGTCCGAGATCATTCAACTTAGCGCAGAGGTCCCGTCCGAACTGGGCGGTCAACGCCTCGACCAGGTCGCCGCCCAATTGTTCGACGAGTATTCGCGCTCGCGGCTGACTACCTGGATCAAAGAAGGCCGCCTGACGGTCGATGGCGCGGTCCTGCGCCCGCGTGACACCGTCCATGGTGGCGCCGTGCTGGCACTGGAGGCCGAGCAAGAGGCCCAGGGCGAGTGGGAGGCCGAGGACATCGCGCTGGACATCGTCTATGAAGACGACCAGATCCTGGTGATCAACAAGCCTGCCGGCCTGGTTGTGCACCCGGCTGCCGGGCATGCCAGCGGCACCTTGCTGAACGCGCTGCTGCACCATGTGCCCGACATCATCAACGTGCCGCGCGCCGGCATCGTGCACCGCCTGGACAAGGACACCACCGGCCTGATGGTGGTGGCCAAGACCCTGCAGGCGCAGACCAACCTGGTCGACCAGCTGCAAAAGCGCTCGGTCAGCCGCATTTATGAATGCATCGTGGTTGGTGTGGTGACTGCCGGTGGCAAGATCGACGCGCCCATCGGCCGCCACGGCGGCATGCGCCAGCGCATGGCAGTCACCGACGGCGGCAAGCCTGCGATCAGCCACTACCGTGTGCTCAAGCGCTTCCGCTCGCACACCCATGTGCGGGTGAAGCTGGAAACCGGCCGTACCCACCAGATCCGCGTGCACATGGCTCATGTCGGCTACCCGCTGGTCGGCGACCAGACCTACGGCGGCCGCTTCCGCATTCCGCCGGCAGCCAGCCCGACCATGGTCGAGGCGGTGAAGACCTTCCCGCGTCAGGCCCTGCACGCACGCTTCCTGGCGCTGGTACACCCGACCACCGGTGAGCGCATGGAATGGGAATCGCCGCTGCCGGATGACTTCGTCTGGTTGCTGTCGCTGCTGAACCAGGACCGCGAGAGCTTTATCGGATGAGTGGCCTGACTCAGTCGCTGCTGTTCCCCGACTGGCCAGCCCCGGCCTCAGTGCGCGCCTGTGTCACCACCCGCCAGGGCGGCGTCAGCCTGCCGCCCTATGAAACCTTCAACCTTGGCGACCATGTAGGGGACGACCCTGCCGCGGTGGCCGAAAACCGTCGTCGCCTGAGCGACGAATTCGCCATCCAGCCGGCCTGGCTCAAGCAGGTGCATGGGCTGGTGGTGGCAAATGCCGACCCGGCTGTGGTGGCCGAGGCCGACGCCAGCTGGACCGACCAGCCTGGCATTGCCTGCACCGTGATGACTGCAGATTGCCTGCCAGCGCTGTTCTGCGACCGGGCCGGTACCCGTGTGGCGGCCGCGCATGCTGGCTGGCGCGGGCTGGCCGGTGGTGTGCTGGAGGCCACCTTGGATCGCCTGGCACTGCCACCCGAAGAGGTGCTGGTGTGGCTGGGGCCGGCGATTGGCCCACAGGCGTTCGAAGTGGGGCTGGAAGTGCGTGATGCCTTTACTGCGGTGCACCCGGAAGCGGCCCGGGCCTTTGTCGATGGTGCCCGGCCGGGCAAGTTGATGGCCGACATCTATGAGCTGGCGCGTATTCGTTTGGCGGCGCGTGGGGTGACTGCTGTTCATGGCGGTGGCTTGTGCACGGTCAGCGACGAGCGGTTCTTCTCCTATCGCCGTACTCCGCAGGGGGGGCGCTTTGCTTCCCTGGTGTGGCTGGAGCCGCGCTAGCCTGCACCGGCCTTTTCGCGGGCACGCCCGATCCACAGGTTTCAAACATTGCGGATTCCCTGTAGGAGCGGGCATGCCCGCGAATGGCCCAGCACTAATCCAACAGGTTGATCCTGGTCAACCCCGCTACGCTTGAATCTTCCAGAATCAGCCTTATCTATAAGGTCATCTCAGGCAGGTTTCTTCACAAACAGGCGCTGTCCATCGCTCCGACCTGCCCTTTAAAAGGAAGGTACCCCCATGCGAATAGACCGTTTGACCAGCAAGCTGCAGCTTGCGATATCCGATGCCCAATCCCTGGCGGTTGGCATGGATCACCCTGCCATCGAGCCGGTGCACCTGTTGCAGGCACTGCTCGAGCAGCAGGGCGGTTCGATCAAGCCGCTGCTGATGCAGGTAGGCTTCGACATCAACAGCCTGCGCCAGGCACTGGTGAAAGAACTCGACCAGCTGCCGAAAATCCAGAACCCCACCGGCGACGTAAACATGTCGCAGGACCTGGCGCGCCTGCTCAACCAGGCCGACCGCCTGGCCCAGCAGAAGGGCGACCAGTTCATTTCCAGCGAACTTGTGCTGCTGGCTGCCATGGACGAGAACAGCAAGCTCGGCAAGCTGTTGTTGAGCCAGGGCGTGAGCAAGAAGGCCCTGGAAAACGCCATCAACAACCTGCGCGGCGGTGCGGCGGTCAATGACGCCAACGCCGAGGAATCGCGCCAGGCGCTGGACAAGTACACCGTCGACCTGACCAAGCGTGCCGAAGAAGGCAAACTGGACCCGGTGATTGGCCGTGACGACGAAATTCGCCGTACCGTACAGGTGCTGCAACGCCGTACCAAGAACAACCCGGTGCTGATCGGTGAGCCTGGCGTAGGTAAAACCGCCATCGCCGAAGGCCTGGCCCAGCGCATCATCAATGGTGAAGTGCCGGACGGCCTCAAGGGCAAGCGCCTGCTGGCGCTGGACATGGGCGCGCTGATTGCCGGTGCCAAGTACCGCGGCGAGTTCGAAGAACGCCTCAAAGGCCTGCTGAACGAGCTGTCCAAGCAGGAAGGCCAGATCATCCTGTTCATCGACGAACTGCACACCATGGTCGGCGCCGGCAAGGGTGAGGGCGCCATGGACGCCGGCAACATGCTCAAGCCGGCCCTGGCTCGTGGCGAGCTGCACTGCGTTGGCGCCACCACGCTGAACGAGTACCGCCAGTTCATCGAAAAGGATGCTGCCCTGGAGCGCCGCTTCCAGAAGGTGCTGGTCGAGGAGCCGAGCGAGGAAGACACCATCGCCATCCTGCGGGGCCTGAAAGAGCGCTATGAAGTGCACCACAAGGTTGCCATCACCGACGGCGCCATCATTGCTGCGGCCAAGCTCAGCCACCGCTACATCACTGACCGTCAGCTGCCGGACAAGGCCATTGACCTGATCGACGAAGCGGCCAGCCGCATCCGCATGGAGATCGACTCCAAGCCGGAAGTGCTCGACCGCCTCGACCGTCGCCTGATCCAGCTGAAGGTGGAGTCGCAGGCGCTGAAGAAGGAAGAAGACGAAGCGGCGAAAAAGCGCCTGGAGAAGCTGACCGAGGAAATCGACCGGTTGGAGCGTGAATATGCCGACCTGGAAGAAATCTGGGCCTCCGAGAAGGCTGAGGTGCAGGGCTCGGCGCAGATCCAGCAAAAGATCGAGCAGGCCCGCCAGGAGCTGGAGACCGCCCGTCGCAAAGGCGACCTGAGCCGCATGGCCGAGCTGCAGTACGGGGTGATCCCGGACTTGGAGCGTAGCCTGCAGATGGTCGACCAGCACGGCAAGACCGAAAACCAGTTGCTGCGCAATAAGGTCACCGAGGAAGAAATTGCGGAAGTGGTCTCGAAGTGGACCGGTATCCCGGTGGCCAAGATGCTCGAAGGCGAGCGTGAAAAGCTGCTGAAGATGGAAGAGCTGCTGCACCAGCGTGTGATCGGCCAGAACGAGGCGGTAACCGCCGTGGCCAACGCGGTGCGCCGTTCGCGTGCCGGGCTGTCCGACCCGAACCGGCCGAGTGGTTCGTTCCTGTTCCTCGGCCCGACCGGGGTGGGCAAGACCGAGCTGTGCAAGGCGCTGGCCGAGTTCCTGTTCGACACCGAAGAGGCAATGGTGCGCATCGACATGTCCGAGTTCATGGAGAAGCATTCCGTGGCTCGCCTGATCGGTGCCCCACCAGGCTATGTGGGGTATGAAGAGGGCGGTTACCTGACCGAGGCGGTACGGCGCAAGCCATACTCGGTGGTGCTGCTGGACGAGGTGGAGAAGGCCCACCCGGATGTGTTCAACGTGCTGCTGCAGGTGCTGGAAGACGGCCGCCTGACCGACAGCCACGGGCGCACCGTGGACTTCCGCAACACCGTGATCGTGATGACCTCCAACCTGGGCTCGGCGCAGATCCAGGAACTGGTGGGTGACCGTGAGGCACAGCGTGCGGCGGTGATGGATGCGGTGGGTTCGCACTTCCGTCCGGAATTCATCAACCGTATCGACGAAGTGGTGGTGTTCGAGCCACTGGGCCGCGAGCAGATTGCCGGCATTACCGAAATCCAGCTGGGCCGCCTGCGCAGCCGTCTGCTGGAGCGCGAACTGTCGCTGAGCCTGAGCCCGGAGGCATTGGACAAGCTGATTGCCGTGGGTTACGACCCGGTATACGGCGCACGGCCACTGAAGCGGGCGATCCAGCGCTGGATCGAAAACCCGTTGGCGCAGTTGATCCTGGCAGGCAAGTTCATGCCGGGCACGGCGATTACCGCCAAGGTGGAAGGCGACGAAATCGTCTTCGGCTGATCTGTTTCACCATGAGCCCCGCATCTGCGGGGCTTTTTTTTGTCTGTATCTCCCAGGCCTCTCACACATTCCGAGGACCGGTGCCGTACCTGTGGGAGCGGGCATGCCCGCGAAGGGGCCGTCACAGCCCCAGCAAATCCGGGCCTTTCCGGCTTCCTGGATAACTAGCTGAAATTTTTGAAATTTTTGCTTGCATCTAAAATCGGGTGCCCCTAATATACGCCGCGTTGTCAGGCACTAAGCGAATCACCAGCAACATCGGTGACCGCAAAACAACTTACAAATCAGTAAGTTGAATGAAAAAAAGTGGTTGACAAGCAAAACGAAGAATGTAGAATAGCCGGCCTCAGCAGCTGCAACGCGAAAGCGGATAGCCAAAGAGACCGAAGCTAACACAAGCTTCGAAGCTGTAAAGATGTACCGAAGTTCAGTTCCGCGATAGCTCAGTCGGTAGAGCAAATGACTGTTAATCATTGGGTCCCTGGTTCGAGTCCAGGTCGCGGAGCCAATCTCGGGGTGTAGCGCAGTCCGGTAGCGCGCCTGCTTTGGGAGCAGGATGTCAGGAGTTCGAATCCCCTCACCCCGACCATTTTCCGGGTCGTTAGCTCAGTTGGTAGAGCAGTTGGCTTTTAACCAATTGGTCGTAGGTTCGAATCCTACACGACCCACCATGTAAAAAGGGCATCTCAAGCGAGATGCCCTTTTTCTTTAAGTATCACGGGGTGTAGCGCAGTCCGGTAGCGCGCCTGCTTTGGGAGCAGGATGTCAGGAGTTCGAATCCCCTCACCCCGACCATTTCCGGGTCGTTAGCTCAGTTGGTAGAGCAGTTGGCTTTTAACCAATTGGTCGTAGGTTCGAATCCTACACGACCCACCATGAAAAAAAGGGCATCTCGCATGAGATGCCCTTTTTTTTTGCCAGAATTTTGGGCCTGCGTTGCAGGCCATCGCGACACAAGGCCGCTCCTACAGCAAGCAGATATTGCGCGGTCGTTTGTAGGAGCGGCCTTGTGTCGCGAAAGGGGCGCAAAGCGCCCCCAGCAATCTTCAGTGTCAGTGCAACTTCAACCTAGGCTCGGTACCCCGGCCAATCTTGCTACCCAGCATCATCAACGCCGTACGGAAGAACCCGTACAACGCCATCTGGTGCATCCGGTACAGCGACACGTAGAACATCCGCGCCAGCCAGCCCTCCAGCTTCACGCTGCCCATCAGGTTACCCATCAGGTTGCCCACCGCCGAGAAGCGCGACAGCGACACCAGCGAGCCGTAGTCCTTGTACTCATAGGTCGGCAGCGCCTTGTTCTCCAGCCGCGCCTTCAAACTCTGCGCCAGCATCGAAGCCTGCTGGTGCGCCGCCTGGGCACGTGGCGGCACGTTGCGGTCGCTACCCGGTTGCGGGCAGGCGGCGCAGTCACCGAAGGCAAAGATGTTGTCATCGCGGGTGGTTTGCAGGGTAGGGCGCACCACCAGCTGGTTGATTCGGTTGGTTTCCAGGCCATCGATGTCCTTGAGGAACGCCGGCGCACGGATACCAGCCGCCCACACTTTCAAACTGGCCTGGATCACTTCACCGTCTTTGGTTTTCAGGCCATCCTCGGTCACTTCACTGACCGCAGCGTTGGTCATCACCTTCACCCCGAGCTTTTCCAGAGTCTTGTGCACCGGCACGCTGATGCGCTCTGGCAGCGCCGGCAATACGCGCGGGCCGGCCTCGATAATGGTGATGTGCATGTCCTTGGGCTGGATGCGGTCCAGGCCATAGGCCGCCAGTTCGTGGGCCGCGTGATGCAGCTCGGCTGCCAGTTCCACACCGGTGGCACCGGCGCCGACGATGGCCACGCTGATCTTCTCGCTCGCCACGTCACCGGCATGGGCACGCAGATAGTGGTTGAGCAACTGCTGGTGGAAACGCTCGGCCTGCTTGCGGGTGTCGAGGAACAGGCAGTGCTGCGCCGCGCCCAAGGTGCCGAAGTCGTTGGTGTTGGAACCTACGGCAATGACCAGGGTGTCGTAGCCCAGGGTGCGCGCAGGCAACAGCTCGCGGCCCTCTTCGTCGAGGGTGGCGGCCAGTTGAATCTGTTTGCCTTCACGGTCCAGGCCGCTCATGCGCCCCAGCTGGAAGTTGAAGTGGTTCCACTTGGCCTGGGCCACGTAGTTCAGTTCGTCTTCCGAGGAGTTCAGCGAGCCGGCGGCCACTTCGTGCAGCAGAGGCTTCCAGATGTGCGTGAGGTTGGCGTCGACCAGGGTGATCTCGGCCTGCTTGCGCTTACCCAGGCTTTTACCCAGGCGGGTCGCCAGTTCCAGGCCGCCGGCGCCGCCGCCGACAATCACGATGCGATGAGTCATGGGGATATCTCATAAGGTTTACGGAATTCGTGGCCCCGGGGGCCGGCCGCAAACTGCACGAGGGGAGGGCGAGCGCGAAGCAGCTCATAGCACCAGTCCACTGAGCAGGCGGCTGATGAGACCCAACCCGATGGTCACGGCCACCACCAGCACAAGGAGCAGCCACGGCCGGAAGGGCCTGCGCTCGACTTGGTGCTGGGGGGCTCGCAGATACTCATCGACACGACGCTGATCTTCCGGATTCAGGCGGCTGGTCATGGTGGGGCCTCGTCAGGTAGACGTTTGGGACTGCGTAAACGCTACAGCGTTCACGCAAGCGCTTGAAACAAATGATAAGGCTTTCTATCTCTGGCGCCGAGTGTACGCCATCGCAAACACTCGCTGCAGTGGATCAAAGACTGATGCCCACGTCGAACACAATGCTGCGGCCCAGGTTGCCGCGCAGGAAGTCCGGCGCATCGGGGTGGGCGAACAGCACCCGGGCAAATGTCGGCCCGACCAGTGACAGCGAGCGCCAGCCCTGGCGCAGGTATTCGGTGGGCGGCGGGAAATGGGTGTTGAGGTCGAGCACTTCGCGCTTGAGGCTGGCGAAGGCAATGATATCCAGCTCGTTCAGTTCCAGCCCGCGTTCCCGGTAGTTGTGCGCCTTCTTGCGCAAGGTCGGCGCCAGCCGCCCCAGCAGCTCGGTGGCACTGATGCGCCGCGGGCGCGCTTCGCGGCGCACCAGTTGCGCCAGGGAAAACGCACTGCGCCGGCGCTGCAGTTCTTCGCGCCATTCATCGTTGAGCCGGCGGCCCTCGTCGAGCACGAAAAACACCTCGAACGCCGCGTCGCGGAACAGCACGTCTGGCGGTTCTTGCCCGGCCGGGGTGAAGTCCTCGCTGCGATAGGGGATGTTCAGCCCCTGCAACAGGCGTTGGCACACCCAACGCTCCCGCTCCCACTTGCGGGCGTTGGAGAGAAAGGCATTGGCTTGTTCCGCCTGGATGGTAAGCAGGCGCAGGTAGTCTGAGTCATCCATGCAGACAAGCTTAGCTGTTAATCGATGACGATAAGATGCTGTTTGTGCGCAGAAATCAGCCCAGTATTGGCCATTGCTGTACCACACCAAGCAGGTGCACCAGGCCAAACCCCAGGCAGATCAGTGAACTGACCACGATGAAACGCCGCGAGCGCCCGGTACCCGCCAGCAATATCGGCCCCAGCAGGCCGCGCGCCAGGTACACCAAGGTGATCAGGCAGATGGCCGGCAGCAGCAAGGGCAACCGCCCGATGGCCCCGGCAGCTGACAGCGCATACCCCGACCAGGCCAGCAGCACGCAGGCGATGGCTGCGGTGATCAGCCCTGGGTACCAGCGGCCGTTTTCGGCGGCCACGGCCATGCGCTCGCCGGCCCCGAACAAACGGTACCAGCGTGGCCCGACGGCGATGATGACCAGGTGAAGTACGCCGATGATGGCGTTGAGCGCTGCTGCCAGCAGCAGGGCAAGGTTGATTCCTTCCGGCATGAGCAATGCTTCCTGCATTGAGTGAGGGTGCCAGCCTAGCGCAACCGAATGAAACGGAGAATGGGTGTAGACTCGGCTTTATCCACATGGCTGCAAGGGGCATTCGTCAGGTGATCAGCGCGCAGGTGTTGTCGGGCACCACCCTTACGCTTGGCTGGCTGGGGTATGTGCCGTTGCTGATCTGGGCGGTCAGCCAGGTGCGCTGGGTTGAGCTGTTCACTGACCGGCGCCGCCAGCATCTGCTGTTTGGCACGGTGTTCTGCCTGTTTGCCTTGTGGTTGGTGCGGCGCGATTTCGATACCGGGGTGTCGTATCACTTCATTGGCATGACGGCGGTCACGCTGTTGCTGGACTGGCCACTGGCGGTGCTTGGCGGGTTCATGGCCCAGCTCGGTTTGCTGGTGCTGGGGCGTCAGGACCTGGCGGCGCTGGGGGTGAATGGCTTGTTGCTGGTTGGCCTGCCGGTGCTGATCGCCGAGGCGTGCGCGATAGGGGTCGAGCGCGCCCAGCCGCGGAACCTGTTTGTGTATATCTTCTGTTCAGGGTTCTTCCCGGCGGCACTGACCGTGCTGGCCTGCCTGTCGACCGCGCTGGGGTTGTTGTGGCTGGACGGGCGCTTCGCCATGCCGGAGTGGCTCAGCGATTTTGTCGGCTACCTGTGGCTGATGATGTTCCCCGAAGCGTTCATCAACGGCACGGTGATCAGTGCGCTGGTGGTGTTTTGCCCGGAGTGGCTGGAAACCTTCAACCGCACGCGGTATCTGCAGGCGCCGTGGAAGGAGGATGATCGATAACTAACCAGGCCACCGCAGCGGTGCGGTCCTTGCTTGTAGGAGCGGCCTTGTGTCGCGAAAGGGCTGCGGAGCAGCCCCGGCGAACTTTGGGTTAACGCTGAAATCGAGGGCCGCTTTGCGGCCCATCGCGACACAAGGCCGCTCCTACAGGTACCGCGTCAGTCTTGAAGCTTGTGGGGTTGCCTGTGGGAGGGCTGCGGAGCAGCCCCGGCGAACTTTGGGTTAACGCTGAAATCGAGGGCCGCTTTGCGGCCCATCGCGACACAAGGCCGCTCCTACAGGTACCGCGCCAGTCTTGAAGCTTGTGGGGTTGCCTGTGGGAGCGGGCATGCCCGCGAAACGGCCCGCACAGCCACTTGGCTATCGGATCAATGCCGCGGCTCCAAATCCCCCGAGTACAGCTCATCCTCGGACTCTTCCGCCCCCGGAATCTTGTGCTCCTCCGCCGCCCAGGCGCCCAGGTCGATCAGCTTGCAACGGTCCGAACAGAATGGCCGGAACGGGCTTTTCTCGTTCCATTCCACAGGTGCGCCACAGGTCGGGCAATCGACGGTCAATGGCTGGCTCATGGCTGGCCTCCTCGTAAAGTCAGGTAAAAGTGGTGCAGGCGGTCAATCTGCTGATGCAGCGCGGCGAGGTCGCCGTCATTGACCACCACATCATCGGCATGGCGCAGGCGCTCCTCGCGGGCCAGCTGGGCCTTGAGAATGGCCTGCACCTGCTCGGCACTGGTGTTGTCACGCGCCAGGGTACGCGCCACCTGCAGCTCCTGAGGCGCATCGATCACCAGCACCCGTTGGGTTTTCTGGTGCTGGCCCGACTCGATCAGCAGCGGCGACACATACACCGCATACGGCGACTCCGCCTTGGCCAGGTAGCTGAAAATCTCCTGCCCGATCAGCGGGTGCAGCAATTGCTCCAGCCATTTGCGCTGCGCCGGGTCGGCGAAGATCAGCTGGCGCAGGGCGGCACGATCGAGTTGGCCATCCGCCTGCAGCACGCCAGTGCCGAAGCGCTCGACGATGCTGGCCAGGGCAGGGCGGCCAGGCTCGACCACCCAGCGCGCCGCCTGGTCGGCATCGACCAGGTGCACACCAAGCTCGACGAAACGCTCGGCAGCGGCGCTCTTGCCGCTACCAATGCCGCCGGTCAGGCCGAGAATCCAGGGGGTAAAGGCCGCAGTGGTCATCAGAATCCAAGCAGGTTTGTGTATGAGACGTATATTTCATCACCCCAGAGCACTGCAATCCACCCCGCAATCGCCAGATAGGGGCCAAACGGGATCGCCGTGCCCATGGCATGGCGGCGCAAGCGCAACAGGCACAGCCCAGCCAGCGCCCCGACCACCGACGACAGCAGCAGGGTCAACGGCAACACCTGCCAGCCACCCCAGGCCCCGATCAGCGCCATCAGCTTGAAGTCGCCATAGCCCATGCCCTCCTTGCCGGTAACCAGCTTGAACACCCAGTACACCGTCCACAGGCTGAGGTACCCGGCCACCGCGCCCCACAACGCACTGGTCAGCGGGACGTAGAGGCCAAAGGCGTTGACGATCAGCCCCAGCCACAGCATCGGCAACACCAGCGCATCCGGCAGCAACTGGTGCTCGGCATCGATCAGGCTCAGGGCCAGCAGGCACCAGGTCAGCGGCAGCGCCAGCAAGGCCTCGGGCGAAGCACCAAAGCGCCAGGCCACCACCAGCGACAGCAGCGCGCTGGCTAACTCCACCAATGGGTAGCGCGGGCTGATGCGGGTTTTGCAGGCTGAGCAACGCCCGCGCAAGGCCAGGTAGCTGATGACCGGAATGTTCTCCCATGCGCGAATCCGATGCGCGCAATGCGGGCAGCGCGAGGCGGGTAGCCACAGGTCGAAACGCTCGTGCGGCGTGGTCGGCAACTCCAGCATTTCCTGCGCCTCACGCTGCCATTGCCGCTCCAGCATGATCGGCAGGCGGTACACCAGCACATTGAGAAAACTGCCCACCAGCAGGCCGAGCACCGTGGCCAGGGTGAGAAAGTACGCCGGCTGCTCAGCCAGCAAAGTCCATAAAGTCATGTTCAGATCAAGCTACCCAACTGGAAGATCGGCAGGTACATCGCCACCACCAGGCCGCCCACCAGCAGGCCCAGGACCAGCACGATGGCCGGCTCCAGCAGGCTGGTCAACTGGTCCAGCGCCTGGCTGACCTGTTCCTCGTAATGGCTGGCGGCTTTTTCCAGCATCTGGTCCAGCGTGCCACTGGATTCCCCGATGGCGGTCAGTTGAACCAGCAGCGGCGGAAACAGCGGCTCAGCGGCCATCGCCTGGTGCAGCCCCTGCCCATTGGCCATGCCCTGGCGCAGCCGCAACACCGCCTGTTCATGCAGGTCGCCACCACTGACCCTGGCCACCGTGCCCAGCGCATCCAGTAACGGCACCCCGGCGGCGTAGGACGTTGCCAAGCTGCGCGCAAAGCGCGCCAGCGCCGCCTGCCCCAGCAGCGTGCCGAACACCGGCAAGCCCAGCACCCGGCGAGATATCCACAGGCGTGCTGGCGCGTGCTGCCGGTAGAGCTGGCGCATGGCAAAACCCAGCACCACGCCCATCACCAGCAACAGCGGCGCAAAGCGGCTCAGCCCTGTGGACAAGTCGATCACCCATTGGGTAAATGCCGGCAACGCCACGCCCATGCCAGAGAACATGCCCTCGAATTTCGGAATCACCTCCAGCAACAGGATCGCCGACACCCCCAGCCCCGTCAGCAACAGCAGCAACGGGTAGATCATCGCCTTGCGCACCTTCTTGTGCAGCACCCGACGCTGCTCCAGCATGCCTGCCAGCTGTTCCAGCTGCCGGTCGAGCGTGCCGGACTGCTCACCGACGCGCACCAGGTTGCAGTACAGCGCATCGAACCACCCCGGGTGGCGCTGCAACGCATCTGCCAGCCCCAGGCCCGAGGCCACATCCTGTTTCAATCTATCCAGCAATGCCGCCTGCGCCGCATCACAGCCACTGCGCCCCATCACCTCGAACGCCTGCAGCAGCGGCACCCCGGCCTTGAGCAAGGTCGCCAACTGCCGGCTGAACCCCGCCGGGTCGGCCTTTGCCTGCCGTTTCGGCAAACTGAACGTCAGCCCACCGGCAGGCCGCAAGCTGGCCACCTTGATGCCCTGGCGGATAAGCCCGGCACGCACATAGGCCGGGCTGCGCCCGGACGTTTGCCCGCTGACCGGCGCGCCGTTGGCGTCGGTGCCGTGCCAGGTGTAGAGGAGTGTGGATTGGGTCATGCAAGGTCCTTTTTCTGCCCGTGCGACAAGCCTGGAAACAGCTTGCCGCGCCCATGCAAGGGCGTGCGTCCGAGATGCTCACTAGAGTAGTTCAGCGAAGACGACGCCCGAGCGGGCAGGGGTGACAAAAGGTGTCTGTTCAGGCCTACTGCGCCGCTGCCAGCCGGGGTCGAGCCTGACCTCAACGAGTACGCGTATCAAAAAGGAAAACGTTCATGAAAGGGCAACGCGGTATCACCCTGATCGAACTGATGATCGTCGTCGCGATCATCGGCATTCTGGCGACCATCGCCTTACCGATGTACACCAACCACCAGTCACGCTCCAAGGCCGCGGCCGGGTTGCTGGAGATCAGCGCGCTGAAGACGGCGATGGACCTGCGGTTGAATGATGGGAAGGATGTGGCGGATGTGGCCGCGCTGGGTGGCCAGCCGGCGACGGCGCACTGTGCGATCACGGCTAGCGGCAAGGCGGCGGATGGCACTGGGAGCATCGTTTGCACGCTGGTGGATGCGCCTGCCAATGCGCTGGGCAAGGCATTGACCCTGACGCGTTCGGCTAGCGGATGGGCGTGTACGACCGACATCGAGGAAGACCTGGCGCCGAAGGGGTGCAAGGCGCCTTGAGGGTGGGGCAATAAACTAGCGGAAACAGGGGTTTGCGTAACGGGTGCGAGCAGTGGTACGTTGCGCTACACGCCGGTGTAGCTCAGTCGGTAGAGCAGCGCACTCGTAACGCGAAGGTCGCAGGTTCGATTCCTGTCTCCGGCACCAA
Organism: Pseudomonas asiatica; assembly: GCF_009932335.1. Lineage (NCBI taxonomy): Bacteria > Pseudomonadati > Pseudomonadota > Gammaproteobacteria > Pseudomonadales > Pseudomonadaceae > Pseudomonas > Pseudomonas asiatica. Next base: position 571,490 of record NZ_BLJF01000002.1, read on the forward strand.
AGGCCAGTTTCCAGAAGTCTATGACTATCTATGAAACACCAACAAAGCCCGCCTAATGCGGGCTTTGTTGTTTCCGTCTGTCTCTGGGGGACACGTCTGTCAATTGTAGGAATGACTAGCTCAACAGCGCGTAATTCAATTTTTGTCGGCTTAAGCGGCCTTGTTGTCAGTCCTCTTTGCTCCTCGAGTATGGGAGTTGAGTCAGCCGATTCCTTTCAAGCGGTTTGAAACTACGCTGATCTCTCCGCACCATTCGCAGCATAACCAGTAGGAACGCACAAGTAGCGGAGCGATAATTCACCCGATTCACTATTCCTGGTTAAGCGGTTTCTGGCATCATTCGTCTCTGTGGGGGCACGCATCAAAACTACTGTAGGAATGTCAACTGCATATAGGAACTTTTTACATGATGCTACTAAGCGCACTGTGGCTAGGGAATGATTAGAATATTTTCGTGTGAACCCCTGTACGCACTTACAAAAAAATTAGCTATGCACTCTGACGTCGTTAGAATGTTCTGCAAGCGAGACCTATCTAGTCAATAAAAAATCCAAGCCGCTTTTTCAGAAAGCTTGATTAATTTTAGCTATTGGAATATGTTCTCTAGATGCGCACATGGAGGTTTTATGAAGAATTCGGCGGTAAAAAGTGTCAGCTTTTCTCAGTACAGAGCCTTCAAAGAACCGCAAAGTCTGAGCGTAAAGCCGTTGACGATATTGTTCGGATACAATAACTCAGGTAAAAGTTCGGCAATCCGACTGCTATCGATATTAGCTGCTAGTTTTTCACAATCTCGACCTGAAACTTATGCTCCGAGCTTTCTTGATTACACGGCACCCTGCTTGAGGGGGGCTATTTTTAGGAATATAGCTTTTGCTAATCAAAGCCGAATGAGCTTTGGGATAGAATGGTGTGACGGTGATTGTTTTTCATTTGACATTAAACAAGAGGGTGTTGATAAAGAGGTATTAACTTCATTAACATATAAAGAGAATTCCCCCAGCGGATTGCGCGAGTCAATTTTTATTCAGGGCTTAGGCGCTGATGGGCGTTACGTTGATGCGAATAATGCCGGCCGAGAATTGTATCTAGACAGATTTTCAATTGTAAAAAATCTGAAGTCTAAGAAGCCTTTGTTCCCATCTATTAGTAAGAAGACATTTGCTTTATCAAATTCTGTTCATTGGCTAAATGCTGTGAGGATTTACCCTCCAAGGGAATTTACAATAAACTCGAGCGTCCCTGTCGGTATTAGATTTGACGGCGGAGGGACCGCTGAAGCAATCTGGGATTTGGCAAGCAAAAAAAGCAAGGCTTTTGATTGGATTAATGAGTGGCTCGCTGAAACTTGTGGTAGAAAAATAGTCTTGGACACTTTGTCTCAAAGCGTATCGAATGATCGAATTGTTGCACGCCTAGAGACTGTTTCCGTAAATGAGAGTGATGTTTCTTCTCCAATTAGAGTGCCTATACTTGATTCAGGAGAGGGTATAGCCCAAGCGCTGCCTGTTGTAACTTTATGTGCTCTTGCTGCTACAGGTGACTTAGGCGAGTACCCAATCATATTACTTGAGCAGCCTGAACTGCATTTGCATCCTAAGGCAATAGTTACTCTTGCTAACTTTTTGGTAAGATGTATTAGGAAAAACACAAATGCACGATTTGTCATCGAAACTCATTCGGAAAGCCTACTTCTTGCCGTTCAGACTGTTGTCGCCTCTAAAGAGTTAAATTTGGCAGACGTTAGTGCTTACTGGGTGTCCAGGGCTGTTGAGGCTGATGGCAGCACCTTGAAAAAGGTCGAGTTTGATGAGGATGCGTACATTCTTAACAATTTCCCAAGCGAAGTTTTTCAAGAAGTTTATGAGCAGGCGAAGAACTTAATAAAAGTAAGAGATGGAGAAGGAGCATAGAATGCACTTTCTAGTTTCTTCCGAATTGCTGAATGGTGAAAATGAAATCAAACTGCACGACCTCGCAAAGCGCTTTCTGGAAGAGCGAATTTTTGTGGAGTTTACTGATATTGATAAAGCAGAGGTGTGGGTAGAGACGCTAGATGCCAGGACTCAAGAAACCTGGTCCCGCGTGCTTCGTCATTCGGTGCACCTGAAATCGCAGCATAATATGAAGAAGTTATACTTGGCTGCTAATAAGATTCGGGTTCTTCATAATATTTCTGAAAGCGTATGGGATGGGCAAGTCACATTGACACTGGACGACGCATGTATGGTGCTAGATCATGTCACGCTGATTGGTCTAGAGAACTCAAGAAACGATAGAGACTTCCTGTTGACTCTCCTGCCTCAGCGATCGCGGGAGCGGTTTATGAACCTATTTCAAAAGGGCAGGCTTGCGTTCGTCGGCGGCGGTGGTAACGGTGAACTGAAAGTGCAGCTCATTGAGAGAGCCGTTACTCCTAGCTTTCGACTTCTGAGTTGGATTATGTTTGACAATGACGCGTGCTATCCTGGACATGTCCCTCAAGCCACTCAAGACCTGATACAAGTCTGCACCGACAACAATCTCACATTTCATTGCCTCGAACGCAGATGTGTCGAAAACTATATTACCCGTGAAATTTACAATTTAACGCATCCAGATATCAAGGGGCAGAAAGTTGAGTCTATTTTTGGTCTAAGTCTGGAGCAGTCAAAGTATTTCAACTTCAAGAAGGGTTTTGGTAAAAGCAAGGAAGAAGACCATGCTGTGTACGCAAATCTGACGGAAAAGCAGAAAAAAGAATTGGGTAGAGGCTTTGGAGATAAGCTTGCCTCTGAAGTCTATTGTGCGGAATATCAACAACAAATCCATGATATATTTCGCGCTTTAAACGTGATGGCGGAGTTTGGCACTAAGATAGCTCATCTTGAACAATTGCTGGGGAGGCCTGTATGAGTTTCAAATTCACGATGGAGCCTAGAGTTTCTTATCTCTCTGAACTGCTTAAAGAAATTCATGAAGGCTTTCTAAAAATCCCGAGGTTTCAACGGGACTTGGTCTGGAAGCCTCAGCAGCAACGAGAGCTTTTGTGTAGTATATTTGAAGGTCTGCCCATTGGTGCTCTTTTAGTTTGGAATACCCGTCTTTCAAATATAACCGTGTATGATCGCATTGGTCCTTTTCCGGTGAGAGGGGATGTGGCTACGAGTACAAATCTATATTTAATGGACGGCTTGCAACGGCTTTCAACGCTGTATGGGACGTTAATTTATCCTGTCGAGGAAATCGAGCCATCTAATCGATCCGGTGCAAGTGTCAAAGCATTGTCAATGTACTGTGATTTGACGGCTGAGAATGTTGAGAATTTATTTCTTTTCGAAAGTGAGTTGGATCCCAGCATTAAGTTGCGTGCGAAATATAATTACATGCCATTGAGTCTGGTTTTTAAGAGTAAGGACTTACTTCGCTTTCAGCGCACCATTCCTGGTGGCAGAGACGACTTGTTAGACAGGTCTGACGCCATTGTGAGTGCATTCAAGAATTATAAGATTCCGGTTATTCCCCTGGAATCCGATGATCAGGCGTTAGTAACTAAAAGTTTTGAGCGGATTAATAGTCGTGGCACAGTTATGACTGAAGCCCATATGCTCAATGCCCTTAGCTATTCCGATAAGTTTGACCTTCTAACAAGCGTTGAGCGAAATCGCGAGATTTTTCTGGAGGGATTGCCGAAATGGCGAGAAATTGATTCTGAATTTGTGCTGATGTTACTTAAGCTTCGCCTCGGATTTGAACTCTACTCCAGAGATACTGACAAGCTTGCGCAGGATATCAACGACGGGGTTGTTGCCGAAGTATTTAGGGCTATACATAAGCTTGCAATTTTTGCAGCGGAGCACTTAAGTATTGAAACACCTAACGAATTTCCATATCGGCTGCAAATGTTGGGCGTCGCTCGAGCATATATGGATCAATCTAAACCAAGCTCTGCTCGATTAAGAGCTTGGTTCTATATATCAACGTATACCAACAGCTTTGGTACAACTGCCAGAAACTCACAGAGAGCACTTTCGGATCTCAAAGACTATTTGTCTTCAGGTGACTTGAAGTGGACTCTGAATCACAAGCCTGTGGTTCAACCGCTTGATGGGGTGCAAATCAATGCAATCGCGGCGCGTACCAAGGCGCTGGTGCTAGCGCTCAGAAAACAATATGCTCGTGGTTTGGGCCTGACAGATTTCGATTTCCACCAGAAGCTAACGCTCATGATTCCAAAAGAATTTAAGAACAAAGGTCGTCGGCCTGGTTTTTTCTTTCTCTTAAATTCAGAGGGCTATAAGGATTTTGAAATTGCCGGCCTCGATAAAGAGCAACTTTCTTCGCATTTCATTAATGTTAAAGCGCTACGATTTTACAATAATGGTAATTTAAATTCTTTTGCTTTTGAACGAGAGCGCTTGATGTTCGAATTCGAGAAAGAGGTGCTCATCGGACCTGCCGCGACGAAAGCAAATTTTTATGGTATGATCTTCTGATTAGATACTAGCTGGGTGCACCAAAATTGAGCCTTACTGATTCCGATGAAAATACTTATCTGTTTAGTTGGGCGGAGTTTTTTGCCGGAGGAGGGATGGCACGCGCTGGTCTGGGGAATGACTGGCGATGTGTCTTTTCAAATGATAACGATGTTGTGAAGATTTCCTCTTATATGGAAAATTGGTCGTCTGAACATTTCTTGCCAGGGGATATCAGATTAGTAACCGCTGACCAGATTCCTGATAATTTAACGCTTGCGTGGGCAAGCTCGCCTTGTCAGAATTTCAGCTCTGCTGGTTTAGGGGATGGATTGTCGGGAGCCAGTTCTTCGGTTTTCACGAAATGGTGGGAGCTAATTGCAAGCAAAACTGCCACGGGCCGCGAACCGAAGATTGTAGTTTTAGAAAACGTTGTCGGGCTCTTACAGTCTCGTGGAGGCTTGGACTTTAAGCTGATTAGCCAAAGCTTTGTCGAATGTGGCTATCGGTTCGGCGTCACAATGATCGATGCAATAAATTTCTTGCCACAAAGCCGGCCAAGAATTTTTTTTGTTGCCGTAAAAATTGATGTTGAGCTTCCCAGTTCGCTGCGCTCAGATAGTCCAATTTCTCTCTGGCACCCAACTCAGGTTGTTAAGGCCGTCGAATATTTGCCGGAGGAATTGAGATGCCGGCACATTTGGTGGCGGTTGCCAGAAGCTGTTTTCAGGACATCATCTCTTGCAGATTTGATGCTTCATGACGATTCGAGTTTAAGTTGGCACACTGATGCTCAAACTTTGAAGCTCTTAGGGTCAATGACACCAACTAATCTAGAAAAGATCAGAAAGGCCAAAGAATCTGGTAGTCTTGTAATTGGTACTTTATATCGTCGCATGCGATTAATCGATGGTATTAATAAATCACGAGCTGAGGTTAGGTTTGACGGCGTGGCCGGTTGCTTGAGAGCTTCGGATGGTGGGTCTTCACGTCAGATGCTTATATATGTAGAAGGTGAGAGTGTTCGTACGCGGCATATGTCTCCACGTGAATCTGCGAGACTTATGGGGCTAGCTGAGACTTACAAATTACCTAATTTAAAGACACATGCAGTAAAGTTGGTTGGAGATGGTGTTGCAGTGCCAGTTGTAAAATTTCTAGAGCAACATTTGCTTAGTCCTCTAGCACGCGCAGTCTCTATCAAAAAAGATAATTCTGCTTTTGTATCTTCTCCTAAAAAACAACTCACTGAGGTCGGATGTCTAGCTTAGATTCTAGAGTTCATGGTAATACCGAACTGCTTAGGCTTTATTCTCTTTAGCGGTGTTGAGGCGGGCAAGGCGCCAGGCCGGTTTATAAAAAAACTCGCCGCCACCTAGAGTAGGCAGTCACGGCCAAAGGGGAGACGATCACCCCGTTCAAAGCTGGCGCCTCACTACAAAAGCTCTATGAGTTCGGACCCGATAAGGGTGACCCGGCGACCAATAGGGACAGATTGAAGACCGAGCCGTGGTCGATGGTGGCTGGAGTTCCCCTTGGCGCAGTGCTCAAGCAGGTCGAGCCGACTTCTTGGGCGCTGTCGTGTGAGGGCATTTTGTTTCTTCCGGTTTCTGCTTTCGGCCGATCAGGCCACCTTCAACCCAGCTTCACAGGCGAGTGAATAGTCAGCGGTTTTTCACTTCCGGTTGTACGGGTTTCAAGATAATGGGTGACCGGCATTTAGCTTTCACCCCGTGTTTTCGGGGTGTTTGGCGAGATTTTTCAAGATAGTGCTTTAATCGGTTATAGATATTTTCAGATGGCCGAGCTTTCCATCAGTACCTCCAGCAGCTGATCCCGCCTGCTCATCACACAACCCGCAGACCTACTGCTTTGTTTCCCTCTGACACGACAAGAGAAACGCTATGACTGATGAAAAACACGATGATCGCCCTGTTTACCAGGCAGCCTGCCATTGTGGAACGGTGCGTTTTTCACTTCGCTTAACCGATGGTGTGCGTACAGCGCGCCGGTGCAACTGCTCGCTCTGTCGCATGCGGGGTGCAGTGGCGGTATCAGCCAACCTGGGCGATATCACTGTGACCCAAGGGCAGGATGCGCTCACCCTGTATCAGTTCAACACACGTGTTGCAAAGCACTACTTCTGCTCGAAATGCGGAATCTACACCTTCCACCAGCGCCGCTCCTCACCGGATCAATATGGGGTCAACGTTGCCTGTATCGAAGGCATGAGCCCATTTGACTTCCCAGAAGTCCCTGTCAGTGAAGGGCGGACTCATCCAAAAGACCGCGTAGATGGAGGCTCATTGACTGCTGGATGGCTGCGATATGAAAGCAGCCATGATTGATTCCGACTCTACATGGGCATCGTGCCGAGAGCTGGATGGATACCATACAGCCCAAGACCCGTTTCCAGTGTCGCCGTTAGCCATGGCATCAACGCTAACCTAACTCGCAAATGCATGAGCGGTGGGCCAGACATCATCTTGCGGCTGGCCCTCTGCTAAAGATCTCTGATGGCCATCTTCCTACGAAACGCATAGTCCTTTCCTACTCTCAGAAACTTGCGAAAACGGTCTCTCGGGAATAAAGTCCTCCGGTCACCGAAGCATCGGTGATGCGACCTTGGCCGGTCGGAATCGAAAGGCGCATCAGCGCCCAGTCTTCATCGCAGGCGCTTTTTTTGTGCCCGCGATGTCGCGTTATGGCGGTGGTGCGCGGGACACCTTCGGGTGTGCCGGGCTCCTTTCGTCCCGGTCGGCCAACCCGCGTACTGCTGCCACCTTAACTTGCTTGGCCGCGAGCGGTGGCAGTTCCATCACGAAAGGAACTCATGCATGACCACCGAAAATCCGTTACAGATCCTCGCATTCGTTCTCCACCGTCGTTCCTCGACGGCCCTCAGCGATCTTACCTCCAGTCAATCTCGCTCCGTCTCTGCAGCCAGGGAGGTGCACCATGACTGACCAAGAACGCCTATCCACCATCCAAAGCTACGCCTGGACCCTCGAACTGCTAGGCGAAGCCTTGGTCCAGCACGACGAAATGCTGGAGTGCGAACACAACCCCCACCTGAGCTTTCGCAACACTGCCGGTATCCACCAGGCGATCCGGATCATCAGCCGTTTGGCCAGTGAGCAGTGTGGGAAGGTGATGGAGCGAAACGGGCAGGACCCTGTTAGTTAGGCAGGATCATTGATGAGCGGCGGGCCGGATATCACGCTTGCGGCTGGCCTTCTGCTAATGGCCTTCTGGTGGTGTATTCCTGTCGGGTAGGGTTATGGGGCTGCTGCGCAGCCCATCGCAGGCAAGCCAGCTCCTACAGGGACCGCGCTAGTCCCTCCAGCACGGCGAAATGCTGGAGTGCGAACACAACCTCCACCTGAGTTTTCGCAACACTGCCGGTATCCATCAGGCGATCCGGATCATTAGCCGTTTGGCCAGTGAGCGGTGTGGGAAGGTCATGGAACGAAGCGGCCAGGACCCCGAGCGTTAGGCTGGATCATCGATGAATGGCGGGCCAGATATCACCCTTGCGGCTGGCCCTCTGCTAAAGGCCTCCTGGTGGTGTATTCCTGTCGGGTAGGGTTATGGGGCTGCTGCGCAGCCCTTCGCAGGCAAGCCAGCTCCTACAGGGACCGCGCTAGTCCCTCCAGCACGACGAAATGCCGGAGTGCGAACACAACCCGCGCCTGAGCTTTCGCAACACGGCCGGTATCCATCAGGCGACCCGGATCATCAGCCGTCTGGCCAGTGAGCGGTGTGGGAAGGTCATGGAGCGAAGCGGCCAGGCCCCTGAGCGTTAGGCAAGACCCCATGGTTGCGTGTAATCGCCATGCCGTCGTCAGCCCCGCACCGAATCGGAGGCTGGCAGGCTGCTGTGAGGCGCTTTGGCACGCCTTGCCTGCTCGTCTTGACCAAGCAAGAAGAACGCCGCTCCAGCCGACAACACGGTGAACCCGATCAGCACCAGCACCAAGGTGCCGAAACCGTCCAGATACGCAGCCTGCAGCAGCAACGGATCGACGCCCTGAACCTGGCCCAGGTCGCCCATCACCAGGCGCTGCGCCAGTTCGCTGTAATCGCCGGCAGGCAGTACGCGCCCAAGACTGTTACCTACCAACGCGGTGAGCAGGGCGATGGTGATCGCCAGGGCGACACCTTCGCCCGCCACGCGGGTGGTGTTGAAGATGCCGGCGGCCATGCCTGCTTGCTCTTTGGGAATCACGCTAACCGCCAGCCCGTCCATCAGGCCCCAAGGGAAACCGGTGCCGATACCAATCACCAGCATTGCCAGCACCAGTTGCTGGTAATCGCCAATAGCGGCATGGGCCAACAGGTACAACCCCGCAGCCGCCACCAGGAAGCCTGCAGCCGACAGCACGCCAGCACTTACCCAGCGGGTCAACCAGGCGGCCAGCAGCGGGACCACCAGCATCGGCGCCGACAGTGCCAGCATGATCAGGCCGCTTTGCATCGGGGCGATGCCTTCTACGCCGATCAAGCGAAACGGAAGCAGTACGATCAGCACGATGTAGCAATAACAGGTGCCGATCGGCAGAATCTGCACCCCGACAAAGCGCGGGTATTTCAGCAGGCTCAGCTCGAGCATCGGCTGCCTGGCGCGCAGCTCGATGGTCACGAACGCCAGCAAGCTCAGTGCCGCGCCGCCGAACAGGCCCAGGATCAGCGGGGAGCGCCAGCCGGCCTGCGGCCCCAGGATGATCGCAGTGGTAAACAGTGCGAGCATGCTCGAGAAAGCAAGCACACCGGGCAGGTCCAGCTTGGGCGCTTCGGGGTTGAAGCTTTCGCGCATCCGTGACAACGCTGCCAGCAGCGAGATCGCAGCAAGGACCGCAGTGCTGACGAAGATCGAGCGCCAGCCGAACTGTTCGATCAGCAGGCCGCTGACCATCGGCCCGAACGCCAGGCCCAGCCCGAACGTCGTGCCAAGCAGGCTGAACGCGCGCGTGCGGGCCTGGTCCTCGAACTCTTGGGCCAAGGCGGCGGAACCGCTGGCCAGGGCAGCGGCGGCAGCAACGCCCTGCACCGCCCGCAAGGCATCAAGCCAGACGATGCTGTAGACGCTCGCCAGCAGGATGCTGACGATGACGAACAGGGCCAGGCCCAGTGTGAACAGGCGCTTTCGTCCGTAAATGTCCGACAGGGTTCCGGCTGCCATCAGCAGGCTGCCGAAACTGAGCATGAAGGCGTTGGTGATCCAGGTAAGCGAGGACGGCTCGGCACCGAAGGCCTTGCCGATGGCCGGCGTGGCCACGGCGCCACCGGTGAAACTCAGCGGCAGCACCAGGGCGGCCAGGCAGATGGCTGCCAGAACATAGTAACGGCCCGCGTGCGGGGTGTGATCAGTAGCCTGATCCATTGCGCTATCCCTCCTGTTGTAGCTCCGTGTGCGTTAAATCTATAGTGGCCGCAATGCTGGATAAACAGGCTGGAACTCCACTCATAATGGACAAAAGGGAAGTAATGCCATGGAAAGCCTGAACGGCATCCTCGCCTTCGTGAAAACCGCCGAGTCGTTGAGCTTTGTCAGCGCGGCGCGGGCGATGGGTATTTCCGCATCGGCGGTCGGCAAGAACGTTGCCCGCCTGGAGAGTTCGTTGAAGGTGCGGCTGTTCCAGCGCAGTACGCGCAAGGTCAGCCTGACGGCGGAAGGCCAGCTGTTCTATGAGCGCTGCCGGCGCATCCTCGACGACCTCCAGGATGCGGAGGCCATGCTGTCCCATGCGATACAGGCCCCGCGTGGTCGCTTGCGGGTCAGCCTCCCGACCATCGGCTACCGTTTTCTGCTGCCGTTGATGCCGGCTTTTCGCAAGGCATACCCTGAAATCGAACTGGAAATGGACTTCAACGACCACCTGGTCGACCTGATCGACGATGGTTTCGATGTGGTGATCCGCAGTGGTGGGCTAGCCGATTCAAAATTGATGTCGCGCAAGCTCGGGCCGTTCCGCTTTGTCCTGTGCGCAGCGCCTACCTACCTGGCACGCAAGGGGCGGCCCCAGACGCTAGCCGACCTGGAGCGACACGACTGCCTGCGCTATCGCTTTGTCACGACCGGCAAGATCATGGACTGGAGCCTCGGCGCCGATCCCGAGATTACCCAGTTGCGCTTACCCACGGTGCTGACGCTGAACAACATGGAGGCAATGCTGATGGCTGCGGTGGACGGCCATGGTATCGCCTATATGCCGGACTTTCTGGTACGTGAATCGGTCAGGACTGGCGCACTGGAAAGCCTGCTTGATGCGCATACCTCCGACCAGGGCCAGTTCTGGGCGCTGTGGCAATCGAGCCGCCACCTGTCGCCGAAGATCCGAGTGTTCGTCGATTTCATCGCCGAGCGCTTGTTCAAGGCGTAAATTGCCCGGCGCCTCCAACGATCTCCACAACACATAACTCATTGAGTTGGCAGTGGCCTTGTGGGAGCGGGTGTGTCGAGGCGTCGAACCGCCGCGAACACCGGCGCAGCCGGTGCCAGGCATCGCGTTGGATTCTTCGCGGGCACGCCCGCTCCCACACGGTACGCGGACCGCTTGCGAGCGCTTCACAAATGAAGCAACCCCAACGCCCCGATCAAGGCAGGCGGCATTACCAGTGCCCCCAGGCGCAGGAAGTCCAAGGCACCGACGTGTTCGCCTTCACGGCGAACGGCAACCAGCCAGAGCAAAGTGGCCAGGGAGCCGGTAATCGACAGGTTCGGACCGAGGTCGACGCCAATCAGCAGCGCCGCAGTAGTTTTCGCGGGTAAATCGACAATATGGCCAACGGAACCTGCGATCAGGCCGGTCGGCAGATTGTTCATCAGGTTGCCGGCGATAGCCGCGACCACGCCGGCGCCCCAGCTCGCCTGGTGCTCGGAGCTGCGCGCCAGCGCGGCCAAGCCATGGGCCAGGTGCTCGATCACACCCGTCTGTGCCACCGCTTCCACCAGCACGAACAGGCCCGCGACCAACGGCAGTACGCCCCATGCCACGCCTTTGAGCACCGGCATCGGGTTGCGCCGCTGGCGCAGGTGGATCAGCCCGGCCGTGGCGATGCCGGCGCAGAAGGTGGGCAAGCCGAGCTGCCGGTCCAAGGCGGAGGTCAGCAGCAACAGGGCGCCTGTCAGCACGATACCCAGCGCGCACAAGCGTGCACCGCTGGACAGCGGTTGCATGTCGATAGTCGTTGCCAGGGGCTGGCGTATCTGTTTGCGCTGGGCCAGCCGCAGCACAAGGTAGGTCAGGCCGATGGCCGCAAGCGACGGCAAGGTGAACTGCCGCAGCCAATCCAGCAACGGCGGCATCTGGCTGCCGAACACTACCAGGTTGGCCGGGTTGGAAATGGGCAGCACAAAACTGGCGGCATTGGCGATGAAGGCACAGATGAACAGATAGGGCAGCGGCTCGGCCTTGGCCGCCCGGCATGCGGCATACACTGCTGGGGTAAGCACCACAGCCGTGGCATCGTTGGAGAGGAACACCGTTACCAGTACCCCCACCAGGAATACCAGGTCGAACAGGCGCTGGCCGGAGCCCCGGGCATGCTGCACCGCGTACATGGCCAGCCAGTCGAACAGCCCTTCCTGGCGTGCCAGTTCGGCCAGCACCATCATACCGATCAGAAACAGGTAAACATCGCCACCCTCGGCGACAGCGCCGAGGGCCGTGGGTAGTGGCACCAGGCCAAACGCGGTCAGCAATACAGCGGCGCCGACTGCCCAGACATATTCCGGCACCCGCCAGGGGCGCAGGATTACCCCACCGGTCGCAACGGCGGCGACGGCCCAGATGAGCGAGGATGGATCAAATACAGGCATGCAGTTTACTCAGGTGAATGAATGAGTTGGCGCGGCTTGGCCGGGTGCCAGCCTTTGGTGGATGGCGTGCAGCACGCTATATCGTGTCAACGTTATTTGGCTGAGCTGGCAATTGCCGGCTTGGGTGTCCCTTCCTAAGGCCTGCCTGATAGGTGAGTAGTCCGATTGCAGCCACGATACCCAGAACGACGAAGGCTGTGCCATAGCCGAAATGTTGCGCGATCCAGCCGGCAAGTGCGTGGCTCATGGCCGCGCCTATTCCCTGTATCGTCATCACTGCACCAAGCCCTGCATTGATGTGCCCAGTGCCGCGCAGGATGGAAGCGACAAGCCCAGGCAAGGCGACACTCAGCAGGCCTGCCCCGATTCCATCAAGGGCCTGTACCGGAATCAGGGCCCAAGTGGACTCCCAGCAACCGGCGATCAGCCCGCGCAAGGGCAAGGCCAGGAGGGCGGCAAGGATCAGTGCCCGATACCCGTGCCGAGAGGCATGCCGCCCGGCCCAAAGCGCCACGGGAATCAATCGATGTCATGTGGATGGAAACAGCGCAGTTTTTTAGGTATGCGCTGTGCTAGTGAGGGGCTACCATTCTGCCTGCCAGCACAACGCGTCAGGCCGAAGTAGTAGTCACTGTGCTCGGAATGCATTCCCGGAAATTGTCGCAGTCCGCCTGTAGTTCAATGGCTGGCTCACCATATTCCAGGCTTAGCATGCTAGCGTCATCGTTGACGCTTTGCAGTTCGATACCCGAATGTAGATGTTCATGCCAGTACCCGTCACTGCATAGCAGCAGCCGTCCATCCCATGGGAGTTGTGTCATCTGCCAGTCCGGAATGCAAAAGCGCCTTGCGTTCAGTGAGCGGGTCAGCAGATGCCGTGATTCGTTAATCCCCGAGATCTCCCCCGGCCAGATCGCCTGTTCCTGCAGATTGTGCGGCCTGTTCACCCAGTTGATGGGCATGCCGGGTCGCTGGAGTCCCACCAGGCAATCGCCAACATGCCCAACATGGATCAATTGCTGCTGAAGGTCGATGAGTACGCAGCAATAGCTGGCGATGGCGTGTAGATAATCTTGTCGCAAGCGTTGCTGTTCGGCACGCATGATACTGACCAGCCCTTCGGGGCTCAGTTGCTGGGCCCCTCCAACTGCAACGTCGACCACGGTACGGGACCAGTGTCGGGCGAGGCCTTGTCCGTCGCCTCTTTCGGCAGCATCCACGAGAATGGCCAACACGTAGTCACCATTGCGCCCGAAAGCTGCTGCATCGTTGTTGCTGAGCCGTGCCTTGCCCTGGCGACTGAGCCAGCCAATCTGCATCAGCGGTTCACTCCTGCCAGGGCTTCTAACCGTTCGAACAGCAGACCTTCGCGATCCGCATCGCCTCTGGCCTGGGCGTTGACTGCATATTCAAAGTTCCTGTCAGTCAGTAGCTGACCAATCTCCTGGCTGATGTAGTCGCGTACTTCGATAGAGGCAGATTCGATTTCGTCTGCTAGCTCCGGGCGCCCGTCAATCAAGTTGAGGATATCTTCTATGTCACGGCTCGACAGGGCATCCCCCTGTCCGCGCCCTGTCCAGGCTTCCAGTTTGGTGGCCATGAAGTACACGGGGTTGACCAGGTTGATAGTAACTTCCTCCTCTAGGTCATAGGCCGTAGAAGAGGCCATTGCGTCTTTGTACCAGCGGTTGCTGAATCCAAGGGAATCGTCGTCCGGCATGAAATCGACGCGAAGATCGCCAAGTTTCATCGCGCAGATGGGGAAGTCATCGACATCTTCTTGTGGGCTGACCCGGAAACCGCGCGCGCTGAGCGTCTCCTGCAAACGGGCGAAGCCTATGGGGCCCATGACGTGCACGATCAGGTCAACATCGTCGGTACTGCGTACTTGCTCCCGGGTGAAAGCGTCCGTCAGTAGCAAGCCCGTGGTGCAGCCACCAACAAAGGTCATCTGCTGGCGAAGTTCGGGCCCCAATGCTTTGGCAACCTCGCATAGCATGCTTCGAAGGGTACTGAAAACGCTCATGGCAACTCCAGGCGATCCTGCAGCAGTTCTGCCGCAAGGTTTCGTTCGCGGGGCTGTCCCAGCCGTATGGCATCGACCAGTGCTAGCAGGGCGTACATTTCCGGATCTCTTCGAGCGGCATCTGCTGCGGTCTTGAACAGCGGCTCGATCTTCATTCCCATGGTATTGCCACGGGCATATGACCAGACCGGCACATGCTCACCAGCGCTAATCAAGCTCTTGTCCAGAACTGGCGCTGCAAAGCTGGTTGCAATGCCACGAGTCAGCTCTCCGGCTCGAACCGGAAAAACATACTTCAGACCGTAAACGATGAACTCAAAAAGGGCCTTGGTGTTCGCTCTAGGCACGCCCGATTTGCGGTCAGCTTTGACCAAGCCAATTTGCGTGCAATGCTTCAAGGAGATGTTTATCTGGGTCTTGCTGATGCCCGTTTGTAGCTCCAGTGCTCGGGCGGTGTAGGAAGAGAAATGTGGGGTGCCCCCCTCAAAAAAATCTGGCTGCCCCTGGTAACGCGGAATGTGGTCATCGCTTTCCTCCTCCCAGTCTTTCCAGTCGTGCGGCCACGCCCCCACAGCCTTTCCATGTGACTCATGCCGGTGGAGGCAAACTAGCTTGAGTAATAAACCTATGTCTTGACCTTTCATATGATATTTCACCTATTCGTCCCTGGTCCCGGGACGTGGGACAAATAGATCACGCTGACTGCTGTAGTGCAAGCAGTGAAATGAATTTTTTGTGAATTGAGGGCGCGGACCCTGCGGCGGATGGCACGAGCTTCGCCCGTGTTTTCCGATAGCTCGCGGCTCCAGGCGACGCATACATTTGCCTTCGAGTGGCCTTTTCCCCTCAGCGGTCAATACTTCTGTGTATCGCAGGCGTGTTCCTGGTGGCGCGCGCCGCTGGGAGGTGTCGTGTGAACAAACTGACAATCGTGGGTGCCGGCTTGGTCGGCGAGGCGGCGGCGCAGATCATCGCTCGGGAAGAGTTGTGCCGTGAGCTGGTGTTGATGGATGTGCAGGGCGAGATGGCGCAAGGCAAGGCGCTGGATGTGTGGCAGGCGGCAGTCGAGTCGGGTTCCGATACCCGGGTTCACGGCGGGGCCAAGGCTGAAATGCTGGACGGCTCTGAGCTGGTGGTCATCACTGCAGGCGTGCCGCGCAAGCCGGGGCAGTCGCGTCAGGATGTACTGAGTATCAACCTGCCAATCCTCGACGGCATCATGGCCGACATCAAGCTGCATGCACCAACTGCGACCGTGCTGGTGGTTTCGAACCCGGTCGATGTGCTCACCTATCGCGCCTGGAGCTTGAGCGGGCTAGGGCGCACCAAGGTGTTCGGCCAGGCGGGGGTGCTGGATACCGCACGCATGAAGTGTTTCATCGCCGAGCAGACCGGGTTCTCTGCCCGGGATATCACGGCGCTGGTCCTGGGCGGGCATGGCGACAGCATGGTGCCGCTGATGCGCTACTGCCAGATCGGTTCGGTGCCGTTGTCGCACTTCCTGTCCAGTGAGCAGATCGAGCAGATCGTCGAGCGCACCCGCAAGGGTGGTGGCGAGATCCTGGGGCTGAAGAAGCTGGGCAGCGCCTGCGATGCGCCGGGCGTGGCGATTGCGCAGATGGTCGATGCGATCGCCAACGGGCGAAACCGCATCTTGCCGGCGGTGGCGATTCTGGAAGGCGAGTACGGGCGCACGGATATTGCCATGGGTGTGCCCTGCGTGCTGGCAGAGGAGGGGTTGGCGCGGGTGATCGAGTTGCCGCTGGATGCGCAGGAGCAGGCGATGTTCGATCAATCGGCTGATCAGGTGGCGCGGGATATTGCTGAAATGAAGGCGCTGTAACGCTGTGGGAGTGGCTTTAGCCGCGAAGAATCCAACGCGGTGCATGGCACCGGCTGCGCCGGTGTTCGCGGCTAAAGCCGCTCCCACAGTGTCCCTGCTAATTCAATGAGTTTACGTGCAGTTCAATAAGGGGGGGGCTGCCAACCCAGCCTGGCCCCTAGCGCTGGTAAGCCTTGCCAAAATGCCGCTCCAGCCGCGCCTGCACCAGCTCGAGCAGGATCGACAGCACCCAGTAGATCACCGCCGCCGTGGTCAGCATCTCCAGGTATCGATAGCTCGACCGCCCGTACGACTGCGCCAGGAACATCACCTCCCATACCCCCATCACCGATATCAGCGATGAATCCTTCAGCATCGAGATGAACTGGTTGGCCGTAGGCGGAATGATCACCCGCATGGCCTGGGGCAGGACGATATGCCAGAAGATCTGCGGCGTGCGCATGCCCAGCGCCAGTGCCGCTTCACGTTGCCCGCGCGCGACGCCGAGGATGCCGGCGCGGAAGATTTCGCTCAGGTAGGCCCCGTAGTTCAGCGACAAGGCGATGATGCCGGCGCTGATGGCGCCCGGTACCAGGCCCAGCTGTGGCAGCCCCAGGTAGATCAGCAGAATCTGGATCAGCAGGGGGGTGCCGCGGAAGAACGAGGTGTAGAAGCTGGCGACACCCACCAGCACCGCGCTGTTCGACAACCGCGCCAGCGCGGCGGCGAAGCCGAACAGTACCGACACCAGCATCGAGCACAGGCACAGGAACAGGGTCAGTGCCGCGCCTTGCAGAAAGCCGTTGGGCCCCAGCTTGAAACCGGCGAGGTTCGGAAACTTCTCCAGGATGATCGAGAACTTCAGATCGAAACTGAGGAAAAACGCGACGAACAGGCCAAACAGCGCCAGCCAGGTCAGCAACAGCCGGGTGCGAAAGCCGAACAGGCCGGCACCCGTGGGCTTGGCCACGGGCTTGGGGGATGAGGGGAAGGTGCTCATTTGCTGATATCGGCGCCAATCCATTTCTGCGACAGCTTGGCCAGGGTGCCGTCAGCCTTCAACTCGGCAAACACCTGGCGCACCTTGGCATCCCACTCGGGGTCGCCTTTCTCGATGGCCACCGAGTTCGGCTCTTCATACAGCGGGGCACCTGCCAGCTTGAAGCGCTTGTCCTGGTCCAGGCGCGGCTGCGCGGTCACCAGGTTGGTGAGGATTGCGTCCAGGCGTACGCCGGCGCCCAGGCCAAGGTCCTGGAAGGCGACGTTGTCGGTGTCGTAAGGCGCAATCTGCACGAAGTCGAAGGGGTATTCGATCTTCTTGTCTTCGTCGCCTTCGATGACCAGGTTCTTGTTCAGGTAGCTTTCATAGCTCGATGCACTGGTCAAACCCACCTTGCGGCCTTCCAGGTCCTTGGCACCATGGATACGCTCATCCTTGGCATTGACCACGATCACCGCAGGCGATGCGTAGTACTTCACCGGGAAGTCGAAAACTTCGGCGCGGGCCTTGCTGGGGGTCATCGAGCAGATGCAGATGTCGTAGCGGCCGCTCCAGCGGCCTGCGGCGATCACGTCCCACGAAGGGGTTTCCAGCCGCAGCTTGACGCCGAGCTTGTCCGCCACGGCCTTGGCCACATCCACGTCGAAACCGTCCAGCTGGTTCTGGTCATTGAGGAAGGAAAACGGTGGGTAGCTTTCCATCAAAACGTTGACCAGTTCCTTGCGCGATTCAACCCGCTCCAGCGTGGCACCGGCAAAGGCCTGGGAAGCAGTTGCGAGCAGCACAAGGCCCGCACCGAGCACAGTAGAAAATCGCATGGACATACCTGAAATGTTGGCCAATTATAGGAAGCGGTATTTAATAGTTATAAATGTCACCTACATAATGAATTTTATTCATAAGCACCTTTAGAGTAGTTATATGAAACAGCGAGCGATAGTAATTCTCGACGGTGGCATGGGCCGTGAGCTGCAGCGCAGTGGGGCGCCGTTTCGTCAGCCCGAGTGGTCGGCGTTGGCGCTGAGCGAGGCGCCGGAAGCGGTGGTTGGTGTGCACGCAGCTTTCATCGCTGCCGGTGCCCAGGTCATTACCAGCAACAGCTATGCGGTGGTGCCGTTCCACATCGGCGAAGAGCGTTTTGCAAAGGAAGGACGACAACTGGCCAATATCGCAGGCCAGCTGGCGCGGCATGCCGCCGATACCGCAGCGCACCCGGTCAAGGTGGCGGGCTCGCTGCCGCCGCTGTTCGGCTCCTATCGCCCGGACCTGTTCCAGCCCGAGCGCGTCGAGGAGGTGCTGGCCCCGTTGCTGCAGGGCCTGGCCCCGCATGTTGACTTGTGGCTGGCCGAAACCCAGAGCTCGGTTGCCGAGGTGCGAGCCATCCACGGCCAATTGCCGGCAGACGGCAGGCCGTTCTGGGTGTCGTTCACCCTGCAGGACGAAGAGGTCGACGAGGTGCCACGCCTGCGCTCCGGCGAGCCAGTGGCCGATGCCATCGAGGCCGTGGTCGGCCTGGGCGCGGCGGCCGTGCTGTTCAACTGCAGCCAGCCCGAGGTCATTGGCGCTGCACTGGATGTAGCGCGCTCGGTAATCGAGCGACACAACGCTGACATCGCCATTGGTGCCTATGCCAACGCCTTCCCGCCGCAGCCGAAGGAAGCCACCGCCAACGACGGCCTGGATGAGCTGCGCGAAGACCTTGACCCGCCGGGTTACCTGGCATGGGCCAACGATTGGCGTGAACGGGGTGCCAGCATGATCGGTGGCTGCTGTGGCATTGGCCCGGAGCATATCGCCGAGCTGAAACGCAACCTGGCGTAAAGCCTTGAAGGGGCAGGGCGGCTTCCGCACCCGCTCGGCCCCAGCCATTAAAAAAAACGTTACTCAGACCCGGATTCCATCGTTTTTCAGTCCCCCCGCCATGCCCCTATAGTCCGCTGAAAGCCGATGCCGAATCGGTGTACACAACTCAGCGGTGCGGGAACCGGATATGAACAAGAACGAGAAATTCGAGGGCAATGCAGCGGCCGGTATCGGTACGCGTGTGGTGTGGAGCGGGGAGCAGGTTCAGCATCCGTACAACGCTACCCAGACCCCGATCGTGGTCAGTGCCGCCTACGGCTACAACGACATCGATGCCTGGTACGACGTGGCGCAGGGCAAGCTGCCCGGCTACATCTACAGCCGCATGAGCAACCCGACAGTCGCTACCCTGGAAGCCAAGCTCTGCGAGCTGGAGCAGTCCGAGTCGGCGGTGGCATTCAGCAGCGGCATGGCTGCCATCAGTGCCGTGCTGCATACCTTCCTCTCAAGCGGCAAGCGTGTGGTATCGACCCGCGACAGTTACGGCGGTACCAACAAGATCTTCGAAGAGTTCCTGCCGCGCATGGGTGTGCAGGTCTGCCTGTGCGACACCCTCGACACCGAAGCGCTGGAGCGCGAGATCGCCGCGGGTTGCGACCTGCTGTATCTGGAAACCCCTACCAACCCCACCCTCAAGGTACTGGACATCCAGCGCCTGAGCGCTGCCGCCCGGAAGGCTGGCGCCGTGGTGGTGGCCGACAACACCTTCGCCACCCCGCTGAACCAGAACCCGCTGGCCCTGGGCGTGGATGTGGTGGTGCACAGTGCCACCAAATTCCTGTCCGGGCACGGTGATGTACTGGGCGGGGTGGTGTGCGGTGCCGAGTCGTTGATGGCCCAGGTGCGCCACTACCGCGAGATCAACGGTGCGGCGCTGGACCCGTTTTCCGCCTACCTGATCATCCGCGGTATCAAGACCCTGGCCCTGCGCCTGCGTCAGCAACAGGCCAGTGCCCAGGCCCTGGCGCATTACCTGACTACCGAACCGCTGGTCGAAGCGGTCAACTACCCGGGGTTGCCCCAGCATCCGGGCCATGCGATCGCCAAGGCGCAGATGCGTGGCTTCGGCGCCATTGTCAGCTTCGTGCTCAAAGGCGGCATGCCCACCGTAGCGCGGCTGCTGCCGCGCCTGAAGTACGCCCATCGGGCGGGCAACCTGGGCGCGGTAGAAACCATCTACGGCCCGGCGCGTACCACCAGCCATGTGGAAAACACCCTCGAAGAACGGCTGGCCCTGGGCATTTCCGAAGGGCTGGTGCGCATTTCGGTGGGCATCGAGGACACCGAGGACCTGCTGGCAGACCTGGCACAGGCCTGTGCATCGGTGCGCCAGGAGTTGGCCGCAGCAAAGGAATTGCACGGTGACGAAGACGCCTGCCTGGCCGAAGCACAGGCCTGAGGCAGGCGTGTAGCACCCGCTCCTTGCGGTGGGTGCCACTTCATGAAGTCGAACAAAAACAATATGCAAGGCAATTCGCTTCGCTCTGCCAAGACGAGGTCGTTGCAACGTCCTTGCCCGCCAACTTTCATGAGTAAACCACAATGTCCCTGCAGACAACGACAACGAGAAATGCTTCGGCGCATAGCTTCAAGCAGGATATGCAAACCCGCCATATCGTCATGCTGGCGCTGGGCGGTGTCATCGGTACCGGCCTGTTCCTGACGTCGGGCTACACCGTCAACCAGGCGGGCCCGCTGGGGGCGGTCATCGCCTATATCCTCGGCGCGATCATGGTCTACCTGGTGATGATGTGCCTGGGCGAACTGGCGGTACACATGCCGGAAGTCGGCTCGTTCAGCAGTTACGCCACGCGC
Source organism: Pseudomonas asiatica (assembly GCF_009932335.1). Lineage (NCBI taxonomy): Bacteria > Pseudomonadati > Pseudomonadota > Gammaproteobacteria > Pseudomonadales > Pseudomonadaceae > Pseudomonas > Pseudomonas asiatica. The sequence continues at coordinate 592,292 of NZ_BLJF01000002.1, forward strand.
TACCTCGGGCCGGGTACAGGCTACATGGTGGCCTGGATGTACTGGCTGACCTGGACCGTGGCCATCGGCTCGGAATTCACCGCCGCCGGTATCCTGATGGTGCGTTGGTTCCCCGATACGCCGGTGTGGATATGGAGTGCGCTGTTCGGGTTTGCGGTGTTCATCAGCAATATCATTTCGGTGCGGTCGTTTGCCGAAACCGAATTCTGGTTGTCACTGATCAAGGTGCTGGCGGTTATCGCCTTCCTGGTGGTGGGCGGCGGCGCGATCCTGGGCGTTTTCGAAATTACCCAGGCGCACAGTGTCGGGCTGGGCAACTTCACCCGCGAGGGGCTGTTCCCTACGGGCTTCTGGTCGATCGCCATGACCCTGCTGGCGGTGGCCTTCGCGTTCTCGGGTACCGAGTTGATCGGCATCGCCGCCGGCGAAACCCGCGACCCGGAAAAGAACGTACCCAAGGCCATCCGTACCACGGTCCTGCGGCTGGCGCTGTTCTTCGTCGGCACCATCTTCGTATTGGCTACCTTGTTGCCGCGTGAACAGGCCGGGGTGGTTGAAAGCCCGTTCGTGATGGTCTTTGCCATGATCGGTATCCCCTATGCGGCGGACATCATGAACTTCGTCATCATCACTGCACTGCTGTCGGCGGCCAATTCCGGGCTTTATGCAGCGGCGCGCATGCTGTGGACCCTCAGCGACCAAGGCAACATGCCCCGCCGGTACGCGGCGCTGTCGCGTCGTGGCACGCCGTTCAATGCCATCGTCCTGAGCATGGCCGGTGGCATGGCATCGCTGCTGAGCAGTGTGTTTGCCCCCGACACCATCTACCTGGCGCTGGTGTCCATTTCCGGGTTGGCGGTGGTGGTGGTGTGGATCAGCATCGCGGCCAGCCAGATGGCATTCCGTCGCCATTACATCGCCAATGGCGGCAAGCTCGAAGACCTCAAGTTCCGCGTGCGCGGCTACCCGTTCGTGCCGCTGGCGGCCATCTTCTGCTGCGTGCTGGCCTGCGTCGGCATTGCCTTCGACCCGGCACAGCGCGTGGCCCTGTACTTTGGTCTTCCATTTATCGCCTGGTGTTACCTGGCCTACTGGCTGACCCGCAAGTACCGCGACCGTCGCCCGCTGCAACCGGAAGCCTTGGCAACAGGTTCCGAGGCCGCCAGAGCAGGGTGATACTAGGGCACCGGAACGTTGCCACGAGAAACCGCCGATGACCCAGAAAACCCTGCCCCCCTTGAACTGGCTCAGAGCCTTCGAAGTGTCGGCGCGTTACCTGAACTTCACCCATGCAGCCGAGGAACTGCACCTCACCCAAGGGGCCGTGAGCCAGCAGATCCGCCACCTGGAGAGCCAGTTGGGAGTGGCGCTGTTCAAGCGCCTGCCCCGGGGGCTGGGGTTGACCGAAGAAGGCCAGTCCTACCTGCCGGTGGTGCAGGATGCGATAAGCCGCCTGGCGGTAGGCACCAATGAAATTTTCGGGCAACGCCAGCGTCGGCCCCTGAAAGTGCGCGGCAGCCTGTCGTTCCTGCATTTCTGGCTGGCGCCCCGCCTGGCCGATTTTCGCCGTTCGCACCCACAGGTGGACATCCGCTACATCAGCAACCTGTGGGTCAAGGAACTGGATGCAGAGGATGACCTGGAAATCCGCTGGGGCAGCGGCCAGTGGGCTGGCGTGGAAGCGCAGCGCCTGACCCGCGACCTGCTGGTGCCAGTCTGCTCCCCTGCGCTGATTGCCGGCTCCCCGCTACGCGAGCCGCGCGACCTGGCCCGCGTCCCGTTGCTGCATGTGCTGGGTTACGAGGAGGGGTGGGGTTATTGGCTGGAGCGGGTAGGCGCCGACCAGGTCGATTCTTCCAGCGGCCTGCAGTTCGACACCCTGGTGGCGACCTTGCGCATGGCGGAACTGGGGCTTGGGGTGGCACTGGCGCGCTCGTCGCTGGTCGATGACTTGCTGCAGGAGGGGCGGCTGGTGGCGCCTTTTGCGCAGCGCATCGAGGCGAGCGAGTCGTTTTACCTGGTACGTGGCCTGGGTGAGGCGTTGTCCACGGATGCCCAAGCCTTCAGCCACTGGTTGGTGGCGATGGCCCACCGTTAATCAAATATTTACCTGGAGCACCGATGCAGTACACATCCACGCGCGGCAACGAGACACGGGTTGATTTCCGCACGGCGCTGCTTTCCGGGCTGGCCGACGATGGCGGGCTTTACGTGCCGACTGCGGTGCCGACGTTCAGCCAGCAGGATATTGCCAGCTGGTCGTGGTTGCCGTTCGACGAACTGGCCTGGCGGGTAATGGCGCCGTTTGTCGGCGACACGCTCGATGAGCCGACCCTGAGAGCGCTGGTAAGCGACAGCTACCGCGGCTTCAAGCACCGTGGCATCGCACCGTTGCAGCAGATTGGCCATAACGAATGGATCCTGCAGCTGTTTCACGGGCCTACCCGTTCCTCCAAGGATTTCGCCGCGCAATTGCAGGCGCGGCTCATCCGCCATTTCCTGGGCCCCGATTGCGAACGGGTCATGCTGGTCGGTGCCAGCAACGGCGATACGGCGGTGGCCGCTATCGAAGCCTTGCGGCATTGCCCTACGGCACGCTTGCTGGCGCTTTACCCCAGTGCCGGGACACCGGCCGACCGGGCGGCGGTGATGCGCAGTGCCGCTTCCGAAAGCGTGAGCTGCGTGGCCGTGGACGGCAGCTTCGATGACTGCCAGTCACTGGTGTCGGCGCTGCTGCGTGCATGGCCGTGCCCCGGGCTGATTCCCGTGAGCTTCAACTCGACCAACTGGGTCGGCGTGCTGGCGCAGATCGTGTTCTATTTCCACGCGGCGCTTCAGCTGGGTGGTGGGATTCGGCCGGTGGGTTTCAGCATCCCCACGGCCAGTTTTGCCGAGATCTACGCGGGGTTCATTGCCCAGAAAATGGGCCTGCCAATCAACCAGATCATTGTTTCCACCAACCGCAACGATGCCTTGCACCGGTTCATCCACTGCAATCGCTACAGCCGTGGCTCCACCAGCCAGACCTTGTCGCCGGTCATGGACTTTTCGCTGTTCTCCAACCTGGAACGTTTCGTCTGGGAGCTGTATGACCGCGATGGTGGCGCGACCCGGGCACTGATGGAGCATTTCGAGGATTGTGGCGAGTTGAGCATCGGCAACCGCCAGTGGCTGCACGCGCGCATGCTGTTCGACTCCTATGCCGTGGATGACGCGCTGATTCGCGAAGAAATCGTCACGCTGTTCCAGGAAACCGGCTGCGCAGTAGACCCACACGCTGCCACCGGGGCATTCGCCGGGCGCCTGCACCGGCGCAACATTGGTGCGCCGATCGTCACGCTGGGCCAGTTTGCCCCGGAAAAGTCTGCCGGGTTGCTGGCGGAGCTTGGGGCCTGGCATGGCGAGGTGCCGGCCTGTGGTGTTGGCAGCGCAGGCGTTGGGCCGCTGCTGGCGCCAGAGGACCTGGCGGGGGTTCATGAAATACTGGCCCGGTTGCAGGCAGGACGATGAAGCGCATCCTCGACCCCCTGGACGAGCGTATTCTCGCCGAGCTCACCGCCAATGCACGCATTGCCCATGCCGAACTGGGGCTCAAGGTGAACCTGTCGCGTAATGCGGTACGCCAGCGCATCGAGCGCCTGGAGCGTGACGGGGCCATCCAGGGCTATACCCTGCGTATCGGTGAGGGGCGACGACCGACCTCGCTGATCAACGCGGTCATCTTCGTCTACCGCTACGACCGCATGCGCGGAGAGGCTGTGCTCGATGCATTGCGCCAGATCCCCGAGGTGATCCAGTGTGAAGTGCTCAGCGGCGAATTCGACCTGCTGCTGCGCGTCGAGGCTTCCAGCCCGGAACGGGTGCACCATGTATGGAAGGAGATTGCCGCCATGCCTGGGGTCGAGAACACCGTGACATCGTTCGTCCTGGCCACGGTGATCTGAGACGCGCGCTTGCCGTTTGGTAACCCTCGCTACAACAACGCCGCCCGGGTTTGCGCCCTGGCGGCGTTTTGCATTCCGGCGGCGCTCAGGCGTGCATCGGCTACTGGTCAGATTGGCCAGTAAATACAGCGGATTGCCATATTCAACTGGCATTGCACGGCTCTTACGCTTGTCCCCATCGACCAACCGCCTGGAAAGGACAGCGAACCATGACCGAATACAAAATTGCACTTGTTGGCTTTGGCGGTGTGAACCGTGCCCTGGCCCAACTGATCGCCGAACGCAATGCGCGCTGGCAGCAAGAGCTGGGCTTTGGCCTGAAGATCGTTGGCGTGACCGACCTGTTCCTGGGGTCGGCAATCGACCGCAACGGTCTGGATGCGGCCACGCTGGCTGCACTGCCTGCTCAGAAGGGGGCGCTGGCGCAGATCCCGCAAGGTTCGGCTGAAGCGTTCAACGAATCGGTGATCAAGCAGTCCGGTGCCGACATCATCGCCGAGGCCACATTCACCAACCCCAAGGACGGTGAACCGGCGGCAACCTTCTGCCGTTGGGCGCTGGAAGCAGGCAAGCACGTGGTCACTACCAACAAGGGGCCGATCGCCTTGCATGCTGCGGCGCTGAAGGCCCTGGCCAAGGCCAATGGTGTGTCGTTCGAGTACGAAGGCGCGGTCATGAGCGGTACGCCGGTGCTGCGCATGGCGCGCCAGACGTTGGCCGGTGCAGGCCTGGTGGGGTTCGAGGGCATCCTCAATGGCACCTCCAACTATGTGCTGACCCGTATGGAAGAGGGACTCGGTTTTGCCGATGCAGTGGCCCAGGCGCAAGCACTTGGCTATGCCGAGGCTGACCCGAGCGCCGATGTGGAGGGGTATGACGTACGCCTGAAAGTGGTGATCCTCGCCAACGAGCTGCTCGGCGCTTGCTTGCAGGTGAATGATGTGACCTGCAGCGGGATCAGCAGCCTCGATAGCGCTGCTATCCAGCAAGCGCAGGCGGCGGGCCAGCGCTGGAAACTGATCGGCAGTGCCAGCCGTGAAACCGATGGTTCGGTGCGTGCCTGCGTCGAAGCGCGCCTGTTGCCCGGCAACCACCCTCTGGCGGGTATTTCCGGTGCCACCAATGCGGTTGCGTTCAACACCGAATTGCTGGGCGCTGTAACCGTGTCCGGCCCGGGTGCGGGGCGTGTCGAAACGGCATTCGCCCTGTTGTCGGATATCGTCGCCATCCACACTGCTGGCCGCTCGGCCTGAGGAGCAACCTTCATGAGCCTGACTTCCGTGTCCCGGGTAGCCGTCCAGCAACCCGCCTTGATCGATGTCTACAGCCCGTTCGACGGTAGCCTGGTCGGCAGCGTCGCCAACCTTGCTGCCGATGCCGTGCCAGGTCTGCTCGTGCGTGCTCGGCAGGGCGTGCACGAAAGTGCCGCGCTGCCTCGGCACCGTCGCGCGAGCATTCTGGAGCAGGCGGCCCGGCTGATTGAGCGCGATGCAGCCGATTTTGCCGGCCTGATTGTCGACGAAGCGGGCAAGACCCTGCGTCAGGCCGAGAAGGAGGTGAAACGCTGCATCAACACGCTCAAGCTGTCTGCCGAGGAAGCGCGGCGCAATGCCGGCGAGGTGGTGCCGTTCGATGCCTACGAAGGCTCCGAATCGCGTCAGGGCTGGTTCACACGCGAGCCGCTGGGGCTGATCCTGGCCATCACGCCGTACAACGACCCGCTCAACCTGGTGGCGCACAAGTTGGGGCCGGCGATTGCCGGGGGCAATGCGGTCATTCTCAAACCCTCGGAGCTGGCCCCGCTTTCTGCCTTGAAGCTGGTGCAGTACCTGGTCGACGCGGGGCTGCCAGAGGCCGTCGTCACCGTGGCCACTGGCGGTGCCGAACTGGGCAAGGCCCTGGTGGCCGTGCGTGAAGTGCGGATGATTTCCTTCACCGGCGGTTTCGCCACAGGCGAACAGATTGCCCGGGGGGCGGGCCTGAAAAAACTGGCCATGGACCTGGGTGGCAACGCCCCGGTGCTGGTACTGAAGGACTGCGACCTCGAGGCCACTGTCGAGTCTTGTGTATCTGGCGCGTTCTGGGCAGCCGGGCAGAACTGCATCGGCACCCAGCGCATCCTGGTGGAAGCTTCCATCTATGAGGCATTCCGCCAGCGCTTCGTGGCCTTGACCCAGGCCATGGTGGTAGGTGATCCAGGCCTGCGCGAAACCGACATGGGGCCGATGATCACCGAAGGCTCGGCCCGGCAGATTGAAGAGCGCGTGAACCAGGCCCTTCAAGGCGGCGCTCGCCTGCTCTGTGGTCACAAGCGCCAGGGGGCTACCTATTCGCCGACGGTGCTGGAAGGTGTTGACCACGCCAGCCGGCTGTGGCGTGAAGAGGTGTTCGCACCGGTGGTGATGCTGGCGCCCTTCGAGGAGATCGAGCAGGCCATAGCGCTGGCCAATGCCCCGGAGTACAGCTTGCACGCTGGTGTGTTTACCCGAGACCTGTCCTTGGCGTTGAGCCTGGCACGGCGTATCGAGGCGGGCGGCGTGATGATCAACGACTCGTCCGACTACCGCTTCGATGCCATGCCATTCGGTGGCTCGAAATATGGAAGCCTTGGCCGCGAGGGGGTGCGGTTCGCCTACGAGGACATGACCCAGCCCAAAGTCGTCTGCCTCAACCAGATGGGTTGAGAGGGGGAACCTTGATGATCGAACGTTATGGACAAGGCGAGCGGATGTCGCTGGCGGTCTGCTACAGGGGCCTGTTCGAAACGGCAGGCGTGGTTGCGGACGACCTGCAGCAGGATGTACAGGGCCAGTTGCGGCAGGCGTTGGGTACGATCGATGGGCTGATGGCAGAGGCCAACGTCGATAAGGAGCATTTGACCCGGGTTCAGTTATGGATCGCCGACTACAGCCACTTCGACCTGGTCAATGAGGTGTACGACGCCTGGTTGAAGGGGTATCCGAAACCTCCACGGGCTTGCGTAGGCGCAGACCTTGGAGAGGGGTACCTGGTCGAGGTGCAGGTGTTTGCCGTGTGCCCTGAGCGCTCCTGACCCAAAGCGGCTGACGCCCCGGGTCAGCGCACAAACCGGGGTATCGCCTTTACGTAGACCAGTTCGCCTAGCAGTTCCACCAATGTCTGCGTAATCACAGCTGCCGCCGCCAAACCGCGCATGTCTTCCGGCAACGCCAGCGCCAGCGGCAGCACTACCAGCGAATTGCGCGTGGCGGCGCTGAAGGTTACCGAGCGTGCCTCGGTCACCGGCAAGCGCAGCAAGCGCGCCGCAACGAACCCGAGCACTGGCGCCAGCAGCATGAAGCCGATGTACACCGGAATCACCGGCAGCAAACGGTCGAAATCACGCAGTACTACGGCTATTTGCGAGGCGATGACCACCACCAGCACCAGAGCCATGGCCGGTACCGGCATCCACGCCCAGGCGTCGTTCCAGGTCGAGACCGTGCGTGAGCGACGGGTGCCGGCGCTGGTGAGTACGGCGAGGACCATCGGCAGCACGATCAGTAGCACGAAGGCTTCCACGAACGGGGTGATGGAGATGGCCACGCTGCTGTTGTCACCCAGCATCAGGGCCAGGTAGAGCGGCAGCATTGCCAGTTGTACCAACAGCAGCACAGGGGTGGCGGCCAGGGTCAGGCGGGAGTCGCCTTTGCCGATGTGGGTGAAAACCACCACGTAATCGATGCACGGTGTCAGCAACACCAGCAGCGCGCCGATGAGGATCGCCGGGTGCTCGACCAGCCCGCGGGTGATGGCCCATACCAGTAGCGGCACGAGGACGAAGTTGGCCAGCAGCAGGGCGGAAGTGAAGCGGCGGTTGCCCAGACCCTGGCGCAAGTCGAGGAAGGGGATCTGCAGGAACATCGCGTACATCAGCACCGCGATGGCGGGGGTGACCAGCGCCTCCAGGAGCTGTGCAGTGTCGCTGGTCAGCAGGCCGAACGTGACGGCGGCAAGCACGGCGACGAAATAGATCGGGACCTGGTGGGTTTCAAGTTGCTCTCTGGTCAAGGTAGGGCCTGTGCTTGAAGGGAGGAACGCAATCATAACCTGTGGGAGCGGGCGTGCCCGCGAATACCGGCGCAGCCGGTGCCATCCACCGAGTCGTCTTCTTCGCGGGCACGCCCGCTCCCACAGGATTCGCCACCTGAAAACGAAAAAGCCCGGCACTAGGCCGGGCTTTTTCCTGTCAGGCAATCGCCAATCAGTTGCCGTAAACCGGCAGCTTCTTGCAGATGGCCTTGACCTTCTCACGCACGGCGTCGATAACCGCTTCGTTGTTCAGGTCAGCCAGGATGTCGCAGATCCAGCCAGCCAGCTCGCGGCACTCGGCTTCCTTGAAACCACGGGTGGTAACGGCTGGGGTGCCGAAACGCAGGCCCGAGGTGACGAACGGGGAACGTGGGTCGTTCGGTACCGAGTTCTTGTTGACGGTGATGAAGGCTTTGCCCAGGGCGGCGTCAGCGTCCTTGCCGGAGATTTCCTGCTTGATCAGCGACAGCAGGAACAGGTGGTTCTGGGTGCCACCGGAAACCACGTCGAAACCACGCTCGATGAACACGCTGGCCATGGCCTGGGCGTTCTTCACTACCTGCTGCTGGTAAGCCTTGAACTCAGGCTGCAGGGCTTCCTTGAAGCAGATGGCCTTGGCAGCGATGACGTGCTCCAGCGGGCCACCCTGGGCGCCAGGGAAGACGGCGGAGTTCAGCTTCTTCTCGATCTCTTCGTTCTTGCGAGCGAGGATCAGGCCGCCGCGCGGGCCGCGCAGGGTCTTGTGGGTGGTGGTGGTGACCACGTCGGCGAACGGAACAGGGTTCGGGTACACGCCAGCGGCAACCAGGCCGGCAACGTGAGCCATGTCGACGAACAGGTAGGCACCGACCTTGTCGGCGATGGCGCGGAAGCGGGCGAAGTCCAGAACCTGCGAGTAGGCCGAGAAGCCGGCAACGATCATCTTCGGCTTGTGCTCGACAGCCAGGCGCTCGACTTCGTCGTAGTCGATCAGGCCGTTGCTGTCGATGCCGTACTGGATGGCGTTGTACAGCTTGCCCGAGGAGCTTACCGAAGCACCGTGGGTCAGGTGGCCACCGTGGGCCAGGCTCATGCCCAGGATGGTGTCACCGGCCGACAGCAGGGCCAGGTAGACGGCGGCGTTGGCCTGGGAGCCGGCGTGCGGCTGGACGTTGGCGTAGTCGGCGCCGAACAGTTCCTTGGCACGGTCGATGGCCAGCTGCTCGACGACGTCGACGTACTCGCAACCACCGTAGTAGCGCTTGCCTGGGTAGCCTTCGGCGTACTTGTTGGTCAGGACCGAGCCCTGGGCCTCCATGACTGCCGGGCTGGTGTAGTTTTCCGAAGCGATCAGCTCGATATGCTCTTCCTGGCGCAGAGCTTCTTGCTGCATGGCTTCGAAGAGCTCGGCGTCGTACTTGGCAATGGTCAAATCACGGCTGAACATGGCGGTCCTCAAGGATCGGGGTGAATTGGGGGGGCATTCTAACCGATTGATCCGCGGCTGGCATATGAAGTGGCATCAAGTCGCGGACCAATGGGCTTCACGTTGCATCCCGCGCCGTGTCTGGGCTGGGCGGGAACTGGAGTTGACTCGCAGGTCCGTTTTTAAGGGTGCGCTTCTCAGGCCGGGCGCGGTCCCTGTAGGAGCGGCCTTGTGTCGCGAAAGGGGCGCGCAGCGGCCCCGCGATTGCAGCGTTGCCGCCGAAATTGTCGGGACCGCGTTGCGGTCCTTTCGCGACACAAGGCCGCTCCTACAGAGTCCGCGCACGCCAGGAGGCGTCGGGGTCAATGGAACATGAAGAGCTTCTCGTTGGCGAACTGCGCCTCGAACTGATGCGCCGGCATCGGCCGCCCGAACAGGTAGCCCTGCACCTCGTCGCAACCATGCTCGCGCAGGAACTCCAGCTGCTCGTGGGTCTCCACCCCTTCGGCGATCACCGCCAGGTTGAGGCTGTGGGCCATGGCGATGATCGCCCGGGCAATCTGCGCATCCTGTTCGCCTTCGGGCAGGCCGTCGACGAAGGTGCGGTCGATCTTCAGCACGTCGATCGGGAACTGCTTGAGGTAGTTCAGCGACGAATAACCGGTGCCGAAGTCGTCCACCGCGATGCTCAGGCCGAGGTTTTTCAGGCTGGCGAGAATCTGCATGGCTTCGTTCACTTCGCGCATCAGGATGCTTTCGGTCAGCTCCAGCTCCAGGCACGCCGGTGGCAGGCCGGTTTCTTCCAGAATGGTGGCGATGCGCGTACCCAGCTGGCCGTCGGAGAACTGCCGCGCCGAGATGTTCACCGACACCTTGGGCACGCGCACCTTGGCCTTGTGCCAGGCCTTGAGCTGGCGGCTGGCCTCGCGCAGCACCCAGTCGCCCACGTCCACCACCAGGCCCAGTTCTTCGATCACCGGGATGAAATCGCCCGGCGGCACCAGGCCGCGGGTCGGGTGGCGCCAGCGTAGCAGGGCTTCGGCGCCGGTCAGGCGCTTGCCGTCGCCACTGAACTGCGGCTGGTAGTAGAGGATGAACTCGTTCTGCTCCATGGCATGGCGCAGGTCGCTCTCCAGCTCCAGGCGTTCCAGGGCGCTGGCGTTCATCTCCGCCTGGTAGAACTGGAAGTTGTTCTTGCCGCGCTCCTTGGCGTGGTACATGGCGGTGTCGGCGTTTTTCATCAGCTGGCTCAGCTCGCTGCCGTCCTGCGGGCTGAGGGCGATGCCGATACTGGCGGTAACGAAGAACTCGCGGTTTTCCAGCACGAACGGCCGCACCAGGCTGCCGAGGATGTTCTCGGCCACGTGGATGGCGCGGTTGAGTGCCATCTCGCGGGTCGCGCGCGGTTGCAGCAGCAGGGTGAACTCGTCGCCGCCCATGCGCGCCACGGTGTCGTCGTTGTCCACACAGGCCAGCAGGCGCTGGGCCATGTCCTTGAGCATGCGGTCGCCGGCAGCGTGGCCGAGGGAGTCGTTGATCGGTTTGAAGCGGTCCAGGTCGAGGAACATCAGCACCACCCAGGCCTTTTGCCGCTCGGCCTGCTGCAGGGCGTTGTACAGACGGTCCTGGAACAACGTGCGGTTGGGCAGGTGGGTGAGGGCGTCGTAGTAGGCCAGGCGGTGGATGCGCTGTTCGCTGGCCTTGCGCTCGCTGATGTCGGTGAAGAAACACACGTAGCTGGCCAGGTCGCCTTCGTCGTCCAGCACTGCGGTAATGCCGACCCAGGCCGGGTAGTGGTCGCCGTCGCGGCGCTTGAGCCACATTTCGCCCTCCCAGCTGCCGCGCTGGTAAAGCTGCTTCACCACGTAGCGCAGGTGGCCTTCCTGCTGCTCGTCGACGGTAAGCATGCCCGGCAACTGGTCGAGCACCTCGCTGACGGCGTAGCCACTGACGCGGCTGAACGCTTCGTTGGCCTGGACGATATAGCCCGCCGGGTCGGTGATGAGGATGGCCGAGGTGGAGTGCTCGAATACCGTCGCTGCCATGCGCAGGTCTTTCTCGGCACGGCGTTGCTGGCTGATGTCGCGGCCAACCCCGAGCACGCCTTCGAAGCGCTCTTCATCGTCCCACACCAGCACCAGGCGCAGTTCGATGGGGATCTTGCGGCCATCGGCGCGCAGGCAGTCGAAAAGGAACAGCTGGGTGGGCAGTTGGTTGCGTAGCTGGGCCAGCTGGGCCGGGTCGCCCATGGCCTTGCTGACGCGCTCCATCAGGCTGTAGATGCCGGTGAGCTGGGACGGGTTGGCGATGATCGACTGCCAGCCGTTGGCGAAGATCCAGTCGGCCTGGTAGCCCAGCACGCTTTGCACCGAGGGGCTTACGTAGTTGAGCTGGAGCAGGTTGTCGGTGGAGAAGATCACGTCGCTGATGCTTTCGGCGAGCATGCGGTAGCGCTGCTCGCTGTCGCGCAGCGACTGGCTGGCCTCGATCTGCACCGTCACGTCCTTACCCACGCCGATGATGCGTGTCACCAGGCCGTCGGCGTCACGGGTCAGCACTTGTTCGCGGATGTCGTAGCAGCGCCAGCCGCCATCGCGGTGGCGGAAACGCAGCTGGCAGTGCAGCGGCTGGTCATGGCCGCTGTCCCGCTGTTGCTGGCGCAGCGCCTGGTAGTGCGTGGCATCCTCGGGGTGCAGCAGCAGTTCCCAGAAGCGCTCGCCCATCTGCGCCAGCTCGGTACGGTCGTAGCCCAAGGTCTGGCCGAGGTGGCGGTTGCTGAAGATCATGCGCTGGCTGAGCACGTCCTGCACATACAACTGGTCGGGCACGGTGCGCACCACGTCCGACCAGAAGCTTTCGCGCTCCAGCAGCGACAGCTCCACCTGCTTGCGGCTGGTGATGTCGCTGATGCTGAGGATGACCGCCTGGTAGTCGCGGCGCTGCTGCGGCAGGCGGGCCATCAGCCACAGGTGCAGCTCGCCACCCAGCGGCGCCGGCAGGCGCACCTCCAGCTCCAGCAGCGGGCGCTGCTCGATCAGCGCGTCGATCAGTTGCATGCCGATGCTGTCGCGGCCATCGCCAGTGCCATCGATCAGGCGCTGCCAGGCACCTTCGTGGCTGTCGATGTTCAACAGTTGGCGGGCCACCTGGTTGATCTCGGTGATCTTCAGCTCCAGCAGCAGCGAGCGGCGCAGGTTGGGGTCCAGGGCCAGGCTGTGTTTGAGCGCGGCACGGTTGCGCAGGTGGTAACGGTCGAGTTGGCCGGGCAGGCTGGACAGGTCGAGCACACACAAGGCCACGCCGGTGCCTTCGAAAATTTCCTGATAGCGCCGGCGGTCGTCCTGCAGCGCCCGTTGGCGGCGGCGCATGTTGACCAGGGCCAGCATCGGCAGCAGGGCGCAGAACAGCACCAGCAGGCATTTGCCGAGCAGCGCCGGCAGCAGCTTCTGTTGGGCCAGCTTGGCGTCGAACAGGCCGCGCAACTGCCAGGTACTGTTGTCGATGAAAGCCAGCATCACGCTTTGCAGCGGTTCGTTGCTGGTAACGGCCGGCGCATGGCTTTGCAGTACCTCGCCGTTGCGGCTGTTTTCCAACAGCCACAGCGGGTGGCCGGCACCATCCAGGTGGAGGGTGAGGGTGCGGTAGTAGTCCGGCGACAGGCGCAGCAGCCAGTAGCCGCGGCCTTGTTCGGTGGCCTGGCGTAGCAATAGGTAGACGGTGCGGTTGTCGCCCGAATTGGTGAAGAAGTACGGGCTGCCCTGGTTCAGCCTAAGCAGCTCGTCAAGCAAATGGCGGTCGGGGCTGCCGGCCAGGCTGTCGGCCTGCACCTGCCCGGTAGCGTCCAGCCAGGCCATGCTCTGCAGGGCCGGCAGGCGCTCGCGAAGGGTGCCCATGAGGCTGGGCAGGGCCGAGGGCGTCGGCGCCTTGACGTAGGGCTGCACCACATTCACGGCCTGTTGCGCCTTGAGGGCCATGTTCAGGCTCAGGTGGTCGGCCAGTTCGGCGGTGGCGTCCAGGCTCTGTTTGCGCAGGTCGGCCTGGGTATGGTTGAACTGGGCGAACAGCTGCCACAGCAGCAGGCCCAGCAGGATCAGGGCCAGCAGCGCCAGCGCACCCTTGATCGACCCGCGCAGCGAGGCCACGGGCGCCTGTGGCGCGGAACGCAATGTCGACGGATGAGTAAGATTGGTCAAGCGTTGATCCTGCGATTGGGCTGGCGATGGCAGGGATGGATCATGCACGGTGTGTGCCGGTGTCTGGTTGCCAGACCGCGGTGGCGCACTATAAGGCCGGACACCCGAAACGGGCTAGCATGCCTAGGATTATGGCAAAGTGCCAGCCGATGTGACCGGTGGTGCCTGCCCGGTGGTTCGGCAAGCCCCTGCAACCTGTGCGAGAATAGCGCCCGCTTCAAATGACAACGCATCGGAGATGTTCGGTTTTGGTTACTCACTTTTCCTCCAATGGCCTCGATTCCGCCTGCGGGCGCAGCAGTCAGACCCTTGTCAGCACTGCCGTGACCGAGGACGTATCCTGCAAGTCTTGCCAGCGTTCGCTGAGCAAACCCGAGGCGGCAGCTGTCGCCAAGAGCAAGAGCCCATCGCTGGCCGAACTGCGCAAGACCGCCAAGGCGGCAGTTGAGCCGGCAGTCGCCGTGGCCGAGGTCAAGCCGGCGGTCAAGGTTGTCAGCGTGCCTGCGGCCGCCAAACCGGCAAAAGCTGCCGAGCAGCAGCCGACTCGTAGCGGTGGCTTCAGCGTGAAGTCCGCCTGGGCCGCGCGCCTGGCCGAGCAGGGCGACCGTTGCCGCTTGCCGCGGGGCAAGGCCAAGCAGCGTCACGTCTGAGTCATCTGCAGCTGTACCGGCCCTTTCGCGGCTAAAGCCGCTCCCACAGGGATTATCACTGCCTTCGAGAACTGTGCAGTACCTGTGGGAGCGGCTTTAGCCGCGAAGAGGCCAGCACAGGCAATAGATTCTCCCCGGTCCTACCCCCCACCATCCGCCCCTCCTATGCAACGCCGCGCGTTGGCGTAGAATGGTCGACTTTGTTCAATGACACCCCGTAAATACATCCCCCTGGCCAGCGCGCCGGGGCGATCGTCGATGTCTTTACCTATCTGATTAGAGGGCTTGGTTTTGGCTCAATACGTCTACACCATGCATCGGCTGAGCAAGGTCGTGCCGCCGAAGCGGGAAATTCTCAAGAACATTTCCCTGTCGTTCTTCCCGGGCGCCAAGATCGGCGTGCTCGGCCTGAACGGCGCGGGTAAATCGACCCTGCTGCGGATCATGGCGGGCGTCGACAAGGAATTCGACGGCGAAGCCCGTCCGATGCCCGACATCAACGTCGGCTACCTGCCACAGGAACCGCAACTGGACCCGAACAAGTCGGTGCGCGAAGTGGTCGAGGAAGCGGTCAGCGTGATCAAGGACGCCCAGGCGCGCCTGGACGAGGTCTATGCTGCCTACGCCGAACCGGATGCCGACTTCGACAAGCTGGCCGCCGAGCAGGCCAAGCTGGAAGCCATCCTGCAGGCCGCTGACGGCCACAACCTGGAGCGCCAGCTGGACGTTGCCGCCGACGCCCTGCGTCTGCCGGCCTGGGATGCACGCATCGAGCACCTGTCCGGTGGTGAGAAGCGCCGAGTGGCCCTGTGCCGCCTGCTGCTGTCGGCCCCCGACATGCTGCTGCTGGACGAACCGACCAACCACCTGGACGCCGACTCGGTGGCCTGGCTGGAGCGCTTCCTGCACGACTTCCCAGGCACCGTGGTAGCCATTACCCACGACCGTTACTTCCTCGACAACGTCGCTGGCTGGATCCTGGAACTGGACCGCGGCGCCGGTATCCCGTACGAAGGCAACTACTCGGGCTGGCTGGAAGCCAAGTCCGAGCGCCTGGCGCAGGAATCCAAGCAGCAGAGCGCCCACGAGAAGGCCATGAAAGAGGAACTGGAGTGGGTGCGCAAAGGCGCCAAGGCCCGCCAGTCCAAGTCCAAGGCACGTCTGCAGCGCTTTGAAGAAATGCAGTCGCAGGAATTCCAGAAGCGCAGCGAAACCAACGAGATCTACATCCCGGCCGGCCCGCGCCTGGGCGACAAGGTCATCGAGTTCAAGAACGTCACCAAGGGCTACGGCGACCGCGTGCTGATCGACAACCTGTCGTTCTCCATGCCTAAAGGCGCCATCGTCGGTGTGATCGGTGGTAACGGTGCCGGTAAGTCGACCCTGTTCCGCATGCTGATGGGCAAGGAACAGCCGGACTCGGGCAGCATCGAGATCGGTGAAACCGTGCAGCTGGCCTGCGTCGACCAGAGCCGCGAAGACCTGGACGGCGGCAAGACCGTATTCCAGCAGGTTTCCGACGGCTCTGACATGATCCGCATCGGCAACTACGAGATCCCGTCGCGTACCTATGTGGGCCGCTTCAACTTCAAGGGTGGCGACCAGCAGAAGTTCGTCAAGGACCTGTCCGGTGGTGAGCGTGGCCGCCTGCACCTGGCTCTGACCCTGAAGGAGGGCGGTAACGTCCTGCTGCTCGACGAACCGTCCAACGACCTCGACGTCGAAACCCTGCGTTCGCTGGAAGAGGCCCTGCTGGACTTCCCGGGCGCGGCGATCGTGATCTCCCACGACCGTTGGTTCCTGGACCGTGTGGCTACCCACATCCTGGCGTACGAAGACGACTCGAACGTGGTGTTCTTCGAGGGTAACTACACCGAGTACGAAGCCGACCGCAAGAAGCGCCTGGGCGATGCTGCTGCCCAGCCGCACCGTGTACGGCACAAGAAGCTGGCTCAGTAAGCCGGTGTTCTGATGCACAAGAATGGGGCCCTTTGAGGCCCCATTTTTGTGCCCGACTGGGAAGTGGTGCTGGCTTCATTCGCGGGCATGCCCGTTCACACAGGAGCCCCTGAAACCCAAGGCCTGTGATGAACCTGTGGGAGCGGGCGAGCCCGCGAATGAAGCCGCCGCCGCCCCGGATTTTGTATACACTTATATAAAACGCACCAAATAATTTCAAAAAAACGACATTTCGCCCTATTCCGGTGCGATTGCTTCTTGGTACATTCCTGAAAAAACCAATAAGTCCAATCCTCTTGGTGAGATGTCTACCATGATCGAATCTGTCGACAATTTCCTCGCGCGCCTGAAGCAACGCGATCCGGCCCAACCTGAATTCCACCAGGCTGTGGAAGAAGTGCTGCGCAGCCTGTGGCCATTCCTCGAGGCCAACCCGCATTACCTGCAGGCCGGCATTCTGGAGCGTATGGTCGAGCCCGAGCGCGCCGTACTGTTCCGCGTGTCCTGGGTCGATGACCAGGGCAAGGTGCAGGTCAACCGCGGCTACCGCATCCAGATGAGCAGCGCCATCGGCCCGTACAAGGGCGGCCTGCGCTTCCACCCGTCGGTCAACCTGGGCGTGCTGAAGTTCCTGGCCTTCGAGCAGGTGTTCAAGAACTCTCTCACCTCGCTGCCCATGGGCGGCGGCAAAGGCGGCTCGGACTTCGACCCCAAAGGCAAGAGCGACGCCGAAGTCATGCGTTTCTGCCAGGCGTTCATGAGCGAGCTGTACCGCCACATTGGCGCTGACCTGGACGTCCCGGCCGGTGACATCGGCGTGGGTGCCCGCGAAATCGGCTTCATGTTCGGCCAGTACAAGCGCCTGGCCAACCAGTTCACTTCGGTGCTGACCGGCAAGGGCATGACCTACGGCGGCAGCCTGATCCGTCCGGAAGCCACCGGCTACGGCTGCGTGTACTTCGCAGAGGAAATGCTCAAGCGCCAGGACAAGCGTATCGATGGCTGCCGCGTGGCGATTTCCGGTTCGGGTAACGTGGCCCAGTATGCCGCGCGCAAGGTCATGGACCTGGGCGGCAAGGTGATTTCGCTGTCTGACTCCGAAGGCACCCTGTACGCCGAAGCTGGCCTGACCGATGCCCAGTGGGATGCGGTGATGGAACTGAAGAACGTCAAGCGTGGCCGCATCAGCGAACTGGCCGCGCAGTTCGGCCTGGAGTTCCGCAAGGGCCAGACCCCGTGGAGCCTGCCGTGCGACATCGCCCTGCCGTGTGCCACGCAGAACGAACTGGACGCCGAAGACGCCCGCACCTTGCTGCGCAATGGCTGCATCTGCGTGGCCGAAGGCGCCAACATGCCGACTACCCTGGAGGCTGTGGATATCTTCCTGGAGGCCGGCATCCTGTACGCCCCGGGCAAGGCCTCCAACGCCGGCGGCGTGGCCGTGTCGGGCCTGGAGATGTCGCAGAACGCCATGCGCCTGCTGTGGACTGCCGGTGAGGTGGACAGCAAGCTGCACAACATCATGCAGTCGATTCACCATGCGTGCGTGCATTACGGTGAAGAGGCGGATGGCAGCATCAACTACGTCAAAGGTGCGAACATCGCGGGCTTCGTGAAAGTGGCTGATGCGATGTTGGCGCAAGGCGTGGTTTGATCTGAGGCCGTTGGGGCCGCTTTGCGGCCCTTTCGCGACACAAGGCCGCTCCTACAGGTATCGCGCATGTTCAGAAATGACGCGGTCCTTGTAGGAGCGGCCTTGTGTCGCGATGGGCTGCAAAGCAGCCCCCAGGTCCTCAATCTTCACCAAAAACCTCAACCACTTCGATCACCTGCTCCCCCACCGGCCGCCGCCAGACCACCTCATCCCCTGGCCCCGCCCCGAGCAAAGCCCGCCCCAACGGCGAACCCCAGTTTATCAACCCCCGCCCGGCATCCGCCTCATCCTCGCCCACCAGCCTTACTACTTGCTCCTGGTCCTGCGCATCGACAAACCGCACCCGGCTGCCAATCTGCACCTTGCTGCGCGATGTCGCCGCCGGCACAACCTGGGCGCTTTGCAATCGCGCGCTGAAGTAGCGCAGGTCCCGTTCGGTATCCGCCAGCCGCTGCTTGTCGCCACGTTCACCTTGTGCCTGCAGTTCGCTGCGCAGGGCATTCAGCTCGGTCACGCGCTCCTGCAGCTGGCGCAGGCCACTGGCAGTGACGTAGTTGGGTTGTTCGCTGACCCGTCGCTCGACCGGCTGATCAGCCTGGGCGGCGGCTTGGTCTTCGTTGACGAATGCTCGGCTCATGCGTGGCCTCCTTTTGCAGGAGACCATCATCGCAGGCCGCCGGTTTCAAGGGATGTCCGTTTGCGACTCAGTTGTGGCGATAGGCGCGTGCGGCGTCGCGGTCCTTTTCCTGCTCCCAGTCGCGCTCGCGCTGGTCCCAGAAGCGCTCGTGGTACTGGCGCTGTTCTTCGCTGTTCTGCATGGCGTGGCACTGGCGAAAGCCGTCGTCCCAGCCGCTTTCGTACTGGCGCTCGTGCAGGTAGCGCGGCACGTCCTTGCGAAAAGCGCCGACCATCAGCCCTGCCGCCTGTCGGCCGCTGCTGCAGCCGTCCTGGAAGCCATCGGCATAGGCGGGGGGATAACCCTGGTGGACCATCTGCTCGTGGGTGGTTTCGCAACCAGACAGCAACAACGCCATGCACACGCCGAACCAGTACCGCGACATAACCACAAAACCCTCCGGTTGATACTGGAAAGTCTAGGTGGCGATTTGTCGGGGAGCCGTTAAAACAGTGTCAAAGAGTCGGTTGGTTCACACAGGTTCTGCCCTGGCGCGCTCCTACAAAGACTGCGTAGGGCCGATCAGTAGTGATACCACTTCAACTCCAGCATCACCTCGTTCTGCGCTGTGGCCAGGTGGCTGAACTCTCGCGAAGCACTCAACCGCAGGCCCAGGTTCTGGCTGATCTCCCATTGCTGGTTCAGGCTCACACTGCGCCGTACTTCGCCATTGGTGAAATAATCGCCCTTGGCCTCCAGCGTCATGTTGCCCAGCCCGTTGCGCCACAGCAGCCCGCCATTGAAGCCCGCCGCCGGGGCGATGAACTGGGCAAAATCATTGTGGTGCTCGACCCGCACCGTGCCCAGGGCAAAGCCCAGCAACCCGTCGGCCAGTTGCCAGGTGCCGCCGGCCCCGCCGTTCACATGGCTTACCAGCACTTCGTCATCATGCTTGCCCGGCACGCGCTCCAGCCCGCCGGCCACCTGCCACGACCAGGGCTTGAGCAGCTCGTTGCGCGGTGTCAGCGAACGGATGGTGGCCAGGTCCAGGCGCTGCACCTGCCAGTCATTGCCTTCGTACTGGCGCAGCTTCAGCTGCAGGATCTCGATCTGCGCCCCCAGCGGGAAGCCATAGGCGTTGTCATTCAGGTCGTGGTAGGCCATGCGCAGGCCGTACTCGGCGTAGGCGCGGTCTTCGCGGGTGCCTACGCCCAGCTGCCAGGTGCGCGAGTCATGGCCGTCCTCGGGCAGGCCTGGGCGCTCGATCTGCAGGGGCAGGGGCGGGTTGCTGTTGATTGCCCGCAGCAGTTCGAAGCTGCGTTTCGCCTGCCCAGGGTCGCGCTCCTGGCCATTGGCACGGTAACGCTCCAGCCGGTACGCGGCGTCCTGCACCAGCGCCTGGCGCTGGCGGGGGAGGGCCTTGAATTCGGGGCTCTGCAGTTGCCCGGTGTCGGCACTTACAGCCAGCACCTGGCGCTTTTCGTCGTGATCGAGCGGCTCGGCCCGGGCCAGCAGTTCACGTTCGCGAGAGGGGCGGTACGTCTCGCTGGCGACCATGCCGGACTGCTTCACGGCTTTCACCGTGTCGGTCGGGATGGCGGTCAGCGGGAACTGCGAGGTCAGGTCAAGGCCCGGCCGGGCCACCTGCAGCAGCTCCAGCAGGCGGTACGAGCAGTTCTCATCGAAGAAGAAGTAGTCGAACTGGATCTGCTTCAGCTCCCACACATGTTCGACCATGCGCCCGGTTTCTTCCGGGGTCAGGTCCAGTTGGTACTCCCACAGGTCGCGGTTTTCCAGGCTGCGGTATTCGGACAGTTTCTCCTGGTAGGGCATCAGCGCGAACAGGCCCGGGTAGCCACCCATCAGGCCCTTCCAGGCATACAGGATGCTGTTGTCGCTGCCTTCGATGTAGGCGCCGAAGTTGATTGCGTAGCTCAGCAGCGTGGTGTCGTCGCTGCGGGTGTTGGACTGGTCGATGCGCAGCAAGGTGTGGCCGAACATCGATGACGGGCTGTTCAGGTAGGCCGCCGGGAAGATCAGCGCCGCACTGTGTGGGTCGATAGACTGGTACCAGGTGGTGAACTCCTGGCAGTCAGGTTGCGGCAAGTCTTGCAAGTCGAGCTGTTCGCGCAGCCAGCGGGTGCGCGCCGGGAATACGCACTGGGCATGTTTGTCGCCGAGGCTGGCCGGGGCGTACAGCGCTTCGACCGTGGCTTTCAGTTCCTGGTCGGGGTAGTGCGCGCCATCCTCGGCGAGGAAGAACGCATCATCGTCCACATAGCTGCGCCAGCCACCCAGCTTGGCGGTTTCGTAATGGCCCAGGGCAATCCAGTAAGGGGTGTTGGCCAGTTGCTGGACACGGCCTTGGTCCAGCACGGGCGCGGCATGAGCAGGGGCGCAGGCACACAGCGCCAGGGATACGAAGCGTTTGAGCATGTCGGGCAACTACTTCTCAACGATGCCGAAAAAAGGCGAAACCCGCCCCGGGGCCGGGGCGGGAGGAGCTGCACTCAGGCCTCGGTTGCGTATTTGGCCAGGCGTGGGTCGTTCTTCAGAACAGCCAGGGTGTTGCTGTGGACGGTTTCGGCAGTGACGTCGGCGCTGCTGAAGATCTGGTTGAAGTGCTGATGGGTGACCGATGCGAAGTAGCCACGGTCTTCAGGGGCCACGCCGAGAACCACGGCATAGGTGGTCAGTGCTTCGCCCTGGCCCATGGCCATGTCTTCGGAAAGTTCATTCATCATGCCGTTCATGGCGAACCAGGACTTGCCGCCGTAGGTCAGCGACGCTTTGGTCGAGCAGCCGTTGGTGCCGGAGGTCATGCCGAAGGTGGCGTTACCGGAGGTGCCGTTGGTGGTGGAAGCCAGGAAGTGTGCCGGAGTGCCGCGCTGGCCTTCGAACAGCATGTTGCCCCAGCCGCAGTTCGGGCCGCCTGGCGCTTCGGCCATGGCATTGATCGAGACCACGGTGAACAGAGTACCCAGAAGAATCCGTTTCATAGCATTTGTTCTCTATTTGACTTAACCAAGGGTCAGGGTTTCTGGCAACTCGGTTGCCAGGTCGGGAAAGCTTTTCACCCACCCGCGCAGCTTGGAGTTTAGGCACGATCTAAGAGTTGCGTTGTTGATTGCGAAAAATTTGCTGTTGCATGACCCGCACCGGCTGCGACATAAAGTCCTGCGGAGCCTTGCAAGGCGCGCGCGGGCAGCGCCAGAATGCTGCGTATCTGCCCCGCCGAAGTAAGGAAACCCAATGCCCGATCCTGTCGCTGCGCGCCTGCGTCTCGCGCCTGAAGCCCTGACCCGGCGTTTCTCCCCCGAGCAGTTTGCCTTTACCAATACCGACGATCTGGAGCCGTTTCGCGGAGTCCTGGGCCAGGAACGTGCTGTCGAGGCCCTGCAGTTTGGCGTGGCCATGCCGCGCCCTGGTTACAACGTGTACGTGATGGGCGAGCCCGGAACCGGCCGCTTCTCGTTCGTCAAGCGCTACCTCAAGGCCGAGGGCAAGCGTCAGCAGACCCCGGCCGACTGGGTTTACGTCAACCACTTCGATGACACGCGTGAACCCCGCGCACTGGAATTGCCGTCCGGCACCGCCGGGGCGTTCATCGCCGACATGAACGGGCTGATCGACAACCTGTTGTCGACCTTCCCTGCGGTATTCGAGCACCCGTCCTACCAGCAGAAGAAAGGCGCCATCGACCGCGCCTTCAACCAGCGTTACGACCGCGCCCTGGATGTGATCGAGCGCGCCTCGCTGGAAAAGGACGTGGCCCTGTACCGCGATGCCAGCAACGTCGCCTTCACCCCGATGGCCGACGGCAAGGCGCTGGATGAAGCCGAATTCGCCCAGTTGCCGGAAGAGGTGCGCGAGCAGTTCCACGAGGATATCGCCCTGCTCGAGGAACGCCTGAACGAAGAGCTGGCCAGCCTGCCGCAATGGAAGCGCGAGTCGAACAACCAGCTGCGCCAGCTCAACGAGGAAACCATCACCCTGGCCCTGCAGCCGTTGCTGGCGCCGCTGTCGGAGAAGTACGCCGAGAACGCTGCGGTCTGCGCCTACCTGCAGTCGGTGCAGCTGAACCTGCTGCGTACCGTGGTCGAGCAACTGGTCGATGACAGCAAGACCGACGCGGCTGCGCGCAAGCTGCTGGAAGAGCAGTACGCGCCAAGCCTGGTGGTCGGCCACCACGCCGACGGCGGTGCGCCGGTGGTGTTCGAGCCGCACCCGACCTACGACAACCTGTTTGGCCGTATCGAATACAGCACCGACCAGGGTGCGCTGTACACCTCGTACCGTCAGCTGCGCCCAGGCGCGCTACACCGCGCCAACGGCGGCTTCCTGATTCTGGAAGCCGAGAAGATGTTGGGCGAGCCGTTCGTCTGGGACGCACTCAAGCGTGCGCTGCAGTCGCGCAAGTTGAAGATGGAGTCGCCACTGGGCGAGCTGGGGCGGGTGGCTACCGTCAGCCTGACGCCGCAGATGATCCCGCTGAACATCAAGCTGGTCATCATCGGTTCGCGCCAGCTTTACTACGCGCTGCAGGACCACGACCCGGACTTCCAGGAAATGTTCCGGGTGCTGGTGGACTTCGACGAAGACATGCCCATGGTCGATGAGAACCTGGAGCAGTTCGCCCAGCTGTTGCGCACCCGCACCAACGAAGAGGGCATGGCGCCACTGACCAGTGACGCGGTGGCGCGTCTGGCCACCTACAGCGCCCGCCTGGCAGAAAACCAGTCGCGCCTGTCGGCACGTATCGGCGACCTGTTCCAGCTGGTCAGCGAAGCTGATTTCATCCGCCAGCTGGCCAGTGACGAAATGACCGACGCCGGGCACATCGAGCGTGCGCTCAAGGCCAAGGCCACCCGCACCGGGCGTGTTTCGCAGCGGGTGCTGGACGACATGCTCGCCGGCATCATCCTGATCGACACCGAAGGCGCGGCCATCGGCAAGTGCAACGGCCTGACCGTGCTGGAAGTGGGTGATTCGGCGTTCGGTATGCCGGCGCGTATCTCCGCCACCGTGTACCCGGGCGGCAGCGGTATCGTCGACATCGAGCGTGAGGTAAACCTCGGCCAGCCGATCCACTCCAAGGGTGTGATGATCCTCACCGGCTACCTGGGCAGCCGCTATGCCCAGGAGTTCCCGCTGGCGATCTCGGCGAGCATCGCCCTGGAACAGTCCTACGGCTATGTGGACGGTGACAGCGCCTCGCTGGGCGAAGCCTGCACGCTGATCTCGGCCTTGTCGCGTACGCCGCTCAAGCAGTGCTTCGCCATCACCGGCTCGATCAACCAGTTTGGTGAAGTGCAGGCGGTGGGTGGGGTCAACGAGAAGATCGAAGGCTTCTTCCGCTTGTGCGAGGCGCGTGGCCTGACCGGCGAGCAGGGAGTGATCATCCCGCGTGCCAACGTCGCCACGCTGATGCTCGACGAGCGTGTGCTGCAGGCAGTGGAGAACGGCATGTTCCACGTGTACGCGGTCAGCCAGGCCGACGAGGCGTTGAGCCTGCTGGTGGGCGAGGAGGCCGGTGTGCTGGATGACAAGGGCCAGTTCACCGAAGGCAGCGTCAACGCGCGGGTGGTGGAGCGCCTGCGTGAGATTGCCGAGATGATCAGCGAGGAAGAAATCGAGAAGGCGGAGAAAGAGCGCCTGGAAGAGGTGATTGCCCAGGCCAAGCCGGCCTGAGTCAAGAAACCGGCGCTGGCGGCGATGTGCTACCGTTCAGCGCCGGTTTTCCATCTTTCTGTACCGTTCTTCTATGCTGGAACTTAAGGACGGTAACAGCGTTCAGGATGGAAACAGCCTGAGGTTCAGGCTGAACAAGGCTTATTGGAGGGGGCGCGGCCATGCGCAATCTCAGCCTCACACGCCAGTGCCTGGGCCTGGTGACCCGCATCGAATGCAGCATCCGTCCGCTGGCCGGGGATAACGGCATGTGGACGCTGCTGTTCGCCGCCGGCATGGCCGGTGAACAACCGTCCGCGATCAAGGCCCAAGGGCCGTTCCATGGGCCGCTGGTGGCCGAATCGGTACTCAATGCCATTGTCGACAGCCTGACCTTGCATGGGTATCAGGTGGCCGAGGATCCGCAGATCTGGTGTTTGCATTTGCAGGCGCAGTTGCGGCGGATCAATGGTGAGCGGTGTCGGAATCTGGGGGATTACCAGTTTCATCCTGAGACCTGATTGATGCAGGGGGCCGCTTTGCGGCCCATTCGCAGCACAAGGCTGCTCCTACAAGCGAATGGGCTGCATGGCAGCCCCGGGCTTTTGCTGTAACAGGTGGCTGGCTATACTCGCCGTCGCTTTTTTAGTCACCTGATGAGTCCCGACACTCCATGGAACGTATCCTCGAAAATGCGATGTATGCCTCGCGCTGGCTGCTCGCCCCCATCTACTTCGGCCTGTCCCTCGGCCTGCTGGCCCTGGCGCTGAAATTCTTCCAGGAAGTGGTCCACGTCCTGCCCAACGTCTTCGCCCTCAGCGAAGCCGACCTAATCCTGGTGATCCTGTCGCTGATCGACATGTCGCTGGTGGGCGGCCTGCTGGTGATGGTGATGATCTCCGGCTACGAGAACTTCGTTTCGCAACTGGACATCGACGAGAGCAAGGAAAAGCTCAACTGGCTGGGCAAGATGGACTCTTCGTCGCTGAAGATGAAGGTTGCCGCGTCGATCGTGGCCATTTCGTCCATCCACCTGCTGCGGGTGTTCATGGACGCACAGAACATCTCCACCGATTACCTGATGTGGTACGTGATCATCCACATGACCTTCGTGGTCTCGGCATTCTGCATGGGTTACCTGGACAAGCTGACCAAGCACTGAACCTTTCAGGCCTCTTCGCCATCCCTGTGGGAGCGGGCAAGCCCGCGAAGAGGCCGGCGCGGTCCAACTGACGAGCGGCGTCAGTCATGCCTTGTGCATTCGCCCTTTCTGTACAAAAAATGAGCTCTCATGCGTGGTTCCCATCGCGAGGTGCTCTCATGAACCTGCATCAGCTCAACACCGAGGCCAGGGCTGGCCATGTCGACGAACTGAACCTGATCGCCATCGAAGGCGGTGACTACCTGCTCGAAGCGCGGATCAAAGGCCACCCCCACCCCCTGTCCGATGCCCGTGGTGAACGCTTGCGCGTGCATTCGGTGGAGGATGCACGCAAGTTGCTGCAAACCATCCCCATGGTCTCGATGAACCTGGTGCACTGGTCGGTGCAGGACGAAATGTGCGGCATGGGCACGCACCCGGAAGAAGACTTGAAGGTGCCGATTTCCCAGCGCTCGGCCTGGTAGCTGCTCGCAGCGCCCCAGTGTGCTAGGCTGCTCGCCCTTTTCATCAAGGGCGCGGCTTCACTGCGCCCTGCAGTGGAGCACGACAATGTCCGAACTCAACCTGTCCACCGACGAAACGCGCGTCAGCTACGGCATCGGCCGTCAGCTGGGCGGCCAGCTGCGCGACAACCCGCCACCGGGCGTCAGCCTGGAAGCCATCCTGGCTGGCCTGACCGATGCCTTCAACGGCGCCGACAGCCGCGTCAGCGAAGCCGACCTGTCGGCCAGCTTCAAGGTCATCCGCGAAGTGATGCAAGCCGAAGCAGCTGCCAAGGCTGAAGCCGCTGCTGCCGCTGGCAAGGCATTCCTGGTCGAGAACGCCAAGCGTGACGGCATCACCACCCTGGCTTCGGGCCTGCAGTTCGAAGTACTGACCGCAGGTGAAGGCGCCAAGCCGACCCGCGAAGACAACGTGCGCACCCACTACCACGGCACCCTGATCGACGGCACTGTGTTCGACAGCTCCTACGATCGTGGTCAGCCGGCTGAATTCCCGGTAGGTGGTGTGATCGCTGGCTGGACCGAAGCCCTGCAGCTGATGAACGCTGGCAGCAAATGGCGCCTGTACGTGCCGAGCGAACTGGCCTACGGCGCCCAAGGCGTTGGCAGCATCCCGCCGCACAGCGTGCTGGTGTTCGACGTCGAGCTGCTCGACGTTCTGTAATGCCGCTGGGGCCGCTTTGCGGCCCATTCGCGACACAAGGCCGCTTCTACAGGGGAACGCATACACTTGTAGGAGCGGCCTTGTGTCGCGATCGAGGGCGAAGCCCTCGCCAGGTCCGTCAGTTCCAGTCTGTCCCCCCGGGGCGCAACGCCCGCGCATAGCAGAACAGAAACAGATTCCGCACCAGCTCCTTGAGTACCCCCGGTTCACTCGAATTCAGCCCGCTCATGTCCAGGTCGCCCTGGTCACGCAGCTCGTCGAGTGCTTCTTCTTCAAGCACCGCGCACACTTCGCCGGTTTCCCGATGAAGAATGCGCAGGTAGGGGTGAGGGCGGTCCAGCCAGGCGTCGATCAGATAAGTCATGGCTATTCTCCTTGGATAGCAGTCCCAATGAGAATAATTCTTATTATCTGAATAGCAAGCGCCAATTGGCGGTTTTATGGAAAATCAGACCTTGCGTACGAACTCGGACTTCAGCTTCATGGCGCCGATGCCGTCGATCTTGCAGTCGATGTCGTGGTCGCCGTCGCACAGGCGGATGTTCTTGACCTTGGTGCCGACCTTGACCACCAGGGACGAGCCCTTGACCTTGAGGTCCTTGATCACGGTGACGGTGTCGCCATCCTGCAGGATGTTGCCGACCGAGTCCTTCTTCACCACCTCGTCGCTGGCCGCTTCGGCGTCGCCGCTGGCCGACCACTCGTGGGCGCATTCAGGGCAGATCAGCTGCGTGCCATCCTCATAGGTGTATTCGGAGTTGCATTTCGGGCAGGGTGGCAGAGTGCTCACTTCGGTTCCTCAAACAAACAGACGGGCGGTTAAAAACCCGAATTGTATAAGGTATTTTTTCAGAAGTGATTATGTCCGTACAAAAGCATCGCGGGCAAGCCAGCTCATACAGGCGACGCAATCCTGTAGGAGCGGGCTTGCCCGCGAATGAAGACGACTCGGTCTATCAGTGAGTACGCGCGACAGCAAACTCGCTCAACTCGACCAGCGCATCACGAAATTCGCTGGCCGGCAGCACTTCCAGGCACTGGATGGCACGCTTCACATAGTCACGCGCAAGCTCCGCCGTGTACTTCAGAGCACCCGACTCCTCGACTGCCACGCGAATCTGCTCCAGGTCTTCCAGGCCACCCTTTTGGATCGCCTGGCGCACCAGCGCAGCCTGTTCGGCGGTGCCTTCGCGCATGGTGTAGATCAGCGGCAGGGTAGGCTTGCCTTCGGCCAGGTCGTCACCGACGTTCTTGCCCAGGGTCTGCGAGTCACCCTTGTAGTCCAGCAGGTCGTCGACCAGCTGGAACGCCACGCCCAGGTGGTCACCGAAGGTACGCAAGGCCTCGCGCTGTTCGTCGGTTGCTTCGGCCAGCGCGGCGGCGCTGTGGGTCGAAGCCTCGAACAGCATCGCGGTCTTGCCGCGGATGACCTCCATGTAGACTTCCTCGGTGGTGCTGGCGTCGCGTACCCGCGACAGCTGCAGCACCTCACCTTCGGCAATCACGCGGGTGGCCTTGGACAGGATCTGCATGACCGGCATCGAGCCCAGTTCGACCATCATCTCGAACGAGCGCGAATAGAGGAAGTCACCCACCAGCACGCTCGGCGCGTTGCCCCACAGGGCATTGGCGGTGGAGCGGCCACGGCGCATGCCGGACATGTCGACCACGTCGTCGTGCAGCAGGGTAGCGGTGTGCAGGAATTCGATGGTGGCAGCCAGCAGGCGCAGGTCGTCGCCTTCGCGGCCCAGGGCCTTGCCACACAGCAGCACCAGCAGGGGGCGCAGGCGCTTGCCACCGGCGGACGTGATATAGTCGCCGATCTTCGATACCAGCGGCACGCGCGAGGTCAGCTGCTTCTTGATGATCTCGTCGACGGCGCTGAAATCATCAGCCACCGCGCGGTAGAAGGATTGGGGTTGCATCGGCTGCTCCAGTGAGGTTGCGCGGCATGCTAGGTCGCGGGTCCCGGTGTGTCAAGGCGCGGTGCCAGCGCCCCGGGGGCGGCACTTGCAAGCAAAACCGCGGTTGCGTACAATCGCGCACCCTAACTTCCTGGGCAGCACCTGCCTTACGCAATTGCGCCGGGCCGTTCCAGCCCTGTGCAGCCATGCCAGCCAATACTCATCATATAAAGCGCTGGGTGAGCAGGATTATCGGAGAAATACCATGTCTTACGCAGTAATCGTTACCGGCGGCAAGCAGTACAAAGTCGCTGAAGGTGAATTCCTCAAGATCGAAAAACTGGAAGTCGCCACTGGCGAATCCGTGACCTTCGATCGCGTCCTGCTGGTCGCCAACGGTGAAGAAGTCACCATCGGTGCTCCAGTTGTTGCTGGCGCTAAAGTAGTGGCCGAAGTCGTTTCGCAAGGCCGCCACGACAAGGTTCGCATCATCAAGTTCCGTCGTCGTAAGCACCACATGAAGCGTATGGGCCACCGCCAGTGGTTCACCGAGATCAAAATCACCGGTATCCAGGCTTAATCCCCTAGATCCCCTGAATTTATTTGGAGAATTGAACCATGGCTCACAAGAAGGCTGGTGGTAGTACTCGTAACGGTCGCGACTCAGAATCGAAACGCCTTGGCGTGAAGATGTATGGCGGCCAGGTTATCAAGCCAGGCAACATCATCGTCCGCCAGCGCGGCACCGAATTCCACGCTGGCTACGGTGTTGGCATGGGCAAGGATCACACCTTGTTCGCCAAGATCGAAGGCGTGATCAAGTTCGAGAAAAAAGGCGAGTTCATGCGCCGTTACGTGAGCATCGTCGCCGCTTAATCGCGACGTCGCTCCAGAAGCCCCGTCATGCGACGGGGCTTTTTCGTTTGTGGTGAGCCTCTTGCAAAGCTGTTTGTATGGGCTGCCGGCGTGGGTTTCTACGGTCGTACGGGGCCGCCGCGCTCATTTTTGCAAGAGCCTCAGGTTTTTCAGGTATTCAACTCGCCAGCAGGCGAGAGGCGGTTTTGAATGAAGTTTGTTGACGAAGTATCCATTCGGGTCAAGGCCGGTGACGGTGGCAACGGTTGCATGAGCTTCCGTCGCGAGAAATTCATCGAGAACGGTGGCCCCAACGGTGGTGACGGTGGCGACGGTGGTTCGGTGTACATGATCGCCGACGAAAACCTCAACACCCTGGTCGACTATCGCTACACCCGTCACCACGAGGCCCAGCGTGGCGCCAACGGCGGCAGCACCGACTGCACCGGCAAGAAAGGCGACGACCTGTACCTGCGCGTGCCGGTCGGCACTACCGTGATCGACGCCTCCACCCAGGAAGTGATCGGTGACCTGGTCACCCCGGGCCAGAAACTGATGGTCGCCCAGGGCGGCTGGCACGGTTTGGGCAACACCCGCTTCAAGTCCAGCACCAACCGTGCACCGCGCCAGACCACCCCGGGCAAGCCAGGTGACCAGCGTGACCTGAAGATGGAAATGAAAGTGCTGGCTGACGTCGGCCTGCTGGGCCTGCCGAATGCCGGCAAGAGCACCTTCATTCGCTCGGTTTCGGCCGCCAAGCCGAAAGTGGCCGACTACCCGTTCACCACCCTGGTGCCGAACCTGGGTGTGGTCAGCGTCGACCGCTGGAAGAGCTTCGTCATCGCCGACATTCCCGGCCTGATCGAAGGTGCTTCCGAGGGCGCCGGCCTGGGTATCCGCTTCCTCAAGCACCTGGCGCGTACCCGCGTACTGCTGCACCTGGTGGACATGGCGCCGCTGGACGGAAGCAGCCCGGCCGATGCCGCCGAAGTCATCGTCAACGAGCTGACCCGCTTCAGCCCGTCGCTGGCCGAGCGTGAGCGCTGGCTGGTGCTGAACAAGGCCGACATGGTCATGGATGACGAGCGCGACGAGCGGGTCAAGGAAGTGGTCGAGCGCCTGCAGTGGGAGGGCCCGGTCTACGTGATTTCGGCCATCTCCAAGCAGGGCACCGAAAAGCTCAGCCACGACCTGATGCGCTACCTCGAAGACCGCGCCGACCGCCTGGCCAACGACCCGGCCTACGCCGAAGAGCTGGCCGACCTCGACCAGCGCATCGAAGACGAAGCCCGTGCCCAGCTGCAGGCCCTGGACGACGCCCGTACCCTGCGTCGTACTGGTGTCAAGAGCGTGCACGACATCGGCGACGATGACGGTTGGGACGATGATTTCGAGGACGACGAAGACGGCCCGGAAATCATTTACGTGCGCGACTGACCGGTTGCAGTACACTAAACGCCGCTCTTTGGAGCGGCGTTTTTGTATCCACGGTATCTACAGATTCGACATAGGTTGGAAGAAGATGCGAAGCAAGGTGACGGGCGCCAAGCGCTGGGTCGTGAAGATTGGCAGTGCTCTGCTGACCGCCGATGGCAAAGGCCTCGATCGCGGTGCCATGGCCGTTTGGGTCGAGCAGATGGTCGCGCTGCGTGAGGCAGGCGTGGAGTTGGTACTGGTCTCCTCCGGGGCCGTGGCTGCCGGCATGAGCCAGCTGGGCTGGACGTCGCGACCGAGTGCGATGAACGAGTTGCAGGCGGCAGCCTCGATCGGCCAGATGCGCCTGGTGCAGGCCTGGGAGTCGAGCTTCGGCGAGCACGGCAAGCACACCGCGCAAATCCTGCTGACCCATGACGACCTGTCCGACCGCAAGCGCTACCTGAACGCCCGCAGCACCCTGCGCACGCTGGTCGACCTGGGCGTGGTGCCGGTGATCAACGAAAACGATACCGTGGTCACCGACGAGATCCGCTTCGGCGACAACGACACCCTGGCGGCGCTGGTGGCCAACCTGGTCGAGGCTGACCTGCTGGTGATCCTCACCGACCGCGATGGCATGTTCGACGCCGACCCGCGCAACAACCCCGAAGCCCAGCTGATCTACGAGGCTCGCGCCGACGACCCGGCACTGGATGCCGTGGCCGGCGGTACCGGTGGCGCGCTGGGTCGTGGCGGCATGCAGACCAAGCTGCGCGCCGCGCGCCTGGCTGCCCGTTCCGGTGCCCACACCATCATCATCGGTGGTCGCATCGAGCGCGTGCTGGATCGCCTCAAGGCTGGCGAACGCCTGGGTACCTTGCTGTCGCCCGAGCGCGGCATGCTTGCCGCGCGCAAGCAGTGGCTGGCCGGCCATCTGCAGACCCGTGGCACCCTGGTGCTGGATGCCGGTGCCGTGCAGGCGCTGCGCCAGGCCAACAAGAGCCTGCTGCCGGTTGGCGTGAAGACCGTGCAGGGCAGCTTCCGTCGTGGCGAGATGGTGGTGTGCGTCGGCCCGGACGGCCTGGAAGTAGCCCGTGGGCTGGCCAACTACAGCGCCCTTGAGGCGCAGAAGATCATCGGCCAGCCATCCGATGCCATCGAAAGCCTGCTGGGCTACAGCGCAGAACCGGAGTTGGTGCACCGCGACAACCTGGTGCTGGTATGAGCGTGCTGAAGCGGGTAATCGGCGTGGCGGCATTGGTGCTGCCAATGCTGGCCGGGGCCGAGGAAATCGGCCAGGTGTCCACCGTGTTCAAGTTCCTCGGGCCGAATGATCGTATTGTGGTCGAGGCGTTCGACGACCCCAAGGTCGAGGGTGTGACCTGCTACCTGTCGCGGGCCAAGACTGGCGGCGTGAAGGGTGGGTTGGGGTTGGCGGAGGACCGGGCGGAGGCATCGATTGCCTGTCGTCAGGTCGGGCCGATCAGCTTCAAGGGTGAGCTGAAGGATGGCGAGGAAGTGTTCAAGGAGCGCACCTCGCTGGTGTTCAAGACCATGCAGGTGGTGCGCTTCCTCGACAAGAAGCGCAATACGCTGGTGTACCTGGTGTACAGCGACCGCATGATCGAAGGCAGCCCGCAGAATGCGGTGACCGCGATTCCGATTCTGCCTTGGGCTCATTGATAGCTTGGTAGATTTTTGGGAGGCCTTCGGCCTCCATTCGCAGCACAAGGCTGTTCCTACATTGATCGGCGTATGCATACCTTTGTAGGAGCAGCCTTGTGCTGCGAAAGGGCCGCAAAGCGGCCCCACTACTCCGATATCAGGCCAATTCCTCGGCCTGATGATCCTCACGCACAACCGCCTTCACCTCATCGCGACGGCTGATGAACTTCCAGTCCGCCTCGTCGATGTAGATGCCATTCGGCCCACTGCCACCTTCCAGGTCGATCGCCACGCGCGCCGACACCTGCGGCTTCACGCTCGCCAGGATCGGCACGAAGCCGAGCTGCAGGCTGGTCTCCAGCAGTGCAGCCTGGTTGCGTTCGTCGATGTCCGCCGCTTCGTCCAGGTAGTACGGCAGGCGGATACGCCCGGCCAGGTCGCGGTCCATCAGGTGCAGCAACAGGTACATGTTGGTCAGCGCCTTGATGGTCATGGTGGTGCCGTTGGATGCCGCGCCGTCGATGTCGGCATGGATCACCGGCTGGCCGTTGACCTTGGTGATCTCGAACGCCAGCTCGAACAGGTCCTTCAGGCCCAGCTGGTTGTGGTTGGCTGCCACCAACCGTGCCAGGTATTCCTTGGCCTCTTCGTTCTTGTTGTCCTGCTCGGCGCTCTGGGTCAGGTCGAACACCGACAGGGTTTCGCCTTCTTCGTACTGACCGGCGCTGTGGATGATCTGGTCGATGTGCTTGAGCGCTTCCTTGTTCGGCGCCAGCACCACGCGGAAGCTCTCCAGGTTGGATACCTGGCGCTTGTTGATCTCGCGGTTGAACAGGGCCAGCTGGTGCTCGAGGCTGTCGTAGTCGCTGCGAATGTTGCGCAGGGTCCGGGCGATGTCGGTGACCGCGGCGCGGCGGGCCTTGGCCAAGGTCAGGGCTTCGTCGGTGCGGTGCGCGTAGGCATTCACCAGCAACTGCAGGCGGCGTTCCATGTCGTCTTCGCTGTCGAACTTGGCCACGCCTTTCAGGCGCACCTGGGCGTACAGCGCCTCGATCTGGTTGTCCACCCGCTGCAGGCTCTGCCAGCTGTCCTGGTAGTCGTTGAGCAGTGGCAGCAGGTTGTCCATCGAGTCGTCGATGGCTTCCATGTACGGCGTGCCGTAGGGCAGGTCGGCCGGCAGCAGCTGGCGACGGCGCAGGGCGTCTTCCAGGGTGCGCTGCTTGGCCTCGAGGTCGCCGATCTGCCGGCCGACCAGTTGCAGCTTGGCCGACAGCTGCTGGACGCGTTCGGTGAAGGCGTCGCTGGAGCGCTTGAGTTCGTCCTGGGCGGCTTCGAGCTGCGACAGCTGCTCCAGCTTCTCGGGCTCTTCGGCGGCCAGGGTTTCGCTGCGGCGGAAGTCTTCCAGCGCTTTCTGCGCGTCCAGTACCTCCTGGTACAGGGCTTCGGTCTGCGCCTTGGAGGCGGAGCGGTCGGCGGCCACGGCCTGCTGGGTCTTGAGCTGCTTCAGCTCTTTTTCCAGGCGCTCTTTCTGGTCACGCAGGGCGGCACGGTCGGCCAGGGCCTGCAGTGCCGGTGGGTCGATGTGCGACAGGTCGATGGACAGGCCCGGGGCTTCGAAGCGTTCGCCCTTGAAGCCGTCGAGCACCGCTTCCAGCGATTTTACCCACAGGTCGCTGTCGTCCAGTTCGATACCGCGGTCACCCAGCGGCAGGCTGAACAGCGCGCCATTGAACAGGCGCATCAGGCGGTCGACGTCCTGCTGCGAGAACTCTTCGCGCAGGCGGGCGTAGCTGTTGTTGTCGGCGTGGTCGAGCTGTTGCTTGA
Organism: Pseudomonas asiatica; assembly: GCF_009932335.1. Taxonomy (NCBI): domain Bacteria; kingdom Pseudomonadati; phylum Pseudomonadota; class Gammaproteobacteria; order Pseudomonadales; family Pseudomonadaceae; genus Pseudomonas; species Pseudomonas asiatica. The sequence continues at coordinate 626,426 of NZ_BLJF01000002.1, forward strand.
CCTGCTTCAGGCGCTTTTCCAGGTCTCGGACGCGTTCGTCCAGGTCTTCGGCGCTGAACTGCCGCGACTGGGCCAGGGCGCCGGCCAGTTCGTCGTGGGCGTCCTTGGCCGCCAGCAGTTGCTGCTCCAGCACCTTGACGTCATCGACCAGGGCGAAGCGATGCTTGAGCACCGACAGCTCGCCCAGCCAGCGCTGGATACCGGTAATTTCACGCTCCAGGCGCATCAGTTCCTGAGTACCGCCGCGCTGGTCGTTCTGCAGGCGGTCCTGCTCGCCACGGTAGTGCTCGGCCTGGATCACCAGCTCTTCCTTGCGCGCCATCGCGTATTCCTGCCAGGTGCCCAGCAGGGTGTCGAGCACTGGTGAAATGCGGTGCAGCTTGCCGCGCAGGATGTCGCGCTGGGCCACGCCACCGGCCAGGGCCTCCACCAGCGGGCCGGCGGCGACCAGGGCGTTGTAGTCCTGTTCCATGCGGCGCACGTCGCGGAAGGCTTCCTCGCACGCGGCGATATAGTCGACGCTACCAGAGCGCAGGCTGTGCTCGAAGGCGTCGAGGAACAGTTGCTTGAGCTTGGCGGCGGTGATTTCGCGCATGTGCAGCAGGTTGATGAACAGCGCGCGGAAGGTTTTCAGGCTTTGCTCGCTGGTCGAGCGCAGCGGGATCATGGTCAGGTCCAGCGGCACCGAGGTGTGGCCACCGACCAGCAGACGACGCAGTTCGTCCGGCTTCAGCTCGTAGGCCTTGATCCCCAGGCGCTCGAGGTTGGTGAACAGCTCTTTCTGGCGCAGGCAGGTGTCGTTCTTCTGGTAGTGGGCCAGGTCCAGTTCGCCCTTGTAGGCAAAGAACTGGTGGCCGAAACCGCCGCCCGGGCCGCGGCCGACAACGCCGATGACGTGCGGGCCGTGGGGCAGGCTCAGTTCGCAGAGAATGTACGAGGTATCGCTGGCGAAGTAGAAGCGGCGCGACTGCTCGAGGCTGTACTTGCCGAAGCTCATGTCCGACATGCGCGCCAGGATCGGGAACTGCAGGGCGTTGATCGACGCCGATTTACCCAGGTTGTTGGCACCGTATACCGACAGTGGGTGCTCCAGCGGGAACAGGCCAAGGCTGTAGCCGGCGGTGTTGAGCAGTGCGAAGCGGCGGATGCCGTAGCGTTCCTGGCTCATGCGTCAATCTCCTGTTGCTCTTCGCGGATGGCCCGGGCCAGGGCTTCCTCTTCGCTTTCCTCGCCCTCGAAGGGGCTGAGGTCGAGCGGGTCGTCGGTGCGGTTGAGTTCTTCGGGGCTTTCTTCCTCGACCAGTACCGGGGTCGGCAGCGGCAGGTCGCTGTGCAGGGTGGCTGCCAGGTCGCGGTCCTGCTGCACGGCCAGGCACACGTCGAGGAAGCGATGCATCGGCGGCAGGAAGCGGTAGATGCCGCCTTCCTCGAAGGCGAAGCCGAGCTGGGTCATGCGGCGCAGGATTTTTTCTTCCAGCTCGTCCACGGTCTGCACTTCGGCCTGCAGGAACAGGTCGCGGTACTTGTCCAGCAGCGAGGGCAGTTCGTCACGGCCGATGCTGCCGCCATCGAGCACGGCCATCGGGTCGCGGCCCTGGTCGGCCAGGTGTTCGACCAGGATGAAGGTGAACAGCGACAGGCGCTGCGCGGTCTTGTTGACCTGCGCGGCGGTCATGTCCGGCACGAAGTAGTAGAACCCACGGGTGTCGCACACCAGTTCGAAGCCCAGGGCCTTGAACAGGGTGCGGTACTGGTCCTGGAAGTTCGACAGCTGGGCATACAGCTCAGGGTCGCGGCGGCTGACGTGGAAGCCTTTGAACAGCTCGCGGAAGATCGGCGCGAGCTGGGACAGTTCGGAAAGATCAAGATGCATGGGCTGGGCTCGCGTTGGATTCGGTAGGCGCGCTGGCGGCGTCTTCGCGGCTGGAGGTCAGGGCGAACGAGCGCAGGCTGACCAGGTGTTCCTGGGTGATGTACTCGCGGCGGTCGAGGCGTTCGCGCTTGAAGCGCTTTTCCCGCGACAGGCGCGAGAACCAGTACAGCAGCTCGTCGGTGGCGCCTTCGGGTTCCTGCTCCAGCAGCCAGACCATCAGGTCGGGCAGCGGCAGGGCCTGTTCGCAGCGTTCGGCCATTTCCTTGACCGTGCGCGGTGCGCGGGGCAGGGCGCCGGACTGGGTCTTGTGGGCCTTGGGGAAGCGCGCCGGCTTGGGCTCGAAGCGGGCCAGTGCGTAGACATAGGCCTCGACCTGGCTGGCGCTGCCGAGGAAGGTGCTTTGCGGGCGGGTGAACATCGGCATGGCCGCTTGCGGTACGGCGTCGATGCCCTTGCGCCGGATCACCGACAGGGCCAGTGCGGCGCCACGGGTCACGGCGTTGTGCCGGCGGGCTTCTTCACGCAGCGGCAGCAGCAATTCGCGGGCGTGGCGCAGGGTCAGCTGGGCGCTGGTCTGCATTTCCAGGATGCGCGCATGGGTGCGCAGCAGCATGTCGTCGTCGACCAGGTGGCCCAGGCGCGCCTGTTCGCCCAGCAGCTTCAGCAGCACGGTCTCGACCTTGCGCACGCCCTGTTCGAAGGCGCCGTCGGCGTTGACCAGCTGGATCATCGGCTCGACATACTCGTCCCAGGTCGCCAGTACTTCGGCATAGCGCTGGCGCAGCGGGATCTGGCGGTTGCTGGTCTTGGCCCGTTCGGCCACGGCCACCAGTGCCTGTTCGTCGTTGTCGAGCTTCTTCAGTACATCGCGCACGCGCATGTCGAGCAGGCGCAGCTGGCGCGCCAGGTCGTCGCTGTCGCGGTTGTTGAAGGCGTCCTGGATATGCCCGGCCAGGCGCTCCAGGTGGCGCAGGTAGGCTTCGATCTCCAGGCACAGGCCCAGCCGGTGTTCGCGGCGCAGGTAGGCGAGGAAGTCGTGGATCTGCGCGTTGAGCTCGAAACGGTTCGGGCTCTTGGCCACCGGGACCAGGATATCCAGGCGGATCCACACGTCGAGCAGCTGGGTGATGTCCTGCGGGGTGCTCTCGACCTGCTGGCGGGCCACATGCTGACGCAATTCGACCAGGCTCAGGGTGCCCTGGTCGAAACGCTCGCACAGCGGCTCGATCAGGGCCCAGTGTTCGGCTAGGGCGCGCAGGACGCGCTTGGGTTCGATCATTGGCTTCGACTCGTTGCCAAGAAAAAGGGGGCGATTGTACTGCATCCGGGGGGGAGGTTTTCACCCCTTGGTCTGTAATGAGAGATAACCTTTGTCGTTGTACGGGATTCACTGGCCCTTTCGCGGGTGAACCCGCTCCCACAGGGCCTTGCGCAGTACCGGTGGGAGCGGGTTCACCCGCGAAAGGGCCGGTACAGGCAATAAAAATCCGCCGACCAGTTGCGGCACTCGAATGCCAACGGCGTTAGAATGGCCCTTTGTCTTCACCCCTCGGAACCCCGCCCCTTGCTCACCGAACCCCGTCGCCGCGCCTACCTTTCCGCCATGCAAGTGGTGCACTGGCTGCCGCGCGCCGAACTGCCGTTCGCCGCACCGTCGCGTCCCGAGCTGCTGCTGCCGGTGGCGCCGGTCGAGGACCTCGATTTCGACGGCAGGCCGGCACCGGCTGCCAACGAGGCGCCAGTCCCCCCCCAGGCCCGCTCCGGCGAGCGGCCGAAAATCGAGATTCCGCGCCCGGGCAGTGCGCCCAAGCCGGCCGCCAAGCCCGCCGAGGCCGAGGAGCAGGTCGCGCCACCGCGCCCGGCCCCGGTGCCTCCCCCGCGCTTCTCGCTGCAGCTGCTGCGAGCCGGCAGCTGCCTGCTGCTGGTGGAGTTGGCCACCGGCCAGCCGTTCCAGAGCCGCGACCCGTCGTACCTGCTGCTCAAGGACATGCTGCGCGCCGCCGGCCTGCCCGACGCACCGCAGATCATCGGCGAGCCGGTGCGCTGGCCGCTGCTGGTGCGCGGCAACATGGACCAGGGCCCGGAGGCGGCGCGCGATTTTGTCCAGGGCTTTGTCCAGGCGCGCCTGGAGGACGCCCCGTGCACCTGCCTGTGGCTGGTCGGCCTGCCGGCGCTGCGCTTTGCCGCCAATGTCGACGGCGAAGCCTATTACCAAACCCTGAAGCTCGAGGGCCTGGGCGAAGCCTGGGCCTTGCCGGGCCTTGAACTGTTGATGGACGAGCCGCAGCGCAAGGCGGACGTCTGGAAAGCCATGCGCCAGCTGATGGCGCGCTGGAAGAGCGTTGAATGAGTGACTCGATCAGCTTCCGCCGGATGACCGAGGCGGATCTGGATGCCGTACTTAAGATCGAATATGCCGCGTTCAGTCATCCCTGGACTCGAGGGATCTTTCAGGATGCGCTCAAATCGTATGAAGTCTGGCTGATGTTCGACGGCCAGCAGCAGGTGGGCCATGGCGTGATCAACGTGATCATCGACGAGGCCCACCTGCTCAACATCACCGTCAAGCCGGAAAACCAGGGCCGCGGCCTGGGCCTGCGCCTGCTCGAGCACCTAATGGCCCGGGCCTACCAGCTCAATGGCCGCGAGTGCTTCCTGGAAGTGCGTGCCAGCAACCAGTCGGCCTATCGTTTGTACGAACGCTATGGTTTCAACGAAATCGGCCGCCGCCGCGACTATTACCCGGTTGCCGGCGGCCGTGAAGACGCCTTGGTGATGGCCTGCACCCTGCTCGAAGATTGAGCAGGGCGGGCTTCAATCACAGGTCCTGTGGCTGAGCCTCCATCGGCTTGGCCAGGTCGCGCAGGCTTCTGGTCACGCTGCCGGTATTGCATTTTGCCGCCGCCTGCTCCGGCGTGTACTTGCGAATGGTGCGGAAGAACAGCTCGCAGGTCTGTTTCTTCTGTGTAACCTGCCACTTGGTCGAGCAGGCATCCAGCGTCAGCTTGGCATCGGCCCGTTGATTGCGCCCCATCCCTGCCTGCCAGCAGGCTGCCGTCAGGTCCTGCCCCATCATTTTCAAGCCGGCAGCATCAGCTGCATCCTGGTTGCCGCCGTGGCTGTCCTTGTCTGCCGCATACCAGATGGCACTAGGGTGGTTGGCACCCAGTACCGGTACCTTGGCACCTGCCTGCGGGCTGATACTGACCAGGCCCAGCACATTAACCTGCGGCCCGTACTGCTGCTGGATCCAGCTGCGTACCGGCGCGCCGAATGCCACCATCGGCAGAGGCCTGGCGGGGTTTTGCAGGGTCATCTCGCTGACCATGCGCACCTGGTAGTCCTTGAAGTAGCTGTAGGTTTCCTTCAGCGTTTCACCCGCGCTGGCGGGTGCGGCGATGGGAGCGATATCGATGATGGTCTGGTAGGCCGGGGTCTGGCTGGCGTCGACGCCGTTGAATGTCAACAGCTCAGCCCAGCGGTCGGTGGTGTTGGAGCGCAGGTAGTCCTGGGCCTGGGTCAGCGAGTAGTCCGGCGGGAAGTGCAGCAGTTCGATGCTGCGGCGGTTCTGCAGGGCCATGCCCAGCGGCAGGAACAGATACCAGTCGTAGGACCATTTGCCGTCCTCGTTCAGCCGGGTGGCCGCCTGATAGGCCAGTTCACCGCTGTCGAGCAGCTTGCGCAGGGGTTTTGCATAGTTGGCGGGTACGCCACTGATGTTTGCGTGCAGGCGATCGTTGTCGCGGCTTACATGCACCTGGGCCGCGGCATGGCCGTCGCGGCGTACGCTCTGTGTCAGATAGTGTTCTACGGTTTGCTCCAGGGTCCAGTCGCGATAACAGATCACGTGGCAGTTGTTGGGGAAGGCGAAAAGGCGGGTGACGCGCTGGGCGTCGCCCAGGTCGATTCGCGCATCGGCGGCTGCAAGGCCGCTGAAGGCCAGGGCGGCAAGGCTCGGTAATGCCATCTTGTGCATGCTTAACTCCTTGTTGGGCGCAGCCGTATTCGGCAGCGTGGCACATACTGTGGCAAGGGGAGCAGGGATGAAAAGGGCTGGATGGCTGCCGCTGGTGCTGGGCATGTTGGGTGCAGGAGCGCAGGCCGATGAGCGTGATATCTGGTTGTTCGCGCAATGGGCCGGGGACCATCAGACACGGCCATTTCGCGAGATGCTTGTGGATGCCCGTCTTTATGGCGTGGTGCCGATCCATCAGCTGCTGCGTTCGGCTTCGGACTGGAAGCTGTGCCACGCGTCCCCCTTCGCCGTGCCGCCCGCCAGCAACTGGCCGGCAGTGCGCTCGACGCTCTCGCTGATAAAGACGCTTCATGACCAGGGCATCCTGCGTCAGTTCGAGGTGGTTTCAGCCTATCGAGCCCCGCGCCTGAATGCCTGCGCCGGCGGGGCGGCCAACAGCGCCCATGCCCGGGCGTTCGCTGTCGATATCCTGCTGCCCGACTGGGCGGACCCCAACCCGCTGTGCCGGTTCTGGCAGCAATACGGCCAGGCCTGGAACATGGGCCTGGGGCGCTACCCCTCCGGGCGTATTCATGTGGATACCGCGGGTTACCGTACCTGGGGTGGTGACGGCCGTGCGGGTTCGTCGTTCTGTATCAAGCCCAGATGAGCCAGGCAGCTCCGGCATTCGCCCATCACCCACGTGGCGAAGCGCTGGCGCTTGCCGTCGTCTTCCAGCGGCAGGGGGCTGAGCAGGAGGTAGGCCGAGCCGTCACGCACGAAGCCGAACGGTGCCTGCAACTGCCCATTGTCGAGTTCGTCGCGCACCATGAGGGCTGAGGCCATGGCCAGGCCCAAGCCGGCGCTGGCGGCCTGAATCGACAGGTAAAAGTGCTGGTAGTCGCTGCGCTCGGTGTGCCGGACCTGTTGGCCGCTCAGGCGCAGCCAGTTGGGCCAGGCGCCGGGGCGGGTGGCGCTGTGCAGCAAGCGCTGGCCTTCGAGTTGGAGGGGGGCGGTGGGGTGGCAGACCGGGCCGATCCATTCGTCGCAGATCTTCTGGTTGTACAGCTGTTTGTCCCAGTGGAAGTCATCGCGGCGAATTGCCAGGTCGACACCACTACGTGCGAAGTCCAATGGCCCGCCAGCGGCCACCAGGTGCAACTGCAGGTCGGGATGGGCGGCGTGGAAGCGGGGCAGGCGCGGGATCAGCCAGCGCATGGCGATGGTCGGCTCGCACGACAGCACCAGTACGTTGTCGCGGGCCTGTTGTTGCAAACGCTGCACGGCACCTTCGAGCTGCTCGAAGATCGCCTGGGTAGTGCCCTGCAAGGCACGGCCGGCAGGGGTGAGGAAAATGGCCCGGTTGCGGCGCTCGAACAACTCCACACCAAGGCTTTCTTCAAGCAGACGCACCTGGCGGCTGACTGCGCCATGGGTGACATGCAGGTGCTCGGCGGCGCGCACGAAGCTCTCGGTCTGGGCGGCTATGTCGAAGTAGCGGAAGGCGTTGAGTGGCGGCAGTTTCATGGCATTCCTGTTTGTCTGTGCCGGCCTCTCGCGGGTAAACCCGCACACAGGCGATGCGCCGCCCCTGTAGGAGCGGGTTTACCCGCGAAGAGGCCGACACAGGCGCTAGATATCTGTGAGGAAAGCTATCAGATTTACCTCACTATAAATCGATTTTTGCTGGGCTATAAGCTCTCGATAATGACCTGGTCTGTGCATTTCCATCGTCTATCGAGAGCCACCAGCATGACCGAACTCATTGCCGTCGCCCTGTTCACCCTGCTCGCCGTCATCAGCCCCGGTGCCGACTTCGCCATGGTCACCCGCAGCAGTTATGCACAGGGCCGCAAGGCCGGGCTGGCTGCCGCCGTGGGCATTGCCCTGGGAGTGCAGGTGCACGTCCTGTACACGGTGCTGGGCATCGCGGTGATCATCAGCCAGAGCCCGACCCTGTTCCTGGGCATGAAAGTGCTGGGCGCGGGCTACCTGGTCTACCTGGGTTTCCAGTCGCTGACCAACACCCGGCGTATCAGCCTCGACGGGGTTGCCGCAACCGCAGCCAGCGTAACGCAGGCCCTGCGCACGGGCTTTCTGACCAACGCCCTCAACCCCAAGACCATGCTGTTCGTGATCAGTGCGTTCACCCAGGTGGTGCAGCCTGGCAGCTCGCTGGCGCTGGATTTTGCCTACGGCGCTTTCATGTCCGTTGCCCACTGGCTGTGGTTCAGCCTGGTGGCGGTGTTCTTCTCCAGCGCGGCATTGCGCAAGGCGATGATCGAGCGGCAAAGGCTGGTGGACCGGGTAATCGGCCTGGCGCTGATCGGGTTGGGCCTGGCCGTGGCGGTGACCGGAATGCGTTGAGGTGGCAATTGCATGCCCTGTGCGGGAAGGGTGCAGGCCTGTGGTAATTTTCCGCAGACAAAGAAAAAGGGCTTACCTTGCGGTAAGCCCTTCGTCTTGTTTGGTGGCTACACAGGGACTTGAACCCCGGACCCCAGCATTATGAATGCTATGCTCTAACCAACTGAGCTATGTAGCCGATGGCGCGCATTATTCTCTTGAACGGCCCCCCTGTCAACACTCATTTCAAAAAAAATTTGCACGCTTTCAAAAACTTAGCGGCCAGGCCCGGGTTCTGCCTTGCCCAACGGCATGTCACCGGCTTTCATCTGCCCGCTGCGCCAGCCATCGGCGGCTTTGAGGTCGGCTTTCCGTACCGGGCCGATATGCGCGCCATCGAAGGTTACCCGCTCACCCATCGATACCATGCGCTGTTCGCTGCCTTGGATAACCATGGCCTTGCCACTGAGTACCACCAGTTCGTCATGGCCTGCATGGCGGGCGACCTGCAGGCGGGTACCGAACACCTGGATGCGCGCGTCGCCCACTGCTATTTCCATGGCCCTGCCGTCGAGCATCACTTCCAGGTATACCCGGCCCTGCACCAGGTGCAGTTGGCGCGTGCGGCCACGCAGGTCGGCGTTCATCGCACTGGCGCTGCCCAGGTGCAGGGTGGTGCCATCGGCCAGGCGGATGCTGCGGCGCTCACCTGCATCGGTATGCAATTCGCTGCCCAGGCGCTGTATCAGCGGCCAGTACAGGTAGGCGGTAGCGGCCAGCCCCAGGAGGAACAATAGCGCCAGCCATTTGCCCAGATGGCTGCGGTGCGCGTTGATCTGCCGTGGACGGACGCGAACGGGCATTGGGCTCATGGGGTTGGTGTGCTCGCGATTAGGGCCGTTTCGCCCAACGATGACGGGTATTTGGCCAAGGATGCTAATTATATTGATAACCATTTTCAAGTGTGTCGCGGACAAAGGAAATAAAAGGTAGCTATGTATCTATTTGTTTTCCGATAATCGGATCCCAAACTACGGACGGAGATTCAGGCCCATGGCTATCAGTAGCGCCTCCACGGCGCCCACCAGTGCAGCGGCGAGCCAAGCCACGCCGCTGGTGATGCGCATAATCGGTTTCTGCGCCCTGGCGCACCTGATCAATGACCTGATCCAGTCTGTGCTGCCGGCGATCTACCCGATGCTCAAGGCCAACTACGACCTGAGTTTCGCCCAGATCGGCATGATCACCCTGACGTTCCAGATCACCGCCTCGCTGCTGCAGCCTTGGGTCGGTTTCTTTACCGATCGCCGACCGGCACCGAACCTGCTGCCACTGGGCACCCTGTGTACCCTGGTGGGTATCGTGATGCTGGCCTTCGTCGGCAGCTTCCCGATGATTCTGCTGGCCTCGGCCCTGGTGGGTATCGGCTCGTCGACCTTCCACCCGGAAACCTCGCGTATTGCGCGCCTGGCATCGGGCGGGCGCTTCGGCCTGGCCCAGTCGACCTTCCAGGTCGGTGGCAACACCGGGTCGGCTTTGGGGCCGCTGCTGGCGGCAGCCATTGTCATTCCGTTCGGCCAGAGCCACGTGGCCTGGTTCGGCCTGGCTGCGCTGTTCTTTCTCGGCGTCACCCTGATGCTGCGTGGCTGGTACAAGGAGCACCTCAACCAGGCCAAGGCGCGCAAGGCTGTGCAGGCGACCCACGGCATTTCCCGCGGGCGGGTGGTGGCGGCGCTGATCGTGCTGGGCCTGCTGGTGTTCTCCAAGTACTTCTACATGGCCAGCTTTACCAGCTATTTCACCTTCTACCTGATCGAGAAGTTCGATGTGTCGGTGGCCAGCTCGCAGCTGCACCTGTTCCTGTTCCTTGGTGCGGTGGCGGCGGGTACCTTCTTTGGCGGGCCGATCGGTGACCGCATCGGGCGCAAGGCCGTGATCTGGTTTTCGATCCTTGGCGTGGCGCCGTTCACTCTGGTGCTGCCGTATACCGATCTGTTCTGGACCACCGTGTTGAGCGTGGTGATCGGCTTTATCCTGGCTTCGGCGTTTTCCGCGATCGTGGTGTATGCGCAGGAGCTGGTACCGGGCAGCGTGGGCATGATTGCCGGGATCTTCTTCGGGTTGATGTTCGGCTTTGGTGGCATCGGTGCGGCCTTGCTCGGGTATGTGGCGGACCTGCGTGGCATCGAGTACGTGTACGAGGTGTGTTCGTTCCTGCCTTTGTTCGGGTTGCTGGCGGTGTTCTTGCCAAGTACCGGTAAGCGCTGAAAGATGCACAGAACCTGTAGGAGCAGCCTTGTGCTGCGAAGAGGCCATTACTGCCGAAGACAATTTGTTGTCTTGCCGGCCTCTTCGCAGCACAAGGCTGCTCCTACAAGGGCCCGCGCAGGTCTGGAGAGCATGCAAGGCGGTTGCTCTCCGAAATTTGACGACTTGACCACCCTTGGCCTAGAGTCCGCCCTTTCTTCAACCACCTGCGTAGTAGTCAAAGCAATGTGCCGTACCCAGTCCCTGCCAAACGCCCGCCAGCCTGCCTTCCAGGCCCTGCGTCGTGCGTGGCCGAGCGACACGGTGCTCAAGCGTCGCCGCAGCGTGCTTTTTGCCTTCACCTTCTCGCCACACCTCGCCTGAACTGATCTGCGCTTTCGCGTCGCTCGCCGCCCTGGCGTGCGCGCCTGTGTCTGCACGTCTTTTCGGTTTGCAAGGAGTGGTACATGAACATGCGTTTGCTGGCGGGCCTGTTGTTCGCCGTTTCGGTCGTGGGTTTCAGTTTGGGGGCCAGCCTGCCGCTGGTGTCGTTGCGCCTGCATGAAGCCGGTGCGAGCACCCTGGAAATCGGCATCATCTCGGCCATCCCCGCTGCGGGCATGATGCTCTCGGCGTTCCTGGTCGACGCCTGCTGTCGCCACCTGACCCGGCGCACCACCTACCTGCTGTGCTTCAGCCTGTGCACGCTCAGCATTGCCTTGCTCGAGTCGGCGTTCGGTTCGCTGTGGCAGCTGGCGCTGTTGCGCCTGGGCCTGGGGCTGGGCATGGGTATCGCCATCATCCTCGGCGAGTCGTGGGTCAACGAACTGTGCCCGGAGCACAACCGCGGCAAGATCATGGCCCTGTACGCCACCAGCTTTACCGGCTTCCAGGTGCTCGGCCCGGCCATGCTGGCGGTGCTGGGCGCCGACAGCCCGTGGATCACCGGTGTGGTCACCGCCTGCTATGGCCTGGCGCTGCTGTGCATCGTGCTGACCGTACCCAACGACCATGTGGAACATGAAGAAGGTGAAAAGAGCTTCGGCCTGGCCGGCTTCTTCCGTGTGGCGCCGGCGTTATGCGTGGCGGTGCTGTTCTTCTCGTTCTTCGATGCCGTGGTGCTGTCGCTGCTGCCGGTGTATGCCACCAGCCATGGCTTTGCCGTGGGCGTGGCGGCGCTGATGGTGACCGTCGTGTTTGCCGGTGACATGTTGTTCCAGTTGCCGCTTGGCTGGTTGGCCGACCGGGTGGAGCGCACCGGGCTGCACCTGGTATGCGGGCTGCTGGCGATGGCGATCGGTATCGGCCTGCCCTGGCTGCTGAACCTGACCTGGTTGCTATGGCCGCTGCTGGTGCTGCTGGGCGCCGTGGCAGGCGGCATCTATACCCTGGCGCTGGTACTGATCGGGCAGCGCTTCAAGGGGCAGGACCTGGTTACCGCCAATGCCAGCGTGGGCTTGCTGTGGGGTGTGGGTAGCCTGGTCGGGCCGCTGGTCAGCGGTGCGGCGATGGATGTGGCGCCGCATGGTCTGCCCATCGCGCTGGCGCTGATGGCCGGGTTGTTCGTGTGCTTTGCCCGGCAGTCTTACCGGCGCACGGTGCGGTTGCGGGGCGATGGTGCCGAGCAATACCCTGCCAGGAATTAGCCGCGCAAGAATCGGCGTTTGTCCGATGAACGGCTGCGTTAAGCTGGGCCTGCAATCGACCCGTTGGAGGTGCCATGATCCTGTCCGACCTATCGCCTGAAGCCTACCGTGAGGCCACTGAATACCTTGCGGCGCTCGACCCGGACTGGTCGCGGCATATCGAGGCGACCGGGCCTTGCCTGCACCAGGCCACGCCGGGGCGTGAACCTTACGAAGTGCTGGTGCGAGCGATTGCCTACCAGCAGTTGCATGCCCGTGCCGCCGAGGCAATTCTGGGGCGGCTTTTGGCGCTGTTTCCGGAGGCCAGTTTCCCTGGGCCGGAACAGTTGCTGGCGGTTGCACCGCAAACCATGCGCGCCTGTGGTTTTTCCGCGAGCAAGATGGCGACGATCCAGGGTATTGCCCAAGGCCGGCTGGATGGCCTGGTGCCGAGCCGGGAAGAGGCACTGGCCATGGCTGACGAGGCGTTGATCGAACGGCTGGTGGCATTGCGCGGGGTAGGGCGGTGGACGGTGGAGATGTTGCTGATCTACAGCCTGGCGCGTTCGGACGTTCTGCCGGTCGACGATTTTGGCGTGCGCGAGGGTTATCGGCGGCTGAAGGGGCTGGACAAGGCGCCGACGCCGGCGCAAATGCGTTCGCTGGGTGGCGGCTGGCGCCCATACCGCACCGTGGCGGCCTGGTACCTGTGGCGGGCCTGAGGTTTTGCACTGCCTGTGCCGGCCCTTTCGCGGGCAAGCCCGCTCCCACAAGGATTCCACAGCCTTGAAAGGCTATGCAGTACCTGTGGGAGCGGGCAGGCCCGCGAAGAGGCCGGCACAGGCAACAACCTATCTGGACATTTACCAATGAACCCCTACACCACCCCCGACCAACGCTGGCAAGCCGTAGAATCCCGCGAAACCGCCGCCACCGGCCACTTCGTCTACGCCGTGCGCACCACCGGCATCTACTGCCACCCCGGCTGCAAATCGCGTCTTGCCAAGCGAACCAACGTCGAGTTCTACGACACCCCAGCTGCCGCCGAAACCGCCGGCTACCGCGCCTGCAAACGTTGCACCGCCACCACCAGCGCCACCCGCCACAGCCAGCTGGTCACCCGCGCCTGCCGCCTGATCGAAGCCATCGACCCGGCACCCAGCCTCGACCAACTCAGCGCCCAACTGGCCGTCAGCCCTTTTCACCTGCATCGCCTGTTCAAGGCCGAAACCGGTCTGACCCCCAAGGCCTATGCCACCGCTTTCCGTGCCCGGCGCCTGCGCGCCCACCTGGAAGATGGCCAGCGCTCTGTCACCGATGCCATCTATGACGCCGGCTATAACTCCAACAGCCGCTTCTACGAAAGCGCCGACCAGCGCCTGGGCATGCGTCCGCGGCAATACCGCGCCGGCGGCGCCGGGGCAACCATCCACTTCGCCCTTGGCCAATGCTCCTTGGGTGCCATCCTGGTGGCCCAGAGCGAGAAGGGCATTTGCGCGATCCTGCTGGGCGACGATCCCGAGGCCCTGCTGCACGACCTGCAGGACCAGTTCCCCAAGGCCCACCTGGTCGGCGGCGACAGTGCTTACGAACGGTTGGTCGCCGAGGTGGTGGGATTCGTCGAAGCACCCGCGCTGGGCCTGGCCTTGCCACTGGATGTGCAAGGCACTGCGTTCCAGGAGCGGGTGTGGCAAGCCCTGCGCGAGGTGCCGGCCGGCAGCCGGGTCAGCTACACCGACATCGCCGAGCGCATCGGCGCGCCCAAGGCGGTGCGTGCGGTGGCCATGGCCTGCGCGGCCAACCACATCGCCGTGGCCATCCCCTGTCATCGGGTGGTCCGCCGCGACGGCGACATCAGTGGCTACCGCTGGGGCATCGAGCGCAAACAGCAGTTGCTCAAACGAGAAACGGCACTCTCCTGATCGCGTGAAGCCGCGTAGAATCCCCCGCCAAATCGAATTGTAAAGAGGAATATTCGATGAGGCGTGTCAGCCTTGCCCGTTATTGTCCAGGCCTGATGGTTTTCATGGCCCTGATGCTTGCCATTGCCAGCCCGGCCTGGTCGACCCCGGCCACGCCATTGTCCAATCTGGCGGTTGCCGAAGCGGACGTGCTGGATGAAAACGCCAGCATCGAGCAGTTGAGCGAGCGGCTGGACCAGATACGCCAGGGCGTTACCAGCGACGCCAATGATGATCTGCTTTCGCAGTTGCGCCTGGGCGCAATGCAGGTGCAGCGTCAGGCCGACGCGTTGACTGCCCTGCGCAGCACTGATGTTGAAAAAGTCGACGACAAGCTCAAGGTCATCGGCCCGGTCCAGCCGGACGAGGCGGCTACCCTGACCCAGCAGCGTAAAGCGCTGGAGGCCGAGAAGAAGGCCTTGGTGGCGCAGCGGGATCAGGCCTCCAAGCTGACCCAGTCGGCGCGCGACTTGTCCACGCAAATCGTCAACCTGCGCCGCAGCCAGTTCAACTCGCAGATCACCAGCCGCGCGGCCTCACCGCTGAGCCCGGCGTTCTGGCAGAGCATCATTCGCCCCACCCAGGACGATGTGGCACGCCTGCGTGACCTGCGTGGTGAGACGGCTGATGCCATCAGCAGTGCCTTCAGCGCTGAAAATCGCTGGCTGTTCATTACCAGCCTGGTAGCGGCAATCCTGGTCTGGACCTTGGTGCGCCGCGTGCTCGAGCGCCTTCTCGCCGGCGCCATGGTCAGCTGGCTGCCCGAAGGCCGCCTGCGCCGCAGTGCGCTGGCGCTGGGTGTCAGCCTGGCAACCTTGGGCACCATCGCCGGCTCGGTCTCGCTGCTGCGTTGGGGGCTGGAGAGCAGCGCCGAGTTGGGCGCCGATATCGCCAGCCTGGCCAATCATGTACTTGCCCTGGTGGTGTTCAGTGCCTTCATCACCGGCCTGGGCCGCGCCATGCTGATGCTGCAGCGCCCGTCCTGGCGCCTGCCACCTATTCACGATGAAGTGGCCAGCGCCCTGGGCTGGTTCCCCAAGGTGCTGGCGTTGGCGCTGATGGTCATGATGACCATGGAACGCATCAACAGCGTGATCGGTGCCAGCCTGGCGCTGACCGTGGCGGTCAACGGCCTGACCGCGCTGGTAGTGGCGTTCACCTTCGCCGGTGCGCTGCTGCGTTACCGCCGCACCCTGCGCAAGCATGACCTGGAGCGCCCCACAGGCCTGGCCGGGCTGATCCCGTTCGTGATGGTGATCTGGCTTACGTTGATCCTGCTGGCCTTGCTCGCCGGTTACCTGACACTCGCCTACTTCCTCACCGCCAAGCTGCTGTGGGTCAGCCTGGTGATTACCTGTGCCTACCTGCTGACCACGTTCTTTGGCGACCTCTGCGAAACCTTGCTGTCGCCCCGCCAGCCCGGCGGCCTGGCGCTGGCCTCGACCCTGGGCCTGGCGCCACGTCACCAGGCCCAGGCCAGCACCATCCTGGCCGGTATCGGCCGCACCGTGGTGCTGTTCCTGGCGTTGTTGCTGGCACTGATGCCGTCGGGCACCAGCCCCAGCGAACTGCTGTTGAGCCTGGGTGATTGGGACGAGACCGGCGGCAAGCTGCTGGGCAACATGAACATTGTCCCCCAGGACATTCTGTTGGCAGTGGTGATGTTCCTCGGCGGCCTGTTCGCCATCCGCGTGGTCAAGCGCTGGCTGAGCGATCGCCTGCTGCCGGAAACCGACATGGACGCCGGCATGCGTGCCTCGCTGGTGACTCTGGTGGGTTACCTGGGCTTTATCTTCCTGGCCATGCTGGTGATGTCGACCCTGCGCATCAACCTCACCAGCCTGACCTGGGTGGTCAGTGCCCTGTCGGTGGGTATCGGTTTCGGCTTGCAGCAGATCGTGCAGAACTTCATTTCCGGCCTGATCCTGCTGACCGAGCGCCCGGTCAAGGTGGGCGACTGGGTCAGCCTGGCGGGTGTCGAGGGCGACATTCGCCGTATCAACGTGCGCGCCACCGAGATCCAGATGTCCGACCGCTCGACGGTTATCGTGCCCAACTCGCAGTTCATCTCGCAGAACGTGCGTAACGTGACCATGGGCAACGCCCTGGGCGTGGTCGGCATTACCCTGACCATGCCGCTGGAGACCGATGCCAACCGCGTGCGTGAACTGCTGCTGGCGGCTTACCAGGAGCACGAGGCGATTCTGGATGCGCCGGCTACCTCGGTCACCTTCAAGGACCTGACCAGCAGCGGCATGGTGATAGGTGTGAGTGGTTACGTGGCGGGGCCGCGGCAGGTGTCCGGTACGCGCAGTGACCTGTTGTTCACCATCCTTGGGCGCCTGCGTGACGAGGGCATCCCCCTGTCGTCGCCGCAGAGCATGGTGTTGGTGCAGGAGGGCGCTCGCTCGGCTGACGAGTCGGTGTGAAGCCAATCGCCGGCAAGCCAGCTCCCACAGGTACTGCGTATGGCTTGAAGTCGACGCGGTCCTTGTGGGAGCTGGCTTGCCGGCGATTGGGCTGCAAGGCAGCCCCCTGCCTCAATGCTGCTTGGCCTGCCTGATCCTCAGCAAAATCACCAGCAACACCAACAGCACAGGCGGCGCCATGGCCAACAGCCCATCCCGCGCCGTCAGCCCCAACCCCAGCACATTCAGCCCGCCATACAGCAGCTTGAACAAGTTCAGCAGGTAGTAGGTGATGGCAATGATCGACAGCCCCTCCACCGCCCGTTGAATCTTCACCTGGGCATCAGCCCGGGCATTGAGGCTGCGCAGGATCCCGGCGTTCTGCTCTTCCATTTCCACCTGTACCCGCGCCTGCAACAGGTCGCCCAGGTTGGCCACATTCTTTGCCAGCTGCTCCAGGCGCTGCTCGGTGGCCGCGCAGTAGCGCACGGTCGGCTTGAACCGGCGTTCGATGAAACCCCCCAGGCGCTGGCAGTCGCCCACATGGCTTTCCCGCAGCTCGCCCAGGCGTTCGAACACCAGTTGCGCATAGGCTTGCGTGGCGCCGAAGCGCTGGCGGGTTTTCACCGTACGGCTGACCACCTGGCGTGACAGGTGGGCAATGGCTTCCAGCAAGCCTTTGGAATCATGGTCATCGACACCGGCACTTCGCTCCGAGAGGTTGACCAGGGTCTTGTCGAAGGCATCCAGTTCCTGGCTCAGGTCCTTGGCCGTGGTCAGGGTCAGCGAGGCCATCATGCGGTAGGTCTCGATCTCCAGCAGACGGCGGATCATGCGGCCCTGTCGGTAGGCATTGAGGCGACGGTTGATGAACAGGAAGCGGTTGGTGCCGTCCTCGGTCAGGCGAAAATCGCTCCACACCACCGCATCGCCACCGCCGACGCAGGAGCCGCACGGGTCCTTGAAACCGTAGTGGGGCAGGTCCAGTTCCTGTTCGTCACGGACCAGCACCTGCACCGCGTTGATCACCTGCGCCGCTTGCGGGGCGATAGCCTCGGCCAGCACCGGCGGCAGCGTTTGCCACTCGGTATCGGCGGCAGTGCAGGGCACCACCAGGGTCAGGGTGAAGAACTCGGTGTGCCGTTCCCACTTGAACGGATGGCCATCCAGGCGGGTGATGCCTTGGGCGGCTGCGGTGTCCAGGGCATCCGGGCAGCAGCGTTGCAGCAGTGCCGCACAGGCAGCATCGCCGCCGAGCAAGGCCAGGTGGAAGACATGCGCCGGGCCGTCGAAATACAGTGACGGGCGGGCGTGCAGCTCGTTGTGCAAGGCGGTGCGTTGAGGGTGCATGGGTGGTCCGGCCTGGTGTTGTGATTGTGGGGGTACCAGGAAGTGGGACTTTGCGGGGGGGAGGGGAAAGTCACGCGGACGCAAAGTTTTGTATCGCCTGTGCCGGCCTCTTCGCGGGTAAACCCGCTCCCACAGGGATAGCGCAGGCCTGAAGGGCAGCGCGGTACCTGTGGGAGCGGGTTTACCCGCGAAGAGGCCGGTGAGCCCGGCATCAATTCCAGGCCTTATTCGCGGTTCAGCAACTGGTTGAGCGCCCGGGTCATTTGCACGTTATGCACGTTATGCATGGTCATACGCGGTTCTTGTAGGAGCGGCCTTGTGTCGCGAAAGGGCCGCAAAGCGGCCCCGGAAATTTCAACCCAGACAGCGCGTCACATGCTTGACCGACTGGTAGGCCGACAACCCCCAAGGCCCCAGCTCACGCCCGATCCCGCTACCCTTGGTACCACCCCACGAGGTCTCGACGAACACCGCCTGCACCGAGTTGATCCACACATGGCCAACCTCCAGCGCATCGGCCACCCGCTCGGCGCGTTCCAGGTCGGCGGAGCACACCGTAGCCACCAGCCCGAAGCGGCTATCGTTGGCCTCGGCAATTGCCTGTTCCTCGGTCGCAAAGCGACGCGCGCACAGCACCGGGCCAAAGATTTCCTCGGTCCACAGGCGGCTGTCTTTCGGCACATCGGCATACAGCGTCGGGCTGACGAACCAGCCATCCCGGTCCAGCGCCTTGCCACCGGCCAGACACTGCAGGCCTTCTTCCCGCGCCGTGGCAAAGTAGCCGGCCACCTTCAGCCACTGCGCCTGGCTGGTCAGCGGCCCCATGTCGACCTCTTCGGTCAATGGATTACCGACCCGCAGGTTTTCCAGTGCCACCTGCAAGCGCGGCAGCAGCGCATCGGCAATGCCGTCTTGCACCAGCAGCCGCGAAGTGGCCGAGCACATCTGCCCGGCGTTCCAGGTAATGCCGGCGACGATCCATTCCACTGCCTGGCCCACGTCGCAATCATCGAACACCACGATCGCCGACTTGCCGCCCAGCTCCAGCGTCACCGGCCGGCACTGCGCCGAAGCGCTGCGCATTACCTGGCTGCCGACACTATTGCTGCCGGTGAACGACAGCTTGTCCAGGCCATTGTGGTTGCTCAGTGCAGCGCCGGTTTCGGCCTTGCCGTTGACGATGTTCAACACCCCGGCCGGCAGCTCCAGGGCATCGGCGATCTGGCCGTAGGCCTGTTCGATCAGCGGGGTGACTTCCGATGGCTTTAGCACCACGGTGCAACCAGCGGCCAGGGCCGGGGCGAGCTTCCAGGCGCTGGTCACCAGCGGGAAGTTCCACGGCACGATCAGGCCGACCACGCCCACCGGTTCCAGGCGGGTGCGAGCGCTGAAACCCGGCGCAGCCAACGGCACATCGCGGTTCTTCGATGGCAGTTGCTCGGCCAGTTCGGCGTAGTAGCCGAAGGTGGCGATGGCGTCGTCCAGGTCGATTTCCGCCTCGTGACGTGGCTTGCCGTTGTTGCGCATCTGCAAGGTGATCAACGCTTCACGGCGCTGCCCGAGTTGTTCGGCAAAGCCGCGCAGGTAGGCGGCGCGTTCGCTGGCGCTGGTGTTTTTCCAGGCGGGCAGGGCGCCACGGGCAGCGGTCACTGCCTGGTCTACCTGGGCGACGCTGGCGGCCTTCAGTTCGGCAAAGGGTTGCCCAAGGGCCGGGTCATTGACGCTGATGCAGTCGCTGCCCTGGCCTTCGACCCAGCGGCCGGCGATGTAGTGGGAAGTGGTCATGGTCGGTTTCCAGTCAGGCCGTTTCGGCGGTGGTTACCGGCGAGTGCGCGGTGCTTTTGCAACGCACCCAACGCGGGCCCTGGGGGCCATACACGCCGGCAGGTTCGGGGAACAGGTTGAGCAGCAGCAGGTACAGCACACCGGCCAGCCCCAGGGTGACCGGCAGGCTCAGGTCGATGCCGCCGGCCAGGTCGCCCAGTGGGCCGACGAACTGCCCTGGCAGGTTGACGAAGCACAGGCCCACCGCCGCGCTGGGGATCCACGCCCCCATGCCGCGCCAGTTCCAGCCATGCAGGAACCAGTAGTGGCCGCCACGTTGGCCGCGGGTGAACACCTGCAGGTCGTCGGCATGGTAGAAGCCGCGGCGGGTGATCAGGCCGAGGATCATGATCACCATCCACGGGCTGGTGCAGGTGATGATCAGCACGGCGAAGGTCGACACGCTCTGCACCAGGTTGAAGGTGAAGCGGCCGACGAAGATGAAGCCGATCGCCAGCACGCCGATCAGCAGTGTGGCGCCGGCACGGCTGAGCAGGCGTGGGAACACACTGGACATGTCCAGGCCGGTGCCGTACAGCGCGGTGGTGCCGGTGGACATGCCACCGATCACCGCAATCAGGCACACCGGCAGGAAGAACCAGCTTGGCGCCACCGCCAGCAGGCCACCGACGTAGTTGTTGGCGGCGATGTAGTCCGGCGCCTGGGTGGCCACCAGGGTGGCGGTGCACAGGCCGAACAGGAACGGGATCAGTGTCGCGCCCTGGGCCGCGATCACCGCCAGCATGATGCGCGCCTTGGGCGTTTCACGCGGGATGTAGCGCGACCAGTCGCCGAGGAACGCACCGAACGACACCGGGTTGCTCATGGCCAGGATCGCCGCACCGACGAATGCCGCCCAGAAGCCCGCCTGGCCTAGGTTTACGCTACCCGCATAACCGGTGTCGAACGGCCCGGCAAAGGCAACGATGCCCAGCAGGAACAGCAGGCTCGAGGCCCACACGGCGATCTTGTTGACCCACAGCATGAAGCGGAAGCCAAAGATACACACCACCAGCACCAGTACCGCGAACAGGCCGTAGGCCAGGCCCAGGGTCAGGTCGGTTTCCGGCAGGCCGGCCAGGCGCTTGGCGCCGCCGACCAGGGCGTCGCCCGAACTCCACACCGACAGCGAAAAGAACGCCACCGCGGTGAGCAGCGACAGGAACGAACCGACGATGCGCCCGTGTACGCCAAAGTGCGCACCCGACGACACCGCGTTGTTGGTGCCGTTGAGCGCGCCGAACAGGCCCATGGGCGCGAGGATCAGCGCGCCCACGCCGACGCCGAGCAGGATCGCCCACACACCGGCCTGGAACGACAGCCCGAACAGCACCGGGAAGCTGCCCAGCACGGCCGTGGCGAAGGTATTGGCGCCGCCGAAGATCAGGCGGAACAGGTCCAGCGGGGAGGCGTCGCGTTGATCGTCGGGGATCTGTTCGACGCCATTGGTCTCGATACCGGTCGAGTGGCTCATGGTGATGCTCCAGCGCGGTTGTTGTGGGCCGGCGCAGTGCGCGGGCCTTCTTGTGGGTGCGATGGCAGGGCGGCAGGGCCGCGTAAAGGGGATCAGGCCGGCGATACGACCGACAGGTGCTCGTGGCAGGCCAGCCACCGTTCGCCGTGGCGGCGGAAGACGATGGTCTCGCGCTCGCTCAACTGGTGTTCTTCGCCGGCGATGCGGATGTGCGTGGCCACATCGTGCATGAAGATCGCCACGTCACCTTGCAGGCTCACCTGGGCATTGCCCGATTCGCAGGCGAGCACGGCAAACCCGTCGGCCTGCCACTGGGCCCAGAGTTGCTCGTAGGCATGGCGCGACAGCAGCGGTTGCGGCAGGGTGTGGAAAAGGAAGGTGGCGTCTTCGCTGAAGCAGGCGAAATAGCGAGCGGTGTCGTTGCTGGCGAACGCCGCAACGAGGTCGGCGGCGGCTTGCCGTACCTGGAGTGTCTGGTCCACGGGAGTGGCCTCACGGTTCTTGTGATTGTGGTGAAGCGATTCTGGTGGCGGTTGGCGAGGGGAAAAATCGCTGTGGGCAAATAATCAGTTCAGGAATTTGTGAAGTGATGGCTGCGCTTTCTTTACCCCCGCCTGATCTGTGGATTAAGGTGGCGGCTGATCCCCATGGGCTGTAGGCAATGAGCAATTACCAACCACCACTGACGGTGACCCCCCGCATTCTGGCTCTGGTTGCCGAAATCAGCGAGCAAGTGGGATTGTTGACTGCCTACCGTGATGGCACGCTGACGCCACAGCTGCGCCGAGGCAACCGTATCCGCACCATCCAGGCGTCGCTCGCCATCGAGAACAACACCTTGAGCGTGGAGCAGGTAACCGCCTTGCTGGATGGCAAGCGGGTTCTGGGTTTGCCACGCGAAATCCAGGAAGTCCGTAACGCGTTCGCGACCTACGATGCGATGCCTGGTTGGCGCGCTGAGTCCCAGGACGATCTGCTCACTGCGCACGGCATGCTGATGCATGGGCTTATAGATGACGCTGGCCGCTACCGGCGTGGAGGGGTGGGCATCTATCGCGGCACTCGCCTTCTGCATATGGCGCCACCGGCCAGCCGGGTGGCGATGCTGGTGCAGGATTTGTTGCACTGGCTCGCGAACAACGATTGGCATCCGCTGATTACCAGTTGTGTATTCCACTACGAGTTTGAATTCATCCACCCATTTGCTGACGGTAATGGGCGGATGGGACGGTTATGGCAGACCCTTCTCCTCAGCCAGTGGCGGCCGGTGTTGGCGTACCTGCCGGTGGAAACCGTTATTCGTGAGCAGCAGGACGCTTACTACGCTGCCCTGGCCGCCGCCGACCAAGCTGCTGAAGCAACCCCATTTGTCGAATTCATGCTCGAAGCCTTGTTGCGGGCGCTTATCGAAGCAGAAGACAGTGACCAAGTAACCGACCAAGTAACCGACCAAGTAACCGACCAAGTAGCGAGTCTCTTGAATGTGCTGCCTGCAGGCGTTGCTTTGAAGAGCAGCGAATTGATGCACCAGCTGGGCCTCTCGCACCGTGCCACATTCCGCAAGAGTTACCTGCACCCGGCACTCGCTGCCGGGTTGATCGAAATGACCGATCCCGAATCACCACGGAGCCCCAAACAGCAGTATCGGCGGGTTGCAAGGTAGGTTTCGCGCCGCGCATCCTGTGGGAGCGGGCGTGCCCGTTCTCATAAGGCTGCACATAACTCATTGAATTAGCAGGGACCCTGTGGGAGCGGCTTTAGCCGCGAACACCGGCGCAGCCGGTGCCAGGCACCGCGTTGGATTCTTCGCGGCTAAAGCCGCTCCCACAGTGTATGCGGACCGCTTGCGAATTCGGCTCTCTACGCGTCAGCGCAGCCCAAAGGGCTTTCAGTTATCCAGCTGTCATCTGACTGCAACGAATATTCAGCAACCTTTCTGCCATCTCCCCGTGCCTCATTGCGAGTTCGAATGGGCCATCCCGCGCTGCATCTGCCACAGGACCACGACCTGTTCGGCCTGCTCTACGCCTTCGCCTTCCGCCCTGGCCAGCCGGGGCGCGAAATCGATTCGGCGCAGTTGTTACGCACGCTCGGCCAGCCGCTGGAACCTGGCGAGTTTCTGTGGGTGCACCTGAACCTGGCCCACGCTGCCTGCGAACGCTGGCTGCGCACCCACCTGCAGTTGCCCGAAGCCTTCTTCGAAACCCTGCGCGAAGGTTCGCGCTCGACCCGTATCGAACACGACGACTCGGCGCTGCTGGCAGTGGTCAACGATGTGGTGTTCAACTTCGGCCTGGTGTCCTCGGACATCTCCACGCTGTGGGCCTGCGCCAGCAGCCAGTTGCTGGTGAGCGCGCGGTTGCAGCCGTTGCATTCGGTGGACAAGCTGCGCTCGTCGGTCAAGCATGGCGAGCGCTTTCATTCATCCATCGAGTTGCTGGTCCATCTGTTGCGCGACCAGGGCGATGTGCTGACCCAGATCGTGCGTGAAACCACCACCAGCGTCGACCGCATCGAAGACCAGTTGCTGTCCCAGCGCCTGAGCGACAACCGCGCCGAACTGGGCAGCATGCGCCGGGTGCTGGTGCGCCTGCAGCGCCTGCTGGCGCTGGAGCCGGGGGCACTGCTGCGCCTGCTCAACCGGCCGCCCGACTGGCTGCAGGAACAGGACATACGCCAGCTGCGGGCGGCCACAGAAGAGTTCACCCTGGTGATCAGCGACCTCACCGCCCTCGGTGAGCGGATCAAGCTGCTGCAGGAAGAAATCGCCGCCAAGCTCAACGAACAGACCAACCGCACCCTGTTCACCCTGACCGTGGTGACCGTGCTGGCGCTGCCCATCAACATCATCGCCGGTTTCTTCGGCATGAACGTCGGGGGTGTGCCGCTGGCGGAAAACCCCCATGGTTTCTGGGTGCTGGTGGCCCTGGTGGCGACCTTCACCGTGCTGGTGGGGCGCTGGGCGTTTCGCAAGCGGCGCGAGTACTGAAGCGACGATCGTCGGTCAGTTCGCCTCCCGCACTGCACTGAGGAACGCCCGGGTCCGCTCCTGTTGCGGGTTTTCGTAGATCTGCGCCGGCGTCCCCTGTTCGTGGATCTGCCCCTTGTAGAAGAAGCACACCCGATCCGCGAACTCCCTGGCAAAGCCCATCTGATGCGTCACCATCAGCATGGTCAGGTTGTGCTCGCTGCCCAACCGGCGGATCACGTTCAGCACCTCGCCACACAGTTCCGGGTCCAGTGCCGAGGTCACTTCGTCGAACAGCATCACCTTGGGCCGCATCGCCAGCGCCCGGGCAATCGCCACGCGTTGTTGCTGGCCACCGGACAACTGCGACGGGTAATGCTCGAACTTGTTGCCCAGGCCAACCATCTCCAGCAGCTCGGCAGCCCGTTCGCGCGCCTCGGCCGGCTTCACGCCCAACACCTGGACCGGGGCTTCGATCACGTTCTGCAAGGCACTCATGTGCGGGAACAGGTTGAAGCTCTGGAACACCATGCCGATCTTCGCCCGCACTTTGCGTACATGGCGCTCGTTGGCGATGAGCTGCGCGCCGTTGCGCCCGGGCATGTGGGTGAGCGATTCGCCATC
This sequence comes from Pseudomonas asiatica, assembly GCF_009932335.1. Taxonomy (NCBI): domain Bacteria; kingdom Pseudomonadati; phylum Pseudomonadota; class Gammaproteobacteria; order Pseudomonadales; family Pseudomonadaceae; genus Pseudomonas; species Pseudomonas asiatica. The sequence continues at coordinate 651,080 of NZ_BLJF01000002.1, forward strand.
GACTTCGATCATGCCCTGGTCGATGCCCTCAAGCGTCATCAGTACCCGCAGCAACGTCGACTTGCCCGAGCCGCTGGGGCCGATGATCGCCACCTTTTCGCCGGGGGCGACATCGAGGTTGAGGCCGTCGAGCACGGTGAAGCTGCCGTAGCGTTTGGTCACGTCCTTGAAGCTGACGATCGGTTGGGCAATGGCCGGTGTGGGCATGTGGGTGTCCAGCGGCTGGGTGGCGGTGGCAGTGGCGAAGTGGGTCACAGGGGCGATCATCAGCGGAGCTCCAGGCGCACTTCAAGGCGCCGAACGAGGTAGGCCAGAGCGACGCTCAGGGCCAGGAAGAACAGACCGACCAGGGTGATCGGCTCGAGGTAGCGGAAGCTTTCGGAGCCGACGTTCTTGGCCTGCTGCATGATTTCCACCACGGTGATGGCCGACAGCACCGGGGTGTCCTTGAGCATGGCGATCAGGTAGTTGCCCAACGGCGGCAGGATCGGCCGAATCGCCTGGGGCAGGATGACTGCCCGGTAGGCGGTCCACGGCGCGAAGTTGAGGGCGACCACCGCTTCCCACTGGCTGCGCGCTACCGAGTCGAGGCCGCCGCGGTAAACCTCGGCCAGGTAACAGGCGTAGTGCACGCCGATACCGATGATGCCGGCCTGCATGGCCGTCATGTTGACCCCGTAGTTGGGCAGCACGTAGTAGAGGAAATACACCTGGATCAGCAGCGGCGTACTGCGGATGAACTCGATCAGCAATGCCACCGGCCACGACAGCCAGGCCTGGCGGCTGCGTCGGGCGATGGCCAGGAACAGGCCCAGCACCACTGCGATCAGGAAGCCAACCAAGGTGATGCCCAGGGTTTTCAGCGACGCCTGCAGCAAGTCGGGCAGGATTTGCGCGACGTAGTTCCAGTCCCAGAAATTCATGACAGGCTCCCCCGCAGGCGACCGCGGCTCAGGCGCCGTTCGACCCGACGCATGAGGAAGTTGATGACCTGCGCCAGGACGAAGTAGAGCAGCAGGGTGAGGCTGAAGATTTCCAGGGTCTGGAAGGTCGCCTGGTCCAGTTGACGGGCGCGGAAGCTAAGGTCCGACAGGGTGATCAGCGACACCAGCGAGGTGTTCTTCAGCAGTTCGATCAGCAGGTTGGTGCCAGGTGCGATGGCCGCCAGCAATGCCTGCGGCAGGATGATCCGCCGGAAGCGGGTGGTGGCGGGCATGTTCAGCGCGGTGCAGGCTTCGTACTGCCCCTTGGCCACCGAGCTGATCGCCCCGCGCATCACTTCGGCACCGTAGGCACCGATATGCAGCCCGAGGCCGACGATGGCCACGGTGTAGGCGCTGAGTTCGAGGTTGAACGGTGGCAGCGGCAATACGAAGAACAGCCAGAACAACTGCACCAGCAACGAGGTGCCGCGGAACAGCTCGATGTAGGCCACGCACAACCAGCTCAATGGCCGCCATGACGAACGCCGGCCAAGGGCGGCGAGGATCGCGGCGACGATGGCCAGCAGCGAGCCGAAGAAGGTGACCTGGATGGTGATCCAGGCGCCTTGCAGTAACAACGGTATCAATTCACCCATGGTTCGACCTGAATAATCGGATTACACAGGGAATGGCACGGCAAGCGCCATGCCACCTCGATTCACTGCTGGGCACAGAGCTCGGCGGCGGTCTTGTCAGTCACGTTGCTGCGGTCGAAGCCGAACGGCGCGACGGTCTTCAGATGCTCCTCGCTGCCCAGCCACTTCTTCATCTCGGCGTTGACCGCGTCGCGCAGGGCTTTGTCCTCGGGGCGGAAGGCCAGGGCACCGTAGCCGGTGTGGGCCGGGTCATCGGTGAAGTCGCTGATCGCCTCGACCTTGTCGCCACCCTTTTTCGCCAGGCCCTTCATGGTCAGCTGGGTGCCCACGGCAGCATCGGCGCGGCCGGCGCGCACGGCCTGCAACTGGGCGGTGGTGTCCGGCACCTGAAGGATCTGCGCATCCGTGATGCCGGAGTCGCGGGCATAGGCGAGGTTGACCGTGCCGGCCATGATCGCCAGCTTCACGTCCGGGTTCCTGGCGATGTCGGCGTAGCTGTGCAGGTTCTTCGGATTGCCCTGTGCCACCAGCAGGGTGTCGGGCAGGGCGTACTGCGGGTCGGTGAAGATCACCTGCTTGCAGCGTGCCGGGGTGATGTACATGCCGGCGGCAATCACATCGAAGCGCCCGGCGCGCAAGCCCGGGATCAACGAACCCCACTCGGTGAGCACGCCATCGACCTGTTTGATGCCCATCTTCTCGAAGATGATCTTGGCGATTTCCGGTGACTCCCCGGTTACCCGGCCATCGGTCTCGGTGAAGGCGAACGGAGTTTCGTTGGCGTAGCCGATGCGGATGTGGCTGGTTTCCTTGATTTCGTCCAGGCTGGCGGCCTGGGCGCTGGCAAGCACACCGAAGGTGGCACAGGCCATCAGCAGGCGCTGGAAGGGGCGTGGAACGTTGAAAGGCTGGCTCATCAATGAAGCTCCTGTTTGTTATAAAAACCGTCGTCGACGGCTCTGTGTTAGGAGGCAGTGGAGCAAAACAGCGAAAGCAGGTCGGTCTTTTGTTCGAAGCTGCCGGGCAGCGGGAGTTCGACCTTGGGCCGAGCATACAAAAGCTGAAACGGCCATTGCATTGCACTAGGACAATTGCCCGAAGCACTTGTACGGGGGATGCTGTGGCCCTGGCCCTGGCAAGTGAAGCGAACATCATGATGCACAGTTGGAAGGCAGCCCTGGACGCCGCCCGCATCGGCGAGTCCAAATACAAGATCCTGGTCCAGGCCGTCACCGGCGAGATCGAGCGCGGCGTATTGGTACATGACCAGCGCCTGCCACCGCAGCGCCAGGTAGCCGATGCCCTGGGCATCAGCGTGCAGACCGTGACCAATGCCTACAAGGAACTGGAGCGGCAAGGCCTGGTGCGTTGCGAGATCGGCCGTGGCAGTTTCGTCAGCCGGCGCATGAGCGACCGTGTGTCGGATGACATCATCGACCTGCCCGAGCGTACCCTGGTCGACTTCTCCATCACCCGCATCCTGCACACCCAGGTGCATGAGCGCATCTGGCGCGACACCTGCGCCGAGCTGGCCGTGGAAGAGGAGCAGCCGTGGATCCATGCCTACCGGCCCATCGCCGGTTTCGAGAGCCACCGCGAGGCGGCGGTGCGCTGGCTTGCCGGCCTGGGCATGCAGGTCGAGCGTGACGATGTGCTGGTCACCAACGGCGCCGCCCACGCCATCTTCCTGGCCCTGGCCTCGCTGGCCGGGCCGGATGATGTGGTGCTGTGCGAGGGGTTGACCGACCATGGCGTGATCGGCAATTCACAGGTGCTCGGTTTTACCCTCAAAGGCCTGGAGATGGACCGCGAGGGCATCAACCCGGAACATTTCGAGGACATCTGCAGCAACGAGCGGGTGACCGCGCTGGTGTGCACACCCAACCTCAACAACCCGACCGTCAGCCTGATGCCCGACAGCCGCCGCCAGGAGATTGCCGAAATTGCCCGGCGCTTTGGTGTGCATATCATCGAAGATGACGTTTACGGGCCGCTACTGGGTGGCAGCCATGCCAGGCCACTCAGTTCCTATGCGCCGGAGCTGTCGTTCTACTGCACCAGCATGACCAAGTCGGTGCTTACCGGCCTGCGCGTGGGCTACCTGGCCATGCCCAAGCGCCTGGCGCTGCGCACCGAGAGCATCTTGCGGGTCAACAGCTGGATGGCCACGCCCTTGGTGGCGGAAATTGCATCGCGCTGGATCAACGATGGGCGCGCGGCGCAGCTGGTGGCGCTGCAGCGCACCTTGCTGGGCGAGCGTCAGGCGTTGTTGCGTGAGTATCTGGGGGATTATGTGCGTGGTCAGCACGCCCATGCCCTAGGGGCGTGGCTGAACATTCCCGAGCGCTGGGAAGTGGACAGCCTGGTGCGTGCCTTGCGCCGCCGGCAGATTGCGGTGACGCCGCCGGAGCCGTTCCTGGTGCGCGGTACACCGCGGCCACGGGCCGTGCGCTTGTGCGTGGGCGCCGAGTGTTCCGAGGCAAAGCTGCGCCAGGCCTTTGGCGATATGCGGGAGTTGTTCGGGCAGTATCCGCAGATCCACGAGCTTTGAGCGGCCTGTACCGGCCTCTTCGCGGGTAAACCCGCTCCCACAGGTTCCGTGCGAGGTTCAGGAAATGCGCGATTCCTGTGGGAGCGGGTTTACCCGCGAAGAGGCCGGTACAGGCAAAAACAAATTCCCCGGCAAATTGCCCTAGTACATTCATCACGACAATTTTCGCCTCATACACTCCGCCCAACATCAGCTCACTTGTTGGGTCCCGGTCATGTCAGCGCTCTCGCTTCACGATCTCTACCTCGCCCGCCAGCGTATCCACGGCCTGGTGCGCAGCACGCCGCTGGAACTTTCCCCCAGCCTGTCACGGCACCTGGGCACGCCGGTCTACCTGAAGCTCGAGGCCCTGCAGACTACCGGCAGCTTCAAGCTGCGCGGCGCCAGCAATGCCATCGCCGCACTTGGCGCTGACCAACGCACATGCGGCGTGGTTACCGCCTCCACCGGTAATCACGGCCGGGCGGTGGCCCACGCTGCTGCGCAACTGGGCGTGAAGGCAACCGTGTTTCTTTCGCAACTGGTGCCAGCCAACAAAGTCCAGGCCATCCGCGATCTGGGCGCCGAAGTGTGCATCGTCGGCCACTCCCAGGACGATGCCCAGCAGGCCGCGCAACAACATGCCGACCAACAGGGCGCAACCCTGATCCCACCTTTCGATCACCCTCAGGTCATCGCCGGCCAGGGCACGTTGGGCCTGGAAATCATCGAGCAGTTGCCCGAGGTGGAGCAGGTGCTGATTCCGCTCTCCGGTGGTGGCCTGTTCGCAGGTGTGGCGTTGGCCATGAAAAGCATCAAGCCGGCGATCACCACCCATGGCATCAGCATGCAGCGCGGCGCGGCGATGTACGCCAGCCTGCAGGCCGGCAGGCCGGTCGAGGTTGAGGAGCTGCCGACACTCGCTGACTCGCTCGGCGGCGGCATCGGCCTGGGCAACCAGCACACCCTGAACATGACCCAGCGTCTGCTCGACCAACTCCACCTGCTGCCGGAAGCGTCGATCGCCAATGGCATGCGCCACGCCTACCAGCACGAACGGTTGGTACTCGAAGGTGCCGGTGCAGTCGGCATCGCAGCGCTGCTCGACGGCTTGGTGACGGCCCGCGGCCCGGTGGTGGTGGTGGTCAGCGGGCGCAACGTCGACAGCGCACAACATCAGCGCGTCATCAATGGCGGCGACGCCTGAAATTCACGTTCCTTCACTGGAGGTATTCGAATGCCGGCCATCACCTTGCTCAGCGAAGCCGACCTGCGTAGCTGCATTACCCTCGACCGCGACGCGATCAATGCCATCGAGCAGGCCTTTGCCCTGCTTGCCACGGCCAATGTGGCGATGCCGCCGATCCTGCGCCTGGATGTGCCCGAGCACAACGGCGAGGTGGACGTGAAAACCGCCTACCTGCCTGGTCTGGAGCGTTTCGCGATCAAGGTCAGCCCAGGCTTTTTCGACAACCCCAAGCTTGGCCTGCCCAGCCTCAACGGCATGATGATGCTGCTGTCGGCCCGCACTGGCCTGCTCGATGCCTTGCTCCTCGACAATGGCTACCTCACCGCCGTGCGCACCGCTGCAGCCGGTGCGGTGGCTGCCCGCTGGCTGTCGCGGCAGGACAGCCGCAGCGTGGCCTTGATCGGCAGTGGCGAACAGGCACGCCTGCAGCTGCAGGCACTGCGCCTGGTGCGGCCGATCGAGAAGGTCAAGGTGTGGGGGCGCGATGCGCAGAGAACCGCAGCGTTATGTGATGACCTGGGGCGCGATGGGCAACTGCAGGTACAGGCCTGCGACAGTGTCGACCAGGCCATGCAGGCGGTCGATATCGCCATCACCTGCACCCCCAGCCGCGAGCCGCTGATCCTGCCGCATCACCTGCAACCGGGGCTGCACATCACTGCCATGGGCTCGGATGCCGAGCACAAGAACGAGATCGCGCCCACGGCCCTGGCCCGGCTCGACCGTTATGTGGCCGACCGCCTGAGCCAGACCCGCGTGCTGGGCGAACTGCACCACGCCTTGCGCACTGGCGCGGTCAGCGAACAGGCCGTCCATTCCGAGCTGGGCCAGATCATCGCCGGCCTGCACCCGGGCCGTGCGCAGGCCGAAGAGGTCACCCTGTGCGACCTGACAGGCACCGGGGCCCAGGACACCGCCATCGCCAACCTTGCCTTCGAACGCGCAATCGCCGCCCACAAAGGCCTGGCGTTTCACAGCTGACAGTTTTCGCAACCCACTCACAAGAAGGGCATCCGTATGTCACAGACAGTGGTCAACCTGCCGTTCAGCCGGCAGGAGTACGCCCAGCGCCTGGCCAAGACCCGCGCTGCCATGCAGGCACAGGGCCTGGAGCTTTTGCTGGTTACCGATCCATCGAACATGGCCTGGCTCACCGGCTATGACGGCTGGTCGTTCTACGTGCACCAGTGCGTGCTGCTGGCGCTCGATGGCGAGCCGATCTGGTTTGGCCGCGGCCAGGACGCCAATGGCGCAAGGCGCACGGTGTTCATGCGGCACGACAACATCGTCGGCTACCCGGATATCTATGTGCAGTCACGCGAGCGCCACCCGATGGACTACCTGTGCCAGGAGGTGATTCTGGCCAAGGGCTGGGGCGGCCTGAGCATCGGCGTGGAGATGGACAACTACTACTTCAGCGCGGCGGCCTACCAGGCCCTGTGCAAGCACTTGCCGCAGGCGCGCTTCAGCGATGCCGCCGGGCTGGTCAACTGGCAGCGGGCGGTCAAGTCGCCGCAGGAAATCGAATACATGCGTATCGCCGCGCGCATCGTCGAACAGATGCACGGGTGCATCCTCGAACGCATCGAGCCCGGCATGCGCAAGAACGAGCTGGTGGCCGAGATCTACCGCAGCGGCATTCTCGGTGTCGATGGCCATGGCGGCGACTACCCGGCCATCGTGCCGTTGCTGCCGACTGGCGCAGATGCCAGCGCGCCGCACCTTACCTGGGACGATTCCCCGTTCACCCGCGGCGCCGGCACGTTCTTCGAGATTGCCGGCTGCTACAAGCGCTACCACTGCCCGCTGTCGCGTACCGTGTACCTGGGCAAGCCGCCGCAACACTTTCTTGATGGCGAAAAGGCGGTGGTCGAAGGTATCGCGGCCGGCCTCGATGCCGCGCGGCCAGGCAACACCACCGGTGACATCGCCAGGGCGTTCTTCCGTGTGCTGGAGAAGTTCGGCATACACAAGGACAGCCGCTGTGGTTACCCGATCGGTATCAGTTACCCGCCAGATTGGGGCGAGCGCACCATGAGCCTGCGCCCGAGCGACACCAGCGTGCTGCAACCGGGCATGACCTTCCACTTCATGCCGGGGCTGTGGATGGACGACTGGGGCCTGGAGATCACCGAAAGCATCCTCATCACCGAGACCGGGGTCGAGACCCTGTGCAACGTGCCGCGCCAGCTGTTCGTGAAGGACTGACCCATGAATGCAATCGCACAGGCCGCCGCCACGGTGGCCAACCCGATCACCTGTACCTTGGATTTCGAGCAGGACGGTTTGCAGCACGGCTTCCTCAAGCTGCCGTACTCGCGTGACGACTCGGCCTGGGGGGCAGTGATGATTCCGCTGACGGTGGTCAGGAATGGCAATGGCCCTACTGCCTTGCTCACTGGTGGCAATCACGGTGATGAATACGAAGGACCGGTGGCGCTGAGCAAGCTGGCTCAGCAGCTGCAGCCCGAGCAGGTAAACGGGCGGGTGATCATCGTGCCGTTCATGAACACACCGGCGTTCCAGGCGGGCACCCGTACTTCGCCGATCGACCGGGGCAACCTCAACCGCAGCTTCCCTGGCCGGCCTGATGGCAGCGTGACGGAAAAGATCGCCGATTATTTCCGGCGCACCTTGCTGCCGTTGGCCGATATCGTCCTGGACATCCACTCCGGTGGTCGCACCCTCGATTTCCTGCCGTTCGCTGCATGCCATGTGCTGCCCGACAAGGCCCAGCAGGCCCGTTGTGAAGCCGGCATGCAGGCCTTCGCCGCGCCCTACAGCATGCGCATGCTCGAGCTGGATGCGCAGGCGATGTACGACACCGCGGCAGAAGAGCAGGGCAAGGTGTTCATCACCACCGAACTGGGCGGTGGTGGCACCTCCACGGCGAAAAGCGTGGCCCTGGCGGAGCGCGGCGTGCGCAATGTGCTGATTCACGCCGGCATCCTCGCCGGCGAAGTGGAGCAGGGCGAGACAACCCTGCTGGACATGCCCGATGGCGATTGCTTCATCGCCAGCGAGCACGACGGCTTGCTGGAGATGTGCCGCGACCTGGGCGGAACGGTCAGCCAGGGTGAGGTGATCGCCCGTATCCATGACATCCGCCGCACCGGCAGCGCCCCGGTCGAGTACCGCGCCCGACGCAATGGCTTGCTCGCAGCCCGGCACTTTCCCGGCCTGGTGCAGTGCGGCGACACCCTGGCGGTGATCGCCGACGTACTGGCCTGAACCTGGCGCCACGACAACGAGGTATGGAGAACAGTCATGTCACACCACTACCCATTCAACAGCCTGTGCCACGTCGATGGCCAATGGCTGCACAGCCACAGCGGCAACAGCATCGCCGTGCATGACCCGGCCAACCGCCAGGTCATCGGCCATGTGCCGCTGCTCGACCACGAGCAGATCGTCGCCGCGGTGGATGCCGCCCAGCGGGCTTTCCCGGCCTGGCGCCAGCAGAGTCTGGACAGCCGCGCCGCGCTGTTGCGGCGCTGGGCTGAATTGATGCTCGAGCACCAGGAGGCTCTGGCGCGCATTCTCAGCGAGGAACAGGGTAAGCCGCTGGCCGAAGCACGCGGTGAAATAGCCTATGCGGCAAGCTTCATCCCCTGGTTTGCCGAGGAGGCCCGGCGCCTCAACGGGCAGACTATCCCCAGCCATATTCCGGGTGCCCAGCTGAGTACGCTGAAGGAGCCCGTCGGGGTCTGCGCGCTGCTCACCCCGTGGAACTTCCCCAGTGCCATGATCACCCGCAAGGCGGCTGCGGCGTTGGCGGCCGGCTGCACGGTGGTGGTCAAGCCGGCCCACGAAACACCGTTTTCGGCGCTGGCCCTGGCCCAGCTGGCAGAGGACGCCGGCTTCCCGCCGGGGGTGTTCAACGTGGTAATCGGCGAGCCGCAGATGGCCATGGAAACCCTGGTGCGCGACAGCCGCGTGCGGGCGGTCAGCTTCACCGGCTCGACCCGTGTCGGCAAGCTGGTGCTGCAAGCCGCGGCTCAGGATGTGAAGAAAGTGGCGCTGGAGCTGGGCGGCAACGCGCCGTTCATCGTCTGCGCCGATGCCGACCTGGAGCTGGCCGTGCGGGTGGCCGTGGCCGCCAAGTTCCAGACGTCTGGCCAGGACTGCTGCGCGGCCAACCGGATCATGGTGCAGCGGCCGTTGTACGAAGCATTCCTGATGCGTTTCGCCGAAGCGGTGCGGGCGCTGAAAGTTGGCCCGGCGATGGTCGATGGCGAGGAGACGGCGGCAGAGGTCGGCCCGTTGATGCACCAGGCCGCCTTCGATGCCACCCAGGCCCGGGTCGAGGACGCCCTGCAGCGTGGCGCCCGGCGCCTGGTCGGAGGCGAGGGCCATGCGCTGGGTGGCTGGTTCTTCCAGCCGACGGTGCTCGCCGATGTCACGCCGGCGATGCGCATCTACCAGGAAGAAAACTTCGCGCCTATTGCCGGGGTCATGCCGTTCGACACGCTGGAGCAGGCCATCACCATGGCCAATGACACCGAGTACGGCCTGGCTGCCTACATCGTCGGCAACCGCCTCGATGTCGTGCACCCGCTGGTGCGCCGGCTCGACCACGCGATGGTGGCGATCAACGGCGTCAAGTTCACCGGCCACCCCATCCCGTTCGGCGGCATGAAGGCCTCGGGCCTGGGCCGCGAAGGCGGCAGCGAGGGCTTCGAACCCTTCGTCGAAACCAAATACGTTTGCTTGCACCACCACGGTCAGTTCTAAGGAGTGTTTGCCATGAGCCAAGATTTCAGCCAGCTGTTCGAACAGGACCGCGCCCACTTCATGCACCCTTCGACCCACGCCCATGACCACGCCAGCGGCGCGCTCAAGGGCCGGATCATCACCGGTGCCGAGGGCATCCGCCTGCGTGACCATGAAGGCCGCGAACTGATAGACGCCTTCGCCGGCCTGTACTGCGTGAACATCGGTTACGGGCGTACCGAGGTCGCTGACGCCATCCATCGCCAGGCCAAGGAGCTGGCGTATTACCACACCTACGTCGGCCACTCGACCGAAGCGATCATCGAGCTTTCCAGCCGCATCATCGACTGGGCGCCGGCCGGGATGAAAAAGGTCTATTACGGCCTGTCGGGTTCCGATGCCAACGAGACCCAGGTCAAGCTGGTGCGCTACTACAACAACATCCTCGGTCGTCCACTCAAGAAAAAGATCATCTCTCGCGACCGCGGCTATCACGGCTCGGGCATCATGACTGGCAGCCTTACCGGCCTGCCCAGCTTCCACCAGCATTTCGACCTGCCGGTGGAGGGCGTCAAGCATACGGTCTGCCCGCACTGGTACCGCAAGGCACCGGCCGACATGGACGAGCAGGCCTTCGTGCGCTATTGCGCCGACGAGCTGGAGCAGCTGATCCTGGCCGAAGGCCCCGATACCGTCGCCGCGTTCATTGGCGAGCCGCTGATGGGCACCGGTGGCATCATCGTGCCGCCCAAGGGCTACTGGAAGGCGATCCAGGCCGTGCTCGATCGCTACGACGTGCTGCTGATCGCCGACGAAGTGGTGTGCGCCTTCGGCCGCCTGGGCTCGAAGATGGGCAGCCAGCGCTACGACATCCGCCCGGACCTGATCACCACGGCCAAGGGCCTGACCAGCGCCTATGCGCCTCTGTCGGCAGTGATCGTTGGTGAGAAGGTGTGGAACGTGATCGAAGAAGGCTCGCAGAAGGCCGGCCCGATGGGCCACGGCTGGACCTACTCCGGGCACCCGATCTGCGCGGCGGCGGCGCTGGCCAACCTGGATATTCTCGAGCGCGAGAACCTGACCGAGAATGCCGAAGTGGTGGGGGCATACCTGAACCGGCGCATGCGCGAAACCTTCGAAGGCCACCCGCTGGTAGGTGAAGTACGGGGTGACGGCATGCTTTGCGCAATCGAGTTCATGGCCGATCGCGAGGCGCGTACGGCGTTCGACCCGGCGTTGAAAGTCGGGCCACAGGTGTCGGCAGCGTGCCTTGAGCGCGGGATGATCGCCCGGGCCATGCCGCATGGTGACATTCTCGGTTTCGCACCGCCGTTGGTGCTGAACCAGGAGGATGCCGAAAAGATCGTCGCCATCACCAAGGTGGCGGTCGATGAGGTAGCTGGCAAGGTGCTCGGCTGAGCATTGCAGGGGCCGCCATGCGGCCCCATCGCCGGCCTTGGCAGGCGAACCGACTGACGGTTCCATCCACCTTTCATCCTTGCCTACGCTGATATTCCCAACCCGCTAACGCAAGGAAACCCGTCATGGCCTTCCAATACAAGCGTCTGGACAAGAACAACGCCGCCGTGCTGCTGGTCGACCACCAGACCGGCCTGCTCTCGCTGGTAAGGGACATCGACCCCGACCGCTTCAAGAACAACGTCCTGGCCCTGTCGGACCTGGCCAAGTACTTCAAGCTGCCGACCATTCTCACCACCAGTTTCGAGACCGGCCCCAACGGCCCGCTGGTGCCCGAACTGAAAGAGCAGTTCCCCGACGCCCCGTACATCGCCCGGCCTGGCAACATCAACGCCTGGGACAACGAGGACTTCGTCAAGGCCGTCAAGGCTACCGGCAAGAAGCAGCTGCTGATCGCCGGCGTGGTGACCGAAGTGTGCGTGGCCTTCCCGGCTCTGTCGGCGCTGGAGGAGGGCTTCGAGGTATTTGTCGTCACCGATGCCTCCGGCACCTTCAACGAACTGACCCGTGACTCGGCCTGGCGGCGCATGGAGGCCGCCGGGGCGCAACTGATGACCTGGTTCGGCGTGGCCTGCGAGCTGCACCGTGACTGGCGCAATGACATTGAAGGGCTGGGGACCCTGTTCTCCAACCATATTCCGGACTACCGCAACCTGATGACCAGCTATAACAAGATGGCCAAGTAGTCCGGCCTTGGAGGCACCGAGTACCCTGTGGGAGCGGGTTCACCCGCGAATGCGTCGGTAGCTTCAATGACGCATTCGCGGGTAAACCCGCTCCCACACCCTCCCCGGAACACTCACCACAAGCGAAGCGGCAAACTGCCATGGATCGACCATACTGACTCTTCATTCGCCCTCAGGAGAGCGCCATGTCGAAGTCGTCCAGGAAGAGAGACCCCAAGGACCATCCAGAGAAACTGGGCGGCAAGGCGTACGAGAAGGAACTCAAGCAGCTGCATGTGGAGCTGGTGAAGCTGCAGGAATGGGTGGTGGCCAAGGGCCTGAAGGTGTGCATTGTCTTCGAGGGCCGCGATGGCGCCGGCAAGGGCGGTACCATCAAGGCCATTACCGAGCGCGTCAGCCCGCGAGTATTCCGCGTGGTGGCGCTGCCGGCGCCAACCGAGCGGGAAAAGAGCCAGATGTATGTGCAACGCTACCTGGGCCACCTGCCTGCCGCGGGCGAGGTAGTGATCTTCGACCGCAGCTGGTACAACCGCGCCGGTGTCGAGCGAGTGATGGGCTTCTGCAGTGAAGAGCAGAGCAGCAAGTTTCTCACCGTGGTGCCGCTGTTCGAAAAGATGATGGTCGAGTCGGGGATCATCCTCATCAAGTACTGGCTGGAGGTCAGCGCCGAAGAGCAGACCCGCCGCCTGCAGGACCGTATCAACGATGGCCGCAAGCTGTGGAAGCTGTCGCCGATGGACCTCAAGTCATACACACGCTGGGATGAATACACCCGGGCCCGCGACGACATGTTCGCCGCCTCTGATTCGTCCTGGGCACCGTGGTTCATGGCCCATTCCAACGACAAGCGCCGTGCCCGGCTGAACATCATCAGCCATCTGCTGACGCGCATTCCCTACAAGGACATCACCCGCGACGGGCTGGTGAAATTGCCCAAGCGCGGCAAGATCGGCAAATACAAGGCCGTCAACTACCCGTTCAAGGTCGTCGAAGAGCGTTTCTGATCTCTCCCCACGGGGAGCAGCGAGGGTGCGAGCCTATGCCACATGATGGCAGCCTGTTGCAGGCGACGGTGGTGTTCCTGCTGGCCGTGGTGCTTCTGGTACCGCTGGCGCAGCGTTTGAAAATGGGGGCGGTGCCCGGCTATCTGCTGGCGGGCATCCTCATAGGGCCATCGGTATTTGGCTTGCTGAACAACCCGGATAACGTGGCACGCCTGTCGGAGATGGGTGTGGTGATGCTGCTGTTCGTCATCGGCCTGGAGCTGTCGCCGCGACGTTTGTGGAGCATGCGCAGGGCGCTGTTTGGCGTCGGCTCGCTACAAGTGGGCCTGAGTGCTGTAGTGCTTGGCCTGCTGGCGTACTGGCTGTTCGGCCAGTCGAAGCCGGCTGCCATCGTGCTGGGCCTGGGCCTGGCGCTGTCGTCCACCGCGTTTGGCCTGCAGGTACTGGCCGAGCGCAAGGACCTGGGCAAGCCGCACGGCCGCCTGGCCGTGGCGATCCTGCTGTTCCAGGACATTGCCGCGATCCCGCTGATTGCCGTGGTGCCGCTGCTCGGTGGTGATGTCAGTACCGCCGACGAAGGCGCCTGGCCGGTGTTGGCGGTGGTGGTTGGCATAGGTGTGCTGATCATCTTTGGCCGCTACCTGTTGACCCCTGTTTTCAAGTGGACAGTCGGTTCGGGCCTGCCCGAGCTGTCTACCGCTACCGCCTTGCTGGTGGTGCTGGGCACCGCCTGGGTGATGGAGCACGTGGGCGTGTCGATGGCGCTGGGGGCATTTCTGGCGGGCGTATTGATGGCCGAGTCGCCTTTCCGTCACGAACTGGAAACCCAGATCGAGCCCATCAAGGGTTTGCTGCTGGGGCTGTTCTTCGTTGGCGTGGGGATGAGCGCCGACCTGCGCCTGCTGTTCGGCATGCCGTTAATGGTGCTGGGGCTGACCCTGCTGCTGGTGATGATCAAATTGCCGCTGCTTTATGGCCTGGGCCGCACCGCAGGTGGGCTCACCCAGGCCCAGGCGCTGTGCCTGGGCGTGGTGCTGGCGTCTGGCGGCGAGTTTGCCTTCGTGGTGTTCAAGCTGGCGTTGGATCATCAGGTGCTGGGGCAGCAGGTGCATGACCTGCTGGTGCTGGCCATCACCTTGTCGATGGCGGTAGTGCCGTTGGTAATGATGGCCCTGGCGCGGCAGTTGCGTGACGACAACCCCACACCGGCAGCCCCTGAAGCGGGCCACTGAATCGCGCCACATGGCGCACCTGGAGTTTGGAGGTGAAGCATGCAACCGGGTATCAAGATGGACAGCCGCCTGTCGCGGGGCTTGCTCGATGTGCTCATCAAGGCCGGCCTGGTGGCTGCGCTGGTGATATTCGCCTTCCAGACGTTCCAGCCGTTCCTGGAGCTGATGCTGTGGTCGGTGATCCTGGCGGTGACCTTGTACCCGTTGTATTGCCGCATCCAGCGCCGCACAGGGCTCAAGGACGGGCTTTCGGCGACGCTGGTCGTTCTGCTGGTACTGGTCGTGCTGCTGGTGCCGATCTACCTGGTGGTGATGTCCATCGGCGAGTCGGTGGACAGCCTGGTGACGCTGCTCAAGAGCGGTACCTGGAGCGTGCCGGCCCCTCCCGACTCGGTGGCGGCCTGGCCGCTGATCGGGCCGAAGGTGCATGCCTTGTGGCTGGCCGCCTCGGAAAACATGGCCGGTGTGCTGAACCAGTGGATGCCCCAGCTCAAGGGTGCCGGGCGCACGGTGCTGGGGGCAGCAGCCAGCGCAGGCGGCGCGTTCCTGCTGTTCATCGCGGCGATCATCGTCTCGGGCATCATCATGGCGTTCGGTGAACGCGGCGAAATCGCGGCGCAGCGCATCGCCATGCGGGTGTCGGGGGAGGAGCGCGGCAAGCCATTGGCCAAGCTGTGCACCGCCACCATTCGCGCGGTGGCCCAGGGCGTGATCGGCATTGCCTTCATCCAGATGCTGCTGATCGGTGTCGGCTTCGTCATCAAAGGGGTACCGGGGGCGGGGATGCTGGCAATCGTCATCCTCATGCTGGGGATTGCCCAGGCACCGGCCACGTTGATAACGGTGCCGGTGATCATCTACATCTTCAACGTCGAAGGCTTTACCGTGGCGACCATTATTTTCGCCATCTACACCTTCGTCGCCGGGCTTGCCGACAACGTGCTCAAGCCGCTGCTGCTGGGGCGCGGGGTGGACGTGCCGATGCCGGTGGTGCTGATCGGGGCACTGGGCGGCATGGTGGTCAAAGGCATCATCGGCCTGTTCATCGGGCCGGTGATCCTGGGCGTCACTTATGTACTGTTCTGGCAGTGGGTGGCGCTGCAGGTGCCGGAAAATCCCGTCGAACCGTCGGCGTAAGCCAAGGCCTGCCATGCCCGGACGCTTCTGTGGTTGTGCACTGAGCCTGGCTGCCGCGTTGGTGGGCTGTACCCAGGTCGGCCCGGATTTCCAGCCGCCGCAGGACCCGTGGCTGGGCACCTGGAACACCCCGCTGCTGGAGCAGGCCGGGCAGCAGGCCGCGGCGCCCGACCTGCGCCAGTGGTGGGCCGTGTTCGCCGACCCTGCCCTGGATGCCTTGATCGCCGAGGCCGATGCCAATAACAGCAACCTGCGCGTGGCTGGTTTGCGCGTTGCCGAAGCCCGCGCCCAGTTGGCCATCGTGCAGACCGGGCGTTATCCACAGCTGCAGCAACTGCGCGCACAGAGCCTTTACCTGAAACAGGATCAGTCCGGTACCGCCACCGCTCGCGATTCGGTGTTCTGGCAATCCAGCGCGGGCTTCGACATCGGCTGGGAAATCGACTTCTGGGGGCGCTTCAGTCGCGCAATCGAAAGCGCCGACGCCGTCTACTTCGCCTCCCAGGCCAATTATGCCGATGCCATGCTGCTGTTGCGTGCGCAGGTGGCCGACACCTACTTTGCCCTGCGCACCGCCGAGGCGCGGCTGGATATCGCCGAAGAAAACGCCCGCCGCCAGGAGCGCAGCCTGGAGATAACCGAGCGGCTGTTCCGTCATGGCGAAAACGACGAACTCGACTGGCAACAGGCGCGCACCCAGTATCTGGCTACCCAGGCCACCATCCCCGAGTTCCAGAACCAGCTCAATGCCCTGCGCAACGTGCTGTGCTCGCTGCTGGGCCGCGCGCCCGGGCCGCTGCCACAGCTGGATGCCGGCCACGGCCAGTTGCCGTTGCCGAACCGTGCCGTGCTGCAGGATGTGCCCGCCCGCCTGCTGCAGCGCCGCCCGGACATCCGTGCCGCCGAGCAGGCGGTAGCGGCGCAGTCGGCGCTGGTCGGGGTGGCCGAGGCCGACCTTTATCCACAACTGAGCCTGTTGGGCAGCATCGGCTGGAGTTTCGTCACGGCCAATCATTTGCCCGATACCTTCGACATCGCCGCCGGGCCCAGCCTGATCTGGAACCCGTTCGACTACGGCCGACGCAAGAACGCTGTGCGCGTGGAAGATGCCCGCTTGCAGCAACTGATCGAGCTGTATCACCAGGATGTGCGCGAAGCCGCCCGTGAGGCCGACGATGCCGCCAGCGGGCTGGTGCGCTCGCTGCAGAGCGCAAGTATCCGCGACCAGGCCTCGCAGGCCGCGCAGCGCTCCCTGAACCTGGCCAGCTCGCAGTACCGCGAAGGCTTTGCCGACTTCCAGCGCGTGCTCGACGCCCAGCAACTGCTGCTGCAGCAACAGGACGGCTATCTGGTCAGTCGCGGCAATGCGGTCAGCAGCCTGGTGACACTGTACAAGGCCCTGGGCGGTGGCTGGGACGCCAGCCGCGCACCGATCGACCCGGCGACCCGCCAGCAGATGCAGCAACGCACCGACTGGGGTGAACTGCTTGACGAGCCAGGCCCCAGGGCACATGCACAAGGTGAAACGAAATGAGCGACACCACGCCGACGCCATCCCCGCCAGCCCCCGATCGCGGCATGCGCTGGGTGCTGCTGCTGATTGTCGTGAGCCTGCTGTGGTACCTGCTGGCCGATCGCTTCACGCCCTATACCCAGCAAGCCCGCCTCCAGGCCTACGTGGTGCCGGTGAGTGCCGAGGTGGCTGGGCAGGTGAAGCGTGTGGCGGTGGGCAACAACCAGGAAGTGCGCAAGGGCGATGTGTTGTTCGAACTGGACCAGGAGCAATATCGCATTGCCCTGGCTCGCGCCGAAGCCGACCTGGACACGGTACGCCGGCAGATCGGCGCCCACACCGCTGGCATCGACTCGGCCCAGGCGGCGCTGGTGGCAGCCCAGGCCAACGAGCGCAAGGCCCGGCAGGACGCCGAGCGGCTCAAGCGCCTGATCGATGAAGACCCGGGCACGGTGTCGGTGCGCCGCCTGGAGGGCGCCCAGGCCAGCCGCGACCAGGCCATCAGCCAGGTGGCGGCAGCCCGTGCCGAAGTTGAGCGGGCCCGTGAGCAGCAGGGCGGAGCGCAGGACGACAACGCCCAACTGCGCAGCGCGGCGGCCAATGTGGAAAAAGCCCGGCTGGACCTGGCGCGCACCATGGTACGCGCCGATGCAGACGGGTTGATCACCGACCTGCGCACCGACGTTGGCCACTATGTTGGCGCCGGCAGCCCGATGATGACCCTGATCGCTATCCATGACGTGTGGATAAGTGCCGACATGACCGAGAACAACCTAGGTCGGCTGCGCCCTGAAACCCCGGTGCTGGTAGTGCTCGATGCGCTGCCCGGCACGGTGTTGAAGGGGCGCATTCGCAGCATCGGCTACGGTGTGAGCGTAGGCCAGAGTGCCCCGCCAGGTACGTTGCCGACCGTACAGAACAGCCGCGAGTGGCTGCGCTCCGCACAGCGCTTCCCGGTTATCGTCGAACTGGAGCGTGACCAGTTGCAGGACAAGACCGTATTGCGGGTCGGTGGCCAGGCCGAAGTCATGGCCCTGCCAAGCGAGGGCAACCCATTGAACCTGCTAGGCCGGCTGTTCATGTGGCTGATGAGCTGGCTGTCGTATGCCTATTGAACTACGCCGCCTGCGTGCCCTGCGCCTGGCCTGGGGCGTGGCGCTTTGCCTGGCGGTGAGTTTCGGCATCGGCTTGCCGGTACCGATCCTGGCGCCGGTGTTCGCGGTGTTGTTGCTGGCCATGCGCAGCCAGCCCTTGCCCCTGCGTGCGGCACCGGCCTTGGCGGGGCTGGTGCTGCTTGCCTGCGGCAGCGGGCTGCTGCTGATTCCGCTGCTGCGCCATGCCCCGGTAAGCGGGGTGTTGCTGGTGAGTGTGGGGGTTTTCCTTACCTTGCGTTATGCACTGAAAGGCGGCAATGGCCTGTTGGCCAATTTGCTGGTTATCGGCCTGACCATGATCGCTGCCGCCGGCACCAGCGACTTCAGCCTGGCGCTGTCGGTGGTCGAAGCGCTGGCCAAAGGCATGCTGCTGGCGGTGCTGGGCACGGCAGCGGCGCATGTGCTGTTTCCCGAGCCGGCCGATGCGCCGGCGCAACCGGCACCGCCTCTGCTCGACAGTGACCAGGTGAGCTGGGTTGCCTTGCGTGCTACGTTGATCGTCATGCCGGCCTTCTTGCTGGCGCTGATCGCCCCGGACCAGTACATGCCGCTGATCATGAAGGCAGTGAGCCTGGGGCAGCAGGCTGGTGAGACCCGCGCACGGCATGCCAGCCGCGAACTGATCGGCTCGACCTTGCTGGCCGGGTTGCTGGCGATATTGATGTGGGGCGCGTTGAGCCTGTTCGTGCACCTGTGGATGTTTTTCCTGTGGGTGCTGCTGTTCGTTCTCTGGCAGGGGCGCAGGCTCTACCGTGCGGTGGATACCAGGCAAAGCCCGGCGTACTGGGTGAGTTGCCTGACGACCATGCTGATCTTGCTGGGGCAGTCGGTGCAGGACAGCGCGGGCGGGCAGGATGTGTACCGCGCCTTTGCCGTACGCATGGCGCTGTTTCTGGCGGTGTCGGTGTATGCCAGTGCCATGCTGATCTGGATCGACCGGCTTCGGATGCGGCGTGGGCTTCTTCGCGGGTGAACCCGCTCCCACAGGAATCGCGTTGCCCATGGGATCACGCAATTCTTGTGGGAGCGGGTTTACCCGCGAAGAGGCCAGCCCAGGAAAACCTAGGGCTTCCAGTCAACCCCACTCTCTTCCAGGTAGGCATCCACCGCTGCCCCAACAGTGGGATGAAATGCCGACTCCCCCATATGCTCGAACAACTCGAACTGCCGCATCTTGTCCTTTACCGGGTCCTTCATCTCGGCAAACTGCAACTCCACCCCCCGCGCCTCCAGCGCCCGGTCCAGTTCGGCCAGCATGTCCGCCGAGGTGATATCTATGCTGGTCACCGGCTCTGCCGCGATCACCAGCCGTTGTACCGAGGTAGGCGATGCATCCACCGCCGCCATCACTGTGCTCTGGAACTGTTCGGCATTGGCAAAGAACAGCGGGGCATCCCAACGCAGCAGCACCAGCCCCGGAATGCGTCGGGCCTGTGGATAACGCTGCACATCATGGTAACCGCGGGTGCCATCCACCCGTCCCAGCACCGCATGATGCGGCCGCCAGCCGTCCCACAGGAATTCGATCACTGATATCGCCACGGCAATGCCGATACCGGGAATCGCCCCGAACACCGCCACACCGACGAAACAGGTGAACGACAGCCAGAATTCCCATTGCTGCATGCGGAAGATGCGCTTGAGGTCGGCGAACTCGAACAGGCCCAATGCTGCGGCAATCACCACTGCCGCCAGGGCGCTGTTGGGCAGGTGTTGCATCAGGTTGGGCGCCACCAGCAGCAACAGGGTCACCGCCAGCGCGCCGATGATGCCGGTGAGCTGGGTCTGCGAGCCGGCCGCTTCGGCCACGGGGGTGCGTGACGAGCTGCTGCTGATGGGGATGCCCTGGAACAGCCCCGAGGCCAGGTTGGCCACACCCAGGCCGAACATTTCCTGGTTGGGGTTGACCGGGGCCTTCATGCGCGCGGCGTATGAACGTGACAGCACACTGGTATCGGCGAACGACACCAACGCTACTGCGATGCCGCCGAGCAGCACCTCCACCAGGTCGATACCGCTGACCCAGGGGAACACGAAGCTGGGTAGCCCCTGGGGCAGTTCGCCGAGCACTTTCACGCCTTGCTGGTCGAGCCCCAGCAGGCTCACCGCCAGCGTGGCCAGCACCACAGCAATGAGAATGCCCGGCAAACGCTTGAACGGCTTGAGCAGCAGGATCAGCGCCAGGCTACCGCCACCGACCACGAAGCTTGGCCAATGGCCATGGCCGGCGAGCAATGCCTGGATCAGGTTCCAGGTATCCCGCAGCGGGCCCTGGCTGTCGACCGACAGGCCGAACAGTTTGGGCAACTGGCTGATCAGCACCGTGAGGGCGATGCCGTTCATGTAGCCATAGCGGATCGGCTTGGACAGCAGTTCGGTGATGAAGCCCAGGCGCAGCAAACCGGCGATCACACAGAACGCCCCGGCGACCAGGGCCATCATGCTGGCGATGGCGATTGCCCGTTGCGGGTCGCTGGCGGCGTATTGCACCACCACTGCCAGTATCGGCGCGGCCAGCGCCGAGTCCGGGCCCAGCACCAGGATGCGGCTGGGGCCGAACAGGGCGTAGGCCAGCAGCGGGATGATGGTGGCGTACAGGCCGTAGATGCCAGGTACGCCGGAAGCTTCGGCATAAGCGATACCCACCGGCACCAGCATGGTGGTGAGCACCAGGCCTGCGGCGATGTCTTTGGGCAGCCAGGCGGGTTGGTAGTGGAGCAGGGTGACCAGGCCGGGTAACCAGCGTTGCCAGTCGAGGCGGGTTTTTTCGGGCATGGTGCGTGCGTCCAGGGGAGGGTGCTGAATCACAGCTTAGATGCTGAATTCCGGGGCCGCTCTGCGGCCCATCGCGACACAAGGCCGCTCCTACAGGGGAATGCGTTGGTTCAGGCGACGCGTTCCGTTGTAGGAGCGGCCTTGTGTCGCGAAAGGGCTGCAAAGCAGCCCCTGATTTCAGCGGCGTTGCAAATATTGTTGGGGCTGCTCCTGAAGGGCGTGTGCATGATCAGAAAAAACAAAACCCCTTGAGGCGTTGGCCTCAAGGGGTTCGTGGGTACTGCGGTCTGGCGCTTAGACGTTAAACCAAAAGTCATGGCGTACAATGCTTTATTTTTATGGGTTTATTGAAGGTCATGCTTTTTTATACCCGGTTTTGTACCCGTATTTTATTTGGCCAGTGGCAGTGATTGTGAAACGCGTTTGTGAAGCAGTATCCACGCCCGGGGAGTGATGCTGGTGCTGTTGTGGGGCGTAGGTGTCGTTATGAGCAAAAAGGGTGCTACGCCTCGATCACCGGGTAGCAGGCGTCGCCCCATAGTGTTTCTGGGTTGTCCAGCATCAGCAGGATGATCACCGGCACGAGCTTACTCAGTAGGTTGGAGCAGTCGCGCACCTGGTCACGGTTCACGCTGCTGTTCCAGGTCGCCCCTCCGTGCATCATTTGGTTGCGCAGCGTATAGATTCGGTTGAACACAACGCCGAGCACAGCCGCGGTATTGCGGCTGGCCAACGCCTGTTGCGCTACCCGACGGCCGTTCGCAAAACGTTCGGTCCACTGTTGTTCGCTGATCTTGCCGTTTTGGTTGTCCCAGAAACTCTGGAACACGTAGGGGTTGTCCAGCAACACGCGAATGCTGCCCGAGAATTCGGACCACACCAGGTTCTCGATCAGGTTGCCAGTGTCGAGTGAGCAGAGTTTGTCCAGGAAGGTTTTGAAGGTGGACTGCTCGGAAAGACGGTACTGCTCATCGATGTCGGTGGCATAGGCCGAGTTGAAGGCAATCCACAGGAAGATGAAGCGCCCGTCGACATCGTCTGCCTGCTCGGCGCGGTTCAGCCAGCTCAAGGCGCGATGAACCCGCAAGGTGAGGTTGGGGTGATGACCTTCACGTTCCTGGCGGTGACGGGTCTTGAGTACTTGGTAGTCCATGGGGGGGCGATCCTCGGTGTCCTTGGCTGTCTGTAAATCAACAGTATATGTCTATAAAGTTTACGTATTGCTTCGGTGGCGTTGCGCAGAACGTGAAAAGCTTCTGCCTTGCGCATTGGAACCCGCTCCAATTGTTTACCTGTATGCACAGACAACGTGGACGCAGCGTGGCATTTTGCCTAGGGTATGGCCATTAGATATTGCCTGCAAGGCAGCCTGCATGACGCATGAAAGGCGCTCAGGCAATTGCGCAATCAGAGCAACTGATAGGTGCTGTCGCAGGTGCCACTGATGATCAGTCCATTAGCGGAGTGAGCGGTGATTTAAATCGCTTTGAAACGCTGAAGCCTTCCGCTCCAAAGAGATCGAGCCATGAAGAATCTATTCGCAATTTTTGGCGTTATCGTCGTTGCCAAGATGGGCTACGAGTTTGTCCGTGAGTACATGGCGATGAAAGAAGAGCTTGAGAAGCGGGCCGCCGAGTCGGCGTGACTGTTCGCCCACGTCGTTTTTCAGCTACCCAAGGGTACTTGCTCCTATGCCTATACCGCCTCGCCCGTCCACTTTCAGTTGCCCCAAATGCCACTGGCATGCCACGACGTTACCGGCCAGTGACGCGCTGTGCGAGGGGCGTGACTGGTTCTCGACCTGCCCTGCATGCCGGAACACCAACCTGGAGGTCAGGGCCGCCACGCAGTTGGAGATATTCAAGGCCAAACTGTTTCGACCGTTCAGTTGACGCCCTTCATTTCGGAGGTTCGCGGTGAGTGACGAGCAAGAACGAGGTGACCCGGATGCCATTCCCGCAGAGCCGGTTGCAGATGAAGACGCGCCGGAATACAGCGACGAGTTTGCCGCGATGATCCTGGCGCAAGAAGACAGCGACTTCGAAGAAATTGTTGCCGATGACCTGTTGGCATTGCTTGACCAGATGCTCGAAGAGGCCTGGAGTTTGGGGCATAGTCGGCAGTGATTGTCGAAGGAAAGCAGCCCCCGCAAGTGAAGGCTAAAGATTAATCCATCCAAACCGATAGCCTTTAATGCGCGACATTTCGCATACAGGCGCAGTGACGGAGAAAAACAATGGCAAGTATGGAAACGCGATTCGAAGAGCAGTTCGACAATGAGATGGCCCAGGTTAAACGACCGAACCTCATGATCGTCGGTGGTACCGGGGTAGGTAAAAGCAGCCTGATCAACCACATCTTCGGCAAGACTATCGCCCAGGTTGGCACCGGAAAGCCGATCACCCGTGGTTGTCACCGCTACGAAGACCCCAAAGTGCCGTTGGTTATCTTCGATACCGAGGGCTACGAGGTAACTGAAGGCAAAGCTTCGGCGGGCAACTTTCGGGAAAAAATCATCCCGGAAATCAAACAGCGGAAACACCAGGCGCTGAATGAGCAGATCCACCTCATTTGGTACTGCCTGTCCGTCGCCAATCACCGCATCACGGATTTTGACGTGGACAACCTGCGCTTGCTCACTGGCGAACTGGATATTCCGGTGGCCGTGGTCCTTACCCAGTGCGATGCCGAGCCAATCGACGAGCAGGGTAACGGTGAGACCTCCCAGGCGTTTCGCAAAGTCCTGCGCGAAAACGGTGTGAACTGCGAGGTGTTCGAGACCTGTGCCAACAATCCCACCCTTGACCCAGAGCTGAAACTGGACCTTGAAAAGCTGATCACTTGGTCGAGTACATCGCTCAAGGATGATGCACTACGTCAGTCGTTTGTGGCTGCGCAGATTGCCTCGCTACCGGCCAAGCGTAGCGAAGCCATGAACATCATCATGACCTACAGCGCCACTACCGCTGCCAGTGCCGGGCTCAATCCGGTGCCGATGTCGGATGCGCTACTCATCGTGCCGCAGCAGATCGCCATGGCTGCCTCACTGGCCAAGCTCTATGGCTTCGATTCGATGGGTGAAATCGCCGTCAGTATGCTAAAGGGGCAGATCCTGAGCTTGATTGGGCGCCAGCTGGCGGCCAGCCTGACCAAGTTCATCCCGGTGTTTGGGCAGGTCATAAACGCTGGTGTGGCGGGGGTAATCACCGGCGGACTGGGGTTGGCCCTGGTCGAGGTGTATGAACGCGCCATCGACGGTTACCTGAAAACTGGCAAGTCGCCGGATTGGACAAAGCTGCTTTCCAGCGAGCTCTTCATGCAGGCTTTCAATGCCGGTATGTCAAAGTGGAAGGCCAACAAGGCCTGATACTTACTGGTGAACGCCGAAGGGTTTGGTGAGAGGCATCTCGTTACGCTTTCTCACCGCCTTTCCTTAGATGACAGCTGTTCAAGGTTTTGAAACGCCATGGATCAATTCGCGATCAACCTCATCGTGTTGGGCAAAAGCGGTGTAGGGAAAAGCAGCTTTTGCAACTATCTGTTCGACCAGCCCGGCCTGTTTGAAACCGGAAGTGGCAAGCCCGTTACCACCTGGGAAAAGAATTTCCAGTCCCACACGTTTGCCCACATGGGGCACCTCCTGAACGTGTTCGACAGCGTTGGGCTAGAGGCCGACAACTATGGGCGTTGGCTTGAGCAGTTCGACCGTTTCATGCAGCAACGGCGCGAACGTCCCATGGAGCCGGAAACCTGGATACATGGTGCTTTCTATGTCATCAACGCCAGCTCGGCACGTCTGGAACCGGTTGATCTCAACCTGATCAAGCGTATTGGCCAGGATGCACGCATTCCCCTGCAAGTCATCCTGACCAATGCCGATGTGGCGGGTGATAAAGTCGCAGCCTTGACGCGGGAAATTCACAAGCTGTGCCCGGGTGTATCGGTGACACCGCTGTGTTCGGTGTCGGTACGCAAGCGCGGCGGCCAGTCGACGCAGGCCTTTGGCCGGGAAGAAGTGCTTTCACTGTACCTGGAGCAATCTCACGCCTTCCTGAGCAAGCGTCTGGCAGCAATGAGCTGCTTGAACTTCAAACGTGTGCTCATGGAAATGCGCAACACTGTGGTCAGCAAGATTGAAAAGGCGGATCTGAGCCTGTTCAAAATCGCTGACCTCGATTTGGACAGAGAAATCGAGCTCCCCGACTTTGATGAAGTGTTTTCCGATTTACGAAGCTTCGATGACTACCTCTCGTCCTTTGGCTTCGTGGGTGACTGGGAGACCAGCGATGAGCTGGAAAGCGCAGTCACTCGAGTATTCGACGACTTCCAGAGCGAGATGGAAGGGCGTTTCAAAGAGATCGAAGACGGGTTTGAATCAGACAGTCTGATGCGCAAGGTGGGGGCACTGTTTGAGGCGGCAAAAATTATACTGACCCTGAAAGCGACCTTGATCGGCTGGCTCGATGAAGGCTTTGATCGGGTCAATCTCGAGCTCGACCGCTTGTTCGACAAGTATGCCGAGCAAGACAACTTCTTTGCCAGCTGCCTGGTTCCGTCTGGTCTGGTCGTCAAGTCGAAGCTGTTTGGTATTTTCTAATCCACGCGCTGGGTGCGATGTGTAAATTTATTGGTCATATAAGTTGGAGTGACAGGATCGGTCGCCGGGAAAGTCTGCTTAAACCCGGCGCCTGAAGCACTGATCCCTACTAAAAGTTGACCTGTATATCTGCACACCCGTGGAACCTTTGCGCACGCTCGCTTACTGTTCGCTCACCCGCAGTGGCAAGTTGCTATTGTCCTGTGGGTTGAGGAGTAAGCATGCCGAAAGGAGCACAGCCCTGCGCGTATCACTGCCCCATGTGCGCAAACACGCTTGATCGAGCGTAGACCGCCGACAACCTTGGAGCGTGCTTGATCAGGCTGTTTCCTGCACGCCGACGTTAGATGTGCAAGTCCGACAATGCAGCGTTGGGCGAGTACCTTGGTACGGCCAGTGTTGGCATAATGACATCATTCAGGGAGAGGAGTGGATATGGGTTTCGAAGCAATCAACGCGGTGCTGCCCGATCAGACTGATCAGATCAACCGTTTGCAATACCTATTGGCCGAAGCGCGACTGCCGGTGGTGTCCGTGATCGGCAAGTACAACCATGGCAAGAGCTCCTTGCTCAACGCATTGGTCGAGTGCGAGCAATTTGCTGTGTCCGATGCCCGGGAAACGACGGCGCTAAGCGACTTCGAGTATCAGGGCGTGCGGTGGTTGGACACCCCCGGACTGGATGCCGACGTTGCCCGCAACGATGATCAAGCGGCGATGACTGGCGCTTGGCAGCAATCGGATATCCGCCTGTTTGTGCACTGTGTGCGAGAGGGCGAACTCGACCAGAGCGAATGCGACATGATCGATACCTTGCAGCAGGACGCGCTCAAGAGTGGGCGTCAGACCTTGATTGTACTGACCCAGATCGAGCAGGTCGAAGAGCAGACCTTGGCGAATGTTCAGGCGCTGATGAAGCAGCAAGCACCGAAGTTGCCAATCATTCCGGTGTCTGCCCATCGTTATCGTCAAGGCCTGGAGAGCGCAAGCGCGCTGAAAATCAAAAAAAGCGGCATCAACGAGCTGCGCCAGGCTGTGCAATCAGCACTGGCTTATGTCGAGCAAACGCGTAAGGACGAAGTGCTGGCGCTGGGGGAAAGCCTGGAAGGCCTGATCGATCAGGGGCTGACCAACTTGCAGGCGCGACTTTTACATCAGCAGGCCAAACGGCAAGCGCTGCTGGCAAATTTTGTCACCGAGTACCAAAACCTGCACAGCAAGCTCCATAAACAACTCAATAAGGCCTGAGCCATGCTTCCTTTTATCTTGTTAGCCGGTGCAGCCGTCGCGGCAGTCGCAGCGGCGGTATCCAGCAGTTCGGACTCCTCGTCGTCATCGTCTTCTTCGGGGTCTTCTCGCGACTACGAGCGAGAAGCTGCTGAGAAGGCACGCAACGCCAAACTTCAAGCCAACAAAGAAGCGGCCGAGCGCCAACTGAAGGCCTTCCTCCAGGGGCATGGCATTGAAGTTGATACGAAGCAGCTTCAAGGGCTGGTTCAGACAATGGTCAGCCAACCGACAAAATTTCCCACTGAGTCGCTGAAAAAAGCGTTCTTGCGTAATGCACCCGTACGCGAGATTGATGGAGAAATCAAAGTACTGGAGCGGCATATCGCCGAGAGGAACGAAGCCAAGACGTTTCTCAATAGCCTGCCAATAGGCTGATTGCTCGATTGCCACCGGTTTGAAGCGGGGCAGTAGTCACACTGTTTTTGACGATGAGTTCGCTGCCTGGGGCAGCCTGAACCAGCACAGGATCGTGTATGCAGGAAAAAGCATTTATCGAGGCGCTCAAAGGGTTCGAGTATTTGACCCAGCGGGTGGAAGCCGACGAAAGCAAACTGAAGCATTGGCAATCTCATCTGACCCGCGCGTTGAGCGCCCAGCCCTCGCTGGGCAAGTTGAACCGTGACGGTCACCTGGCGCGCCAGGCCGAAGGTGTACGCGAAGTTGTGCGGTTGTGCATCGAGGACTGGGGACGCACCTGGGCGCGTAATCAGCCTTCGGCACAGCTTGCCGAAACGTTTGGCGACAAAGCCGTGATCCTGGTGTTTGGCAAGGTCAATGCCGGTAAGAGTTCGTTCTGCAACTTTGTCGCCGAACGCTTCGCTGCCAATGGAGAGGCGGTGCAGTACTTTCATCTGGCCGACAACGCGATCGTCGAGCGCGATGAGCCCTTTGCCGAAGGTGAGACAGAAACCACCTCGCAGATCCAGGGCATCCGCCTGGGGCAAAAGCTGATTCTCATCGACACACCCGGATTGCTTTCGGTGACAGGTGTGAATGGTGAACTGACCAAGCGTTACACCGACAGCGCCGATGCGGTGCTGTGGTTGAGCAGTTCCACTGCGCCAGGTCAGGTGCAGGAGTTGGCTGAGCTGGAGGGGGAACTCAAGCGCAATAAACCCCTGCTGCCGATCATCACCAAAAGTGACTTTTACAACGAGGATGAGGTTCCCGGGCAGGACACGCTAATCAAGGTGCTGTGCAACAAGACGACGGCCAATCGTTCACTGCAGGAAGGCGATGTGTGGAAACGTGCTGCACAACAGCTGCGCGCGTCTGACCTCGATGAGGCGCTGCTTAAACCTGTGGTGTCTGTGTCGGTCCGGTATGCCCGTAAGAACGCAGAGCAGGACGATTGCCTGCAGGCGGCTGGTTTTGAGCGGTTGTTCGCTCAGTTGCAGGTGATTGCCCAGGAGGCCCGCGTTTACAAGGAAAGCAAAGCCACGCAGCTCATGGTTAGCCACCTTGAGAACAACGTGCTGAGCAGTTTGCGCAGTACCGTGCTGCCCAGGCTGGACGAACTGCGAGACGCCACTCGCAAGGCGGTTCAGGGCCTCAAGGTACGTAGCGATCAGATCGCTTCGGCGGTGCTTGCCGATGTGCTGCTCAAACTCGCTGACCTGCTGGAAACGCACAAGTCCACGCAAGATGTTCAAGCGCTGACCAAGGATGTCAATGCGCTGTGCCAGAGCACCATCGAGCATTACCTGACGCGTGAGTTGAAAGACTACGTCAGCGAGCTCAAAGGTGTGCTGGTCGACATGTCCAGTGATGACGTCGGCAGTTTCGAAGACCTGGGTGTTGATGTCGAGTTGGTTACCGGGCGAGGTAAGCAAGCGGCGGCGACAGCCACTGGCACGGCGATCGGTACCGCAATCGGCACTGCGTTCGGCGGGCCGATTGGTGCAATCGCTGGCGGGCTTCTGGGTGGGCTGCTCGGTGGCGCTGCCGGTAACTACATGGTCGAAACGCAGATGGTCCGGCAAGTGGTCGGGGTCAGCTATGCACGCTTGCATGGCAAGCTCGAAGCCGACTTGCGCGCGCGTTTGCCCAAGGCCGTTGGCGCTGCGGTAGATACCTGCATCGAGTCGATCGACCTGGTGGACGTCGAGGCCATGCGCCTGTTCGACATCATTGCGAGCAGTGAGCAGGATCTGAAATGTTTGAAGGAGAGCGTTGCCCGATGAACCCCTTTGAGCAGTACAAAACGCTGATTGCCAGTTCCTGTAGCATCGCTTCGCGCTACCTGCCGGATGCGCCTGCGCGTATCGATCAGCTGATCGAACAGATTGACGAGCGCAAAGTGCACGTCATGTTGTTCGGTGCCTACAACGCTGGCAAAAGCACGCTGATCAATGCCTTGCTGGGTGAAGAGCGTGCGGTGGTGGGTGATATTCCCACCACCGACACCGTGCATCACTTCGATTGGGACGGGCATGTGTTGCTCGACACACCGGGGATCAACGCGCCGATTGAGCATGACGAAATCAGCACTGAGCAACTGAAGCGCGCCAACTTGATTCTGTTCGTTCTGCGCCAGGAAGATCAGGATGCGCAGAACATCGTTGAACGTATTTTCACGCTGCTCTCCCAGCGCCGTCAGTTGTTCATCGTGCTCAATTATGAAGACAGCGACCCTGCTGTCATCGAGCGGATTCAGGCCAGCTTCTCGCGCACCTTGCTCAACTATGCGCGAACCCATGCTCTGGATGAGGCATGGGTCGAACAGTTGCCGGTGATTCTGATGAACGTCAGGTCGGCCAGTCGCGGACGCCTTGAGGGCAAAGCGAAGCTGCTTGAGCATTCGGGTTACGACGTCTTCATCGCTCGGTTCAAACAGTGGCTGCAGCGCTTTGATGGCGAAGAGCAGTTGCTTGAGCAAACCTGCACGATGATTGAGCGGGCACTGCTCACGCCGGTCTCCGTTCAACTTGAACGCGAAATGCCCCCGGCACAGCAATTGGGCGCGATCGATGCACAGTTGGAGCACATGGCACGTCAGCAGCAACAGCTGAAAAACAGCGCCAGGCATCTGGTGCGTCGCGAGATTCTGGCAGCACGGCTGACGATCGAGCGTGCCCTTGATCAGAGTGGTGACTCTGCTTCGCTGACGCGAGCGCTGGAAGTTCTGGCCCAGGGCATTGCCGAGAAGCTGCAGCAATGGCTCGAAAGCGAACTGCAGATGATGCGCAAAGCGCAGATCGACGACTTGCTGCTCGATGCCGGGGTAGATCCCAAGCTCTACGCTAATGCCGAAGAAAGCGAGCTGCTGGACAAGTTGTCCGGGCCAGTATTCGCCCAGCTCAAAGGTATCAACCAGGATCACCTGACTTCGCTGCTTGTTCTGGGGCGCAAGCTGAAGATTCCACTGTTGAAAGGCCGTTGGCTGTCGACATTGCAAAAGTGGGCGGGACGCGCGGCGCCTGTGGTGCAGCTGGTGTTTGCGGTTGCAGAAATTTTTCTGGCGGCGCGCAGCGAAGAAAAAGAGAACGAGCGCAATCATAGCCGTGCCCTCCAGCGTATCCAATGGATCGAAGAGACCGGTGCCGAGTTGGAAAATGCCCTGGTTCAGAGTGCCGGCGAGTTGATTGACCAGCTCTTCATTGATCAGAGAAAACCGTATGAGCAGAGCCTAGTGGCCCTGCAAAGCGCTGCCAGCCAGCTTGAGAAAGACTGCAGTGACTGGCGCGAGTTGACACGTACCTTGCGGGCGGTGGAGTTCTGAATGCGGGCGGCGGGTGCATAGTGCCGCCAGCCCCTGTGTTTTTTGGTGCGGCCGCGTGTACTGGGCGGCTGTAGTGCCTCGGCAAAGGAATGATGCTGTATGAATCAAATGTTCGTAAGCCCATGGTTGTCGGTCTCGCCCAACGGCCCGGTGACCTGTGCGCATCCTCACGCGCACGACTACGTCCACCTGCGCCAAGGGGAAATGGACGGCGCCTGTGGTCCTTATTGTGTCGTGATGATCTTGATTGCACTGGGTGTCATGTCCCGAGACCAGGCGCGATCACTCGACAGTTTCGATGGTCGCACGCGCCTTGGCCGCTTTCGCGAAAACTTGATGGCCTTTGGTGCCTTGGTTACAGAAGGTACCGACGACTTTGATGTGAGCTGGCTGGTGGATGTGTTCAAGCATGCGGGTGTCGTGACCACAGTGCTTGATGTCGCCCCACGACGTAAAACAACCATTCGCAACATTGCAGATGCTGTCGATAACCGAAAAATCCCGATCGTGGGTGTCGAATGGGACTGCGGGCAAGCGGGGCATTGGCTGCTGGTTATCGGCTATCAGGGGTATAAGGCGAATGATGACGATGAGTTGCAGATCACTCATTTGCTGTGCCTGGACCCCACCAGTGATGCGCCGCGGGTATCACTTTGGAATGCCGTGATCGAAGTATTCACCGAAGAGGGCGAGGCGGTTAACGAAGGTCGTTATTACTGTCGGCATTGGGGGGTGAATGACGCGCCGACGGCCTGTCGAATTGACCAGAGTGTTGTGGTCGGTCTCGATAAAAAGGCTGAATCCAATTACTTCTACTGAAAGAGCAGGCAGTGGCCGGTCTTGAGGGCCGGCCCTGACGCTTTCCAGTTGCTAGACAAGGCAGTCAATAATCCACATGAAGCACCTCTTCGTTACCATCGAAGGCATCGACGGCGCCGGTAAATCAACCGTTGTACGCATGCTCGCAAATCGCCTTGGCGCCGTGTGCATCAAAACACCAGACGAGCGATTTTCAACTGAGCGCCAGCGTATTGAGCGCCAGGGAAGCACGGAAGAAAAATACGCTTTCTATCTGCACTCGCTGGAAGCACAACAGGTTGAAATTAACGCATTGCTGGAGAGAGGGCCGGTTATTTGTGATCGGTATATTCACTCCACCATCGCTTACCAGTGGCCTGAGGCAAAGCCGCTACCTGTCGATATCGCTGAATGCTTTCCCTCGCTGGCCCGGCCCGATCACTCAATTTTGCTGACAGTGAGCAGCGAAGTTTCCCGTGAGCGCATTGCTCGGCGAGAGCATCAAACCGGCGTTGTTTCCCCTACCGACCATAACCTCACCTTGTTGGACAAAGCCCGTCGACGCTTTCTTGCCATGCAGGACCTTGTCCAGGTCGATACCAGCGACAGAACGCCAGAACAGGTGTGCGATCTCATTTTGTCAGGGCTTGTGCTATGAACCGGCTTAGCCTTGCACGGATTATCAGCGTCGCGCAGTGGTGGAAGGAAAACGCCGGGCTGATGCAAGTGGAGGTGGCGGCACTTGAGCCACTGCTCTGGCGTGAAGGTAACGTGCGTGTTGGCCATGTGGTAGCAAAGCTGAAAGCGATGGGCTTTCGTGTGTCGATGACCAGCAACGGCAGCTTGCTTGCACGGCAGGCGCAAGAGCTCAAAGAGGCGGGTCTGGACCTTTTGCGGTTGAGCTGGCACTCCATGTCGCCAGATATCTATCGCAGGGTAACGGGAGGCGGAAACCTTGAGAAGCTGATCGAGGGCATCCGGGCCGGGATTGATTGTTCCTTACCGATGTCACTGAACAGGGTGTTGATGAGGGGGCATACCACGGACCTCCCCGATCAGCTGGCATTTATTGACCAACACCAGTTGAGACTGAAATTACTGGACCTGTACTGGACAGAAGAGTCAGCGGCTGAGTACGACCGGTACTACATTACTCCGGAGGAAGCGCTTGAGGAGTCAGTAGCGTCAGGCTATTTGAAACTGATTCAGGATGATGGCCAGCAACGCGGCCGTTCCAGGGTCAGGTACCTGACACCCCGCCAAGGACTGGTCGAATACAAGCTGAAATCGACTGCCAGAAAAAGCAACGATGTGTGCGATTTGTGCACAAAAAAATCGAACTGCCTTGAGGGCTATGGGGACTACTTCAGGGTGTTCCCGGAAGGGAAGTCGTCGTTGTGCTATTTGCGCCAGGACCTGGCGTATAGCACTTATGAAAATGACACATTTGTCATCGCTGAACAGCAACCGTGGGCCCAGGAGTTGCGAAGCAGTATTTCATCTACCCCGCTGCGCCTGGTGCTCGAAGGCCGCTGCAACTTCAACTGTGGATTTCCTGACACTGTTTCATCGTGGTGCCTGAAGCAAGGAAAGGGTTATCAGTTTCCCGATCGTAGTGGAGTGATTTTGCGTGAGTATCAATAAGGAAAAACTAGCGGCTTTCCAGGGCATCAAGCAAAAACTGCTGGGTATGCTTAACGCCGCGCAGGAGTCCGTGCGTGATTCGCAAAACGAAGCGAATTCGCACATAGGCGCCATGCAAAGTCGCTACGATACCTTCAAGGAAGAAGCTCAGTACCTGGCTACTGCTCAGAAGATTCGCGTCATCAAGCTGGAGGGCAGTATCAAGGAGTGTGAGCGGTTGATGGAGCGGTTGTCCGTCGACACGCTGACGTACAGGAAGATCGAGCCGGGTGCATTGGCTGTCATTGGTGATGAGGGTAAGCCAAGCTTGGAAAAGTATTTTCTCATCGTGCCCGATTGCGCTGGAGAATGGGTTTCAATTGGTGGTAGGCAGGTGCTCAGCGTTACACCGGATGCACCGGTCATCAAACCGTTCATTGGTCTTGAGGAGGGGGAGTATCCGGAAGATTTCGATGGCGAGGGCTCTTTGGGTAGTGCCTATGTTAAGGGGGTTTGTTAGGAGGACTCCGTCAGGTCACTCAGATGTCAGCAATGAGTGGTGTTGTCGCTAAGCGAGCTCAGTTCGCCGGTAATCTGAATAGGCGGTTCAAGCTATTGATTTTAAAAAAATATCAGTTGACTTTTTTGTTGGAATGCCATTTGGAATGCCGATAGGATTTGCTTGGAACCTTGGGCGTCCTGATGTGGTGCTATTTGTTGCAGCTGATCGAAAACTGACCCAGGTGGCACGAGCTGATCGACCCGCAGTACAACGGCCTTTGACCTCATTTCTTTGGCGAATTTACCTTGTTTTGATGGCGATTTGCCATGGTTACCGGACTTGCCCGGAAGGAGGGAAATGTTGGGGAGGGAGCCTTAGCGAGGTTGTTGCATGCACTTCGGGCTGAAGGGGGGGCAGACTGGGTAGGGTAAGTCGAGCGCCGGGCTTAATCTGAACAGATAGTGTATACGGAGCGCATCGGCTGCTATTTCCTTACTATCGCAAGCCGAACGAGTGCATGACAGCAACGACATTGAGTCGAGCACCCGAACGCATGGGTAAGGGCCGCATCGGCTTTTCAGCCCATGGCATTCGCGCCAGCGCCTAGACCATGCTCAACTAGATGGAATCTGGCTCGGACGTGATCGAGCGTGAATCGGCGCATGCCGAGAGAAGAAAAATCCGAACAAGTTATAATCAGGCTGGATATCTCGCCGAGTTTCGTCAGATGATGCAGTCTTAGGCTTACATGGCCGACGCTATGGTCATGAATGATAAAGCGTGATTGATGTCTTTGTTTTTGGTTGTATAAGGATGTCCTTGGGTGTTGATCACTCAATTTCTAGCAGGAAGTTGGCTTTCGCCCGACTGTAATGAGCTAGTCATGCGATTAGTATGAACTTTCTTAACGCTTACGAACATATGCGATGGGTCAGTCGTCACCCTGAAGGCACCCACCTTGCGAGGCATAAAGAATTTGTATTTTCTATTAGCTGCTAGCTGCTAGCTGCTAGCTGCTAGCTGCTACCTGCTACCTGGTACCTGCTACCTGCTACCTGGGAATGTTTCTGCCGGTCCAAACGGCCAGGTGTTGGGGCTATCTTGGCTGAAATGGCCAATCAATGAAGAGCAGGCTCGGAAAACTTTGATCGAGGTTTGGCTTTTAATTGTTTTCTTGTCGTCTATATGAAGATGGTCTTTGAAAATTTTGAAATTACTAAAAACGGATCTAACTAGTGCTGCTAAACTGGCGGAGCTTCCTCCAAGGCTACCTAAAGTGATAGCGCAGCATCTCCCGTAACAGACTTGATGGAGTGCTTCTGAAAAACTTGGTTATGGCAGAGGTGCTTTCCAAGTATGGGTGTGATTTGGTACCAGTGGCCAGGCTAGGAAAGTCCGTCAGAAGGTGCTGGATGACACGCTAAAGTTTTGTCTTAGTGATTCTCCAAGTCGTATCTTCAGACGTATGAAACCTCGGTCTAGTAAGTAAAGGCTATCTAAGATTGCTGGTGTAATTGCATTGTTATGCCGAAATTAAAATTCATCACCAGTTAGCTATCAAGCGGAAATAAAATACTGAGCGCAGGACGCGGTCTATCTTCCGATGATTTTTCG